>CAYONP010000112.1:0-16656 GCA_964405335.1 uncultured Fimbriimonadaceae bacterium
GTAATCTCGATGTGCTGCACCTGGTCTTCGCCTACCGGCACCAGGTCGGACTGATAGGCCAGAATGTCGGCGGCCATCAGGATGGGGTAGCAGAACAGCCCCATGTTGACCTCGCGCCCCTCGTCGCGCGCGGCTTTGTAGGCGTGGGCGCGCTCGAGCAGCCCCATGCCGGTGACGCACGAGAGCAGCCAGGTCAGCTCGCATACCTCGGGCACGTCGCTCTGCCGCCACAGCACGCTCTTGACCGGGTCGAGCCCGCAGGCGAGATACTCGACCGCCACCTCGTGCGTGTTGGCGCGCAGCTCGGCCGGGTCGTGGATGGTCGTCAGCGCGTGCAGGTCGGCGATGAAGATGTAGTTCTCTTCGCTCGCCTGCAGCTCGACGAACTGGACGAGAGCGCCGTAGTAGTTGCCGAGATGGAGCTGCTGGTCGGTGGGCTTGATGCCCGACAAGACCCGCTTGGGCATGGAACCGTCCCCTATCCGAAGCCGAGCAACTGAAACACGATCACGATCCCGGCCATGACATAGATGAGCGGGATGAACAGGTACTGGAACACGCCCAGGAACATCATCGCGAAGAGGATCATGAAGCCGTACTGCTCGAGCGAGGCGGCGAACCGCGCAATCTTGTAGGGCGCCAGGCTGACCAGCACGCGCCCGCCGTCGAGCGGCGGAATGGGGACCAGGTTGAAGAACATCAGGATCAGGTTGATGGTCAGGTAGTAGCCCGTGATGCAGGCCAGCACCGCGGGCAGCGACAGCCCGCTCTCGGTGAAGATCGGGTCGATGCCCGACGCCACCGCGCTGGCCGACGGCGCGCCGAGCAGACCGAGGAAGACGAGCACCAAAATGGCCACCAGCGCCTGCAGCAGGTTGCTCAGCGGCCCGGCAATCGCGACCCAGAACATCGCCTTGAGCGGCTCGCGGCAGTTCGCCAGCCGGACCGGCACCGGCTTGGCCCAGCCGAACCCGATTCCGGCGTAGCACGAGAGCAGGAAGACGAGCAGGCCAGTCGGGTCGATGTGCGCGATTGGGTTGAGCGTCAGCCGGCCCTGTTCCTCAGCGGTGCGGTCGCCGAACTGCTTGGCCATCCAGGCATGGGCGTACTCGTGGATGGTCAGGGCGAAGAGGAAGACCGGGCTCATCAGGACGACCTGAAGCAGCCGCTCGGCACTAATCTCGTCTGGGCTCCACATCACCGTGACCTCGCCGCCAAGCCCCTGGCCAACGCCCACTCATCGTCGATGGTTTCGACCTTGCCGTCAAGCCTCGCCGCGCGCAGCTCGGCCAGGATGCGCCCGAGCAGCGGGCCGGGCGCAAGCCCGCCGGCCATCAACGCATGGCCGTCGAGCAGCGGCGTGATGTGTCGGCCATGCTCAAGAAACCAGGCGATCCGCTCCAGCTCGCCCGGCTTGCGCGCCGCATAGCTTAACACCGCCTCGAGCGGCAGGCCCTCGAGCCGGGCGACCACGACCGACCGCGACGCGTCGCCGAGCGGCCGGACGATCAAATCGCCAAAGGCCTCGAGCGCCTCGCGCTGGCGCCGGTCGAGGCAGAGCCGGGCGGTCAGTCGGCCCGCCGCCTCGCACACCTCGTCTTTCGGCAGCAGGCTGATCAGCCGCAGCAGCCAGCGCTGTGCGCCGGCGCACAGGTCGGGCCGCTCGGCGAGCAGGCGCTCGACCCCCTCGATGCGGCGCGGCGAGTGGCCGAGCGCCGGGTCGATGGTGACCAGCAGCGGCGACAAGGCCGTCGCTTGCGCGGCGAAATCGGCCTCGTCGAGCGTGCGCTCCAACTCGTGACGCAGCCGGTCGGGGCTGAGCCGGTCGACCAGGCCGGCGGCGACAGCCTGCTCCATCCAGCGCGCCGTCTCGGGCTCGATGCCGAACCCGAGCCGAGCGGCATAGCGGGTGGCGCGGAAGAGCCGCGTCGGGTCGTCGATGAAGCTGCGCGGATGCAGCGCCCGCACCCGCCGCACGGCCAGGTCCGCCAGGCCCCCCGTGACATCGACCAGCTCGCCGGTGATGGAGAGCGCCAGCGCGTTGATGCCGAAATCGCGCCGGCGCAGGTCGGCGGCCAGGTCGGCCGGCTCGACCTCGGGCAGTGCCGCCGGCTCGCGGTAGCTCTCGCGCCGGGCGGTGACCAGGTCCCACTGAGCGCCGTCGGGCCAGGCGACGGTCACCGTGCCGAAGATGGTGTTCTTGACGATGGCCGCGGGCACGCGGCGGGCCAGGGCGGCGGCATCGGTCTCGACGGCCAGGTCGACGTCGCCGCCGTCGCGGCCCAGGATCAGGTCGCGGACGGTCCCGCCGACCAGCCAGGCCCGTCCGCCGGCGGCCTTGCTGACGACGGCGAAACGGTCGCGGATGAGGGTGGGGAGGCTGGCGACAAGCCGGCCGCCGTCAGGCGGCGCCACCCAGCGTCTCGTCGACCAGGGCGGCCAGTTGCCGCGGGCTGAACGGCTTGGTCAGGTAGCGCGTCGCCCCGACCTGCTCGCCATACTGCACGTCGCGCTCCTGTCCCCGCGCGGTGAGCAGGAAGATGGGCGTCGCCGCCAGAGTCGCCTCCTGGCGCATCAGCTCGCAGGCCTCAAAGCCGGTCATGTTGGGCATCATCACGTCGAGGAAGATCAGGTCGGGCGTCTCGGCCTTGGCCAGCCGCACCGCTTCGTCGCCGTCGCCGGCGGTCAGGACTTCATAGCCGCGGCGGCTCAGGGTATCGCGCAGGATGCGGACGATGTGCACCTCGTCGTCGACCACCAGGATCTTCTTCGCCATCGCCCGCTCGCTGGGCGGTATGTTACACCGGCCGCAGCGCGAGCGTCAACGCGACCTACTCCGGATAGAGCGCCCGCCGCTGCTCGGGCGGCAACAGCAACCGCACGCCGTCGCGCTCGGGGTAGGTCTCGCCACACGACGGGCAACGCCACTCCGGCGACAGCGACACCTCGGACCCCTGCGCCAAGCAGGCCGGGCAGACCAGCGCCTGCTCGATCCGCTCGACCCACGGCTCAGGTTCACCCGGCTTGCGCACCAGGCCCGCGATGACCCCACCGAACAGGTGCGCCAGCACGCGATGGACGCGGCGCCGTGGACGCAACAGGTCGGTCTCGATGCCGTGCACCGTGTGCAGCGTCACCTCGCCGTCGAAACCCTCCAGCGCCCGTCGCCATTGCGCCAGGGTGATGTCGTCGTTCTCGACGATGCCGAAGGCCTCCTCGTTGCACACCCGCGCGGCGCAGAACGAGTCGAGCTTCTGCCGCCAGCGGCTCGCCCGCTGAGCGGAGGTCGAGTAGATCGGCGCGGCGCGGTAGAGCCGCAGGCGGAGCAGCCGGCGGATCGGCTCCTCGTCGAAGTAGAGCCAGCCGCCGGGGACCAGCACGCGGCGCAGTTCGGCCACGATCGGCGCCGGATCGGGAAAGTGGTGCAGGGTCTGGTAGCAGAAGACGAACGGCAGGCTGGCCGTGCGGAGCGGCAGCCGATTGGCGTCGCAGCAGAGGCGAAGCGGCAGGCGGGCGAGGTCGAACCGCTCGGCGTAGTGAGCGCAACTGCGCAGCATGTCGGCCGAGATGTCGCCCGCCGCGCCGCGGGCGTCGAGCCGGTTCTCGAGCACCAGGCTGCGCTGGCCACGCTCGGCGCCGAGCTCGAAGTAGGGCGAGAGCGGTACGCCGGTCGCTTGCAGTTCGCGCAGCTTCGCCTCGGTGTCGGCCATGCGCTCGGCCAGGATCGCCTCGATGCCGGCGGCGTCGTGCTCATCGGCGAACTCGGCGGCACCCTCGACCTGCTGGCGCACCAGGCGGGCGCGGAACTCGATCTCGCCCTGCTGCGCCGAGAGCGGCTGGCGGTCCATGGCACCTCACCCGCGCGGCAGCAGCTCCACCTCGGCGGTGACCGCCCGGCCGATCTGGTAGAGCGCCGCGGCCAGCTCCAGCCGCAGGTTCGGGTCGCCGGCGCGGCTCAGCTCGCCGATCAGGTCGTCGACCACCTCATCACCGCGCCGCTCGGCCACCTCGCGCACCGCGGCCGAGATGCGGTCGGAGTCGTGCGACTTCAGCGCCCGCCGCAGCACGGCCAGCGGTGCCCGCTCCTCGCGCCGCTGGCGCGCCCTGGCCAGCCGCCGGCGGAGCCAGAGCACCACGGCATAAAACAGAGCACAGACCAGCAGTCCCGCCGCGCCCGCCAGGATGCCGCGCCAACTGGTCAGCAACTCCGGGTCGCCGAGGTCGAGGTTGGGCGGAAAGAGCCAGCCGAGCGCCTGCTCGATCGCCGCATCGGGCAGCAGCAGATAGACCGGCACGCCGCCGGCGGCGACGGCGACCAGCATGAACAGGCCGCGCACCGGCCAGGCGAGCTTGTGCGACGACGGGGCCGTGGTCATCGCCGCTCCTAATCCGCCGTCCGCTCGGCCAGCGCGTGCATCGTGTCGCGCAGCGGCTTATAGAGCCCGACATACTTCTCATACATGAAGTCGTAGGCGGCGCGCGCCGCGGCATCGGGATCGATCTTCCGGGTCACATGCACCATCTCGCCGGCCGCCTCGGCGACCGAGGGATAGCAGCCTGCGCCGGCCGCGGCGCAGATCGCGGTGCCCAGGCAGGTGGCGTCGGGCACTTCGGTGAGGTAGAGCGGCACACCGCAGACGTCGGCGTGGATCTGCAGCCAGAGCGCCGACTTGGTCCCGCCGCCGCAGGCGTAGATGCCGCTGGCCCGGAACCCGCCGGCGGCGAGGTCCTCCAGGATGTGCCGCGTGCCGAAGGCGGTGCCCTCGTAGATGGCGCGGAACAGGTGCGCCGCGGTGTGCTTGAGCGACAGGCCGACCACGCTGCCGCGCGCCTTCGGGTCGCGCAGCGGCGTGCGGTTGCCCTGGAAGTAGTCGAGCAGCACCAGCCCCTCACTGCCCGCCGGCACGGCGGCCGCCTGTTCGTCCAGTACGTCCCAGACCTCGACCCCGCGCTCGGCGGCCAGCGCCTCGGCGGCGGCGCCGAACTGGTCGCGGAACCAGGTGACAATCGCGCCGGTGGTGGTCTGCCCGCCCTCGAGGATCCAGGTGCCGGGCAGCAGCGCGTCGGGATAGGGGCCCCACACATGAGTCTCGAACAGCCCACTCTCGCACAGCGCCATGTGGCAGGTCGAGGTGCCCATGACCAGCGCCATCCGACCCGGCTGCGTCACCGCCAGGCCGAGCATCGCGGTGTAGGCGTCGATCCCGCCCTGGGCCACCACCACGTCGGTGGTCAGGCCCAGCTCGTCGGCCGCGGCACGGGTCAGCGTGCCGACCGGCTGGCCGACGGCGCTCACCTCGGGGGGCCACTTGCCCAGCAGGTCGCTGAAGCCAAGCTGCTTGAGCAGATCGGCCGGCCATCCGCCCTCGGGCTTGGCGTAGTTCCACTTGCAGGTGACCTGGTTGATCGAGGCCGTCCAGCGACCGGTCAGGCGATGGATCATCCAGTCCTGGCACTCGACGATTAGATCGGCCTCAGACCAGATCTCCGGCTGATGCTCCTTGACCCAGAGCGCTTTGGGGATCATCCACTCGGGCGACTCGACCCAACTCACGTACTTGAGCTGAGGGTGCTTGGTCTTGGTCACCCGCGCCGCCTGCTCGACGGCGCGGACATCCATCCAGAGCAGCGCGCGGCGCAGCGGCCGGCCGTCGGACTTGACCGGCAGCATGGTGCAACTGGTCGAGTCGACGCTCAGCCCGACGATCTGCGAGGCCTCGATCCCCGCCTCGGCGACCGCCTGGCGCACGGTGGCGACGCAGGCCTGCCACCAGTCGTCGGGCTCCTGCTCGGCCCACGAGACGCGGTCGTGGTGCGTCTGATAGGGCTGCGACGCGCTGCCGTGCGGCCGGCCAGACAGGTCGAAGATCATCGACCGCAGGCTCTGCGTGCCGACATCGATGCCGAGGACGAACTGCTCCATCTCAGGCCTCCTGGCCCGGCCGGCGGGTTCGGCGGCGGCGCGGTGACTCCTTGCTACAGCGCGTGGCGCCGCCACCCGCCCGGCTCCGGCGCGCCGTGGGTCGCCCACAGCTCGCGCGACGCCGGCCGCATCACCACCGCCGCGCAGGTCAGGCTGCTCAGCACCGGCTCGCGCACCGCCACCTCGGGGTGCTCCAGACCGCGCTGGAGCGACTCCAGGCTCGGCGGCCCGGCGGCCAGCGCCGCGCTCAGCGCGCAGCGCCGCTCGATCGAACGGCCGAGCGGATCGATCGCCATGCCCAGCGCGCGGTTGCCGGCGTCGCGATAGTCGTTGCTGTGCACGTGGCAGTCAGCGTCGCGGGCGAGTTCGACGCACCGCTCCGCGGTCGTCTCGAGGTGGACCGCCAGCGCCGCGTCGGCCAGGTAGTAGTGATGCCCGCTGACCCGCGGCGCGCCGCGCACCACCTCGGCGGCCGCCGCCAGGTCGCTCTGCGCCAGCGCCTGGTGAATGACCGCCAGATAATGCACGCCGACCCGCGCGTCGGTCGCGCGCAGGTTCGAGTTGCCGATGGCCACGCCGTGCTGGTTGAGGCCGATCAGGCTGAGGCAGCCGCAGGTCGTGATGCCGAGCGTCGCCGGCCGGTCGCGCGGTTCGCGCCGGCAGACGAAGACGTGGGGCAGCATGTGCTGGTCCATGTCCCAGGTCTGGCCGAGGTAGAGCGCGCCGCCGGCGGTCGCCTCGGGCAGGGCGGTGAAGGTGGTGCACTCGCCGGCGTCGGGCGCCCGAAGCGCGGCATAGTCGCGCAGGTCGGTGAAACCGTTGCCGAGCATCAGTGCCGCCGGGCTGACCCCAGCGGCCTCGGCGATGCCGAGGAACTCGTCGTGCACGGCCGGCGACCAGGCCGCCTGCGCGGCGACGAACGGCTCCATCGCGGCGAGGAGCGTGTCGCGGGTCCACTCAGCGCAGTGGCCGCCGCCGAAGCGGATGGTGACCTCGAGCCGGTGCTCGCAGACCTCGTGGATGCACTCCCGCCAGGCCTCGCCGTGCGCTCGGCCCATCTCGCGCGGCGTGCCGGCGAGGTCGAGGCGCGACAGTTCGGGCGGCGCGGCCGGGCGGCTCACTCGGCGGCCGGTTCGTCGGCCTCGTCGCCGAGGGTGATGCCCTTGGACTCCAGCCCGCGCTGCGCGGCTCGGCGGACGGCGCGGTCGACCGCCTCGTCAACCGCCAGATCGCGCAGGAAGGTCATCGCCTCGTCGCTGCCGATGTCGACCAGGGCGAGGGTGGCGGCCAGCGTGACCGCCTCGCCGCCGCCGCGGACGAGCGCGGCCAGGCGATCGACCGGCGGCGTCTCCATGCCGACCAGCGCCTTGCGCGCATAGCGGGCCCGGAGCCCGGCGCCGGCGAGTCTGGCCACCAGCGGCTCGACGGCCGGTTCGCCAATCGCCGACAGCGCCTCTTGGGCGGCATAGTTCACTCGCCAGTCGGGGTCGTCGAAGGCGCCGATCAGCGCCTCGACCGACCGCGGCGCGGCCAGGCTGCCGAGCGCCTCGGCCGCCCGCCGGCGGACCTTGACACTGCGCTCGCGCGCCGGGTCGAGGCGTTCGGCCACCGCCATCGCGGTCCGCTCGTCGCCGATCCGGCCGAGGGCGAAGACGGCCGCCAGGCGGGTGCCCTCGCTGCTCGAGCGCGCGGCGTCGATCACCGCGGTGAGCTGGTCGGCATCGCTCGGCCGGATGCGCCCCAGCGCCGCCGCCGAGGCCTGCGCCACGCCCTCGGCTTCATCTTCCAGCGCGCGGATCAGCCGCGGCACGCCGCGCAGGTCTTCGATCTGGCCGAGCGACACCGCCGCCGCCTCGCGCAGGTCGCGGTCCGGGTCGTCGAGGGTGGCAATCAGTGGCTCGACGGCGACCGGCTCGCCGACCTTGCCGACCGCATAGATGGCCGCCTGGCGGACTAGCCGGTGGCTGTCCTCGAACAGCTCCAGCAGCGGCTCGGCGGCGCGCGCGTCGGCGATCTCGCCGAGCGCCTCGGCCGAGTGCTGGCGGGTGAACCGGTCGGCGTTGTCGAGCGCGTCGATCAACGGATCGACCGCCGGCTCGCCGAGTTCGACCAGTGCGTCGCGGCAGGTCAGCCGCACATCCTGCTCGAGCGCGCTGAGCGCGGTGATCAGCGCATCGACCGCCCGTGGCGTGCGCAGCGAGCCGAGCGCCCGCGCCGCGCCGATGCGCATCGTCGGCTTGCCTGTCTTGACCGCCTCGATCATCTCCGGCACGGCGACATGGCCGATCGCTTCGAGCGCCAGCGTGGCGTTGGTCCGCACGTCCTTGTCGGGGCTGTTCAGCGCGTTGTCGAGCAGCGGGTGCGCCGCCGGCTTGCCCATCCGCCCCAGCGCGTCGGCGGCCATGGCGCGGACCGGCAGCTCGAGGTCGGCGAGGAACTCGACCAACGCGCCGGCCGCCGCCTCGGCCATGGTCATGTGGTGATCTTCGATCTCGACCATGGTCAGGTCGGCGGCCAACGCCTGGCAGGCGCGGATCGCCTGGCCCTTGGCGTGATCGGTGCCGTCCTTGAACACGCGGGCCAGCTTCTGCTTGAGAATCAGTCTGCGCGCCGCCTCGAGCGACCGCTGGGTGACCACCTCGTGGGCGATGATGTGCGCCATGCGGCCGTAGATGATCGACCGGACGATGGCCCAGCCGAGCAGCACCACCACCAGCAGCACGGTGACCTGGGTCGAACGAGACCAGTTCTTCATCGAGTAGCCCTGGCAGCGCGGCCAGTATAGACAGCCGCGGCGCTCCGCGTCAATCGCGCTGGTTGGCCAGACCCGCCCCGGTCCCTCCCCGCGCGACGCGATTGCCGTGCCCGGCCGCCTGTCGGCCGCCGGCCGCGAGCGATGCCGCCACGATTCCTCGACGGATCTTGAAAGGAGTGCTAGCCTCACGGTTTCGGCTGACAGCGGAGCCATCCGGAGCGTTGACCATGCTGTTGCAGCAACCGCTGCCCGAGTCGTATCTGCGGCTGTCGAGCGCCGAAACGGCGGAGCGCTGCGCCGCCGCCAAGTTCGCCCTCGGCCGCCGGCTGACCATCCTGGGCCACCACTACCAGCGCGATGAGGTGATCGAGTACGCCGACTTCACCGGCGACTCGCTCAAGCTGGCCCAGCTCTCGACCAGCCGGCCCGAAGCCGACTTCATCGTCTTCTGCGGCGTCCACTTCATGGCCGAAGGCGCGGCGATCCTCTCGCCGCCGCACCAGCGGGTCATCCTGCCCGACCTCGGCGCCGGTTGCTCGATGGCCGACATGGCCGACGCCGCCGACGTCGAAGAGCTGTTCGCCACCCTCGAGGCGCTGCTGCCCGGCGAGCCGCTGGTCCCCCTGACCTACGTCAACTCGACCGCCGCCATCAAAGCCATCGTCGGCCGCCGCGGCGGCTCGGTCTGCACCAGTGGCAACGCCGACAAGCTGATCGACTGGGGGCTCGCGCAGGGCGGCAAGTTGATCTTCTTCCCCGACCAGCACCTTGGCCGCAACACCTGTTACAAGCTCGGCGTTCCGCTCGACCAGATGATTGTCTGGGACCCGCGCGAAGACCTCGGCGGCAACCGCGAAGAGGCGCTCGCCGACGCCCGAGTCATTCTCTGGAAGGGCTGGTGCTCGGTGCACTCGCGGATGCTGCCCGAGCACGTTCACCGCGCCCGGGCCGAGTACCCCGGCTGCCGTGTGCTGGTCCACCCCGAGTGCCCGTTCGAGACGGTGCGACTGGCCGACCTGGCCGGGTCGACCGAGTTCATCATCCAGCAGATCGAGTCGGCGCCGCCCGGCAGCAAGTGGGCCGTCGGGACCGAGATCCACCTGGTCAATCGGCTGGCCAAGCGGCATCCCGAGCAGACCATCGTCAGCCTCGACGACTGCCGCTGCCAGTGCGCGACGATGTATCGGATCACCCCGCAGCACCTCTGCTGGTCGCTCGAGGAGCTGGTCGCCGGGCGGGTGCCGAACGAGATCCGCGTCGGTCACGAGACGGCGCGCTGGGCCCGCCGGGCGCTCGAGACGATGCTCGACCTGACCGCCGGCGCCCAGCCGGTGCGGCAGGCGGCGTGAGGTTAGGGCGCGGACCGGAGGATCGAGACGGGCAGCCGCAGCTCCTCGAAGTCAGGGTGGTTCGTCCGGATGACCAGCTCGCACGACGCGGGGCCCGGCTGTCCTGGCATCGTGAACACGACCAGCACGTACTCGACCCGATCCTCACCCTCAGACCGGCGGCCGACCCGGACGTCGATCTCGTCCGGCTCGCCACACGCAAACCGGACCCTGAATCCGGGCGGACCGAGTAGCCTGACGCCGACTTCACGGCTGCTCTCGGTCGTTCCGGCGATGCGCAGGTGATCAGGATGCACCGTGATGCCACGACCCGACTCGGCCGTCAGGGACAACGGCAGCATCGGCCGACGTGGATCATTGGTGGCTAGCCACAGGTGCTGATGCACCGTGCCGAGCTCCACCACCTGCAGCCTGACTTCGAACTCCGCCGACTCACCGGGCTCGACAACCAGATCGCCCGGTTGCGCCTGGGTACACGAACTCGACGAGGCCGCGCTGCGCACGCGCAGCGGCGCCGTGCCCCGGTTCTCAATGGCGAAGGGATGGAGCACTTCCTGGCCGAGGAAGGCCTTCTCAATCACGAGATGCGGCGCGGCGACGGCCACCTGTGGCGCGGGATCCTGGGCGGTCGGCGCCGGCGAACGCCAGCACCGGCCGAGCGCCGGCTCGACCTCTTCGCGCGGCAGGACCTCGACGCCGAGACGCTCGTCGCGCACCAACTGCAGCCACCGATCGTCGCCGCCCGCGACCACCGCATAGCCGGGCGGCTCAGCGAGGTGCACGAGCACCGGCACGCCGTCCGAGAGCAGCTCGGCCAGTGGCTACTCGGTGGCGACCAGCGTCATGCCCAATCGCGCCGCCGAGGCGACCGGATCGTCGGGCGCGGCGAGTGTTACGGCTTGGCCGGCGGGTAACTCGTGACCCACCAGCCGCGCATAGGCGAGCAGGCAATGGCCGAGTGCCTGTCCCTCATCGCCGGCCGGCGCCGCGGCGAGTCCAGCGCGCAAAGGCAGAGGCTCATCCTTCGTCCTCCGCCTCGGCCTCGGCCTGAGCGGCGAGTTCGGCCTGGTAGGCGCGGAGCTCGTGGATCTCGGGCAGGTCGAGCCCGAACGGCAGCTCATCCTCCCACAGCGCGCGGCGGAGCTGGTCGATGCTGTAGCCGACGGTGGTCGGTTGCTCAGGCAGGCCGGTGATGTGGTTCTGGAACCACCCGCCGACGAGCAGCGGTACACTGGCCGGCCAGGGCTGTACGGTGACCGCGTCGTTGACCTGCACCGAGGCTATGGCGTATACGATCAGCGAGGCACAGCGCCAGGGCGGATCCTCAGCGCCATCGCGTGCGGTCCTCTCCCTCACCAGATTGGTGCGGCGCCGTGGAAGCGCGAGAAGCTCGGCGCCTGGCGCCGGTCGGAAGTCAAGCCACCGGACCTCGGTCTCTTGCTGAGCGCCTCCGGGGGTTGTGGCGGAGACCAGTTTGCGGATCGGCGCGAAACCGAGTTCAGGCGCGAACCACCACGAGGTCTGCCGATCGTCGACGCGTACGCAAGCGATGCCGCCATGGTCCTCCCAGCCCACGATGCGCGCCTCGCCGGAGAGAGCCGCGGCCAGGGACCGATTGGCTCCTGATAGCCCCAGTACATATGGGACCCAGGACTCGTGGTCCTGTGGCGTGTCGACGACGTTCTGAATCTGCAGATTACCGTGGACTGGCAGTTCAATCTGTCGTATGCTCGCGACATAGCGCCGTTCGAAGTCCTGGTACACGAACTCGGCATTGAGGCCACCTGGACGGCGCATCGCGTCGGCGTCCGGCAGGCAGTAGATGGCGTGATACCGCAGAGCGTCGCCGTCGCGTCGGTAGCTCACGCTCGACGCCTGCGCAGGCCACAGCACCGGCTGTCCGCCCGGTCGTTCCATGTCCACGAACGACAGTTTGCCAATCAGGACGCTGATGCGTTCCGCCGAGCCGAACCGTGAGTCCAACCCGCGCGTGACGTCTGCCAGGGACGGCGTGGTTACCGGCTGCGCGACGACGCCGACCGACAGCAGTGCGGAGAGAAGCAGCAGGGTGATGGACGAGGCGAGCATCTGGCCAGCGGGCAGGCTGTCTCGGCCTCGGTCGCAGTGCTGCGTCACCAGCTCAGCTCGCTCGACTGGATGAGCTCAAGGCCTCCCGGCTCGATCCCTCCCAGCGGGCAGCCACAGGTGACCACCGCAACGCCTTCGACGTCTCCCTCTGAGAAGACGCAGTTATCGGCGCTTGTGTAGGCCGTCAGCGTTGCGCAAGGGACGCTCGTCGTCCCGCAGGTCATGCCGGGCAAGCCGCCTCCCTGGCAGGCACCGCGCACAGACGTCCCGACACGTTTGACCCACCTGCTGGTCACCTGGTAGGTGCACTCCCCCTCGTCTTCGTTGACCTCAAGGCAGGCATCGCCGCCTTCTGGAACGGTGAACCACACTTGTCCCGGACCCGCGGGGTACACCTGTTGCCCCTGCGCATTGAGCCATCGAGCCACAGCCCGGTTGTTGCACCCCGTCTCGATGCAGGGCGGGATAACTTGGACGCAGTAGCTGTTCTGTTCCGACTTGCCTACGTCGGGCAGAATCCGACAGCACAAGCCTGGCAGCGCCGCCACCAGCACCATCGCCCCCACCAGCGCCGACCTCATCACCCTTTCCCTTGCCTGCGGCCATCATGGCGGCCGACCCCTCGGTGTACCCATAACACACCCCCATCGGCGTGTCAAGACCCGTTTTTCGCCGACCCTGAGAAGCCCAACATCCCCGCTCGGCGGCCGACGAGGACGTTCGGGATCACCCGGCGAATCCCCACCCGGAGCCGCCCATGCCAACGCTGCCCCGCCGCGACTTCCTCCGCGCCGCCGGCGCCGCCGCGGCCGCCGCCGCCCTGCCCGCCCGGGCCGCGCGAAGACCGCCGAACCTCGTTATCCTGTTCGCCGACGACCTCGGCTACGGCGACCTCGGCTGCTTCGGCCACCCGACCCTGCGCACGCCGCACCTCGACCGACTGGCCGCCGAGGGCGCCCGGCTGACCCAGTTCTACAGCGCCGCCGAGGTCTGCACCCCCAGCCGCGCCGCGCTGCTGACCGGCCGCTACCCGATGCGGAACGGCATGGCCAGCGACCGACGGCGGGTGCTCTTTCCCAACTCCGGCGGCGGACTTCCGACCGACGAAATCACCCTCGACGACCGACTCAAACAGGCTGGATACCACACCGCCTGCATCGGCAAATGGCACCTTGGTCATCTGCCACAGTATCTGCCGACTCGGCGCGGATTCGATCACTACTATGGTATTCCTTACAGCAACGACATGCGCCCCTGCCCGTTGATGGAGGACGAGCGGGTGATCGAAGAGCCGGCCGACCAGACCACTCTCACCCGCCGCTACACCGAGCGGGCGGTCGGCTTCATCGAGGCCAACCAGGCGCGGCCGTTTTTCCTCTACTTCGCCCACACCTTCCCGCACGTTCCGTTATACGCCTCGGACCGATTCCTGGACACCAGCCCCCGCGGGCTGTATGGCGACGTGGTCGAAGAGCTCGACTGGAGCTGCGGGCAGATCATCGATACCCTGCGCCGGCTCAAGCTCTCTGAGCAGACGTTGGTGATCTTCACCAGCGACAACGGTCCCTGGCTGATTCAGCGCTTGCGCGGCGGCTCGGCCGGGCTGCTCCGCGGCGGCAAGGGCAGCACCTGGGAGGGCGGCATGCGCGAGCCGACCATCGCCTGGTGGCCCGGAGCCATCGCGCCGGCCCAGACGCTGACCGGCCTGGGCAGCACGCTCGACCTGATGGCCACCGGCTGCGCGCTGGCCGGCTGCGAGCCGCCGGGCGACCGCACGCTCGACAGCCACAACCTGCTGCCGATGCTGACCGCCGGCGCGCCGAGCCCGCGGCGGGACATGTTCTACTGGCGTGGCCGGCGCTTCATGGCCGCCCGGCTGGGGCCATGGAAGGCGCACTACGTCACGCATCCCGGTTATGGCAACGACGGCCCGACCGAGCACGATCCGCCACTGCTATTCAACCTGGAGCACGACCCGGGCGAGCAGTACAACCTGGCCGGCGAACATCCCGAGGTGCTGGCCGACATCGCGGTGGCCGTTGCGGCTCACCGCGCCAGCCTGGCCGACGCGCCCGAATCGCAGCTCGACCTGCCGCTGCCCGAGGGCCTGACCCCCGGCCCGGCCTGATGGCGCGCCGCGCGCGGCTGTGGTACGATGCGCGGTGTCAGACCAGGCGAGCGCTCCCATCCGGGTGCGGATCACCGACGACCCGCTCTATCGGCCGGTCGGCAAAAGGCAAAGCTCGCACGGAGCCCTGGGTCCGGGCATCACCCGACCGGCCGTGGGAGCCTTGCATGTCCACATTCGATGGGCGCGGTCGCGCGCCCCACACCGTCGTGGTCGGTCTGCAGTACGGCGATGAGGGCAAGGGCCAGGTGGTCGACTGGCTGGCCGACGACTACGACGTAGTCGTCCGCTTCAACGGCGGGGCCAACGCCGGGCACAGCGTCGAGGTCGCCGGCGAGCGGTTCGCCCTCCACCTGGTGCCCTCGGGCATCGTCCGGCCTGGCATCCTGAACCTGATCACCGGTGGCACCGCGCTCGACCCGTTCCTCCTCGCCAACGAAATCGATCAGCTGCGCGCACGCGGCGTCGAGGTCGACGGCAACCTGCGCATCGCTGCCACGGCGCATCTCGTGCTGCCCTGGCACCGCGAGCAGGAGCGGCGGCTCGAGGCGCTTGCCGGAGGGGCGGCCATCGGCACCACCGGCCGCGGCATCGGCCCGTGCTATGCCGACAAAGCGCTGCGCGTGACCGCCGTGCGGGCCGAGGTGCTGCTCGACGAAGGCACGCTCCGTCGCCGCATCGCCGAGGTCGCGCCGATCAAAGAGGCGATGCTGAGCGGGCTGGACGTCGCGCCGAACCGGCTCAGCGACGAGCTGGCCGCCGTGGCCGAGCGGCTACGGCCGTTCATCGGCGATGTGACCCCGCTGCTGCGCGACGCCCTGGCCAGCCGCCGGGTGCTGTTCGAGGGCGCGCACTCGAGCCTGCTCGACGTCGATCACGGGACCTATCCCTTCGTCACCTCATCGCACTGCACGGCGCTGGGCGTGCACAGCGGCGCGGGCGTGCCGGCGCGGGCGATAGGCCGGGTGATCGGCGTGGTCAAGGCCTACACTTCGCGCGTCGGCGCCGGGCCCTTCCCGACCGAAATCACCGGCGCGCCGGCCGAACGGCTGCGCGAGCACGGCGGCGAGTATGGCACCTCCACCGGCCGTCCGCGCCGCGTCGGCTGGCTCGACGTGCCGGCGGTCCGAGAGGCCGTCGAGCTGAACGGCGTCGATGGCATTGTGCTCACCGGCCTCGGCGTGCTGGCCGGCCTCGACGACGCGCCCGACCCGCTGCCGGCCGGGATCGACCGGTGCCGCCGTTACGCCGACTTGCCGGCCGAGGCGCGGGCGCTGGTCGAGCGGCTGAGCCGCGACATCGCGCCGGTGATCGCCGTCTGCGTCGGCCGTGGGCGCGAGGCGGTGATGCCGATCGAGTAGCTGGACAGGCGGGCGCGCCGCGCGCAGACTCACTCAGGAGCCCGCGATGCGCACCTGCCTGTTGCTCCTCGCTCTGGCCGCCGGACCGACGTTCCGGGCCGAGGTGGTCGACGCCGGCTTCTCGGGCGACTGCAAAGCGCTCGGCGACCTCGACGGCGACGGCCTGCTCGACCCGGTCGCCGGCGGCCGCGAGTTGAACTGGTACTCACGCAATCCATGGACCGCGCATCGCATCGCCGTCTGCCAGCAGGAGTTCACCACCGATATGGAGACCGGCGACGTGGACGGCGACGGCGACATCGACATCGTCGTGCCTGACGGACTGACGGGACTGCTCTGGTTCGAGAACCCCGGCTGGCAGCGGCATCTGATCGGCATCAGCGGGCAGTACGACCACGACGTCGAAGTCGGCGACATCGACGGCGATGGCCGGCTCGACGCCGCGGCGCGGCCGAAGGGCGAGACCATCCACTTGTGGCTCAACCGTGGTGAAAGGTGGGAGCACCAGACCGTCGGCTGCTCCGGCGGCGAGGGGCTCGATGTCGCCGACGTCGACGGCGACGGCCGGCTCGACCTGGTCGTCGGCGGCGAGTATTACGCCGCCGCGGCCTGGGAGCGGCGCACCGTGGCGCCCGACTGGATCGGCCGCGACGTGAAAGTCGAGGTGGCCGACCTGGGCGGGGACGCGCGGATGGACATCGCCTACACGCCGTCGGAGGGCACCTTCCGCATCGAATGGTACGAGGCGACCGATGGCGGCTGGCGGCCTCACCTGCTCGCCCGCGAGGCGACCGGCGTGCACAGCCTGGCGGTGGCCGACTTCGACGGCGACGGCCGGCGCGACCTGGCCACCGCGGCGATGCACACAGCCGAGGTCAGGGAGGTGGTCGTCTGGCTGCTTGGCGGGCGGGTGCGCCGGCTGGTGATCGGCCGTGACGGCTCGCACAACCTGGTCGCCGGCGACCTCGACGGCGACGGCGACGCCGACCTGGCCGGCTGCAACTGGATCGGCACCCCGCCGCTGACGGTCTGGTGGAACGGGCTCACGCCCC
>CAYONP010000113.1:0-16413 GCA_964405335.1 uncultured Fimbriimonadaceae bacterium
AGCGAAGGTCGTGCTGCCCGGGGTTTCGCACCATGTCACGCAGCGGGGCATTCGGTGTTTGCCGACGTTCTTCAGCGACGGAGGCCACCGGCTGTATCTCGACCTGATGCCCAACCAGGTGCATCTAGTGGGAGCGCATCCGTGGCCTGTCGGTTCCGGACGCGAACGGCCGGGCGGCCAGGAGGGAAATAGGTCGTGTGTCCCCGAATTTCTCACGCACTGCTCGCCTTGCCGCTCGCCGCGCTGGCCGCCGCCGCGGTCGAGGTCGACGTGGCGCCGCTGGCGGACACCGTCGTGTGCGGCGAGCCGGTGTTCTGCCGCCTGCGTTTCGCGAACACCGGCGCTGAGCCGGCCGACGTCCTGCCGTTCTGGCAATGGAGCCGTGGCGGTGATGCGAGGCTCCCGCCTCCGGTGGCCATCGAACGCCGGATTGACGACGCATGGGAGATGCTACCCGCCGACCGGTGGGAGCGGGCGGACATGATCTCCTACGAACGGAGGAGCTATTCCGGGGTCCGCCTGGAGCCCGGCCAGAGCTTTGTCGTGTGGTGGGACTTGCGCTGGTCGCACGAGCTGGACGAGGGGCGTTACCGGGTCCAGTTTCGCATCCCTGCCGACGGTCCGCGGCGGTGGCGCTCCGAGGAGCGATTGCCGGCGCCGGCAGTCGAGATCGTGGTGACCGCGCCGACCGGCCGCGCTTGGGAGCTGTGGTCGGCACCGAACCGTTCGCGCGGTCCTCGCGGCTCGTGGCAGTGGGTGACCGAGCCGGAGCCGGAGTACTGGGCTGGGACGCCGTATGCGCGCTGGTGTTGGTACTACCGAGCCGAACGGCTGCTCTGCCAGGACATGCCGGCACTACATCCGACACAGGAGCGATTCTGGCGCTCGGCACAGCGCGCGATGGAGCAGGCGCCGCGCGATCGGCTACCCGGGCCGGTCGAGCGTGTCGAGCTGGCGGCGCGCCTGTTGGCGCCAACCTACGAGGCGGGGCTCGATGAGGTGGAGCGGGTCACCGCCGACCTGCTGCCGGAGTTGGCGCGCCTCGCAGATCTGGAATGGGCCGACACGATCGCCCGCGCCCTGGCGCATGGTGTGAACGGCGCGCGGGTGGTGCGACACGGCGGCTACACAGGTGTCGGGGTAAGCGGAGTGCTGGACGAATGGCGCTGGCCGCCGCTCACGGCCGATGGTGCGCGCCTCGTTGGCGGGGAGGATGTGCCATGAGCCGCGCGGCCCACGCACTGCTCGCCCTGCCCCTCGCCGCGCTGGCCGGCCGGGCCGACTATCCCTCGCCCGCGGCCGCCGGGTTCCACCACTGCGCGCTGATCTACGACCGCGCCACCCGCACCGCCGACGACCTGCTCTGTTTCGTCGCCGACGTGCGCGACGGCCGGCCGGCGGCCTGGCTGTTCGACGCCTTCCTGTTCCTTAACATGACCGGCGTCAGCGGCGAATCGACCATGACCGGCACCATGACCGAGGCCGACCTGGACGGCTTCCTCGACACCTGGTTCGCCCCGGATCGCGACCTGGCCGCGCTCGAGGCGGCGATCGAGCGCGCCGCGGAGGTGCTCGGCGAGCCGCCCGGGCTGCGGCGGGTGATGCTCATGATCCCCCGGCTGACCGACCTGGCGGCGATCGACCGGTTCGTCGGCGCGGCCCAGGAGCGGTTCGCCGCGGCGGGATTCCGTCGGCTCGAGCTGTGGGGGTGCTACTGGATGCACGAGACCATCCCGCCGGCCGACGAGCCGTTCGCCCGCGCGGCGGCCGAGGCGGTGCACCGGCGCGGGCTGCGGCTGCTCTGGATTCCCTGGTATCGCGCCACCGGCTGGGACCGCTGGCGTGAGTGCGGCATCGACGTGGCGATCATGCAGCCGAACTACGCCTTCTTCAGCGACCACGGCGGCGGCATCCGGCGCGACCGGCTGTGGACCTGCGCCGAGGAGAGCCGCGAGCGCGGGCTGGGCGTCGAGATCGAGCTGCCGATGGCCTTCCGCGACCCGCGCGCGCTCGAATACTGGCGCGACTACCTGGTCGACGGCGGGCGGCTCGGTTACAAGCAGGCGGCCACGGCCTACTACCTGGGCCGCGACAACGTCGAGGCCTGCGCCCGCGCCGACGCTCCGCACGAGCGGCGGCTCTACGCCCTGCTGGCCGACTACGTGCGCGGCGAGGCGGTGCCCGAGCCGCCGCGGCGGCTTGGCGGCGGCGACGGGCGCTGGCAGGTCGACCTCGGCGGCGAGCCGATCGGCGAGATCGACCTGTTCTGGCGCGGGCCGGTCGACGGGCAGGCGATGATCCAGGTGCGCAACGGCGACACCGGCCGCGCGGCCGGCTGGGCTCTGCGCGGCTCGGGCGCCGGGCGGTACGTGGTGGCCACGGTGCCGGTCGAGGGCGGACCGCGGCGGCTCGAGGTCTCGCTCGAGCCGGCGGCCGAGGTGTTCGACATCATCCCCAGGCCGGTGCTCGGTACCGGCCGGCTCGAGCATCTGGCGCTCGGGCTTGCCTACACGGGCGACCCGTCGCCGCCGCAGTCGTACCCCGACACCGGCGGCGAGCTGACCGACGGCGTGGTGCCCGAGGGCGGCTTCGCCTCGGGGCAGACGGTCGGTTGGTACGGCGGCGAGGTGGCGGTCAGCTTCGACCTCGGCGCCGAGCGGCGCATCGACGCAATCGAGGTGCACCTCTCGGGCGGCGGCTATGCGGCGGTCAACTGGCCCGACCGGGCGCTGGCGCTGCTGGCGGTCGACCGCCCACCGCCGGCGCGCATGGCGGGGCGTGGGCCGATGCCGGCCGGCCTGAGCGGGTTGGCGGCCGGCGCGCCGGTGATCGACCGCCGCCGCGCCGAGGACGACCTCGACGGCCGGCTGAGCTTCGCCGGCCCGGCGACGGCGCGGTATGTGACGCTGCTGTTCGGCCTGCGCGGCTGGCTGATGTTGTCGGAGGTGCGCATCGTCGCCGGCGGCGTCAACCTGGCCGCGGGCGCGGAGTACACCGTCCGGCCGTGGCCGTCGCCGGCGGCGACCGAGGCCTATCCCGACGACGGGGTGAAGCTGACCGACGGGGTCGTCGCCCATGCCTTCAGCCGCCGCGACCTGATCGGCTGGAGCGACGGCGCGCCGCGGAGCTGGACGGTCGACCTGGGCGCGGCTCGGCCGCTCGAGTCGGTGGCGGTCTGGGCGATGCGTGGCGGGCTCTACGGCATCTTCGCCCCGGCGCGGGTGAGCCTCGAGGTGTCGGACGACGGCGTCGCCTGGCGCGCGGCCGGGGCGGCGGAGTCCGAGGCCCTGCCCGAGCCGGGCGAGGTGGCCGAGGCGGCGGAGTATCGAGTCGCCGCGGGCGCCGCGGCGCGCTGGGTGCGGGTGACGGTCACGCCGTCGCGGGGCTGGGCGATGGTCAGCGAGTTGTCGATCCGCTAGCCACGCGGCTGGCGGTGCCGTTGGTCGGCTCGATCTCGAGCGGCTGCTCGGCTTCGGTCTGCTGCCGCGCGCGCGGCCGTCGGGCGGCGACGTAGACCAGCAGCGCGGCGACCAGCGCCGATTGCGCGGCCGAGGCGTGGCCGAGGTCCATCAGGCTGAGCGCGGCGCTGCCGCACAGGCCGGTGACCGCGTAGATGAACAGCACCGCCGAGTAGTCGGACCAGCCGGCATCCTGCAGCCGGTCGTGCAGGTGGGTGCGGTCGGCCTTCATCGGGCTCTCGCGGCGGAGCACCCGGCCGACGACGACTTGGGTCAGGTTGACCAGCGGCAGGGCGAGGATGAGCATCGGCGCGCCGACGGCGAGGGCGGTGGCGCTCTTCATCACGCCGCTGACCGAGAGCACGGCGAGCAGGTAGCCGATCAGCATCGCTCCGCCGTCGCCCATGTAGATGCGGGCGGGCGGGAAGTTGAGCCGCAGGAAGCCGATGATGCCGCCGAGCAGGGCCAGCGCGGCGAGCCCCTCGCCTAGCGAGGCGGGCTCTTTCCCCAGGGCGAGCAGCGCCAGGGTGGTGGCCATGATGGCCGACACGCCGCCGGCCAGGCCGTCGAGGCCGTCGAGCCAGTTGACCGCGTTGGCAATGCCGACCACCCAGACCAGGGTGAGCAGCCAATCGGCCCAGGGGGCGAACTGGAAATAGCCGTCGCCGGGGATCTTGATCCACTTCATGCTGATCCCGCAGGCGATGGGGATGGCCGCGGCCAGCATCTGGGCGAGCAGCTTGGGCAGCGGGTTGAGCCCATGCCCGCCGCGCTCGCCGCCGTGCAGCAGGTCGTCGGCCAGGCCGACGCCGAACATGATCAGCGCGCCGCCGAGCAGGCCGATGAACGGCAGCCCCAGTTTCACGCCGGGCATCAGCGGCAGGGCGACGGCGAGGCCGGCAATCAGGCCGGCGAAGATGCCCACACCGCCGAGCCGTGGCACCTCGTTGGCGTGGGTCTTGCGCTCCGTCTTCGGATCGAACAGCCCGCGCCGGCGGGCGAAGCGCAGCACGCGCGGCACGACCAGACTGCTGGCCAACAAGCCGAACCCGAAGGCGGCGAGATAGGGTGTCATCGGTAGCGCAGCATACCCGCCGCGGCGCGATCGGCCAAACCTCCGGCGGTGAGCACGACGGCCAACTCCTTCTTCGCGGCCCTGGCCACAAGGGTTGGACACCCCGGGCCGCCGCGCGCTTCACCGGCCGCCGCCAAAGTGCGCGTCGTTACGGACCGACCGCGAACTCGTCGAGGTGCCAGGTGGCGCCGAGCGGGTTGACCCCGAAGCCGGCGTGGAGGTACTCGTCGGCCTCGAGCATGCCGAAGATCACCCGGTCGACCGTGACGTCGGCGCCGAAGGCCTGCCGCAGGTCGATCGAGGTGGCGTGCCAGCGGTCGTCGGCGGTCACCGGCAGGTTGCCCAGCGAGCGGAGCGGCGGCTGCACCTCACTGCTGCCGGTCAGCGCGATGGCGTGCCACTCGCCGCGGGCGTAGAGGTAGGCGTTGATCCGCACCCCCGGCGGGATCTTGTAGCGGAAGCGGAGCAGCGGCCGCTCAGCGACGCTGAACCGCTGGTCGACCGCCCGGACCGAGAAGGTGCCGCCGGTGATCAGGTTGGTGACGGCCAGCCCGGCGCGGCCCTCGCCCGCGTCGTTGGTCCGCTCGAGCAGCACCGGCGAGCGCGGGTCGTCGGCGCGGAACGAGCCGACCGAGCGCTCGAAGTCGTTGGCGAACGGCTGGCCGTCGCTCGGCTCCTCGGCCCCGGCGAGCAGCGCCGCCGTGTCGACGAACGGCTGCCGCGGTGCGGCCTGGGCATACCAGATCTTCGCCCGGGCGACCATCACGCCGTTGTTGATCGAGTAGATGCCGACCTTGCCGCCGTTCAGTGGCGCCGGATCGGTGACGTCGAAGACCACTTCGTCATCGACGCTGCAGGTCAGCCGTCCGCCGCGCTTGACCAGCACCACGTGGAACCAGTGACGGTGGAACTCCTCGAGCCCGCGGCCGCGCGGGCCGGTGTAGCGGAAGGTCGCGGCGGGCGCGTTGCTCTCGGCGATCTGCCGGCCCTGACGGTAGAGCATCGATTTCGTGTTGCGCCGGCCGGCGAAGACGAAGGTGTAGCCGCTGGTCACCTCCTTGCCGTCGCCGCAGACCGCCAGGCAGAGGTCGCTGGGATGCTCGTAGAAGTCGGGACCGTCGGGGTTGTCCATCCGGATAGCCAGGTAGGCTTCAAGCCGGATGTCGCCCAGGTAGTCGTCCTTGGTCCAGATCAGCGGGTGCTCGGGCCGCAGCCGGTCGTCCTCGTCCCAGCCGCCGAAGAAGCTCCACCGCGGGTCGCACTTCCAGCGATTGATGGTCTCCCATCGGCCCTTGGCGATGCGCCACTCCCACGGCGCCTGGACAAAGGTGGTGTCGAACAGGTTGGTGCTCCAGGCGTTGACCCGCGTCAGGTCAATCTCCGGCCCGGTGCCGGCGATGCCGGTGCAGAGCCCGCGCTGAAAGGTGCTCGCGTCGGTGCGGAAGGTGACGAATGCCTCGTCGTCGGCATAGGCCATGAGGAACCAGCCGCGGCGGACGAACTTGATCACCCCCACGCCGCCGAGCTTGGCCACGCCCTCGGCCACCGGCCGGCCGCCGAGCTGGATCTGGGCCCGGACGAACGGTGCGTCGGCCCGCTCCTTGACCAGCATCAGGCTGTGGCCGCTCAGGCCCTGCTGACCGTCGCCGTCGAGCACCAGGCGGATGCTCCGCGCCTCACCGCCGAACAGCGCCGCGTCGATGGCCACATAGGGGTCGCCATAGAAGTCGCCGCGGTGCCAGATCACCCCGCCGCGCTGGCTCGCCTGCTTGACGTACCAGCTCCCCTCGGCGGCGGCCCACTCGTGCATCGATTGCTCTTCGGTGAACCGCTCGGTGAACTCGACCGGCTTGTCGGGCTCGACAAAGGCGACCTCGACCTGGTCGATCTCGCAGGCGCCAAAGGCCACGATGCCCGGCTTGCCGCGGCTCAGCTGCAGGTCGGTCGCCTCCCACACCGCCGCGCCGTCGACAAAGGTGCGAATGAAACCGTTGCGACTCTCGATGGCCACCTCGTGCCAGACGTTCGCACCGATGATCCGCTGGTCGCCGACAATCAGCTCCTCGGCCCCGGCGATTGACCGGGCCACCTGGTTGGCGAACTTCGCCGGCGCCCGAGCGGTGCCCAGCCGGTAGACCAGGTAATCCTCGGGCCCCTGCCACGAGGTGACCAGTCCGATGCCGCTGCCCTCACCCAGACGCACGGTGGCGGTGACGCGGTAGTCGCGCCACGAGGCGTCGCCGGTGACCATCTCGGCGTAGCCGTCTCCGCCGGGCTGGATCACGCCCCGGCCGCGCACGCCGTCGGCCCGCGGGTCGGTCTCCCACACGCCGCGCACCGGCTGCCACAGGCCATTGGCCGCGTGACCGAACGAGTCGATCACCTTCTCCGCCCCCGCCGCGCGGATGTCATCGAAGTCGGCGAAGGTCACCCCCTCGGCCCAGAGAGCGATCTGCCCGCCACCAAACAGATCGCTGTCGGCGGTGAGCACGGTCTGGCCGTCGATGCTCGCCTCAATCCGCCCGTCGATCACCACGATGCCGAGCCGGTACCATTGCTCGTCGGCCCAGCCGCCGTCGGCTGCGGCGAGGATCTCCTCGCGGCCGTCGCGCACGGCGACCAGGCGCCGCTCGCTGCCGCCGCCGGCGTGGTGCCAGCGGAAGGCGAGGTAGTTCCGCGGGTCGGCGAGGTAGAAGCAGAGGCCGACCGCGCCGTCCCGCCCGGCGGCGCGGAATGAGGCGGCATACTCGTAGGCGTCCCAGAACCAGTAGCCGTTGACCGCCAGCGCGCCCTGATTGGCCTCGGTCGTGCGGTAGGCGAACGGATTGCTCGACAGCGCCGCCTCGGGCCCGCCCTTGTGGTTGGTGTCCTCGGCCGAGACGCCGCTCAGTGCCCACTTGCCGGCCTGCGGCTGCCAGCTCCCCGCGTCGCCCTCCTCGCGCATGAAGTCGTCGGTGAAGTAGACCGGCTCGGTCGGCTGCACCGAGGCGGCGCCGAAGGTCAGCTTCTCGTGCTCGCTGCGCAGCACCACCTCGCCTGCCGAGAGGGTGTCGTCGAAGGCGGTCAGCCAGACCTCGCCGTTGACGATCAACCGCTTGCGCCAGCTCTCGCGGGCGAGGACGATCTCGAGCGGCGCGGCGGCAATCGGCAGGTGGGCGCGGTCGCGGGCGATCAGCCGCTCCTCGCCGCCGCGGCGCAGCACGAAGCGGGTCTCGGTGGCGGCAAAGACGAAGGCATAGGCAGCGCCGCTGCCTTCGTCGAAGACGATCTCGGCGGTGGCATTGGTCGGCCACTCGCCGTCCGCGGCGAGAGTGACTCTCAGCTTGTACTGCTCCGCACCACCGGTCGATACCGCCGTCTCGGCGGCGAACGCCGGCGCCGCCAGGCTGGCCAGCAGCGCGCACCAGGTCCAACGAGCCACACCCGCCTCCTCGAACCGTATTCCACAGACGCCAGGCCACTCCTCGCGGTTCGCGCCACGATTCCGCGGGGTCAGGTCCCGAATCACAGTATGCTGTTACAAGCCTCGCCGCTGCCCGTAACAGAATGCATGGAAACGAGACCTGACCCCGGGCGGTTCTGGTTGACGGGTGGTCGGGTGGGTGGTAGCGTCGCGGCGGGGTCTGCGATGGCGAGGCGGCGGCCCGAGCTGTACATCAACCGCGAGCTGAGCTGGCTCGAGTTCAATCAGCGCGTCCTGGAGGAGGGCTGGGACGAGCGCAATCCGCTGCTCGAGCGGCTGAAGTTCCTGGCCATCGTGTCGAGCAACCTGGACGAGTTCTACATGGTGCGCGTGTCCGGCGTGCAGCAGCAGGTGGCCGCCGGCGTCGGCCCGCGCGGGCCCGAGAAGGTGCGGCCCGAGGTGCTGCTCGAGCAGCTTCGCCGCCGCATCCGGCGCATGGTCGACGAGCAGTATCGCTGCGCGCGCGAGGAGGTGCTGCCGGCGCTGCGATCGGCCGGCCTGCGGCTGCTGCGCCACGACGAGCTGAACGCGGAGCAGCGCGCGGCGGTCGAGGAGCTGTTCCGCAGCGAGGTCTTCCCGGTGCTCTCGCCGATGGGCATCGATCCCGGCCACCCGATGCCGTTCATCCGCAACCTGACGCTCAACCTGCTGGTCGGACTCAAGGCCGCGGATGACCAACGGCTGGCGATCGTCGAGGTGCCCGAGGTGATTCCGCGGCTGGTGCCCCTGCCGGCAGACGGCACGAGCGACTTCATGCTGCTCGAGGAGCTCATCGCGCCGCGGGTCGGCGAGCTGTTCGGCGGCTGGGAGGTGACCAGTTGTGGGGCCTTCCGCCTGACCCGCAACGGCGACCTGAACATCGACGAGGAGGAGGCCGAGGACCTGCTGGTGGCGATTGAGCAGGAGCTGCGCGAGCGCGAGCGCGGCGCGCCGGTGCGCCTCGAGGTGGCCGCCGACTGCGACCCGTCGGCGGTCGAGCGGCTGTGCGGCGAACTCGGCATCGGTGCCGCCGACCTGGTCCTGGTCGACGGCCCGCTGAACTTGAAGGAGCTGTGGCCGCTGACCTCGACGCCGGGGTTCGATCACCTGCGTGACAAGCCGTTCGCGCCGCAGGTCATCCCGGCCCTGCGCGAAGCCGACGAGAGCCTGTTCGCGGTGATCCGCCGCGGCGACCTGCTGTTTCACCACCCGTACGACAGCTTTGACAGCATCGTCGAGTTCGTCCGTCAGGCGGCCGACGACCCGCGGGTGCTGGCGATCAAACAGACGCTCTACCGCACCTCGGGCGATTCGCCGGTCATCGCGGCGCTCCAGCGCGCGGCCGAGAACGGCAAGCAAGTCAGCGCGCTGGTCGAGCTGAAGGCGCGGTTCGACGAGGGCAACAACATCAACTGGGCGCGCCAGCTCGAAGAGGTCGGCGTCCACGTGGTCTATGGCCTGATCGGCCTGAAGACGCACTGCAAGGTGCTGCTCGTGGTCCGCCGCGACCGCGACCGGATCCGCAGCTACGTCCACCTCGGCACGGGCAACTACCACCCCTCGACGGCCAAGCTCTACACCGACCTGGGCCTGCTCACCTGCGATGACGACCTGGCCGCCGACGTGCAGAACCTGTTCAACATCATCACCGGCTTCGGCGAGTTTCCCGCCTGGCGCAAGCTGGCGGTGGCGCCGCGCGACCTGAAGCCGCGGCTGCTCGCCATGCTCGCCCGCGAGGCCGAGCACGCCCGGGCCGGCCGGCCGGCGCGCTTCTGCGCCAAGGTCAATGCGGTGATTGAGCCCGACATCATCGATGCGCTCTACGCCGCCTCGCAGGCCGGCGTCGAGATCGAGTTGATCTGCCGCGGCATCTGCGGGCTGGTGCCCGGCCTGCCGGGCGTCAGCGAGACCATCCGGGTGCGCAGCATCGTCGGCCGGTTCCTCGAGCACTCGCGCATCTACTACTTCGCCAACGGCGGTGCCGAAGAGGTCTACCTGGCCAGCGCCGATCTGATGGACCGAAACCTGAACCGCCGGATCGAGACGATGTTCCCCATCCTGCAGCCCGACTTGCGCCGGCGGGTGGTCGACGAGGTCCTCGGCCTGGCGCTACGCGACACGGCCAAGGCGCGGCTGCTGCAGCCCGACGGCACGTGGCGGCCGATCGAGCCGCCGCCGGGCGAGCCGGCCTTGTCGAGCCAGGAGGAGTTCATGCGGCTGGCGATCGAGCAGGCGCCGTTCGGCGAGACCCGGCTCGGCGCCGGGGCGCGGTTCATCCTCCAGCGGCTGCGTGGCGGCCGGCGCGATCAGGCGGCTTAGACCCGCTCCACTGGCAGTTCTGTTGCAAGCCATTCGGCCACGGCAGGGCGTTGGGCTGCCGGAGAGGCCGACCATGTCCACCTTTGCCACGCTCGAACAGGTCGCCTGTGGCGACCTGGCTGAGCGGACCGCCAGGCGCCTTGGTGGTGGTGCGCAGCACGAGGCGCTGCACGGCGCGCGCGAGGAGCTGAGCCTCGTGGTCGAGGGCCTGCGCGCCTCGGCGCACAGCGGTCGGCCGGCCGAACTGGCCGCGGCGGCGCTGGCCGCCGCTCGCGCGGACTCTGACCCGGCCGCCGGCTACCGGCGCACGATGCGACTGCTCGATGCCCTCTGCGGCGAGGCGGCCGACACCCTCAAGCGCGCTCTGGAGCCGGCTGCCGCGCGGGTCGCCGTGCGCGGCCTGCGGTACCTGCTCGGACCGGCCATGGCCGGCTTGACCGCGGTCATGCTGCCGAGCCAGGAGCTGCTCCGGCCGATCGAGCGCCCGGTAGGTGCAGTGTGATTGGTGGCGAGCCGGTGATGCGCCTGGCCGCCGGCAATTGTGCCGGACGCGGGGCAACCGTGCGCGCGCGAGGGGCGAAGGTGGATGCACAGCAACCCAGGCCGGCGACCGGCATTGTGCTGGTGGTGGACGACGAGCCCGACCACTGCACCACGTTGCGGGGCATCCTCCGCCGCGAGGTCGAGCAGGTGGTCACCTGCGGCGACGTGCTGTCGGCCCGAGCGCTGGCCGAGACGGTGCGCTTCGATGTGGTGGTGGCCGACCTCTGCGTCGGCGACGACGACGGCCTGGCGCTGATGCGCGACCTGCGCGCCGCGCAGCCCGAGTTGCCGGTGGTCATTCTGACCGCTTATCCCAGCCGCGAGAGCTGCCGCTCGGCGCTACTCGCCGGCGCCGCGGCTTATGTCGAAAAGCCCTACTCGCCCGAAGCGTTGCGCGCCCTGGTGGCGGCGCTGATTTCAGGCGGCGAGCCCTCGTTCTAGCCGGCGACGCGGAGAAGGACCCTCTGGCGGCGCGGCCAACGTTGCTGACTTTGGAGCCCGTGGTGGATCAGCGGCTCAACGCCGTGGTCAAACTCGTCCTTGGCTGGCGATGGTTCTATGTCCTGGTCGCCGGCGGCCCGTTGGTCGCCTCGGCGGTGTTCATCGTCGCCGCGCGCACCTCGGGCCTGTTGCCGCTGCCGGCCTCGACCGGCCTAGCGGTGACCCTGTTCGCGCTGCTGCTGGCCATCGCCGGCGTGGTCGCCGCGGCGGTCACCCGCTGGGCCTTGGAGAACCGGTTCGATGCCAGCAGCGCCTGGCTGACCGAGTCGGCCCAGCCGCTGGTCGGCAAGGCGCCCGAGCGCGTGCCGATCCGAGCCGAGGGCGAACTCGCCGCCGCCGCGCGCAGCCTGCGCGAGCTGGCCGAGCGGCTGCAGCCGGTCGACGAGGCGCTCCGCGCGCAGATCACCGGCCGCGCCCAGACGCTCGGCGCCGCGCTGGGTGAGCTCGAACTGCTGCGCAAGCTGAACGACTCGATCATCCACAACGTCCCGCTCGGGCTGGCCGTGCTCGAGCAGCACGGCCGGCTGCTGTTCATCAACCAGGAGTTCAGCCGGGTCTGGGGCATCGACTCGCGCAGCCTGGGCGAGGAGCTGCGCCTCGCCGGCGCCGGCGGGCCGCTGGCGCAGATCAACTGGGAGGCCGAGCTGTCGGTCCACCAGCTCACTGGCCAGCGGCGCGAGCGAGTGGTCGAAACGCACGTCGGCGGCCTACGGCGAGTGGTGCGCTACAGCCTTCACGAGCTGCCGCACAGCGACTTCCGCACGCCGCTCGAACTGGTCGGCGAGCAGTTCTGCGTCGACTTCCTGGCCACCCCCGACTGCGACCATGACTGCACCGACTGCTACGCCTACTCGAGCACCTGGATCGGCCGCCAGTGGCTGCTGCTGATCGACGACATCACCGAGCAGCGGACGCTCGAGGCGCAGCTCATTCAGTCCGAGAAGCTGGCCGCATTAGGGCAGCTTTCGGCCGGCATCGCCCATGAGATCCGCAACCCGTTGTCGGCCATCTACTCGGCTGCGTTCTACATCGGCGACGTGCTGGCCGACGGCAATCCCGACCTGGAAGACGTGCAGGAGTATGTGCAACTGATCCGCCGCAATGTCGAGCGGGCGCAGCGCATCGTGCGCGATATCCTCGATTTCTCGCGGCCGTCGGGCGACCGGGTCGAGTGCGTCGATCTGACCTCGTTGGTTCAAACCACTGCTCGGATCCTCGACAAGGCGATGGTCGACCAGCGGATCGAACTCGACCTGCAGCTCGAGCCCGAGACCTGGGTCGACTGCCGCGCCGAGACGGTCAAGCAGGCGTTGCTCAACCTGATTGTCAACGCGATGCAGGCGATGCCGGCCGGCGGGCGGCTGACCATTCGCGCCCAGCGCGTCGGCGAGCACAACCAGCTCGAAGTGGTCGACACCGGCACCGGCATCGTCGAGGAGCATCTCAGTCAGGTGTTCAACCCGTTTTTCACCACCAAGCCGGCGGGGCAGGGCACGGGTCTCGGGCTGAGCATCGCGCGGCAGGCGATCGAGCGCGACCGCGGCCGGCTCGAGGTCGAGAGCGAACTCGGCGTCGGGACGACTTTCCGGGTCGTGCTGCCGGTTGCCGCGGCGCCGCCCATCGCCGAAGCGGCGGGCGCATCAGACTAGCCGAAAGCGAGCAGGCATGGCGGCCGAGCGGCGGCGGGTCTTGGTGGTCGACGACGAGGAGGACATCCGCACCACCATGCGGGCGGTGCTCCGCCGTGCCGGCTACACCGTCACCGCGGTCTCGAACGGCGACGCGGCGCTGCAGGCGGTCCGCGAGCATGGCTACCCGGCGGTGATCTGCGACCTGCGCATGCCCGGCATGTCGGGCGACGAGCTGATTGCCAAGCTGCGCGCCGAGCATCCGCAGGTGTCGGTGGTGGTGCTCACCGGCCACGGCACCGTCGACCACGCCGTGGGCATGATGCTGCAGGGCGTGGCCGACTACCTGACCAAGCCGGTCAAGCCCGAGGAGCTGCTGGTCCGGCTCGACCGCGTCTTCCAGACGCAGGAGCTGCTGGTCGAGAACGAGCGCCTGCGCGCCGAACTGGGCCGCCGGGCGATCCTCGGCGAGAGCCAGCAGATCCGGCACCTGCTGGAGCTCATCGCGAAAGTCGCGCCGACCGACGCCACGGTGCTGATCACCGGCGAGAGCGGCGTCGGCAAGGAGCTGGTGGTCCACGCCATCCACGCCCGCAGCCACCGCCGCGATGCACCGCTGGTGATGATGAGCTGCGCCGCGGTGCCCGAGACGCTGCTCGAGGCCGAGCTGTTCGGCGCCGAGGAGGGCGCCTACACCGATGCGCGCAAGCAGCGCATCGGTCGCTTCGAGCAGGCCCACGGCGGGACGCTGTTCCTCGATGAGATCGGCGACATCTCCGCGGCGATGCAGGTCAAACTGCTCCGTGTGCTGCAGGAGCGGCAGTTCGAGCGCGTCGGCGGCAACGAGACAATCCAGGTCGACGTGCGGCTGATCTCGGCGACCAACCAGGACCTGCGCGACAGCGACCGCGACCCACCGTTCCGCGAGGACCTCTACTTCAGTCTGATGGTGATCATCATCCAGGTGCCGAGGCTGCGCGAGCGGGGCGGCGACATCGCTATCCTGGCCGACGCCTTCGTCCAGCGCTTCGCCCGCGAGATGAACCGGCCGATCTGCGGCATCACCCCCGCCGGTCTGTCGGCACTGCAGACCTACCGCTGGCCGGGCAATGTGCGCGAGCTCGAGAACGCGATTGAGCGCGCCGTGGTGCTGGCCGACGGTGACGAGCTCGACGCTGCCGACTTCGACTTCTTGGAGCCGCGCGGCGGACCCGAGCCGAGCGACGACGGCGGGTCGCTGGAGGCCCTCGAGCGAGCCCACATCCGCGAAGTGCTCGAATCGTGTGACGGCAACCGCACTCGCGCCGCCGAGCGGTTGGGCATCCACCGCGAAACGTTGGCCAACAAAATCAGGCGCTACCGGCTGGAGTGAGTGTGGCGGTTCGCCGGCCGGCGGCTGGCTCGGAGGTTTCCGCGCCGCTGCTGGAGCGGGCTGATGGTGTCGGCGCCGGGTCGCGCTGGGCTCTGAGCGTCGAGTCAGACGAAACTCGCCGATTGACTCACCTGGTCCATTCGTGCTTCCATCGTGGTGAGAGAGTTCATCGGGTGGTAATGGATCGACGGCAGGCTCGTCACGCACCGGTGGGAACAAGCAGCGTGCGGGATGGGTTCGTCGCCTGTGCAGCCTGGAATCGGCACGCATCTTGCACCGTCTCAAGAGGCGTGGGCCGGCTGGGCGAGAGTCGGCGCGAAACGCGCAACGCGATTTGTCCGTCATGGTACTGACGCATCGGTAACCGTTCGGCAAGAGGATCAGGAACGGCGCCGGCCGCTGATTCCGTAACCAGGTTACGGTCCCGGCCGGCAGTGGCCGGCGACACGCTCGCTGACCACGCGGTTCGCAGACGCGGGCAGGAGTCGGGCAGTGAAGTTGACGGATGATCTGGAGTGGGACGACGGCCTGGCGGCCGAATCGTTCGACTCCGAATCCGAAAGCGAAGGCCCCGCCGACACCCCGACGCCGTCGGGTGCCATGGATGTCGTCGACGTGCCGCGGCCCAAGCGCCTGCTCAACCGCGACGAAGAGATTGAGCTGGCCAAGCGGATCGAGGCGGGCGACCAGTCGGCCCGCCAGATCCTGATCGACGCCAATCACCGCCTCGTCTTCTCGGTGGTCAACAAGTACCGCTACAGCGGCGTGCCGCAGGAGGACCTCATCCAAGAGGGCTTCATGGGCCTCATCCAGGCGGCCGACAAGTTCGATTTCCGCCGCAACTGCCGCTTCTCGACCGTGGCCACGATCTGGATCCGTGCTCATGTGCTGCAGGCGATTCAGAATCTGCGCCCATTGGTCCACGTGCCGCAGCGCGTCTCGAACGCCGCCAAGCGGTTGTGGCGCGCGCGCGAGGAGCTGACCCACGAGCTGCAGCGCCGGCCGAGCATCGAAGAACTGGCGGCGAAACTCAATACCGATACCGAGCGCGTTGAGGAGCTGACCCGCATCACCCAGGACTGGCTCTCGCTCGACGAGCCGATCGGCGACGACGGCGATACGGCGATGCTCGAGATGGTCGCCGACGAGCAGGACGACGACCTGCCGCCGGGTCGCGCCTTGCTGGCCTGTCTGCGCGATCAGCTCGATGTGGCGATGCAGCGCTTGACCGAACGGGAACAGATGGTCCTCCGGCTGCGGTTTGGTCTCGATGACGGACAGGAGCGCACGCTCGACGAGATCGGCCGGCACTTCGACCTGACTCGTCAGCGGATCAAAGAGATCGAGACCGCGGCGCTGGGCAAGCTGCGCAGCGGCGGTCCCGAGCGAACGCGGGTCGAGGCCACCTGGGCGATAGTCTAGCTTGACGCAACCCGACCCGAGGCCGAGAATGTCTATTGAGAACGGAGGGTGAAGTGGTCAGCCTGACCGAACGTGCTGCCGGCGAGATCAGCGAGCTGCTCGAGAAGCAGAGCAAGACCGATCACGGCCTCCGTGTCTGGGTCGCCGGCGGCGGCTGTAGTGGGTTCCAGTACGGCATGGCGCTCGACAACGACTTGGCCGAGGATGACCAGGTGTTCGAGTCGCACGGCGTCCGCGTGTTCGTCGACCCGATGTCGTTCCAGTACATCGAAGGCAGCGAGATCGACTTCATCGACACCTTGATGGGCGGCGGGTTCAAGGTCAACAACCCCAACGCCGCCAGCACCTGCGGCTGCGGCCACTCGTTCCAGACCGAAGAGGAAAAGGGCCACGGCGCGGCCTGCGGGTCGTGCTCGAGCGCCAGCTACTGACCATCGCCGCGATGGAAGGGACGGACCGCCGGCGGCAAGGGCGTGTTGACCGGTGCGGTAGGGGCGGGTCTCAGACCCGCCCGATTTCCGCCGGGCCCGCTTCCAGAGCGAATCCACTTACTGACGGGCAGGTCTGAGACCTGCCCCTACCATGAACACCGACACGCCCCATGGGCGTTCACTTTGAGCCCCAAGAAGCCCTCTCGGTGCCACTGGCGGCGT
>CAYONP010000114.1:0-16347 GCA_964405335.1 uncultured Fimbriimonadaceae bacterium
TCGAGGCGAAGCCGAACGAGCCGCGCGGGCACATCTTCCTGCCGACCACCGGCGCGATGCTCGGCTTCATCGCGACGCTCGACGATCCGAGCATGGTCGGGGTCAATCCCGAGGTGGCGCACGAGACCATGGCCGGGCTGAACTTCGTCCACGCGGTGGCCCAGGCGATGGACGCCGGCAAGCTGTTCCACATCGACCTGAACGACCAGGAGGCCGGCCGCTACGACCAGGACTTCCGCTTCGGCTCGGCCAACCCGAAGCAGGCCTTCTTCCTGGTCAAGCTGCTCGAGGATCGCGGCTACGACGGCATGCGCCACTTCGACGCGCACGCCTACCGGACCGAGGATGTCGACGGCGTGTGGGACTTCTGCGCCGGCTGCATGAGAACCTATCTGATCCTCAAGGACAAGGCCGCGCGGTTCAACGCCGACGGCGAGATCCAGGAGCTGCTCGCCGCCCTGACCGCCGATCCCGATGGTCTGGAGCCGCTGCTACAGGCCTACACGCGCGACCACGCCCTGGCGCTCCTCGGCCGCCAGACGGACATCTACACGCTGGGGGCGGAGGGTCGGAAGCTGGAGCGGTTGGATCAGTTGGCGATGGAGGTTTTGTTGGGGGTGAGGTAGACGCGACCTCGCCCCAAGGCGTGTCGGATGTTGCTCTTTGTCGATGAAAGCTATCAACAGGTCGACAGGACCACCCATCTTGCGATCGGTGGTGTCCTTGTCAGTGCTGACCGCTACCGCCAACTGATGGCCTGTGTGTATCAGCTCAAACAGCGATACTTCATCAGTAATCTGGCGGTCGATTGCGGTGACCCTGACGCGCTTCGAACGGCACGACAGCGGGGTGTTCTGGTAGATGGTGAGGTTACCCAGGCAGAGCTCAAGGCCAACAAGCTGCTGGGCCCGCGGGTCGCCAGGCACTACGCGGCGACCGGCAGCGCGATCGGCTTCGAACTGGTGCAGGAGTTGCTCGGTAGCTTGCACGACCTCGATGCGCGGGTATTCGGGACCCTGTCGGAAGTGCACGACGTGCACGCGGTGCTGCGCCCCCGCGCCGACCTGCTACCACGGCAGCCGGAGTTCCTACTCGAGCGAGCAAACGACTACGCCGCGGGCCGTGGCGACCAGCGAGTCATTTGCACGGTCTTCGATAGCGTGCACCTTGGGCAAGATCACGGCATCGAGGCAGGCGTTTCGAACTTCATGTTCCGCACCAGCAAGGGTCAGCAGATGCGGCAGATTGTCCCTCAGCCTTTCTTTGTCAACTCGATGCTCACACCGGGACTACAGGTGGCCGACATTGTGAGCTATCTATTGCGATTGGCCATGGCTGAAGAGCACGCCCGGCTACCGTGGCAGCTACTGATCGACCAGGTCTACCGCCTGGCTGTGCGTCGTGAGGACGGCAAGGTCCACAGCATCTACCGCATCTACGATAAGGTGCCCCAAAAAATCAACAGGCGGGGGATCACCCCACGCGTCCGGGAGACCGGACGCTCCGCCTGTTTGTGTGCAGTTTACCCCACCGCCGGTCACTGGGCAAGCCGCATCCGGCAACGGAGCCGCAACAACCACGGCGACATGGGCGCCTGCGCCGCTACCCCATCCCCGCCAACCCCGCGATCAACCCAATCCCCAGCGCCCAGCACAACATCGTGACCCCGATGCAGGCCGCGACGCGCGTGCCCAGTTGCAGGTTCGCATTGCGGCTCGACGTGTCGCAGCCGGCGCGGATGGAAGCAAGGTCGGCATCCGCAAACTCAACAGCGGTTTGAGCAATTGGCAATGGAGATTGCGTTGTGGGTGAGGTAGGGACCACCAATCTGGGTCGTCGCGGCCAGGCAAGATGGTTCGCGCGGACGAGACGGCGCGCGTCCTGAGCGTGTAGACTCCCGAGATGGAGCCCGGCCGTGCTCGAAAGCGTGGCCATCGTCGGCAGCTATCTACTGGGCAGCCTGTGCGCGGCGGTGTTCGTCGTGCGGTGGCGCACCGGGCAGGATGTGCGTGACACCGGCTCCGGCAACGCAGGGGCGCGGAATGCCGGGCGCCTGCTCGGTCGCCGCGGTTTCGCGGCGGTCTTCGTGCTCGATGCGGCCAAGGGCGCCCTGGCCGTCATCGCCGCTCGTCTGCTCGGACTGGAGTCGGCCTGGCAGGCGGGAGCGATGCTGGCGGTCACCGTCGGTCACATCCTGCCCTGCTGGCACGGCTTCCGCGGCGGCAAGGGCGCCGCCTGCGCCGCCGGAGCCCTGCTCGCGTTCTGCCCGTTAGCCTCGCTGGCCGCGCTGCTGACCTACGCGCTCACTCAACTCGGCGGTTCATCGGCGCGCCGGGGCCTGCTCGGCGTCGCCGTCGCACCGCTCGTCGCTTGGATCGTCGCGCCTACCACGGCGTGGTGGGTCAGCGGTCTGGCGCTCCTGGTCGCGGCCGCGCATCTGTGGAGACGGCGATGACGGTTGGTGTCGCCACTGCCGAGGAGCGCGAGCAGGCGTTGCGGCTGGCCCACCGCGTGTTCGCCGAGGAGCTCGGCCTCAAACCGCGCCAGGCCGACGGGCGGCTGGCCGACGACTGGTTCGAAGACGCTGTCTGCCTGGTTGCACGCGCTCAGGGTCAACTGGTCGGCATGATCACCGTCGGCACACAGCGCCCGTTTTCGATCGACGCCAAGCTCCCGGATCTGGAGCGCTACCTCCCGCCGTCGCACCGACTGGCCGAAGTGCGATTGCTCGCGGTCGAGCCGCCGTGGCGCGGCGGCACAACGCTCTACCGGCTGAGCACCGCCGCGTTGGCGGCCGGACGAGCGGCAGACGTCGACCGCTTCGTCTGCTCCGCCATGCTGGATCGGATTGCGCTCTATGCGCGGATCGGCTGGCGGCCATTCGGGCCGCTTCTGGGCAGTCCCGAGTGGCCGCTCCAGGCGATGACGCTGACGCCCGCGGACCTGACTCCCCTCGGTCGACGGCTGCTGTCCAACAGGATGGTCGGATGAGGAACCAAGGAGCGGCCGTCAACTTCACGCCGGGACCGGTCTCGGTGAGCGAGGCGGTGCAGCGGGCGTTTGCCAGCCCACCCATCTCGCATCGCGCGCCCGAGTTCGTCGCCGCGCTGCAGGACCTGCGACGGCGGCTGGCCGCGCTGGTGCGCTGTCGCGATGTGGCGGTCATGCTCGGCTCCGGCACCCTGGCCAACGAAGCCGTGGCGGCACGACTGGCGGCCTGCGGCGAGCCCGGCGTGATTGCCTGCAACGGCGAGTTCGGCGAGCGGCTGTGCCGGCAGGCCTTGCGCTGGAATCTCCGCTGCGAGGTCGTCACGGCGCCGTGGGGAGAGGAACTCGACCGCCCAGCCATCGAGCGCGCCCTGCGTCGCGGGGCGCGTTGGCTCTGGGCTGTTCACTGCGAGACCTCGACCGGGGTCCTGAACGACCTTGACCAGCTCAGGACGCTGTGCCGCGCGCACGACGGTCGTCTCTACCTCGATGCGGTCAGCTCGGTCGGCGCGGTGCCGGTGGACCTGAACGGCGTCTGCCTGGCGAGCGGTGTGAGCGGCAAGGCGCTGCGGGGCTATCCCGGACTGGCCCTCGTCTTCTCCGAGTGCCATCTTCAGCCCGAGCCGTCGGTACCGCTGTACCTCGACATCGGCTTGTACTCGCTCGACGATGGCATCCCGTTCACCCACTCGTCCAACCTCGTGCTGGCACTGGCCGCCGCGCTCCGGCCGCTCCACCAAGACGCGGCGGGTGTCTTCGCGCGCGTCAAGGCACACGGCAGTGCACTGCGCCGCGGACTGGAGGCGGCGGGATTCTCAATCTTGGCAAGGGAGTCGATCGCCACGCCGGCGGTGGTGACCATCCCGCTCCCGCCGCCGATCGACTCGGTGGCCGTGGGCGAACACATGGAGCGGCAAGGCTGGCTGCTCAGCTACCGCAGCAGCTACCTGGTCCGTCGCAACTGGCTTCAGATCTGCCTGATGGGCCACACGTCGCCCGAGTTACTGGCCGACTTGCCGGGGCGACTCCGCGCCGCCTGCACCGCTACCCCATCCCCGCCAACCCCGCGATCAACCCAATCCCCAGCGCCCAGCACAACATCGTGACCCCGATGCAGGCCGCGATGCGCGTGCCCAGTTGCAGGCTGGCGTTGCGACTCAGTTGGATGCAGCCGTAGGCGCAGCCGGCGCCGATGGCGCCGGGCAGCGCGCCGCCCAGGGTAACCACCGGCAGCAGGATGCACAGACCGGCGAAGGGGTAGCCCCACCAGGGGATCCGGCCCTCGCGACGAGCAGTCGACATGATGATGGCTCGCGACGGCGGAAGACGCGTTCGTCGTTGCCACGGGCAATCCTCCGGGCGGGCGAACCCGGCGCCTGCTATAATCGGCGCGGTGAAGGCAGCGGTCGTCGTTCTCGGGTTCTGCTTGCTCGGCCCAGGGTCGCGCGGCGCCGCGCCGTTGGCTCGCTTCGAGCCACCCGACGGCTGCTACCTCGGCGCCTTCATCGAGCACGACGCGGCCGTGCTGGGTGACATCGCTCGGTTCGAGTCGATCGTCGGTCGGCGGCACGCCAGTTACCTCACTTACACCGGCTATGGCCGGCCGTTCCCCGCCGACTTCGTGGCGAAGTGCGGCCGCCGCGGCGCCGCGGCGCACCTCGGCTGGGAGCCGAACCTCGGCCTGGCGATGGTCCAGGACGATGCCTACCTGCGCAGCTGGGCCCGCGACGCGGCGGCCAGCGGCGTGCCCATCTTCGTCCGCTTTGCCAGTGAGATGAACGGCACCTGGATGCCCTACAGCGGCAATCCCACCGAGTACGTCCGCGCCTGGCGCACGGTCGCGCGGGTGCTGCGCGAGGAGGCGCCGAACGTCGCCCTGGTCTGGTGCGTCTACGCCACGCCGACCCGCACCATCCCGCTCTACTACCCCGGCGACGAGTGGGTCGACTGGGTCGGGGTCAACCTCTACAGCGTGGTCTATCACAACAACGATCCGACCCAGCCGGCGGCCGACAAGGACCCGCGCGAGCAGATCCGCTACGTCTACGACGGCTATGCGGCGCGCAAGCCGATCATGATCGCCGAGTATGCCGCGACGACCTGGTGCAAGGTGGTCGGCGGGCCGACGGTCGGCTTCGCCATCGACAAGATGAAGCTGCTCTACTCGAGCCTGCGGGTCGAGTTTCCGCGCATCAAGTGCATTCAGTGGTTCAGTTGGGACACCATCGAGCAGGGCGCGGCGCACAACAACTACTCGGTCACCGCCGATCCGGTGGTGACGGCCACCTACCACGCCCTGATTCGCGACTCCTGGTTTCGCGACCGCGTGGTCACCGGCAGCCGGCCCGCGGTGCGGATCAGCGAGTTCGAGCTGCTCGGTTCACCGAGCGTGCCAGGCATGACGGCGCCGCTGCTCGGCCGCGAGGTGAGTTACCGCGACTCGGCGCCGGCCGCGGCCGCGGCGCCGACGGAGCTCGACCTGAGCGATCTCGATGCCGCTCGAGCGGTGCAGCGCTCGCCGGTCGGGCTGCGCGGGATCCAGCCGGGGCAGGTGATCAGCGGGCCGATCGAACTCGAGGTGTACCATCCCGCCGAGCTGCGGGCACGGATGGTCATCTTCCGGCTCGACGACGGGTCGCTCCACGCCACCAACCGGTCGCCGTTCCGCTACCTCTGGAATCCCCGCGAGCTGACGCCCGGGCGCTACCAGTTGTCGGTGCGGCTGATCACCGAGCGCGGTGAGACGATCGACTCGCCGCCGCTGTCGGTCGAGGTGCGGAGACCACTATGAGGCTCCTGGTCACCGGCGGCGCGGGGTTCATCGGCACCAACTACGTGCATCGCCGCCACCGGCTGTGGCCCGACGACGAGCTGGTCGTGATCGACAAGCTGACCTACGCCGGCCGGCGCGAGAACCTCGACGGTGTGCCGCACACGTTCATCCACGCCGACATAGCCGACCTGGCGGCGGTGCGCGGGGCGATGGCCGGCTGTGACGCCGTGGTCCATTTCGCCGCCGAGAGCCATGTCGACCGCAGTGTCTATGGCAGCACCGAGTTTCTGCACACCGCCGTGTGGGGCACGCAGGCGCTGCTCGAGGCGGCCCGCGAGCTGCGGCCGGCGCGTTTCATCATGATCAGCACCGACGAGGTCTACGGCCCGGTCGCGACCGGCGAGTCGCGCGAGAGCGACGAGCTGCGGCCGTCGAGCCCCTACGCGGCCAGCAAGGTGGCCGCCGAGCGACTGGCCTTCAGCTACTGGGTCACCCACGGCGTGCCGGTGCTGATCACCCGCGCGGCGAACAACTACGGTCCCTACCAGTACCCCGAAAAGCAGTTGCCCTACTTCACCACCCAGGCGCTGGCCGGCCGGCCGATCACCATCTACGGCGATGGTACGGCGACGCGCGACTGGCTCCACGTCGACGATCATTGCGCCGCGGTCGATCGGGTGCTGGAGCGCGGCGAGCCGGGCGAGGTCTACAACATCGGCGCCGGCTGCGAGCGGAGCATCGTGCAGAACGCGCGCTTGGTGCTCGAAACGGTCGGCGCCGGCGAGGAGCTGCTGGAATTCGTGCCGTCGGAGTCGATCCGTCCGGGCCATGATGTGCGGTACGCAGTCTGTTGCGACAAGCTGCACGGTCTCGGCTGGAGCACCCGTGTCGAGGTCGAGCAGGGCCTGCGCGAGACGATCCGCTGGTATGCCGAACATCCGGCCTGGTGGCAGGAGATGCGGGCCCGCTCGGCGGATTTCTTCGCTCGGCACTATGGCCCGAAGGGATGAGCATGGGCGACCTGGCCAACGGCCGTCGAGCGGTCAGCAGCGCGCTGCTGGCCTGGGTGATGCTGGCGTTGTTCGGTTGCGGCGCCGGTCTGCAGGCCGATGACGCGCAGACCGCCGCCATCGTCACCCGTGCGCGGGAGTTGTACGACGCCGGTGACTTCGCGGCGGCGCGGGACAAAGCCGAGCTGGCGGTCGGCCGCTCGCCGGAGAGCGCGGCCGCGCTCTATCTGCGCGGCTTGGCCCGACTGCGCCTGGAGGACTTTGCCGGCGCGAAGTCCGACCTGGGCGCCGCGCGGCAGCTCGACCCGCTGTTCCTTTTCACGCCCGACAGGGCCGAGTTCGATGCCGCCTGGGAGGAGGTCCGGGCCGAACTGCCCGACGCGCCCGTGCCGGTCGACACTCCGGCGGCCGGCGCGGCACCGGCGGGCTTGGAGCAGCCACGTGAGCTGCCCACGCCGGCCCAGCCGTCGACCGGCGCGGCGGCCCAGCCGCCGGTCGATGCTGGGCCGGAGGTCGAGCTGCTGCAGCAGCCGGGCAACGTGATCCGCGACTTCTCGGGCGCCGGCCTGCTGGGCGACGCCGAGACCGCCGCCATCGAACGCGAGACGGCGGTGCTGGGCACCTACGGGCTGGAGCTGAAGTTCCTCACCGTCGAGTCGGGGCGCGACCTGGGAGCGCAGGCGGCCTCGTGGCACCGGATGGCCGGCCTGCGGCCGCGTACGCTGCTGGTGCTCGGCGACGCCGACGGCGAGGTGGCCGCCTACTCGCCGCTGATGACCGAGGAGGATATCGCCACCGCGGCCGCCGACGCGAAGGCGCTCGAGGGCGCCTCGACCGCACGGCGGATGATCTACCTGGCCCTGGCGCTGAGCAAGCGGATGCGGTTTGTGCCGGGCGAGGTGCCGTCGGCCAGCTCACCCGAGTTCCCGCCGCCGCCGGGGTTCGAACAGCCCAAGCCGCCCGAGAGGCCGAAGCCGGTGTCGGCGCTCTGGTACCTCGCCGGCGGCCTGCTGGTGGTCGCCGCGGCGCTGGTCGTCGGCACGAGGGTTGGCCGCGCGCGGCGGGTGACCCGCACCTTCGGCGTTGCCCGGCCGCAAATCGACGCCGTCGCCTCGACGCTGGCCGAGCTCGCCGGCCGGTTGAGCCGCCACCCGCACCGGGCGGCGCAGCGCGAGCTGGAGGCGGCCGAGCTGGCCTACTTCGAGGCGCTCGACATGCTTCGCGCCGCCGATGCCGGCAGGTCCGGCGACCTTGGCCGCGTCGAGCGCGCGGTGCGGCTGCTCAGCGAGGCCGGGGCCAAGGTCGACCGCGCGGCGCAACAGGCGGCCGAGTCGACCGCCGAGGCCGACGGGCCGTTTGCCTGGTGCTACTTCACCGGCCGGCCGCTGTTCGAGCGCTGGGACGGCGATCTGGTCAAGCTCCGCTACGGCGGGCAGGAGCGCCTGGTCATGGCCTCACGGCAGCTCGAGGGCGTACTGCGCCGCGGCGAGCGGCCGGCGGTGCGCACCGTCGGCGGCCGGCACTGGGCGGTGGTCGAGGAGTTCGAGCCGCTGACCGACTTCTACAGCCTGCGCCACGGCGACGAGACGACGGCACCCGGCCAACTCGCCGAGCCGCTGCCCGCCGCGCCGCGCTGGCCGCTCTACCTCGACCTGGACGACCGGCCCGACTACACGCTCGACCTCGACGGCGATGGCTGAGCCGGGCGGCCCGCCGGCGATGGTCGAGGCGCGGGTCGACTGGGTCGTCGCACGCGCCGCCGCGGGCGACTGGCCGGCGGTCGAGGCGCTCCTCACCGACGGCCGCTGGGAGGTCCGCCGTGAGGCGCTACGGGCGCACGTCGAGCTGAAGCGCGACGGCTGGATGGAACGCTGCATCGAGTTCACCGTCGACCGCGCCCAGCGGCTCCGCCGATACGCCGCCGAGATGCTCCGCCAGGCCGGCGAAGCGGCGCTGCCGATCATCCGCGAACACCTCGGCGACCCTGGCTACGCGCCCTGGCTGGCCGGTGTGCTGGCCTGCAGCCTGCCCGGCCGCAGGCTGCTCCGCGAGCTGCCCGACGAGGGCCGCGCGGTGCTGCTGGCCGCCGCCGCGGCCGAGGGCATGGCCATCAGCCCGTACCTGGTCAATGTGGCCAAGGCGCTGGTGGTCTGCTCGGGCGACGAGGTGGGCGATTGCCTGGCCGAGCTGCGCGACCGTTCGCCGATGCTGCGCAACACCGCCGGCCGGGCGCTCTACCTGCGCGGCGACGCCCGCGCCGTGCCGTGGGCGATTGAGCGACTGCGCGGCAACTACCTGGCCGACCGCGAAATCGTCGACTGGCTGGGCAGCATGGAAGACCCCCGCGCACTGCCGATCCTGCGCAAGCTGAGCGGCTTCTGGAGCCGGCTCTGGATCACCGCCGAGGTCCGCCGCGCGGCGCGCGAGGCGGTCGCTCGCATCGAGGCCACGCTCGACCACATCGCCGACGGCGCGCTCAGCCGCGCACCGCGCCCGGGCCTCGCGCCGAGTGAGGCGGCGCTGAGCTTCTGGTCGTCGGATGAGGATGAGGAGACGTAACATGAGCCGCCTGCCCGCCGCCGCCCTGTTAGCCGTGACCGCCGCCTGCGCCCGGCCCGGCGGTGTCGAACTGCGCGACGGCCGGCTCTACGTCGACGGCGAACACCGGTTCCTCAAGATCGGCAAGCCGCTGCGCGACTTCGCCGACCCGGCGGCCTGCGGACAGCTCATCCGCGACCTGCCCATCCTCGCCGCGAAGGGCTACAACGCGCTGGAGCTGAACTGCTACTGGCACCATTTCGAGCGCGACGGTGACGGCCGGCTCGACCGCTCGGCCGAGCCGCTGGCGCGGCTGATCGAGGCCATCGCCGCGGCGGGCATGTTCCCGTGTCTGTCGGTCGAGACCTACGGCGTCGGCGGCGGGCAGATCCCGCCGGGTTTCTGGGAGCGGCACCCCGAGGCGCTGGCGATCAACTCCGACGGCAAGCCGGTCAGCGATACCGAGTATGGCTTCGGCTCGGCCGTGCCGTCGCTCTTTGACGGGGACTACCTGGCCGCCTCGCGGGCCTTCATCGCCAACCTGACGCAGGCGCTGCCGCACGAGCGGATCCTCTACTTCGAGACCACCGTCGAGCCGCAGTACATCGGCAACCAGGCGATCGACTACGGCCCCGCGGCGCGCGCCGCCTACGAGGCCTGGCTGGCCCGCACCGGCGCCGACGGCCCGGCCTGGCCCGAAGGCTTTCCGGTGCCGAGCGAGTTCGTCGAGCACCCCGTTTGGAACCAGTTCCGCGCCGAGTACTTGGCCGGCTGGGTCAACGGCGACGCGGCGGCGTTTCGCTCGGTCGCCGGCGACGACGCCTGGATCGCGGTCGACTACCTCGAAACCTGCGGCGGCGAGATGCGGCGGCGCAACGGCGACTCGGCCACCTTCCTGCGGCAGCTCGGCGCGGCCGACATCATCCAGGTCAACTGGCACTGGCACCTCGGCCGCCGCGCGCCGAACCAATGCGCCTACGACCACGTGCGCGCGATCATGGCCGAGACCGGCCGCGACTGGGCGATCAGCGAGCACATGACCTTCAACGGCTCGGACTACCGGCCCGACGAAGCCGAGGCGATGCTGCGCAACACGCTGGCCCAGGGCACGCGGTTCGGCTGGGAGTTCGTCAGCGTCTCGCCCAGCAGCGCCGACGCCTTTTCGCTCTACCACGACGACTGGTCGCCCAAGCCGCTGATCGCCGTGGTCGACGAGCGGTGGCAGGAGTGGCTCGAGGCCGCGCAGTAGGGCGAGTTCAGGGCAGCCGGAACGCCGCCGGCAGTTCGTGGCCGGGCAGTCGGCCGTCGGCCAGAATGCGGGCGAAGTTCTCGCCCAGGATGAGCCGCTTCTGCGTCTCGGTCAGACGGGTGAAGAGCACCCACCCGAGCTGCGGCCGAGGGTCGCGCATCGGCGCGTCGGTGCCGAACAGCACCCGCTCGGCGCCGACCTGCTCGACCAGCCACTCGACAATCCCGTTGGTCACCGCGGTGTAGGTCAGCTCAGCGTAGAGATTCGGCGCCTGGCGCATCGCCGCGACGACCTGCTCGGCAAAGGCGTAGCTCATGCCGACATGCGCGATCAAGCAGTGCAGGCCGGGGTGCCGGCGGGCGATGTCGAGCACCACCTCGACGCCGCCGACGGCGACGTGGAACAGGCCATAGAGCCGGTGCTCCTCGCCGAACCGCCACCACGGCTCGAACGCCTCGTGGTTGTAGGGCAGCGGCGTGCGCTGATAGGGCTTGAGCCCGCGGAAGCCGAGCCGCGTGTGGTAGGTCTCGATCTGCGCGGCCATCTCCTCGGCCGACTGGTGCGTCGGATCCAGCGTCAGTGCGCCGATCAGCCGCTCGGGCGCCTGCGCCACAGCCGCGGCGGTGACCTCGTTGCCGGCGGTCGCGTCCATGCCGACGGTGCCGTTCCAGCTCATCACCGCCGCGCCGGCGATGCCCAGCCGGCGCTGCAGCGCCGTGATCCCGGCGGCGTCGCCGCGCGGCATGACATAGGCCTCGCCGGCGGCGTTGGCACCGTCGTGCAGCACGTGACAGTGGGCGTCGAGCACCAGCCCGTCAATCGGCCGGCTGGCCCGCGCCGCGGCGGTCAGCGCGTCGTCGTACTCGCTAGGCGGCGGCGGCGCGGTCGGCCCGATGCCGCCGAGCAGCCAGTTGAGGTTGCCGCCGGCGACCATCCGCGCCTGCTCGGTGTCGCCGGTGTGATAGTCGAGGAACGCCCGCGCCGCGCCGGGCGACTTGGCCGTCTGGCCGCTGCCGAAGAGCAGCCGCTCGAAACCGAATCGCTGGCCAAACCACTCGACCGCGAGGTGCGCCTGGAAGCTGGAGAACTCGAGGTGCAGCCGGCGGTGCCGGGTCATCAGCGCCTGCACCTCGCGCCACTGGCTCCAGCTTGCCTCGAGCAAGACCACCTGCACCTCGCCGAAGATGGTCACGAAGCGGTGCGCGCGGTCGAAGTCGAGAAGTTCGGGGTAGGGGACGAGCAGCAGCACGTCGTGGCGCGCCAAGGACTCGGCCAGCGGCGCGAGGATCGACTCGTCGATGGGGATGCCGAAGGTGTGCGGGTAGATCGCCGCGGCGCGCACTCCCTCGTCGGCCATGCGCGCGGCCAGGTCGCCGAGGCCGGGGAAGTCGCCGGCGAGCGGCGGGAGGACCGTCCAGCAGGGATGGAGCCGGTCGCGATGCGGGGCAATCTCGCGCAGCAGCCGCAGGTTGCCGTGCATGGCGTCGTAGTGGATCGACTGGCTGTGCCGCACGAGCGCCGCGGCGATGCCGGCGAGGTCCAGGTCGTCGAGCAGGTGAGCCAGCGACCAACGCTCCTGCGGCTGCTTGTAGGGCCGCGCGCCGTAGCGGGCGTTGACGTCGAAGTAGGTGAGTTCCGGCATGTGGGTCCCGCGGCGGGTTCGACATCCCGGTCGGCGGCCCTCCGCGCCGCGCTACAATAGCCTGCGGAGACGATCGTGACGACTCCGGACTGCATGACGTTCGAGCAGTTCCTGACCGACCCAAACGTGCCCGAGCACAGCGAATGGGTGGGCGGCAAGGTGGTTGAATTGGATGGCGTGAACCGCGATCACTGCCAACTGACATGCCACTTGATCGCCATCCTTGGTCTGTACGTCGACGACCGGCAACTCGGCTGCGTGCTGATCAGGCCATTCCAGACGAAGCTGCTGGATTCGAGCCGCGCGCCCGACCTGCTGGTCGTGCTGGCCGAGAACGTCGAGCGCGTCAAGGCCAACTACCTCGACGGCCCCGCCGACCTGGTGGTCGAGGTCATCTCGCCCGGCAGCGCCGGCCGCGACCGCGGCGAGAAGTTCTTCGAGTACGAGTCGGCGGGTGTGCCCGAGTACTGGCTGATCGATCCCAAACGCGAGGTCGCCGAGTTCTACCGACTCGACGAGCGCGGAATCTACACCGCCATGCAGCCCGACGCCGACGGCCGCCTCCACTCGACCGCCGTGCCCGGCCTCTGGATCCGCGTCGAGTGGCTGTGGACCCGCCCCTGTTCGATCGACGTCGCCCGCGAATGGGGCCTCATCTGAGCCGACACGCCTCGCTCAACCGGTGCCGCCGCGCCGCCAGCCGGCGATACCCCGCGTCACACAGCCAGCGGATCCCCGGCACGTAGTAGCTCCATGCCACGAGCAGCCACGGGTTCAGCGCCAGCGTCCGTGCCATCGCCTCGGCTCCGCCGTAGACCCGGTCGCCGGCAACCAGGTACATCTGTCGCTCAAACTCGTCGCTCGACAGCTCGGGCAGCAGGCGCAGCGCCTCGTCGCTGTGTGTGGCAACGAGTCTCGCCCGGCCACCCGAGGCGCGGGCCAGCCGCCGCGCGCCAGCGTCGCACAGGCCGCAGGTCTCGTCGTAGAGCAAGGCCGGCCGGTCGTCAGGCATCGCCGCCTTCCGCGATCAGTTGCTCAAACGCCTCCACCAGCCGCCGCGTTACCGGCCCCGGCCGGCCGTCATGCACGGCTTCGCCGTCGATCTGCGCCACCGGCTGGATTTCAGTCGTCGTGCCGGCAAGGAAGACCTCGTCGGCGCGGTGCAGGCTGAGCACGTGGCTGGGCACCAGGCGCACCGGGATGCCGAGCCGCTCGGCCAGCTCAATCACCTTCGTTCGGGTGATGCCGGGCAGGATGCGCGGCCCTTCGGGGTGCGTCGCCAATGCGCCGGCCGTGACGGTGAACAGCGTGGTGCTGCAACCTTCGGTGACCGTGCCGTCGGCTTCGTAGAGGATGGCTTCGAAGGCGCCGGCCTCGGCCGCCCGCTGCTTGGCCATCACGTTGGGCAGCAGGTTGAGCGATTTGATGTCGCAGCGCGCCCAGCGCCAGTCGGGGTGGGTGATGCAGGCGACGCCCGCCACGAGCCGTTCGGGCGGCACCGGCTGCGCGGCGGTGACCGTCAGCAGCACCGTCGGGGAGAGGTCGACGCTCCAGGTGTGCCGGCGCGGGGCGCAGCCGCGGGTGATCTGGAGGTAGAGCAGCGGCTCGGCCTGGCCGCCGCGCCGCACGGCTTCGACGGCAATCCGTTCCAGTTCGGCCAGGTCGACGCCGGCGATGCCAATCTCATCCAGGCTGCGCGCCAGCCGGGCCCAGTGGGCGGCGAGAGCGAACAGCCGGCCGTCGTAGCCGCGCACGACCTCGTAGACACCGTCGCCGAACAGGAAGCCGCGGTCGGTCACCGGCACCCGCGCCTGGTCGAGCGGCAGGTACTCCCCATTGAGCCAGGCGATCTCGCCCACGCGGGCCTCCTTGCCAGACGGCGGGTCTGCCGCTACGATCGCGCGCCGGAGAGGCGGTACCATGCCGGATGTACTGATGGTCGGTTCGGTGGCCTATGATAGCGTCGAGACGCCCGACGGGAAAGTGGACCACGCCCTCGGCGGCGCGGCCACCTTCGCCGGTGTCGCCGCGAGCTGGTTCACCGGCGTGCAAGTCGTCGGCGTCGTCGGCGACGATTTCGCGCCCGAGCATCTCGATTACCTCGCCTCGCGCGGCATCGACACCGCCGGCATCGAGCGGGTGGCCGGCAAGACCTTCCACTGGGCCGGCCGCTACGCCGCCAACCTGAACGACCGCGAGACGCTGGCCACCGAGCTCAACGTCTTCGAGCAGTTCGATCCGGTCCTGCCCGATGCCTATCGTGACACGCCGTACGTCTTCCTGGCAAATATCCAGCCGACGCTGCAGCTCGGCGTGCTCGAGCAGATGCGCTCGCCGCGGTTCGTCGCCCTCGACACGATGAACCTCTGGATCGACCTCGCCCGGCCGGCGCTCGAGGCGGTCATCGCCCGGGTCGACCTGCTGCTGATCAACGACAGCGAGGCCGAGCAGTTGACCGGCGCCCGCCACCTGCCGACGGCCGCCGCCGCGGCGCGAGCGATGGGCCCGGCGGCGGTGGTGATCAAGAAAGGCGAGCACGGCGCGGTGCTGTTCTGCGACGGCGGACCGTTCGCGCTGCCGGCCTATCTGGTGCCCCGCGTGGTCGACCCCACCGGCTGCGGCGACTGCTTCGCCGGCGGGATGATCGGCTGGCTTGCCGGCGCCGACCGGACCGACGCCGACGCGCTGCGCCTGGCCATGGCCTATGGCAGCGTGGTGGCCAGCTACAACGTCGAGGACTTCAGCCTCGACCGCCAGCGCACGCTGACGCGGTCGGCCATCGACGAACGGCTGGCCGAGCTGCGGGAGCTGGTGCGGTTCTGAAGCCGGGGACGCCAACGACATCCGGGCAGCGTCACCAGGTTCACCCCCGAGTCACACCGGCCACCAGGTCACCGCGCGCTTCGGTCTCGCTGAACTGAGCCGAACCCGGCTCCTGCGCGACCGGCCGGCCACCGTCGTCGACCAGGTCCAGACCGACGCTGTAGAGCTTGCCGCCCAGGTATTGCAGCGGCTGGCTTTCAGTGAACGGATCGAGCGGTACCGCGGAGAGGTACTCGGGGACCAGCTCCTCGAGCGACGCCGCCGGCCGGCCGTGCTCGGCCTCGTAGGCGCGGAGCGCGAGCGAGGTGTAGAGCAGCCGGGCGCGGGCGGCCGACAGTTCGATCTTCTCACGCGACTTGTTGAACGCCGGCAGCAGCGCGGCCGTCACCGGGTCGCGACGTGTGTACGCATCGAGCGACGGAGCGTTGGCGGGGTCGATCGCGCGGGGGTAGGGCAGCCGCGAGGCGACGAGTTCGCGGCTGTAGTATTCGTCGATCAGCCGCATACTCCGCCGCTCGTTGACCAGCAGGAAGGCGAAGGACGGCCGTTTCGCCTCGCCGTCACCGATGAAGTCGTGGAAGTTCCAGCGCCAGTCGGGCTGCTCGAAGAACTCCATCACGCCGTGCCGTAGCCACCGCCACTCGACTTCAACCACGTCGGCGAACGGCGCGCGCCGCATCTCGATCGCCTCCAGCCGCCGCGCGGCCGCCGCGGCCGTCGGGCCGTCGACCAGCTCTGCCGCCGCCCACGCCTGCGGCCGGGCGAGCGCCTCGCAGGCGATGCCGACCAGCAGGCCGATCAGCGGCCCGTCCGAGCCGACCTGGGTCCCGAACTCGAGTCCGTCGATGGCGCTGTCGAGCGCTGCGGCCGGGTCGCCGTTCTCGCGCAGCGTGCGGCTCTCGAGCGCAATCACCCGGGCCAGCGAGCGGGACCTGGAAAAGTGGGGGAGGACAGTGTCGAACGAGGTGACCGGCGGATGGGCATAGTCATGCCGCAGGCCGGCGCGGAAGGTGGCCAGCGCGGGCGCGTTGGCGCGCAGGGCGTCCTGCAACTGCTCGGCCGTCCGCTCTGCCCCGCGCTCCGGTGCACCGCCCGTCAGCGCGTACCCGATGCCCTCGCTGTCGACCAGCATTTCGCCGGCGGCGACGTAGAAGTCGAACGCGTTGGGCGAGGGGAGCGGTTCGAGGGCGGGCTGGTCGATCACTGGGTCGAGGTTGAGCCACCACCAGCCGAGGGTGGGCAGCATGATCACCCCGGCGGCGACGAGCGGCCAGAGCCGATTGCGCGAACGGCGGAGGAGCATCGGGGTCTCCCGGAGATAGAC
>CAYONP010000115.1:0-16222 GCA_964405335.1 uncultured Fimbriimonadaceae bacterium
GTTAGGACTCCCCTCTCCCGCGCCGCGCGTGGGAGGTGTTGGGGTGGGGGTTGATTTGCTGCGCGCCACGTTCAGGCGTTGAGTCCGGCGGCGCTTTCGGCGGAAGCGCCCTACCACGCGCCGCGCGGGGGAGGGGTTGGGGGTGGGGGCCGGAGCGCGCGCGGGCGTCCCCGCCCGCTCGCGCCGCGATCGCCGGCTTGAGCGCCCTCAGCCCGTGTGCTACCATGCCGCGCTCGGCGGGAGTGTCGATGAAGATCCACGAGTACCAGGCCAAGGAGGTGTTTGCGCGGTACGGCATCCCCATCCCCGCGGGGCGGGTGGCCGACACCGTCGAGCAGGCCGTCCGCGCGGCCGGCGAACTCGGCTATCCCTGTGTGCTCAAGGCCCAGGTGCATGTCGGCGGGCGGGGCAAGGCGGGCGGCATCAAGCTGGTCCGCAGCGAGGCCGAGGCGGCCAACACGGCGCAGAACATCCTCAGCATGCAGATCAAGGGCCTCGACGTGGCCCACCTGCTGGTCGAACAGGCCGTCGACATCGCCGCCGAGTACTACCTCGGCATCACCCTCGACCGCGCGCGGCGGTGCAACGTGCTGATTGTCTCGTCGGCCGGCGGGATCGACATCGAGGAGGTCGCCGCCGAAACGCCCGAGAAGGTGATCCGCGAGCCGATCGACCCGGCGTTCGGCCTGCTGCCGCACCAGATTGCCAAGGTGCTGCACGCGGCCGATGTGGCCCCCGCGGCGGTCCGGCCGGCGACGCGGTTCATCACCGCGCTCGAGCGCTGCTACCGCGAGATCGACGCCTCGCTGGCCGAGATCAACCCGCTGGTGCTCACCCGCGATGGGCAGGTGATCGCCGCCGACGCGAAGATCAACGTCGACGACAACGCGCTGTTCCGGCAGCCCGACCTGGCGGCGCTCAAAGAGGACGCCGAGACCGACCCGCTCGAGGCCGAGGCGCGCCGGCGCGGGCTGCAGTTCGTCCGCCTCGGGCCCGAGAACATCGGCGGCGCGCGGCCGATGGTCGGCGTGATCGGCAACGGCGCCGGGCTGGTCATGGGCACGCTCGACGAGGTCACCCGCGTCGGGCGGGGGCAGTCGGTCGGGCCGGCCAACTTCCTCGACATCGGCGGCGGGGCGCGCAGCGAGCAGGTCCGCTCGGCACTCGACCTGGTGCTGCTCAACCCCGACGTCGAGGGCGTGCTGATCAACATCTTCGGCGGCATCACGCGCTGCGACGAAGTGGCCCGCGGCATCCTCGAAGCCGCCGGCAGCCTGGCAATTGAGCTGCCGATGGTCATCCGCCTGACCGGCACCAACGAAGAGGAGGGTCGGCGCCTGCTGGCGGATGATGGGCGGTATCAGCCGTTCACCGAGTTCGGGCCGGCGGTGCAGAAGATCGTGCAACTCGTCGCCGCGCGCGCGGCGTAGCCCCGGGGCGCGGGCGTCCTCGCCCGCCCAAAGCGAAACGGGGCGCGGGTGTCCTCGCCCGCCCAACTCCAAACGGGGCGCGGGCGTCCTCGCCCGCTTGGCATGGTCGTCAGCGTGCGGCCGGGGACGGCCGCGCTCCGGTGTCGCACCGGCGGGGCGCGGGCGTCCTCGCCCGCACTACTCGCGCAAGTAGACGGCCTCGCGCGTGGAGCAGGCCGCGCGCTCGCCGGCGACCACGCGGATCACCTGCTCGGCCACCGGCACCAGCCGGCTCATCGTACCGCCCAGGTCGAGCTGCCACAGCCCGCGCTGGCCGGCGACCAGGATGTTGCCCTCCGCGTCGATCGCGGCGTCTTCGAGGTAGCCCGGCGCGTCGTCGAGCGGCAGCTCTTCCCACCGTTCATCCGTCCCGAGGCGCAGGAACCGCGCGCCGTCATCCTGCTCGAACAGGGCCAGCACCTCGGCGCCATCGGCCGCGGCAGCCAGCCGGCGCACGAACCGGAAGTCGCCACCGACCTCCGCGATGCCGAAGCGCGCGAAGACCGCGGCGTCGGGCGCGTTGTCGGCCGCGCCGCGCTCGTGCAGTCGGCGCCCGGCGGCGCGGAAGCAGAACAGCCCGTCGCCCTCGCTGCCGACCCATAGGTTGCCCAGGCCGTCTTCGGTCAGGCAGGTTGCGCGACGGCGCGGCAGCAGTTCGCGCAGGTCGAGCCAGGGTGAGTTGGCGCCCCAGTAGTGCGGCAGATAGTGGTGCCACACGCCGTACCGGTTGGCCGAGCTGAACAGGCCATACTGGCGTGAGCAGACATAGGGCGCATAGGCGCCGACGACGCGCGGCATGGCAATCGCGTCGACGTAGCCCCACATCCGCTCGGCGTCGTCGCCCGGCATGTAAGCGCCGCTGACGAAGGCGGGCGGGCCGAGGTAGAAGGTCCGGTCGTGGCGCAGCGACCAGCCGCCATCGACCGCCTCGAGCCGGACGATGCCGTCGCTGGTGGCCAGCCAGACACCGTCGTCGAAGGCGAGGTCGGTGATCTGGAGCCCGGCCAGCGCCACCTCGCAGCGCCAGCCGTCGTCGCTCTCGTGCAGCAGTCGGCCGCCCCGCGTGCCGACCCAGAGCGTGCCGTCGGGCGCGAAGCGGAGGACGCTGACCACGTCGCCGCGGGCGATCAGGCCGTCGACGGCGCTCCACCCGCCTCCGAGCGGATTGACCTGCGCTGTGCTGGCGGTCGGCGTGAGTTGATGTGCGGGCGCGGCGAGGAGCGCAAGCACGAAGACGAGCGGCATGTCACGTGCCTCCGCGCAGGTTACCGGCGCGGAGGCACGGCGTGTTTACGGGTCAGGGCTGCGGAGCCGCCGCGCGCTGCGCCCACTGCCCATCCGCGTGGCGGAGGGCGCGCTCGAGCAGGACCGCGAAGCTGTATCGGCACATCGAATCGCGTTCGTGCCAGGTGCCGTCGGGGTAGCCCTCGATGATCCCGGCCTGCGCGCTCGGCTCGAGTGCCTCGGCCGGCCGGACCAGCCAGGCCGCCTGTTCCGGCGCCACGACCGTGATCGGCGGTTCGGCGACGAGCACGGTGACCCAGCGGAACACCGCGGCGTTGATCTGTGCCCTGGTCATCGGCTCGGCGGCACGCGAGGGCCCTGGGTAGCCCTCGAGAATCCCACGGCGCGAGACCCAACTGACGGCGTCGGCGGCCCAGTGGTCGGCCGGCACGTCGCGGAACGGGCGGTCCCAGATCAGCTCAACCAGAATCACATCGTGCCGCACTGCGTCGACGGCGGGTGCCGCGTGGCCATGCTCGGTGGCGCGATCGGCAGCCCAGACAGTCGCCCGATCGAGCAGCGCGCCGAGCATTCCACGGGTGAGCGGTTGGCGACCGTGAAGCAGTTGTCTGCCATTGCCATCGGTACCGCGCAGAATCCCGGCTTGTGAGAGCATCTCGACGGCTGGATAGGCCCAGTGACACATCGGCATGTCGGCGAACACCCCCGCCTGCGCCCGCAGCGCCAGGAGCGTACCTAGTAGCAGTACACGCATGATCCTACTCCCATCCACTTGCGCGACGTCAGGGCGAGATCGACCTGGACCCCAGCGCCCTGGGGCCGGGCGTTACTCGACCGCAATGCCCAACCGCTCGTCGATCGCGATCAGCCGCTCCTCGATCGCGGTCATGTCGGCGTCAAGGCGGGCCATCGCCTCGCGCGAGCCGCGCAGGCTCGCCTCGATGCGGGCCAGCGCCTCGGTCAGCGGCGTCAGATCGGGCGCCGGACCGGGCGGCCCCGGCGGGCCTTGCGGGCCGGGTGGGCCGGGCGGACCGGCCGGTCCGGGTGGGCCGGCAGCACCTTGCGGTCCGCGCGGACCGTCTGGTCCCGCCGGCCCGGGCGGTCCGTCCTCGCCGCGGAAGCGGGCCTGCACCACCGGATCACCCAGCACTTCCTCAATCGCCCGGCGGATGGCATCGCCGCTGACCGTCCCAGTCAGCGCCCGCTCCAGCGCCGTGGCGAACTCGTAGCGGGTGAGCGGCTGGCGGCCGCGGAAGCTGCCATCGGGGTAGCCCTCCAGCACGCCCCGCTCGACCAGCGCCTGGACCGCGCCGGCGGCCCAGTGGTCGAACGGCACATCGCTGAACACCTGCCCCCGCCCGGCGCCGGCGGCGACCAGCAGCATCAGGATGCCGAATCGGTGCATCGTCGTCCCCACCCGATCCTACCCCGTACGACGACGGCGTGTCGAGTCGGTTCCGCCATCGCCGGGTCTGGTTCGCGGGTCGTCAGGCGTAGTTGAGGCCGTACATCGGCAGCGGCAGAGGCAGCGCGCGGCGTAGCGCGTCGATCAGCCGCCCGCCGCGGCCGGCCAGCGGTTGCTCGCCGGTAGTGCCGAAGAGCAACGCGATGATCGCCGTGTCGCCCTCCATCTCCAGCCGCTCACCGAAGCCGGTGACCGCAAGGCGGTCGTAGCCGTCGCCGGCCGCGCGCAGGTCCATGGATAGCTCACCCGCTGCGCCGAGCCGATCGCGCAGCAACGGGCCGAAGTCGTCGAGCAGCCGAGGCAGATCGAGGATGCGAATCGTGCCCTCATGGCCGATCGACCGCTGTGGCCAGCCGTGGCGCAGGGCCAGCTCACAGACGGCCAGGTCGGTCTCGTAGGCCGGCCAGCGGACCTCCGTCGCCTCGTACTGCGCGACCAGCCGCGGCAGCACGCCGAGGATGGCCGCGCGGCTGCCGGCGGTCTCGGCGACAAGCAGCCGCGCCCAGCCTTCGTCAGGCTGCCGGCGGATGCTGACCGTCACGGTGGCCACCGGCTCGCCGCCGCGGCGGACCAGGTGCGTGCTGCCGAACCGGCAGGCGACCACGCCGGTCTGCAGCATCAGGTCATACTCGGCCGCGCTGCGCCGCCAGCGGATCGGCTCGACCTCGAACAGCCGCAGCGCCGCCTCGGCGTGACCGGGCGTGACGATGGCGAGCTCCAGCCCCGGATCGTCGGCCAGCGATTCGAGGGGTACCTCGTACTGCCGGTAGCAGCCTCCGTTTTGCGCGCCGAGCCGGCGGTAGAGCCCGCGCCCGCCGGAGATGAGCATGACCGACGCGCCGGCGCGGCGGGCCAGGTCCATTGCGTCGCGCATCAGCGCCGTGGCGTAGCCGCGCCCGCGCAGCTCGGCGCGGCAGCAGACCGCGCCGATGGTGGCGATGCCGAGCTCGCAGCCGAGCAGGCAGGCCCGTTCGAGGACCATGCCGACATGCGCGGCGAGCCGCCCGTCGGCGCGGACCACGCGCATCTGCTCGAGCCGTTCGGGGTGGAACAATCGGTTGAACTGCTCGAACATGGTGCCTTCGTCGCGGCCCATGAAGATTGCGTCGACCAGCTCGCTCAGCTCGTCCAGCTCGTCGCGCCGCACCGCGCGGGGCCCGTCGGGCATGGCATCCTCCGGCGCCGCATGATAGCCGCGGATCAGCCGTCGGCCAAATGGCGCTCGAGCCAGCGGCGCAGCTCGTAGGCCGTCTCGGCCGGTAGCCGCTCGACCGCCACGTCGTCGATAGCGCCCTGCAGGCGGAGCAGCGTCCGCGCGTCGTCGCGGCCGGCGAACTGCCCCCGCAGCCGCAGCCAGGCCTCGCGCGCGCCGAGGTCGCAGAGCCGCTCGAGGCTCTCGACGCCGACGGCGACGAGCTGCCCGCCGAGCTCGAAGTCGACGTTGGCCACCGCCGGGAACGAAGGATGCCGCACCGCGCCGTCCTTTCAGCGCACCGCCGCCAGCCGGTCGGCGTAGGCCGCGGCCAGCCGCCGGCGCGCCTCGGCCGTGGCCGCATCGGCCCGGCGGGCGGCCAGCTCCTCGAGCGCCTCGCCGGCCAGCAGCGCGGCCATCGCGCGTGGTTCGGGCTGCCGCGGCTCCTCGGCCAGGCGGCCGAGCAGCAGCACCTCAGCGGCGGACAGGTCTTTGCGCGCCAGCGCGGCCAGCCGTTCGGGACGGGTCAGGCGCCGGTCGGCCACCGCCGCGGGGCAGGGCTCGGCCAACTCGACCAGGCGCCGCCACAGGCCGCCTGCCGGATCGAGCCGCCGCGCGCCGCCGGCCAGGGCCAGCTCGAGGTCGACGGTAGCCGGCAGCCGACGCGGCAGTCGGCCCGGCTCGCGCCCGGCATAGACCGCGGCCAGCCAGCGCGGCAGCCCGCCGCCGACGGCGTCGGCGACGCGCTCGAGCGGCAGCCGCGCCTCGGGATGCGCCGGCAGCGCCTCGGCCAGCGCGCGGGCGAGCAGCGCTCGCGGCCAGTCGGCGCGCCGGCCGAGCCAGCCGGTCAGTCGCGAGGCCGCATCGAGCAGCGTGGCACTGCCCTCGGCGTGGCCGAGCCGGACCAGCAGCCGTGCGGCCTCGATGCGCAGCGGCCAGATCAGCTCGACCGGCGCGGACTCGGCGCGCAGCCGGCGCAGGCAGTCGGTCGCCAGTCGTTCGGTCTCGGCCGGCACCGGCGCCGAGGCGGCCAGGCGCAGGGCGGCGCCCGCGCGCGCCGGGGCGCGGTCAATCTGCGCGCCATAGTGGCGGGCCAGCTCATAGGCGTTCGGGTCGCCGGCCGCGGCAGAGCGGAGCAGCAGGTCGAGCACGGCGAGCATCACCGTGTCGTGGTCGTCGGCGTTGCTCCAGCCGCTCTGCGACCAGGTGATGATGCCGCGCCGCGCCGACGGGTGCGTGTTGACCGAGCCGGCCAGGATGCGGCAGGTCAGCCGCACCCGCAGCGGTGGCGAGATGGTCGGCTCGGCGGCGAGCGCTCGGAGGATGCAGCCCGCACCCTCCAGGTCGCGGGCCGGATCGAACGCCAGCGCGGCGCCGTGCAGCAGCGCGGCCTTTCGGCGCGGCGCGGTGCGGGCGAGCTGGTGGTTCAGCAGCCGGTCGCCGCCGGCGCTGCCTTCGCGCCACGGCAGCGAGCGCGAGCGGAGCATGGTCACCACCGAGTAGGGCAGCCCGGCCAGCCTCGGCCCGAGCGCCTGACGCAGGCCAGCACCCGACGTCTCGTCGAGTCGCGAGGCGACCTCGGTCAGCCGGCCGAGCAGCGCCGCCTCGACAACCGGTGAGCGCGCGGCCGGTTGAGCCAAGACCATCTCGGCCACGGCGACGGGCAGTTCGAGGTGGCGGAAGGCGGGCAGCCAGCCGCCGGCGACGAGGCCGCGCAGCCCGCCCGTCCGGCGCAGCGATTGCCGCAGCTCGGCCAGCCCACCGCGGATGCGCGCGCGGTAGTGATCGCCATGCGAGCGCGCCAGCCAGCCGGGTGCCAGGTCGACCGCAGGCAGCGCGCGCAGCCATTCGAGCCGCCGGGCGCGCTCCTCGGCGTCGCCCAGTCGGGCGGTGACGGCCAGCTCGATCCAGGTCCGCTCGGCAACGGTGAACGCGATGGGCGGGCCGTGGTAGAAGCCGGCGGCGAAGCTGGTAGCCGGCGGCTCGCCCGTGCAGAAGGCGATGGCCGCCCGCCGCGCGGCGCTGGGGTCGTCGTCGCTCGGCCAGTCGGCCCGCGCGGGCCGGCCACGGCGGATCCAGCACAGCCGCTCGGCCTCGAGCTCGGGCGGCTGGTCCCACGGCAGAGCCAACAGCCGGCCGAGGTCGAGGCACGCCTGCGCTTCGCCGAGCGGCGACTCGTCGTCGGCGGCGACGGCCTGCTCGAGCAGCAACCGGCCCAGCGCCAGCCACGGGCGCGGCGCCAGCAGGTCGGCGCAGACCGCGACGCGCAGCGCCGCCTCGGGGCCGAGCGGGCCGGCCGGCGCGGCCGGGCGATCGAGGTTCTCCAGATGCTGTCGCTCGAGCGGCATCTACAGCTCGGCCGGCGGCTCGGGCTCGGGCTCGGGCGCGTCGGCCGTCGGCGGTGGCGCGGCCAGCTCCTGCTCCCAGTCGGCCAGCGTCTCCTCGCTCACCGGCGCCGCCGGCTTTGCCTCGGCCAGCGACTTCAGCGCCGCCAGCTCGGCCTCCAACGCCTCGTCATCGACCGGCGGCGCGGCCGGCTCAGGCGGCTCCGGCTCAGGTGTGGGTTCCGACTCCGGTGCCGGCTCGGGCTCGACCGCGCAGCTCGGCCGGCGCGCCGGCTGCGAGTCGAGTTTGAGCGCGTAGCCGGCGGCGAACAGCGCTCCGATCTCCTCCTCGCCGAGCGCCGCTCGGCAGGCGACCTGGCCACCGACCGACCAGAGCTCGCCTCCGCGCTGGCCGATCAACGCCAGCCAGTGCCGCGCCTCGGCCACGCAGGCCGCCGGCAGCGTGGTGGTGAACAGCTCGCCCGCGGCGCCGCCCGGCTCGCCGCCGAACACCCGCACCGCCAGGCCCTCCTCGCCGGCGGTGCCGGTGAGCGCGTAGCCGAACCACTCGCTCACCGGGCTCGAAGCGACGACCAGCTCGCGCTGCGTGCCGTCGCTCCAGGCCACGGCCAGGCGCGGCTCGGCGCCCGGCTCACGGATCAGCAGCAGCGCCGCATAGGGCATATCACGGCGCAGGTCGCAGGCGGCGCTGCGCTCGCCGAGCGCCGACAGAACCACGGTCCAGGCCTCGTCGCCGCCGGTTACCCGAGCGAAGCCGGCGAGGGTGAACGAGTCGGGCACCGCCTCGAGCGGCGACCAGAGCGCGGCGCTCTTCGCCCCCGGCAGCAGCCCTCCGGCCCAGGGGTCGAAAAACCGCGCATGGCCGCCGCAGACCAGCGGCCCGTCGGGCGCCAGGTTCTCCACCGGCGGCGGCTGATCGCCCGGCAGGTTGCGGCTCACCCCCCGCGCGTCGGCCAGAATCCAGGGCTCGCGCAGCGGCGGCGCGTCACAGACGGCCTCGCCGCAGCTCAGGCGCGGCGGCTCGACGACGGCCACTCGGCCGAGGGCGGCCGCGGGCCGGTCGGCCCGGGGGATGACGCCGGCCAGCGAAGGATCGCTGACGCAGTGGGTGCGGCAGCGGAGCAGCGACTCGCCGTCGTGGCGCACCTCGACCTCGGTGGGCGAGCAGAGCACCAGGCTCAGGTCGAGCACGGTACCGCGCTCGACCGGCAGTTCGAGCCGGTGCCGCCGCCCGCCGGCCGAGAGGGCGATCCGCGGTCCTGAGCGCTCGTCGACCAGTTGCAGGCCGGCGATCAGCACCAGGTCGCAGGTGGCAAAGCCGAGCAGGTCGAGCGCGCCGATCTCCTCGGGCAGCGCGTCGATCCGAACCGTGGCACGGAGCGTGAGCGGATAGAGCGCGCCGTCGAGGTGGCTGAGCAGCAGGCCGTCCTGGCAGTTGCTCTTGATCCAGGTGCCGTCGGGCTCGACCTCGTCGTGGCCATAGGCGGTCAGCGCCGGCTCGGCGCACCAGGCGGCAAAGTCGGGCACGCTCCGCACCGCGATGCAGTCGGTGTCGTGGTAGTTCCAGGTCTCGTCGTCGCCGTGGCGGTCGGCGAACCAGGCGGTGCCGTCGGGCCCGACCGCGCCGGCGGCGTAGCTGTAGGCGTGGCGCGGGTCGAGGTCGCTGGCAATCACCCGCACCAGGCTGAACCGCGACAGGTCGGGCTCGTCGGCGCGCCAGAGGCAGAGCGTGTTGCGGAAGCCGTGCTCGGCGGTGGCGGTCAGCCGCTCGGGCCAGCCGTTGGCCAGCAGGTACCAGTCGCCCGCGGCGTCCTGAAACAGCTCCGGCTTGCTCTGGTTGTGTACGCCCTGGACCAGCCCGAGCCAGCGCCAGGCACCGTCCTCCCAGACGGCGCGGCCGAGCCGCGAGTAGGCCGGGATGCGGAGCAGATTGTACAGCCGGCCGTCGGCGACAAAGAGGTTGCCCTCCAGCGCGCCGCAGGCTTCGCAGCCGGGGAAGACGGTCCAGGGCACCCGCGACTGGCTCAGCCGCCAGGCGCCCGGCCGGCGCAGGTCGGCGCTCAGGTCGGCGTGAACCGAACCGAAGCAGTAGCTGCCCCACTGCTTGGTCTGCTGGATTTCGAACGGCACGTGGAGCAGACCGTCGTGGACGGTCCAGGGCGTGCTGCCGGCGTGGAAGTCGGCGCCGCCGAACAGCTCGATCGGCCCGCGCCACTCCTCGCCGTCGGCGTGCCAGAGGCAGATCGACCGCGGGCGGGTGTTCTGGACCACGCCGAGGACTAGCCGCAGGCCCTGTTCGGGCAGCTCGATCAGGTGGCTGTGCATCGCGTCGTCAAACGAGGCGATGCGCCGCCAGCGGTCGCCGTCGAGCCGGGCCAGCTCGATCCGGTGCTCGCCGCCGAAGCGGTCCCAGAGCAGGATCGGTCCGTCGGGCGTGACGGCCCAGTCGGGATTGGACAGATAGATGGTCGGCGGATCCGGCGAACGGGCGACCACGCGACCGTCGACGTGACCGACCAACTGGGCTTTCATCGCGGCTCCACAGGCTGTCCAACACCGGCGCGGCGGGCCCTGCTCCGCGCGGCGTTGTTCGCGGCCGGCGCCGGACATCCTGCGGCCGGCCGGCAGGCTCTTGCCGCGCCCCGGCCTGCCGACTAGACTCGCGCCGGAGACCGCCGTGCGGGTCTGGCTGCTGGGCGGGCTGCTGGCCCTGCCCGTGTTCGCCCTCGAGCCGAGTGAGGTGGCCCTGCTGGTCAACCTCGATGAACCCGCGGCGATGCGCGTGGCCGAGCACTACCGCCAATTGCGCGGCGTGCCGGACGACAACCTGTTCACCATCCACCTCGGCACGGGCGAGACGCTGCCGCGGCTGACCTTCGAAAACGAACTGCTGCCGCGCCTGCGGGAGTGGCTTCATGCCCCTGAGCGGAACCGCATCCGCTGCCTGCTGCTGATCTACGGCATGCCGCTGCGCGTGGCCGCGGTCGAGCCGAGCGAACCGCAGCGCGCCGAGGCGCAGTCGCTGGCCGAGCGGCTCGAGGCCGGCCGGGTCACGTTCGAGGGGCTGCGGCAGCAGGTCCAAGAGCTGGCCGGCACCGACGCGCGCAACCCGGCTCAGGAGGCCGACCTGGCGCGGCTGCGCGAGGAGCTGGCCGGCCTTGAGCGCGAGCGCGGCGAGCTCGACCAGCAGCGGCGCATCCTGCTCGGCGTCGAGACCCAGGCCTCGCTCGACAGCGAGCTGGCGCTGCTCGGCTGGCCCGACTACCCACTCTACCGCTGGGTGCTCAACCCGCTCCACTTCGCCGTCCCGGGCGAGCTGCGTCGGGGCAGCCCGCCGGTGGCGATGGTTGCCCGGCTCGATGGACCGACGCCCGAGATCGCCATGCGGCTGGTCTCCGACGCCGTCACCGCCGAGCGCGACGGCCTGCGCGGCAAGGTCTATCTAGACGCCCGCGGCATGGCCTTCACCAACGGCGACGACCACTGGTTCGGCTACAGCGCCTTCGACGAGTCGATTCGCGAACTGGCCGCCCTGCTGCGCGAGAAGACCGACCTCGCGGTGGTGCTCGACGACACCGGCGAGCTGTTCGCCCCCGGCGCCTGCCCCGAGACGATGCTCTACTGCGGCTGGTACCGCGTCTCGCACTACCTCGACGCGTTCGACTTCGTGCCCGGCGCGGTGGGCTACCACATCGCCAGCTTCGAGGCGCGCACCCTGCGCGGCGACGCCGACGTGTGGTGCAAGGCGATGCTCGAGGACGGCCTCGCCGCTACCCTCGGCCCGACCGACGAGCCCTACCTGCACGCCTTTCCCAAGCCCTACGAGTTCTTCACCACGCTGCTCACCGGTCGGTTGACCATCGTCGAGTGCTACGCGCTGACGGCGCCGTTGCAGTCGTGGATGATGACGCTCATCGCCGATCCGCTGTACAACCCGTTCGGCGGCCGCGGCCGGCTGAGCGAGACCGACCTGCGCCTCAGCCCGCGCGGCGCGCCGCACTTGCTGGTGAGCAGGGAGGGTGACTGAGCCAGCTAGTACGGTGCGAGTCGGGTTCCGTGGCCACGCTCAGCCTGACGACGACGTGTGTAGGGCACAGGCCCCCGAGCCTGCCCGGCAATCGCCGGCGTCGGCGGCCGACGGGCGGCCACGGGGGCCTGCCCCTGCCGGCGCCCGCAGTCGCCTGCCCGCCACACGTGCAGGAGTACACCCGTGCGCGCCCGTGCCATTGACAGATCCCCGCGCTGGGGTACAGAATCGACAACCGACCCGGCCGACGGCCGGCTCGATGAGCCCGATGTCCTACAAGGCAGCCCGACTGGCGCAGATGGCGGCGATCAAGGCCCACCACGCGGGGGCCTGCCCCGAGCGCATTGTCTGGCAAATCACCCGCGCCTGCGACCTGGCCTGCCGGCCGTGCCGCAGCCAGGTGTTCAACCTGCCGTCGAAGTCGCAGCTGACCACCGAAGAAGGGCTCGACCTGATCGAAGAGATCCGCCGTCTCGGCCAGCCCGAGCTCGAGCTGACCGGCGGCGATCCGCTGATGCGCGGCGACCTGCTGGCCCTGGTGCAATACGCCACCCGGCTCGGGCTGACCTGTGGCCTGACCCTCTCGGGCACACCCCGCACCACGCCGCGGATGGTTGGCCTGCTCAAAACCGCCGGTCTGGCCCACCTCACCTTTTGCCTCGACGGCCCCACCGCCGAGGTGCACAACGGCTATCGGCTCGAGGACGGCAGCTACCAGTGGACCGTCGACGGCATCCGGGTGGCCCAGGGCATCGGCCTGCCCATCCAGATTGAAACCGCCGTGACCACCGCCACGGTAGCCCACCTGCCCGACATGGCCCAACTCGTCGGTCGGCTCGGGGCGCGGGTCTGGCAGGTCACCTTCGGCGAGCGGCCCGAGCGTGACCCCGGCGACGACTTCGCCCTCGATGAGCACGCCACGGCGATCGAGCGGCTGGCCGAGCTGAAGGGCACGCTCAACTACAAGATCCGGATCACCCCGGCGCCCTACTTCGGCGAATCGCGCACCGACCGCGGCTGCGCCTCGCGCTGGCAGCCGTTCGAGCTGTTCATCGGCGACGACGGCACCATCCGCCGCTGGAACTCCGGCCGGATCCTCGGCTACGTCCGCCGCGATCGGCTCAGCGACGTGGTCCAGCGCGCCGCCAAGCTGGCCGCCGAGCCGCCGGCCGAGCTCGCCGTCGTCGGCTGAACCGCCTCGGTACGGTCCCTGTCACCGCGCGACAAGGATCGATTTCCCGTCCTTCAGGTCGAGAATCAGGGAATCCCTATTGACCGGCAGGGGAATCCCTCCGTAAGATAGACCCCGAGCAAGTGGCAACCCCGGAGGTGTTCCCCCTGCGCCTCCACCGCCACTTGCTCATTTCTTTTCATCTCCACCGTCGCTCCGGGAGCGCGCCCGGTTGGGTGGTATACTCGGCCGTTTTGGAGCTGCCGGTGCCACAGCGGGTCCGCGTCGGGGTCATCTTCGGGGGGCAGTCGGGCGAGCACGAAGTCTCGCTCGCCAGCGCCTACAGCGTCATGCGCGCGCTCGACCCCGAGCGCTACGAAGTCGTCCCCATCGGCATCGCCAAGGACGGCCGCTGGCTCGCCGGCGGCAGCGCCTGGAGCCGGCTGCGAGCCGCCGCCACCACCGCCCTCGGGCCCGGCGAAGAGGCCGGCGCGCTGCCGCACCATTCTCTGCTCGAAACCACCCGCGGTACCGCGCCGGTCGCCTCGCCCGACGGCCTGTGCGAACTCGAACCGGCGGCCGAACTGCGCGCCGTCGACGTGGTCTTTCCCGTGCTGCACGGCCCGCTCGGCGAGGACGGCACCGTCCAAGGCCTGCTCGAACTCGCCGGCGTGCCCTATGTCGGCGCCGGGGTCGCCGCCAGCGCGCTGTGCATGGATAAGGTCCTGTGCAAACGCGTGTTGGCATCGGTCGGAATCCCACAGGGCGCGTTCATCCAGGTCCTGCGCGCCGACTGGCAGCGGCAGCGCGACCGTGAGACGGCCCGCGTCGCGGCGCTCGGCTACCCCTGCTTCGTCAAGCCGGCCAACCTCGGTTCGAGCGTCGGCATCAGCAAGGTCCACGCGCCCGATGAACTCGATACGGCGATGTCGCTGGCCGCCTCGTACGACCGCAAGGTGATTGTCGAGGCCTCGATCGAGGCGGCGAAGGAGATCGAAGTCAGCGTCCTGGGCAACGATACGCCCGTCGCCTCGGTGCCGGGTGAAGTCATCCCGTGCAACGAGTTCTACGACTATAACGCCAAGTACGTTGACGGCGAGTCGAAACTGATCATCCCCGCCGAGCTGCCCGCGGCGGTGGCCGACGAGGTCCGGCGGCTGGCCGTGCAGGCGTTCATCGCCGTCGACGGCGCCGGCCTGGCCCGGGTCGACTTCCTTATCCAGCCCGAGGGTTGGCGAATCTACCTCAACGAGATCAACACCCTGCCCGGCTTTACGCCCATCAGCATGTACCCCAAGCTCTGGGAGGCCACCGGCCTCGGCTATCGCGAGCTGCTGAGCCAACTGATCGACCTGGCGCTCGAGCGCCACCGCGAGCAGCGCCACCCACGCACCAGCGCATAGCCGCGCCTCTGCGGTCGGTGGCAGCCGCCAGCTCATCGGCGAGGTGCGGGCGGGAACCGGCGCCTATGCCTGTACGTTCACGTACGATGGGCCCGGGAACCGGCTGACCCAGATGCAAGCCGACGGTACGTTGACGACCTACACCTACAACCCCGCCAGCGAGCTGCTGACCTCGCAGGTGGGCGAGGCGGTGACGACGTTCAGTTACGATCCCGTGGGCAATACGGTCGGAGAGCAGAGCGCGGCGGGGGAGATCGACTTCACTTGGGATGGCGAGAATCGCCTGGTCGAGGTCGACGACGGCGAGACGGTCGAGACCAGCGCCTATGATGCGACGGGCCTGCGCCGCCAGAAGACCGCCGGCGGGGAGACGACGAACTTCGTCTGGGACCGGGTCAACCTGCTGGCCGAGCTGGACGACACGCTGGCCAGACTCGCGCAATACACAGACTACCCCGGCGTATGGGGCGGTCTGTCGAGCCAACGCCGGAACTCCACCTCCAGTTACTACGCCTTCGACCTGAGCGCCAACACGCGGGCATTGTTCAACGGTGGGGGGATTACCGATCGGTATCTGTATGAGGCGTTTGGGGTGGAGCAGATCGTCACGGGTTCGACGGTGAATCCGTTGCGGTTTGGGGGGCAGGTGGGGTATTTCCGCGACCTCGCCGAGAGGCTGTATGTGCGGGCGCGACACTATCAACCGGGGGTGGGGAGGTGGATGTCGAGGGATCCGGCGGGCGAGTTGCCCGGCTCGCCGTGCATCTTTTCGGGCAATAGTCCCGTCCGGCGGGTGGACCCTTCGGGTGAGCAGTGGCAGCTAGTGCTATTGTTGCTAGCGCTGATAGCGCTAGGCGGCTACTGCATTTGGCGCGTTCTTAGCTGCGCACGATACGGCGCTCGGCAGGAAGAGAAGTGGAAAGCGCGAGTGAAAGAGCTGTGGCCGGAGGCGCCAGACAAAAGTGATGGCGCAAACGCGTTCCGACACTGCTACGGTACCTGCATCAGCATCACCGGCGAGCCGTGGGCAGGCTGTTGGGAGCTGGGCATGGAGAGGCACGAGAAAGGCACGCCTCACAACGCGGACTACTACGCGGATGTGCACAACAACGGCGTTGGGTTGGCGCTCGGGCGAGCATTGAAGAGCGACCCGGCTGAGTGTGAGAGGCACTGCCTTGAGAAGCTCCGCAACGGCGAACTCGACTGCCGGGGACGCCCGTGCGAGCAGGACGACATGCCGAAGGTGGCTGCGGAAGAGCAATGAGCAGAGCAGCACCTGGCGCCAACATGGAAACTCCACCAGACGACCGGTCTGCCGCACAAGCCCGACGGACGGGCGTCGGGGCCTGGGCCCTCATCTGCCTCGTAATCGGCATCGCCTGCTTCGCATTGGCTGAAAGCTTGTACTTCGCGCTGTGGGATACTACTGAGCTATGTGCTGTACTCACTATAGCTCAGAGCTTTGATGTTGATCTACTACACGTTTCCGATGCCATAATGGTGATTGGAGTGCTGTTGTCGGTTTCTTCAGTGGCTGCTATCGTGTCAGACCTTCTACGCTCATGCTCAACCCGGAAGCGCGCTGGCCGTCGCCATCCGCCCGTTCGGCGAGGCGACCACCTGGAGCTGGGACGCCCTCGGCCGCGAGGCGCGGCAGAGCCTGGCCAACGGCGTGACGGTGAGCCGGACCTACGACCCCGCCGGCCGCGCGGCGAGCCGGGTCTACCATGACCCGGAGGGGGTCGAGCTGGCCATGTACACCGCCAGCTATGACCCGGTGGGCAACCGCGTCGGCGTCGAGGAGCTGGACGGCGGCTTCGCCTATGCCTACGACCCGAGCCGGCAGCTCGTCGGCGAGGTGCGCGCGGGAACCGGCGCCTATGCCTGTACGTTCACGTACGATGG
>CAYONP010000116.1:0-16101 GCA_964405335.1 uncultured Fimbriimonadaceae bacterium
CAGTTGCAGGGTTCGAGGTAGCCGTGGGTTTGGCCGGTGAGGGTGAGGGTGATGGAACCGACCTCACCGGCAGGACTCCATCCTGCAGTGATCACCACGGCGCCGACCAGGGTCGCCAACTGCCATGTCCGGTGTGCCCGGCGGCACCGGCGTCGACGGCGGCAAAGGCGCCTCGTCTCAGCCATCAGCCTGGCTCCAGGCGCGAGCCGACCTGCACCGCGAACGCACGCCAGTAGATGGTGCGACCCAACTCATCCTCGACCTCGGCGTAGAAGCCCCGCTCCCAGACCGCGCGCAGGCTCAGTTCGACCACGCACTGAGCCGCGGCAGCGTCGTCGATACGGCCGGGGTGGACCTGGGTCCCGCCGGCGACCGGCCGGGCCACGCCGGCGCGCGCCAGGATCCACTCCTGCTCGTCCGGGTTCAGGTCGCGCCATTCCACACGACGCTCGGCGGTCCCGTCACGCGTCGTGGCGAACCGGGCCAGAATCCAGTCGTCGCCTTGCGCGGCCTGTGACATCTCCATCCACAGTTCAGGGTCCAGCGGGGTTTGGTTGGCGCGCAGGATCGCGTCTGGGTACGGCCGGAGCACAAGCGGTCCGTCACCGGCGTTGCCGGCCGGGCCGAAGACAAGGCCGCTCGCCAACTGAATCGCGTGCTTCAGGTCGGAGATGTGGTACTCGCCGGCCGAAACGAATAACTGGTCATCCGCGAACGCGCCCTCGACGCCGCACGGTTCCCAGGCGCTAAGGCGCTCGGTCAGCTCAGCAAGGGAATGCGCGCCGGAAGTATCGAACACGATCGTCGGCGGAGTGGGCTGATGCTCCTCGATCCAGACGACGGCTGGGTGACCCGGTGTTGGCATGGGCACCGCCCTGCCGGTGGCCACTAGACTGATCTCATCCCACGCCGTGTAGACATTCTGGTCCAGGGCGGGCATGGTCGAGTAGACCACCGTTCGCCCGGTCAACGGACGGCCTTCACGGTCCACCAGCTCAGCAGAGAGGACCAGGCCACAGCGGAATCCCGGCCGGAATCGGAGTGCACCGAACCGCTCCACGACCCAGCGCTCGTGCCGCTCGCGCGCCCAGATCTCGGCCCACTCGTCGTCCGTCAGTTCGCGGTTGTTCGTCTCGCGCCAAGCCGTGTTCCACTCGGCCCTCCGCTGCGCCTCGGTCGGTGGCTCGCGCAGCCCTGGATACTCCGTCGGCGAGTGGTGGTAGCCTGGACCACGAATCTCCCTGGCTGGCGAACTGATGCGATCGAGCAGAAGCACTCGACCTTGCACGAGTGCAGCGCGTTCGCCCGGCGTCAGCAGGCTGATGAAGAGACCGTCGATGGCCCGGACGGGTGGCCGCTCGATCGACGTGCCGCCGACCACCCGCAAGGGCACTCTGGCTCCGCTCACCCGGTCGCCGCGCCACGCCCGTAGGTCGAGTTCCTCGCACCAGGCCGAGAGCATCTCCCAGGTCGGCGGTGTGGGAGCTTCATCCACCCAAGGTAGCACCAGCAGCAGGTCTCCGCCGACTTGTGCTGCCGCCGGCGCGCCCCAGCCGAAACAGCATAGGCAGTAGGCAGCAAGCCGAGCAGTGGAGCCCAGCCGAGTTGGCGCAGCACCGCGCCCCGATGCCACGATCATGCGCGTTCCTCCTCGGCAGGCCAGCCCGACCAGTCACGGGCACTCGCACTCGTCCAGCTTGATCAGCTCAACGTACGGGTTCTGGCCACGGAACCAGGTGCCGGTGCAGCAATCGCACACCTGGTCACCGTTGCAGTCGCTCGTCGTACCGGAGCCTGCGTACCCGAACTCCCACTCGAGCGTGATCACGTAGCAGCCTTCGGCCTCCTCTGGAATCCAAGCCTGTGGTGTGACGGTCTCGTAGGTGTGGCCCATGGCCAGGAACCCGGCGTTGCAGGCGCCGCCGTTGCAGTCCTGCGCAAACGCGTTCGGGGAAGTGACCTGCTGCTGCCAAGCCGGGGCGTTCCTGGCGACGCAGTGGTCGGTCATCTCGACTCTGGTAGGATAGTGCATCTCCATGTTGCACGGCGCTGGCGGGCAGTACGCCACCGCCATCCCCTGCCCCACCAACCCGACCACCAGCGCGATCAGTACGGTTCTCATCGCAACCTACCCGCGTGCCCCCTGTGGCGCCGTGCGCCCGCTGAGTACGCGTTGCCCGGAGTATGGCCGGTGGGAAACGCGCTGTCAAGAGGTTGGCCGAATTTCCATTGCTGGATTTCTGGTGACCTGCCGGCATGGCCACGAAAGCCGCCCGCCGGCCGCGATCATCCGCGTCGCCGGCGCCTGGGCGACCAGGAGGGTGCTCCGCCGCGTGGCGCGGCGAGTCGGGTCAACCGCTGGCCCGATCCCCCGCTCGTCGGCTACAATACCGCCAACCAGGTTGATCCATGTTCCTCCGCCGGCGCCTCTCCATTGCCATGCTTGTTCTGGCCGCCGGCCGGCTGGCCGCGGCCGAGTCGACCGTGGGGCGGGTCAACACGCTGTGGGTCATTCCCGCCGAGCAGTATGCCTGGATCGACCCGATGTCGGCCAAGCTGGTCGCCGGCGGGGGGCTCTACTTGCTGCTCGCCAACGCCCGCATGCGCGACCTGCGCGCCTCGGCCGACGACGCGTTTGCCTACCTCGAGGCGCATCCCGAGCTGTGCCCCGGCTATGCCGAAGGGCGGCGGCAGTGGGACATGTGGATCAGCATCGGCGACGAGCAGCAGCCGCGCGGCGGGCCGTCGGCCGGAGTGGCGTTCGCCATCTTGGGCTATTCGGCCATGGCCGGGCTTCCGGTGCGCAACGACTTCGCGGTGACCGGCGAAATCGTCCGCGAGACCGGCGCGGTGCGCGGGGTCGGCGGGATTCCGTATAAGCTGCGCGCGGTCGAGGCGTCGGGCATCCGCACCTTCTGCATCCCGGCCGACGGCGCGCCGGCGCTGGAGGATCTCTCCTACCGGCTGGTCACCCGGGTGCGCGTGGTGACCATTGCGCACGTGAGCGAGGCGTTCTTTGAGGCGTTCGGCTACGACGGGCCCGAGGCGCAGCGCTATGACCGCGTGATGGCGCTGTGGAACCGGGTCCACGACGGCATGGCGCGGCGCGCGGCGGTGCAGACGCGGCTGGCGCTCGATGAGTTGCTCGAACTGGTGCCGAACGACCTGAGCGCGGCGCGGCTGTGGCAGTTCTACCAGAACGTCGACCTGGCCGCGGCGGCCGAGAACCTGTTCGCCGACGCGCAGCAGTACGAGCGCGACGGCCTGCCCGATATCGCGCTGAGCACCGCCCGGCGCGCCTACGGCTATGCCGATGCGGCGACGCGGGCGCGCTACTTGCCGCTGATCCGGCGGCTGGAGGTCAACCAACTCGACCCCGAGGCGCGCGCCCTGCTCCGCCGCGCCGAGGAGCAGGCGCTGGCCCAGCAGGTCGGCGAGGCCTGGCGGACGCTGCAGCAGGCGCGGCAACTGGCCGCCGACAACCCGTTTCTCGACGGCTATGCCGAGGCCTGGCAGCCCTATGCCGCGGTGGCGCAGCTCGAGTCGGCGCTGGCCGGGAACCCGACCGACACCGGCATCCAGATTGCGCTGGCCCGCGCGCTGGGCGAGGCCGAGGCCTGGCGCGCGGCGGCCGAGCGCTGGGCCGCTCTGCGCCGGGCCGAGCCGGACAACCCCCGCTGGCTGACCGAGCAGGTCCGCGCCTATGCCGCGGGCGAGCTGCCCGCCGAGGCCGCCGGCGCGCTGCGCGAGGCGCGCGAGGCGCATCCGGAGACGGTGGCCGAACTGCTGGCCGAGTATCAGCTCGAGCTCGACCCGCCGAGCCTCGAGTGCTCGCCGCTCGAGACCGTCGGGCAGCTCGCGACGGCGGTGGTCCGCTCGGTCGATGCCGGCGGCTTGCCCGAGCTGCGGGCGGCGATCGACGGCCAGCAGCTCGTGGCGTTGCGCTCGTCGCCGGCCGAGCTGACCGTCGACCTCGGCCTGCTCGCCGCCGGCGAGCATGAACTGCGGCTCTCGAGCGTCGACCGGTTCGGCAACGAGGCCGCCGTGACCCTGACGCTCACCGCCCCCGACGACGGCCCGCCGACCTGCCTGCGGCGGCTCGACCCGCCGGCGCGGCCCGCCGCGCCGGGCGAAGTGGCGATCCGGCCGGGCCGCACGGTGGTGCCGCGCGGCACGCGATTGGTGATCGACCCGGCCGTCTGGTTGGCCGACCAGGCGGCTCGCCTGAGCGAGCTGCGCGTCGACGACCTGAGCGTGGCCGGCCCGCCGTGGCGGCTGAGCGTACCGACCGCCGGCCGCGGGCCGGGCGAGCACGAGCTGGTGGTCACGGCGACCGACCGCGACGGCATCGAGCACCGCGAGTCGGCGCGGGTGACCATCACCGAGCAGCCGGCCGTCTGGCTGGCACAGCCGGCCGAGGGGCTGGCGCTGACCGGCAGCGTGTCGGTCATTGTCGGCATGCGTGACGAGCTGCGGACGCAGGCGGTGGCGCTCTGGCTCGATGGCTGGCCACACCGAGCGGCGGCGCCGGGCGAGCGGATGACGCTCACCGCCGACAGCCTGCCGGCCGGCGAACATGTCGTCTGGGCCGAGGTGATCGGCGACGACGGCACGAGTTGGTGGACGCCGCCGGTGACGCTGCGCGTCGAGCGCCCGCGTCCGGCGCCGATCGGCGGGGCGGACTGGCCGCCGCTGCCGCCGAGCAGCCTGGCCGGCCTGGCCCGCGCCGACCTGCCGCAGGTGCCCGGCCTGGTGGCCGTGCCGGCCTCGCCCATTGTCCGCCTGGTGCGCGCGGCTGGAGCCGATCCGCCGCTCAGCCCGCCGCCGTTCACCGACACGGCGCTGCGGCTCGACGACGGCCCGCTGCCGGCCAGGCTGGTGCTCGCCGCGGGCGACGCGCTGGCCTTTGTTGAGCCGCCGCCGCTCGAGCAGCTCGGGCCGGGCGCCGAGCTGGTGCCGGGCCCGCTGGCACGGGCGGTCTGGCGGCCGGGGCAGATCGGCCTCTATCCGCTTCAGCTTGCCGAGCGGGTGCTGGTCGAGGTCGTCGATCGGCCGGCGCTGGCAATCGTCGATCCGCCCAGCGGCAGCGCGCCGCGGGCGCCGCTTCGGCTGCGAATGTTCGTCGCCGAGTCACTCGGCTTCGACGAGGTGGCGCTGCTCAGCGGCGAGCGGGTGCTCGGCCGCTGGCCGGTGCCGCTACCCGAGATCTGGGCCGATCCACTGCTGCTGCCGCCTGGCGACCAGGTGCTGCGCCTGGCGGCGATTGACCCGTCGGGCGCGGTGCACGTCTCGCCGCCGGTGGTCCTGCGGATAGACTGAGCAGCGACGCGCAGGGCGCGCCTGCAGCCGGCGACCGAACGCCCGACCGGTAGGGGCGACCCTTGTGGTCGCCCGCGGCCGGAGCCGCTTCGTTGACCGACGGGCAGCCACGAGGGCTGCCCCTACCGGTGTCGTTCGCCATGCGCGCCTGCAGCCGGCGACCGAACGCCCGACCGGTAGGGGCGACCCTTGTGGTCGCCCGCGGCCGGAGCGGCTTCGTTGACCGACGGGCAGCCACGAGGGCTGCCCCTACCGGTGTCGTTCATCATGCCCTGCTTGCCCGGCTCCGCGGCGGCCCGGGCCGACAGGATCGGCCGTCGGACTCACAATAGGCTCGGAGCAGTGCGGTGCAGTTGGTTTCGGACGCATGTCGACGGGCGGGGTGGTGGGCGGCCGCGGCGCTGCTCGTGGCGTTGGCGGCGGGCGGGCAGGAGCCGGTCGATTTCAGCCGCGACATCCGGCCGATCCTGTCGCAGAAGTGCTTTACCTGCCACGGCCCCGACGCGGCGGCGCGGGCGGCCGAGCTGCGGCTGGACGAGCCGCCGGCCGCCGAGCGCAAGATCATCCTGCCGGGCGATCCGGACCATAGCGAGCTGATCCGGCGGGTGACGCGCCGTGGCGCGGGCAAGATGCCGCCGACCGGCGATCCGCTCAGCGAGCAGCAGATCGACCTGCTCCGCCGCTGGATTGAGGCCGGCGGCGAGTACCGGCCGCACTGGGCCTTCGTGCCGCCGGTCCGGCCGGCCGAGCCGTGGGTCGCCGATGGCGGCTGGGCACGCAACACGATCGACAAGTTTGTCTTCCAGGCGCTGCAGCAGGCCGGCCTGAAGCCGCAGCCGGAGGACGACAAGGCCCGCCTGCTGCGCCGCGTGACGCTCGACCTGACCGGCCTGCCGCCGACGCTCGAGGAGCTCGACGCCTTCCTCGCCGACGATTCGCCCGACGCTTATGAGCAGGTGGTCGACCGGCTGCTCGCCTCGCCCCGGTACGGCGAGCGGATGGCGCTCGACTGGCTCGACCTGGCGCGCTACGCCGACACGCACGGCTATCACATCGACAGCCACCGCGACATGTGGCCGTGGCGTGACTGGGTGATCGAGGCCTACAACCGCAACCTGCCGTATGACCAGTTCGTCACCGAGCAGCTCGCCGGCGATCTGTTGCCTGAGCCGGCGTTGGATCAGTTGGTCGCCACGGGGTTCAACCGCAACCACCCGATCAACTACGAGGGTGGTGCAATCCCCGAGGAGTACCTGGCCGCCTACGTGGCCGACCGGGTCGACACCACCTCGACGGCGTTCCTCGGTCTGACGATGAAGTGCGCGCAGTGCCACGACCACAAATACGATCCGCTGTCGACCCGCGATTACTACCGCTTCTTTGCCTTCTTCAACAACATCGAGGAGATCGGGCTCGACGGCCAGCGCGGCAATGCGATGCCGTTCATCAAGGTGCCGACACCCGAGGAGCGCGCAAAGCTGGCCGACTATGTGGCCAAGATCGCCGCGCTGGACACGGCCATGGCAACGCGCATCGCGGAGACCCGCGAGGCGCAGGCGGCGTGGGAGGCGACGGCGCTCGAAACGCTGCAGAACAGCCCGGCGATTGCCGAGGGCCTGAGCGCGCACTATGCCTTGAACGAGGCGATTACCGATCCCGTCGCCGACGCCACCGGCGCGCAGCCGGCGGGCAGCTACCACGGGGTCGAGCGGCGCGTGGCGGGCAAGCACCGCGGGGCGCTCGAGTTCGACGGCATGAGCCACGTCGACCTGGGCGATGTGTTCGACTTCGAGCGCGACCAGGCGTTCAGCTACGGTGGCTGGGTCAAGCTGGTCGGCGACGGGCCGCACACGTTGATCTGCCGGATGGAGGACGCGCGCGACTTCCGCGGCTGGGACTGCTACATCTCCGGCGGCAATGTGTTCGCGCACGTCATTCACCAGTGGCCCGACAACGCGGTGCGGGTCAACACCCGCGCCAAGGTGCCGGCCGAGACCTGGACACATGTGTTCATCGCCTACGACGGTTCGAGCAAGGCGGCCGGGGTGAGGATCTACTTCAACGGCGAGCCGCAGGAGCTGGACCCGACCCACGACAGCCTGAGCGAGACGATCCACACCGACGTGCCGGCTCGGCTCGGGCGGCGGACCGAGAGTGCGCCGCTGCGCGGCACCATCGACGAGGTGCGGGTCTACGCGCGGGAGCTGACCGGTGCCGAGGTGAAGCAGATTGCCGCCTTCGAGGGCATCCGGCCGATCCTGGTGGTCGCCCGCGAGCAGCGCAGCGAGGAGCAGGCGAAGACGGTGCAGCAGTTCTACCTGCTTTCGGAGGACGAGCCGTACCGCACCATGGACCGCGAGCGGAACGAGCTGGTCAAAGCGCGCGACGAGCTCGACGGCTCGATTGTCACGACGATGGTGATGAACGAGCGCGAGGAGCTGCGGCCGACGCACATCCTCGAGCGGGGTGAGTACGACAAGCCGGGCGAGCAGGTCTCACCCGGCGTGCCCGAGAAGCTGCCACCGCTGCCCGAGGGCGTCGAGGCCAACCGCCTGGGCCTGGCCAAGTGGCTCACCGGGCCGGACAACCCCCTCGCCGCGCGAGTGCGAGTGAACCGGCTGTGGCAGCAGATCTTCGGCACCGGGCTGGTCAAGACGGTCGAGGACTTCGGCAGCCAGGGCGCGCGGCCGAGCCACCCCGAGCTGCTCGACTGGCTCGCCGTCGAGTATCGCGACAGCGGCTGGGACACCAAGGCGCTGGTGCGCCTGCTGGTCTGCTCGGCGGCCTACCGGCAATCGACCCGCGTGACGCCCGAGGCGCTGGCCGGCGATCCCGAAAACCGGCTGCTCAGTCGCGCCCCGCGGATCCGGCTGAAGGCCGAGTTCCTGCGCGACCTGGCGCTGTCGACCAGCGGCCTGCTGACGCCGACGATCGGCGGGCCGTCGGTCAAGCCCTACATGGACCCCAAGCTGTGGACCGATGTCTCGTACGGCGCGGGCTTCACCGCCCAGACCTATGAGCAGGACCACGGCGAGAAGCTCTACCGCCGGTCGATGTACATCTTCTGGAAGCGCAGCTCGCCGCCGCCGATGATGCAGACCTTCGACGCGCCCGAGCGCGAGTTCTGCGTGGTCAAGCGGCCGGTGACCAACACGCCGCTGCAGGCGCTGGTGCTCTGGAACGAGACCGGCTTTGTCGAGGCGGCGCGCAAGCTGGCCGAGCGGGTGATGCACGCCGCGCCGGGTGCCGAGGCGCGGCTCGACCACCTCTTCCGCCTGTGCGCCAGCCGGCCGGCCAGCCCGCGCGAGCGGCAAGTCCTGCTCGAGCTGCTCAGCGCGCAGCAGGCCGAGTTCGGCACCGCGCCCGAGCGCGCCGCGGCGCTGCTCAAGGTCGGCGAGTCGCCCGCCGACGAGACGCTCGACCCGGCCGAGCTGGCCGCCTGGACGACCGTCTGCAACGCGGTGCTCAACCTCGACCTGGTGGTGACCAACGGGTGAGCCGGACGACGAGCGCCGCGGTGCGGATCGAGCCGGTCTCACCGTACGAGGCCGTCGCCCGCGAGCTGGTCGACGAGCTCGATACCTATCTGCGCGGCATCTACCTGGACGAGTGCTGCCACTTCGCCTCGCCGGCCGAGCTGTCGCGGCCGGGGGTGCGGTTCGTCATCGCCACGGTCAAGGGTCAGCCGGCCGGCTGCGGTGCGGCGCGGGTGCTCGAGGCGTATGGCGAGCTGAAGCGGTTCTTTGTCCGGCCCGACTACCGTGGCCACGGCGTGGCCGACGCGCTCATGGACGACCTGGAGGCCTACCTGGCCGCCGCGGGCGTGTCGCTGGTCAAGCTCGAGACGGGCGAGCAGCAGCACGGCGCGCTGCGCTTCTTCGCCCGGCGTGGGTATCAGCGGTGCGGGGTGTTCGGCCAGTATCTGGACAACGGGGTGAACGTGTTCATGGAGCGGAGGTTGGACGAGCGGGGTCTGGCGCGGTAGAATCGTCGCGGATGAGCACGATGGCGAGTCAGTTCGTGATGGTCGGCGCCGACGGCACGGTGACCGTGCCGGCCGAGTGCGTTGAGAGGCTCGGTCTGGCGCCTGGCGCACCGGTCAAAGTGATCACCACGCCGGCTGGCGCGGTGGTGCTCTGCAACGCGTCGGAGGAGGCCCTCCAAGAGGAACTCGCTCTCTGGCGTGAGGCAGGACTCCAGGCCCTGCGGACTTTCGCTTGGGACGTGGAGGGACTTTGAGCCGCGGCGACGTGGTCTGGCTTGAGCTAGCCGGCGGCCGTGGCCACGCGCAGGCGGGTCGACGTCCGGCGGTAGTGGTCCAGTCCGACTTGGTCACTGAGGTCGTGCCGACACTGGTTGTGGTGCCGCTGACCAGCAACTTGGAGGCACTACGCTATCCATCGACCATGGTCATTGCGGCCACCAGCCTGAACGGCCGCAAGCGCGACTCGGTGGCCCTGACGTTCCAGCTCACGACGGTCGACCGAGCGGTCGTAACCGAGACCGTCGGCACCGTCTCGCCTGAGGTCATGGCCGGTCTCTGCCAAGCCATCAGTGAGCTGGTCAGCGGTGTCGAACCGACGGACGAGTCCGTCGCATAATGATCGATCGGAGCGCCTGATGGACCCGCGCGAAGAAAACCAGCTCATCCTGACCCGCCGGCAACTGCTCCGCGGCGCCGTCGGCGCCGCCGCGCTGGGCTCGCTGCTCAATCCCGAGCTGTTCGCCGCCGAGGCGGCCGACGGTACGTTGCAGAGCTTCGGCGCGCTCGATCAGCTCCACCACCGGCCGGCGGCCAAGCGGGTGATCTACCTGTTTCAATCGGGCGGGCCGAGCCACATCGACATCTTCGACCACAAGCCGAAGCTGCGCGAGCACCACGGCGAGGAGCTGCCCGGCTCGATCCGCATGGGCCAGCGGATCACCGGCATGACCAGCGGGCAGTCGAGCTTCCCCTGCGTGGCGCCGATGTTCGAGTGGGCGCAGCACGGCCAGGCAGGCATCTGGCTCAGCGAGCTGGTCCCCGGCATCGCGGGCATCGCCGACGACATCTGCGTCATCCGCTCGATGCACACCGAGGCGATCAACCACGATCCGGCGATCACCTACATCCAGACCGGCTCGCAGCAGCCGGGCCGGCCGGCCAACGGCGCCTGGCTGAGTTACGGCATCGGCAGCGAGAACCACGACCTGCCGGCCTACATCGTGCTGATCAGCCGCGGCAGCTCGAAGCGCGACGCGCAGCCGCTGTTCAGCCGGTTGTGGGGGCCGGGCTTTCTCCCCTCGGGCCACCAGGGGGTCAAGTTCCGCTCGCAGGGCGAGCCGGTGCTCTACCTGAGCAACCCCGACGGGATCAGCGACGCGATGCGCCGGCGCATGCTCGACAGCGTCAACGCGCTCAACCAGGAGGCGGCCGCCGAGCTGGGCGATCCGGAGATCCAGACTCGGATCGAGCAGTATGAGATGGCCTATCGGATGCAGACCTCCGTGCCGGGCTTGCTCGACCTGTCGGACGAGCCGGAGAGCACCTTCGAGTTGTATGGCGAGGAGGCCCGCAAGCCGGGCAGCTATGCGGCCAACTGCCTGCTGGCCCGCCGCCTGTCCGAGCGCGGCGTGCGGTTTGTGCAGTTGTTCCACCGCGGGTGGGACCAGCACTTCAACCTGCCCAGCGACATCCGCCTGATGTGCGGCGACACCGACCGCGCCTCGGCGGCGCTGGTGACCGACCTGAAGCAGCGCGGGCTGCTCGACGAGACGCTGGTCGTCTGGGGCGGCGAGTTCGGACGCACGGTCTATAGCCAGGGCGCGCTGACCATGGACAACTATGGTCGCGACCACCACGGCCGGTGCTTCAGCCTGTGGATGGCCGGCGGCGGCATCAAGGCCGGCCACGTCCACGGCGAGACCGACGACTACTGCTACAACATCGTCCGCGACCCGGTCCACATCCACGACCTGAACGCGACCATCCTGCACTGCCTGGGCATCGACCACGAGCGGCTGACGTTCCAGTACCAAGGGCGCAACCACCGCCTGACCGACATCGCCGGCCGGGTGGTGCAGGAGGTCCTGGCGTGACCGTCGAGCACGTTCGCGCGGTGTTGGCCGAGCATCGCGACGAGCTGGATGCGATGGGCGTGGCATCGCTCGAGCTATTCGGCTCGGTGGCGCGGGGCGAGGGGCGGCCGGACAGCGACCTGGATTTCCTGGTCACCCTGAGCCGAGCCATGGGCCTGTTCGAGTTCGCCGGGATCGAACGACAGCTCGCCGACTGGTTCGGCTGCGAGGTCGACCTCGGCACCGCGAGAGGACTCCGGCCGTACTTGCGCGAACGCGTGCTAGCCGAGGCGGTCCATGCGTACGGCCGATTGGCGCCTGCGGGCGCTGGACATTCTTGAACGGATCGAGCGCATTCGCACCCACGTCGAGGGGCACTCGCGAGGTGACCTGGCGACAACTCCCATGCTCGTCGACGCGCTTGAACGTAACCTGGAGGTGATCGGCGAAGCCGTCCGGTACATCCCCGAGACACGGCTCACGGGCCGGCCCGAAGTCCTCTGGGCAGACGTGCGGCGGATGCGCAACACATTGGCGCACCACTACTGGGCGGTCGACCATGACATTCTGTGGGACACCGCCACCGGCGACATGGATGCGCTCGAGGCGGCCATGCTCGCCATCCTCGAAGCCGAGCCAGAGGAGCCCGAGTGATCACCGCGGTCGCGCTGCTGGCCGGCTCGCTCGCCGTCACCCCTCCACCCATGCCCCGCCGCGAGGTGGCCCAGCCGGCTGAGCCGCCGCCCGGCCGAATCGTCGCACTCGGCGAGCGCGAGGGGCAGTACACGCTCTACCTGCCCGAGGGCTTCGTCGCCGGCGAGACCTTTGGGCTGACCATCCACTTCCACACCGTCGCCTGGTTCGCCATCGCCGAGCATCGGCGCCGCGGGCTGGCCGAACCGCTGCTCGTCGTCGTGCTCGGCTCGCTCTCCGGCCCCTATGCCGAGCCGTTCCGCGACCCCGGCCATTTCGGCCGGCTGCTCGAACGCGTCGGCGAGACCGTCGGCGGGCGCGTTGGGTGGGTCTCGATCTCGAGCTTCAGCGCCGGCTATGGCGCGGTGCGGGAGATCCTGAAGTCGGCCGAGTACACCGCGCTGATCGACCGCCTGGTGCTCTGCGATTCGCTCTACGCCGGCTTCGCGCCCGACTCGACCGCGGCCAATCCTGAGCACCTGGCCCCGTTCGTCGCGTTCTGCCTGGCCGCCGCGCGGGGCGAGAAGAGCTTCTGCCTGACCTACTCGCGGGTGCCGACCGAGACCTACGCCAACACCGCCGCCTGCGCCGCCGGGCTGGCCGCGGCGGTGGGCGCGGCCATCGAGCCGGTCGAGCGCGGCGCGCTGCCGGCCACGCTCGATCCCGACTTTCCACTGCTCGAGCGCGCCGACCGCGGCCGGTTCCACCTCTGGGGCTACGCCGGCGACGACGCGCCGGCGCACCTCACCCACATCAGGCACCTGGCCGACGTCTGGCTGGCGTTGGACAACGGCTGATCAGCCGCCGAGCGCCGCCGCCAGGCCGGGCACCTGATCGGCGCCCTCGAGCACCTGCAGGCTCGAGTCGGTGAAGGCATCACCAATCGGCTCGAACGCGCCGCCGAGGTGCTCGGCCAGGAACGCCTCCATGACCGCGAAGAAGCTGAGCCGGTTCTGCGGGCGCTCCCAGCCGTGGCCCTCGTCGGGATAGAGCACGTAGGTGACCGGGATGCCGTTGGCCCGCATCGCCTCGACCACCTGGTCCGACTCGGCCTTCTTCACCCGCGGGTCGTTCGCGCCCTGCGAGATGAGCAGCGGCCGGGCAATCCGGTCGGCGCGCGTGAGCGGCGAGCGCTCGGTGAGCAGGGCGCGGCCCTCCTCGGTGGTGCTGTCGCCGATGCGGGTGTGCATCAGGTCGAGCATCGGCTTCCAGTACGGCGGGATCGACTCGATGAAGGTGATCAGGTTGCTCGGGCCGACGATATCGACGCCGCAGGCGAACACCTCGGGGCTGAAGGTCATGCCGACCAGCGTCTCGTACCCGCCATAGCTGCCGCCGGTGATGGCCACCTTGGCCGGGTCGGCGATGCGCTGATCGATTGCCCACTGCACCGAATCGAGCACGTCATCGTGCATCTTGCCGCCCCACTCGAGGTTCGAGGCGACCAGAAACTCCTTGCCGAACCCGGTCGAGCCGCGGTAGTTCATCGACAGCACGGCGTAGCCGCGGTTGGCCAGCCACTGGTGGATCGGGTTGTAGCCCCATTCGTCGCGCGACCAGGGCCCGCCGTGCACCCACAGCACCAGCGGCAGCGGCCGGTCGGGCACGCCGTCGCCGTCGGCGTCACTGCCCAGCGGCAGGGTCAGGTAGCTGACCATCTCGAGCCCATCGCGGGTCGGGATGACCGGGCAGTGCATCGGCGCCAGGGCCACCTGCTCGAGCGCGGTGCGGTTGGTGAACAGGAAGGTCAACTCGCCCCGCCCGCCGGCGGTGGCCCGTCGCCCACGCGAGCCGACGCGGCGCGTGGCGGCGCCGTCGCCGCGCCGGTAGAGGAAGTAACGCACCGGGCCGTCGTCCTGCGAGTCGGCGACAATCCAGGTCCGGTCGTCGAGCGTCCGGCTGGTCACCTCGACCTCGCCGTCGCAGTGGCGGGCGAGGAAGGCCAGATCGTCGGCCACGGCCGGGTCGATGGCCCGCCACTCAGTCCGCGCATAGGTCGAGGCCCAGGCCTGGACGGTGTTCTCGGTGGGATGGAGCATGACGCCCGAGACATCGGCTCGTGGGTCTTCGGCTATCTGGGTGGTCTCGCCGGTGTCGATGTCCATCAGCATCAGCGCGGCGGTGTTGCGGCCCCGGCTCTCCAGCAGATAGGCCGCGTCGCCGGCCTGGTTGAAGCCGATCAGGTTGGTGGTCATCGAGTCCTCTTGCGGGACCACCTGCCACGGCTCCCACCCGCCGGCGTCGGTCGGCTTGAGTAGCGCCATGCCACCGTCGGGCGTCGGCTGCACGGCAAAGCGGAGGTTCAGGTCGTCGTCGAGCCCCCAGCCGACGAAACCTGGATTCTCGGCCAGCAGCTCACGCTCACCGCTGGCCAGGTCGAGGCGATAGAGGTCGTGAAGCTGCGGGTTGCGGTCGTTCAGGCCGACGATCACCGTGCCAGGATGCCGGTGGCTGGTGCCGACCACCATCGCCCGCACGCCGTCGATGGCGGTCAGGTCCTTGACCTCGCCGCTGCGGATGTCGACGCGATAGACGTGGAAGTTTTCCTCGCCGGCGGTGTCCTGCATGTAGAGCAGGTGGCGGCCGTCATAGGTCCAGAAGTACTGGCTGATGCCCCGGCCGGTGTCGCGGGTCAGCGGCCGCGCGGCGGCGAGGTCGCCGGTCGGCGCGATCCAGACGTTGAGCACGCCGTCAAGCGGGCCGAGGAAGCTGAGCCACTCGCCGTCGGGGCTCAAGCGCGCCGCGGCGCGGTCGGGATTGCCGAACAGCAGCTCACGCGGGATCAGGCCGGCCTGCCCCGCCGTCACCGCGGCCAGGGCCAGCGAACCGAGCATCGCAACAGTCATGTCACCTCTCCAACAGACCCGCACCGGCAGATCAAGGCTCGGGCTCGGGCCTGAGTTCCCGACCCGGCGACTGGGTGCTCCTCCGGGCCACCAGCACGGTTGCTGCCTCGGCTTCAGCGACCGCTACCGCCGCGGCCGGAGCACCTCGTTCAGCCGCCGACCGGCCAGGATATCGTGCAGGTAGGCGAGCGCGTCGGTGTACGACTCGGCCCGCTCGCCGTGGCAGTATCGTTGTTCGACCAGTTCGAACGGGAGCAGCAGCAGCTCGCGCTCGTCGCAGGTGATGTGGCCGTACCAGGGCCAGTCACGCCGAACGCGAAGCTGCAGCACCCGCGCGTCGCCAGGCTCGGCCGGGGCGCGTTCCCAGACCGTTGCCTCGGGCGCCACCCGGCGCAGCACCTCGCCAACTACGGTGCCGAGCCCGTAGTAGAGGCCCGAAGGTATGCCGAGCGGCTGGTCGCCCGCCGGCGGCTCGACCCACTGGCTGAGCGTGTAGGCGTCCAGGTCGCCCAGGCAGATGGCGTCGTCGAGATCCCAGTGCTCGCCCAGCTCCACGCGTGCGGCGGTGACCGCCGCCTGGGCCACGGCACCGGCATTGGCCACCGTCAGGGCCTTACCTCGGGCACCGAAGACCGCCGCGGCGAAGCGGGACTCGGGTGTACCGGGCAGGATCCACGAGGCTGGCGGCCGCGGTGGTGGCAGGTGCCGGAAGCACGTCGCCGACCCTTCGCCCAGCCGCTGCGACAGCTCCGTCACTGCCCGGGCGGCGACCCAGCTCGCCCGGTCGGTCCAGCGCTGAGTCCGCACGACGAGGAAGGCGAGCCGCTCCTCGAGACGGTAGGCGATGATGCGCAGGTGCGGTGCCAGCCACGGCTGCGCGTTGAAGCGCTCGAGTGGGTAGACCGCCACGCCCTCCGCGCGCAGATCGTCGATCAGCCGAAGGTAGGCGTCATCGAGCGGTTCGCTGTCGAACAGCCGGATTCGCGACAGGTCCAAGCCGCGCTCCCGAGGCCGGGATTCGCCGCACGTCGCTTGAGGCCTGCCGGCTGAGCGGCCTAACCCCCCGACCCCCTTCCCGCGGCGGGAAGGGGGAGTCATGGCCCCGCGCGCCTGTCCGACGTAGCGGCGCGCTACGCGCGCCGGCCGCCGTAGCGGCGCGCTGCGCGCGCCGGCCGCCGTAGCGGCG
>CAYONP010000117.1:0-16060 GCA_964405335.1 uncultured Fimbriimonadaceae bacterium
GACCGCCGCGCGCCCGGCGGCGCCCAGCGCCTCGGCACCATCGGCGGCGGCGCGCACCAGCGCGCCGTCGCCGGACTGGATAGTCGTCCGCGCCTGCGCCGCGATGGTCTCGGCCTCGGCCACCGCCTGGCCGAGCGTCTGCTGTTCGGCGGCCGAGAGGGTACGTCCGGCGGCCGCCTCGGCGGCGGCGTTGCGGATGGGCAGCCGGACGCGGCTGAGGGCTTCGTTGGTCTGCTGCCACTTGGTCCGCGCGGCGGCCATGCGCTCGGCGGTGGCCCGCATCGCGGCGGCTTCGGTGCGCTGCTGCAGGTCGGCCACTGGGTTGCCGACCAGCACCGCCATGGCCTGGCCGATGAACTCGCCCAGGTCGCCGCCGAGGGCGTGGCCGACCTTGCCGCCGACCTCGAACAGGATCATCTGCGCGGCCGCTTCGGCCACGCCGGCGGCGACCTGGATCGGCGCCGACGCGTCATAACGCAGGTAGCGCGCCGCCTCGAGCCCGCGGGCCGCCGCCCGGCCGGCCTGCGTCTTGGCCAAGAAGCCGAGCGCCTGGTTCATCGACGGCCGCGCCAGGAGCCAGTCGCGGGCGGTCACCGCGCCGACCGGGTTGGTGCCCAGGAAGCGGGCCAGCTTCTCCGGCGCGCCGGCATTCTGCGCCAGCCGGGCGAGCAGGCCGGCCTCCTGTCCGGCATAGCTGACCACCGTCGACGGCCCGCAGAGGAGCAGCACGTTCTTGACGTTGATCGCGTCGACAGCGTATTCGAGGATGCCCTGGTCGAACTCCTCGGCACCGTAATACGAGCGACCCATGTCGACGTCGAACTGCTCCTTGCTCTTGATCATCAACCGCTGCACGTCGTCGTTGCTGAAGGCCGCGCGCAACGCCAGCGAGAGCCCGAGCGCCGACTGCTCGCTGATCGGATTGTCGAGCCCGAACAGGGTGTTGACCCGGTCGCGCAACTGGTCGGAAGTGAGGCCGCGGATCTCGTCGAAGCTGAGCCCCTTGTCGCGCAGGCGGGCCATCAGTTGCAGGCCGTTGGCCTCCATCACCGCGCGGTCGACGGCGCTGCCGTGCACCGCTTCCAGCGCATCGGTGCGGCCGGTGTAATACTCGAGCGTGCGGGTCAGGCCACCGAAAAAGAACTGCTTGATGTAGCTGTCGCTGACGCTGTCGCCATACTCGGACCAGGCCTTGTGGACGTTGGCCCCGTCGCTGGTCGCCTTGCCGGCAATCATGCGCAGGTAGCTGGTCTCCAGGCTCTGGCCGAACAGCCCGAAGGCCGGCTGGTTGGGGTACCGCTCCTGCCCAAGCCGCACGGCGTAGAGCGCGGAACGGCCGTCGCCCTGCTCGATGTAATCAGCCACGCGCATGAGCAGGATCGGCGCGCCGAGCGTCTCGTCGCCCTGCAGCGGGACCGCCTTGGCGCGGAACTCGTCGCTCCGCCCGGCGGCCAGAATCAGCTCCAGCTCCGACAGCGTGCGCTTCTGCTCGACCATCGTCTGAAGCTGCGTCAGCGCCGCCTGGAACTGAGGGAAGTCCTTGGCCAGCGCGTGCTTCTCCTCGAGCGTGGCCTGGATTTCGCGCCAGCGCGCCTCGCCGGCGGCGATCAGGCGCTCCTGCTCGTCGACCAGCCGGGCCAGCTCGGCCTCGTCGTCGGCGACATGCTCGCGGCAGAACTCCTTGAACTCGTCGTTGGTCGAGCGCTCACCGGTGCTGCGCAGGTCGGCGATCTGGCGCCGCAGCTCGGCAATCTCCTTCGCCCCGGTGCGCAGGGCGAACTTGATGGTGACCAGCTCCTTCTCGAGCCGGCCGATACCGCCGAGCAGGTTGCGCAGCCAGTCGAGCGCCTCGGCGAAGCTCTCCGGCGCTTGCTCGGGCTCGGGCTCGGTCAGCTCGGCGAGCAGCAGGTCGGGACCCGGGCCGACCACCCGGCCGCCGGGATCGACCACGGCCGACGGCGCGACGCCGATCACCCGGCCGGGGTCGGCCTGGGCCAGGGCAACCAGCAGGGCGATCCAGAGCAACTGCCGTTTCATGGGCGGCTCCTCACTGTCCGAACCGGGCGCCCTCGGCGACGGTCACCGTCGCGAGCCAGCGCTCGCCGGGCCCGTCGGGGTTGGCGCCGAGACAGGTCGGGTCGGTGACGATGAGGCCGGGCCCGAGGCTGAAGCCGTACCAGGGCCGCATCCCCTCGGCCACGATGGTGACGTAGAACTGCGACGAAGGGTCGCCGCGATCGGGCGTGATGCTGACAATCCGCGTCTCGCGCGGCGGCTCGCGGCGGGTCAGCGGCGGGTCCAGCTCGTCGGCGAAGAAGAGCCCGTCCCACAGGCCGACCGACTCGACCCCGTTGGCCTTCATCGCCGCGGCCAGCACCTGGCTGTCGCTGACCGGCCCGGCGACGCGATCGACGCTGTAGCCGAAGGTCCCGCCGAGGCCGTCGGGCACTCTCACCCCACCATTCTGCGGCTGATCGGTGACCAGCATCCAGTGGTCGTCGACCACCGGGCCGTTGATCGTCCCGTGGCCCGTGGCGTGGACCAGATAGACCGGCCCGAAGCGCCGGAGCGGCGGCTTGCCGTGGGCCAGCATGAGGGCGAACTCGGCACCGAAGTCGTAGCCGCCGTAGCCGGCGACCAGGTCGTACGGTCCGCGCGCCAGGTGCAGCATCACGTCGCGGCCGGCGATCTTGGCCGCCACCGTCTCACGCGGCTGGTTGTTCGGGTGGCGCGCCACGGTGACCTCGGTCAACGCGCCTACGACGGCCTCCAGCGCCTGTTCGTAGCAGTAGAACGGCGTGCCGAAATCGACCAGCACCTTCTGCACCGGCTGGTCGCTGGTCCCCGACCAGATGGTCTGCGCCTGCGGCACGACCGTCTCGAACTCGGTTCGCGTGCCGATGTGCAGCCAGCGATCGGCGGTCAGGTAGACCACCCAATCACGCAGCGCCGGCGGCTCGACAATCGGCTGCACGCCCTGCACCTCCGCGCCGTGGTCGCGCGCGTCGTCGGGCACCTCGGCGGCCACCACGCGCGGCGTGTCACGGTTCATCGGCGGCCAGAGCTCGAGTTCGGTGATGCCCAGGCGGCGCATCGCCCGGGCCAGGCCGAAGTTGTCGCGATAAGGGCCTTCCCACTCGTCGGCGATGTAGATGAACACGCCGCCCCAGCCGTCGGGCAGGTGGAAGATGCCCTCGGCCGGGTTCTTCTTGTTCACCTTCGGCTCGGCCGAGAAGAGCAGCCAGCGGTTGTCCTCGACAATCCCCTCGCGCGTGCCATGGTGCTTGGCGTGGATCAGGTAGAGCCGGCCCAGGTCCCACCGTGGGGTGATGCCGTGCGCGGACAGGATCGCGCGTTCGGCGGCCAGGTCGTACTCCTCGGCCCGGTGCAAAGCGACATCTTCGCCCATGCCGCCGGCCAGGCGCAGGTAATACTCGCCCTCGCCGAAGATCGCCCGCACCACCTGCCGCGGCCCGCGCAGCGCGTTGATGTCGTAGTGCACCTTGGTCAGCCGCGCACAGAGGACTTCCAGCGCCGCCTCGCGATTGGGCAGGCCCCCGGCCAGCAGCGTCTTCGGCAGCGGGTCGGTCGAGTTGCCGCCCCAGATCTCCTCGGCCATCTGCCGCGGCTGGTTGAACTCGGCCCGGCTGCCGACCCGCAGCCAGCCGGGGCCTGTGTGGTAGATCACCCAGTCGGCCCCAGCGCCGCCGCCGGCGCCGGCGCCACCCGCGCCGCCCGGGCGGCGGGCCGGCTGGATGGTCACCTTCAAGTCGCTGAAGCGTACCCGCACCGGCGCCTCGCGCACCTCGCCGCGTGCCTGGCGAGTGATCCCGACGACGATGTGCGCCGGCACGCCGGCCGGCATGCGGTGATGCTGCAGCGACTGCCAGCCGTCGCCCTCGTCAAAAGCCGTGCGCACCTCACCGTCGCGGCGGACGAGCTGCAGGCGGAACCGGTCGGCCAGACCGAGGGCGCTGAGCACCTGGCCCCACGCGCCGCCATAGCCGCCGGTGCGGTACTGATCGAGCCCGAGGTCGAGCTCGCGGCCGATCCGCACGGCGTAGGCCCGCTCGGCCTCGACGTTCATCGGGCTGCCGGTGGCGTACATCAGCGAGACCTGCAGGTCGGGCCGCTGCGGCCAGTCGAGCAGTTCGACGGTGACCTCGGCCTCGAAGTCGACCTCGATGGCCGTGCGCGACAGGCTGACCGCCCCGCCGTCGGCGTCGAGCGCCAGGATGACGGCGTTGTCGCCCCACTGCGCCGCGCCGCCGGTGGGCGGATCGTAGTTGCCCTGGCGCAACTCGAACCGGGTGTCCTGCGCGGCGGCGGCGAGTACGGCAAGCCAGCCGAGCAGCGGCAGCAGTTGTCTCATGCCTCGCTCCGTGGTTGACCCGCACCCAAGCATCGCACATTGGCAGAGAAGAATCTGCTTCTCAAGGAGGATGCTGCAAGTGGCGGCCAATGGCAGCTTACGGAATGCACCAGCGAGGTGTCGCCGGGCGGGGTTTGCGCTCGGCAGAAGGGGGCTGCGAAATGACCCGAGGATTGGGGTTGCGTTGGGCTGTCGGCCTGCTCCTGGCCGGCCTGTACACACTCACCGGCTGCGGCAGCAGCGATGCGTTCACTTCCGGTGCGGGGGCGACCGTGAATCCGATCACCCGCGCACCGCAGACGGTCAGCCTGATGCGCTTCCGCGACCAGTGGCCGTCGGCCGCACCGCGGACGCTCGACATCGGCAACATGGCCTACAAGGCCGGCTTCCTGGCCGATGACGGGGTGTTCCCGAAATCGACCACGCCGACCGTCACGCTGACCTACGACTCGGCGCCGGCGGTGCCCTATTTCGTCGGGCACCTGACCGCCAGCGGCCTGAAGCCTAACTTCGCCTATCAGATGAAGCTGGTCGGCCGGCCGGGAACGAGTTCGGGCGGCGGCTTGTTCGGCACCGCGGCGGGCATGACGGCCAACGAGGTCCTGCTCCGCGCCGGGCGGTGGTGGAACTACCAGACCGAAGACGCGGCCTTCACCACCACCAACGACGACGCGGCGGTGGCCAGTGCCGACTATGCCGCCGGCTGGGTCGCGGGCTACCTCTATTTCGGCGTCTTCGTGACCGATCAGTACGGCGCGTTCGACGGCGACATCGCGGCCAACCGCAGTTACCACATCACCTGGAAGACGGGCCAGTCGGGCCCGCGCGACGAGGTGCTGGGCTGGTTCACAGTCACCCGGCTGACCAGCTACGGCTACCGCCGGGCGAGCACCGCGCAGGTCGAGCTGTGGTACGAAGATGAGCCCGACGACCCGATGGTTGTCGCGCTGCCCGACGGCACCTACGATGTGGCGCTGATGATCACCGAGGAGGCCTTCCACGGCGTCGGCGGCAGCGGCGGCGGCTGGTGGGAATCCGTGCTCGTCTCGGACTGGAACACCGGCCCGTCGCCACGCACCGGCCAGACCTGGGTCGACGGCCCTGGGATGCCGATCAGCTTCACCATCGGCCCGCCGCCGCCGGCCGGCCCGGTGGTGACCATCACCAGCCCGGCCGACGGGTCGACCTTCGCGCCGGGTGAGTCGGTCGTTTGCACCGCCGTCGCCTCGAGCGGCACCGGCGCCGACCTGAGCGAGAGCGTGAGTTGGACGGTCGACGGCGAGCCGGCGGGCAGCGGGGCGAGTATCACCCTGACCAGTCTGGCGCTCGGCCCGCACAGCATCGTCGCGGAGGTGACCGAGGGCGAGACGACGGTGACCGACAGCGTCGGCATCACCGTGGCCGAGCCGCCGCAGGTCGAGACGATGTCGACCGCGGTGGCGGCGCTGTGGCACTTCAACGGCAAGAAGTTCCAGCCCTACGTGCGGGTCGACGTGGCTCGCGACGCCGACGGCGCGCCCGTGGCCGGTGCGAGCGTGGCGGGCACCTTCACGGGTGACCACACGGGCACGGTCAGCGGGACGACCAACTCGGCCGGCGTGGTCGAGTTCTATGGCCCGCCCAAACACAGCAGCGCCAACGGCACGTTCAGCTTTACGCTGAGCCAGGTGACCGCCGCGGGGCTGGAGTGGACCGGCAGCGTGTCCGGCGACGTGGCCTACTCGGGCGAGCGCGACTGAGGACCCACCGCCGCGCAGAAGCGCGGAAGCGAGGCGGATCTCCCGCTGGGTGCCAGTGGCGGCTGGCCCGCCTGTGCCGTCGACGAGCCGCTGGACAGCACTGGCGGACAAGCCGCCAGTGGCACCAGGCGTAGTCGTCTGCGCAAAGCCGGCGCCGAGACCTCCGTCGCGGCCGGGCCGTCTGCCCGGCCGCAGCGGCACGGCATTTGCATCGCGCCCTGGACAACGGCGCTCGCCGCGCCGTCGGTGCTGGTTTTAACAACCGCTTAGCGTCTGACGGCAACAACGCGCGGGTACCGACGTACAATGGAGTGGGGGCCAATTCGGGCTATGCCCGTCGGGGTGCACTGATGCTACATCGACGCCGTCGCCAAACCGGGCAGACGCTGGTCATGCTGGCCCTGTTCGGCGGCATGTTGATTGTCTGCCTGGCCATCGTGATCGATAACGGGACGCAGAACCGCGCCCGCGCCGAGTCGCAGGCCGTGGCCGACTCCGCTTCGCTGGCCGGCATCGCCGAGATTGCCGTCAGTCACGATCCCGACCTGGCCCGCGCGCTGGCGATTGAGTATTGCCGTAAGAACGGCTTCGTCGTCGGCCAGCGGGGCATCATGGCGATTGAGGCCTACGCCTACGACTCGACCACCGGCGCGCAGGACACCGAGACGGCCGACCGGTACCACGTCAAGATCACCCGCCGCGCGTCGCAGTTCTTTGTCGCCGGGATGGGTGTCACCTGGGCCGAAACCAACACCATGTCGCGCTCGGCGCTGCTCAGCGCGGCGCCGGTCGACGTCAACCTCGAGCTCGGCCTCGACGCCAACTTCGGGCTCAACAAGGGCTATCCCGAGCAGGCCTCGCTGGCCATCCACGGGCCGCAGAGCGGCTACGACCGCGGCGACCCGTATGCCACGCCGACCACCCAGCACGGATTCCCCAACGGCACCTACCAACCGAGCGGCCTGCGCTTCGACCTGGTGGTGCCGAGCGACCTGCAGGCGGCAAGCGGCTCGTCGCTGGTCCGCGTCGAGCTGTTCGACGCCGACTGCTACAACGACCCGGCGAAGTACACGCAGGGCAACCCGACTCACGTGGTCCGCAGCCCGCAGATGCCGGCCGACACCGACGGCGATCCGACCGAGCCGGAAGAGGGTGGGATTGACGAGATCTTCCCGCCGGCGCCGTCGATGGGCAGCACCAATCCGGCGCAGTTCCCGGCCCGCTCGACGCAGACCGAGTACACCTTGCTCGACCGCGACCTGAACATCATCGCCCAGGCGGCCTATGGCCCGTCGAGCAACACGCCGTTCTGGTATCACACCGAGGACCCCGGCACCGACCCGCTCAACGTGGCCGCGCACGCCGATCCGGCGCGGGCCCAGGGTGCGGTCGACCTGAAGTGGGTCACGCCCGAGGGGTTCGAGTTCGATACCGACACCCACCCGGGTCCGTACCGCATGATGGTCCGCTCGGCCTCCGGCTCGAGCGAGAACGGCTTCTCGTTGCGCATCAGCGCCCGACGCGACAGCGGCGTGGCCTATGATCCGCTGGTCCACGGCATGACCGGCACCAGCACGCTGTCGGTCTATGCGCACGGCAAGGCGGTGGTGAACTTCATGGACGTCTCCGCGGCGCGGTTCACCGTCGCCTCGGTGCCGTCCGAGACGGTCTACGTGCGGATCCAGAACTTCGACACGGAAGTCGGCGCGGCGTCGCTCTGGTTCTCGATGACCAGTTTCGATCCGTCGATCGGCAGCTACCCCATCCTGTTCGACGCCCCGGCCGGAGCGGGCGGCCCCGAGGTGGTTGAGGACACCGACGGCAACAAGTACTACGTGCGCCTCAGCGGCACCCGCGCGCCGAACGCGCAGTGGCGGTCGAACCGGATCGACGTGCCCGACCCGGTGCCGGTGCCCGAGACCGATGGTAGCGGCAACCTGGTGTTCGACGCCCAGGGACGCGTCCGGATCGTCGACAACCGGGTCTTCGAGGGCGGCGAGGTGGCGGTCGAGTACCGCGCCGGCACCCCCGGCGCGCACGACACCTCGGGTTGGCAGTTCAGCTACTTCAAGCCGCAACTGGTGACCGGCGAGCAGGAGATTGTGCTCATTCGGTAGCCGGCGAACCGGTTGACAAGCCGCTTCTCGGCGATCCAGACTGGGCCCGGAGCACCCATTGCGCACGACGCTGGAACTCGATCAGGAGCTGCTTTCGGCTGCCCAGGCAGTCGCTGAAGCGCAGCGGGTCAGCCTCGACGCCGCGGTCTCGCAGCTCCTGCGGCTAGGGCTCGAACGAGTGGCACCGTTCGAGCGGGTCGGCGGATTCGTCGTCTTTCCCGTCGGCGACGACGCCCCTGGCTTTGGTCTGGAGGAGGTCCGCTCGGCCCTCGCCGGCGAAGGTGTCGCAGCGGCCTCCAAGCCCTCGCGGTGACGACCTACCTGCTCGATGTCAACGTGCTCTTGGCGCTGATGTGGCGCAATCACCGGCAACATCATGCGGCGCAAGCCTGGTTCGGCGCCGAAAGCGGCCGGCGGTGGGCCACCTGCGCGGTCACCCAGGCTGGATTCGTTCGGCTCTGCTGCAATCCTATCGTGGTCGGCCGCCGTGTTGACCCGTCCGAGGCGCTGCTGGTCCTGGCTACCAACACCGCGGCGCCAGCCCACGAGTACTGGCTCGAGTTGCCGCCGGTGGCCATCGCGCTCGCGCCGTTTGCTTCGCGGTTGGTAGGCCACCAGCAGCTCACCGACGCCTATCTGCTCAGCCTCGCCGAAGCCCGCGGTGGTATCCTGGCCACGTTTGACCAGCGCCTAAGTTCGCTGCTGCCCGCCGGCTCGCCGACCACGCAGCACCTCGAGACGCTGACCGGTGGCTAGCGCCGCCGCGGATCGCGCCGCGCAGGGATCGGCCACGCCCCGGCGATCCTGATCCCCGGAGCCGACGATGACCATCGCCCGCCTCGACACCTTCACCACCCGCGCGCTCTGCTTCGTCAAGGTGACCAGCGACGACGGATCGGTCGGCTGGGGGCAGTGCGCGCCGTTCAACGCCGACATCACCGCCACGGCCTTCTGGCGCCAGATTGCGCCGGTCGCGCTCGGCGCCGACGCGCTCGAGGTCGAGACCTTGTCGCGGCGAGTGATCGAGGCGAACTACAAGTTCCCCTGGTCGTACGTCTGCCGCGGGCTGGCGGGGCTCGATACCGCGCTCTGGGACCTGCGCGGCCGGCTCGAAGGCAAGTCAGTCTGCGAGCTGCTCGGCGGCGTGCCGCGACCGTTCCCGGTCTATGGCTCATCGATGCGGCGCGACATCGCCCCGGCCGACGAGGCGGCGCGGCTGGTCCGGCTGCGCGACGAGCTGGGCTACACCGCGTTCAAGCTCCGTGTCGGCAGCGTCTGCGGGCACGACCAGGACGAGTCGCCCGGCCGCACCGAGGCGCTGATCGAAACGGTCCGCCGCGCCGTGGGCGATCAGGTCAAGCTGCTGGTCGACGGCAATAGCTGCTATTCGCCGGCGCGGGCGATCGAAGTCGGCCGGCGGCTCGAGGCCTTCGGCTATGTCCACTTCGAGGAGCCCTGTCCCTGGTGGGAGCTCGAGCAGACGGCCGAGGTCGCTGCGGCTTTGGACATCGACGTCGCCGGCGGCGAGCAGGACAACGACCTGGCCCAGTGGCGGCGGATTGATCAGGATGCGCGCGGTCGACGTGGTGCAGCCCGACGTCTGCTACCTCGGCGGGCTGACCCGCAGCCTCGCGGTCGCCCGCATGGCCGCGGCCGAGGGCCTCAAGTGCGTGCCGCACTCGGCCAACCACTCGCTGGTGACGGTCTTCGCGCTGCACCTGATGGGCGCGATCGAGAACGCCGGCGACTATGTCGAGTTCAGCATCGAGCCGAGCGGCTGGACCGACGGGCTATTCACGCCGCCGCTGCGCTGCGTCGATGGCGCGGTGGCGATTCCCGCCGGCCCGGGCTGGGGCGTCGAGCTCAGCGAGTCCTGGTTGGCGGCCGCCGAGTGGCAATCGTCGTCGGCCTGAAGGGAGCCGGTCCGGCGGACAGAACCCTCCGCGCCGGAGCAGTCGGATGCAGCATCGGATCCTCGGCAAGACCGGCCTGAGAGTATCAGAAGTGGGTTTCGGCGGCGGGCCGGCGGGCATCGCCGGGTACCTTGGGCGGTATGATCCGAACGATGACACCGACCGCCGCGCGATGCTCGACGCGCTGGACTTCGCGCTCGACATCGAGCTCAACTTCCTCGACACCGCGCCGGCCTATGGCGACGGCATCGGCGAGAGCCTGTACGGCGAGGTGGTCGGCCGGCGGCGCGATGAGTGCGTCGTCTCGACCAAGTTCGCCGCGCGCGACGCCGAGGGGATCCGCCGGTCGTGCGAAGAGAGCCTGACCCGGCTGCGCACCGACCACCTCGACATCTTGCAGTTCCACGGCGCGGTCTATACCGATGACGAGGTCGAGGGCATCCTCGAGCGCGGTGGGCTGGAGACCCTCGAGGCGCTGCGCGACGAGGGCAAGGTGCGGTTCATCGGTTTCACCGGCGAGGCGCCGAACAGCGCCATGCGGCGGCTGGTCGCCAGCGGCCGGTTCGACGTCATGCAGGTGCGCTACAACCTGATGTACCAGGAGGCCTACGACCTGGTCGCCGGGCGCGGGATCATGGCCCAGGCCGAGAAGCTGGAGATGGGCATGACCCTGATGCGACCGCTGACCAGCGGGCTGTTCGGCCGCTGGCTCGAGTCCGCCGCGCCGCAGGTGGCCAGCCAGCTCGACCTGCCGGCGCTGTTGCTCAACTGGGTGCTGAGCAACCCGCTGATGGACGTGGCGATCGTCGGCATGAGGTCGGTCGACGAGGTGCGGCGGAACAGCGAGATTTCGGACGATGTGGCCTCGCGGCTGGACCTGAAGGAGCTACACCGGCGGGTCTATGAGCGGTAGGTCGCGCCATGCGCGACGGTTGGTCGCGCCCCGCGCGGCGGCGCGCATGGCGCGCCCAACCATCGTGACGGCGCGCATGGTGCGCCCTACCACGGCGGCGGTAGGTCGCGCCCCGCGCGACGGCGCGCATGGCGCGCCCTACCATCGCGACGGCGCGCATGGCGCGCCCTACCATCGCGGCGGTAGGTCGCGCCTTGCGCGACGGCGCGCATGGCGCGCCCTACCTGCGCAACACCGCCAGACTCGTCTCGGCCAGCCAGACCAACTTGTGCCGGCCGAGCAGCTCGTTCAGCGCGCGGGTGACGCCGGGCATCTGGGCGTAGTCGTGCCAGACAATCAGCCCGCCCGGCTTGACCATGCGCAGTGCCGACTCGCCGTCCTTGGCCACGTCCTCGTAAGTGTGGCTGCCGTCGATGAAGAGGAACTCGACCCGGCCCTCCAGCGCGCTCCAGTCATAGGTTGTGGTGTCGGCGCGGACCTGCTCGATCTTCGCCGCCTGCGGCGTGCCGGCGAAGATGCGGCCCGGCTGACCGAGCCCGAACTGCCGGAAATCGGGCCCGGCGCCCTCGCCCGCGGCGGCGGCGTGGTCGGGTAGGTCGAAGGTGATCACCCGCGCCTCGTCGGGTGCGTGGGCGGCCAGGTTGAGCGTCGTGCGGCCGCTGGCGGTGCCGATCTCGACCATCAGCTTCGGCCGCCGCGCGCGGACCAGGGCGCAGAGCAGGAACAGCTCGTCGAGGGTGACGCTGCCCGGCTGGCGGACCGGCCGCAGCAGCTCGATGCCCTCGAGCTCGACCTCGGGGAAGGCGGTCGCCGGCGGCGTCTGCGGGATCAGCGCCGGCACGCCCTCGGTGTCGGCCAGAAAGGTCCGGCCGGCATAGCCGACCACCAGGTGCCGCAGGTAGGCCCGGGCGACCAGAGCGCCCTCGCGGAGGTAGAGCCAGCAGACGGCCGGATTGGCGACCATGATCACGCGGCCCAGGCGGGCCAGCAGGCGGCGGAACGGCACCCGGGCGGGCTGGCTCATGGTCTCTCCGCCGCCGCCGCAGGAGCCGCGCGGCCGGCGCGCAATCTCGGCCTGGGGCAGCGCATGGATCTGCGCATCTCAATCGTCAACTATAACACCCGCGACCTGCTCGACGCCTGCCTGGCCAGCATCGCCGCGAACCCGCCGGCCGGCGACTGGGAGGTCGCCGTGGTCGACAACGGCTCGCGCGACGGCAGCCTCGAGATGGTCCGGGCCAAACATCCCTGGGTGATCCTCATGCCGACCGGCGCCAACCTCGGCTATGCCGGCGGGAACAACCTCGCCCTGCGGCGCAGCCGGGCGCGCTACGACCTGGTGCTCAACAGCGATATCGAGGTCCACCCCGGCTGCCTGCAGCAGATGGTCGACTACCTCGACGCCCAGCGCGACGTCGGCATGTGCGGCGCGCGGCTGATCTTGCCCGATGGCAGCATTCAGGATAGCTGCGCCCGTGGTTTGACGTTGCGTCGATATGCGACGCAGCAGTTGCTGCTCGACCGCGCCGGTCTGACCCGCCTGCTCGGCGGCGAGTACTGGCTCGACAGCTCGGCCATCACGGCGCCGGCCGAACTGGAGCAGCTCTCGGGCGCCTGCATGATGTGCCGCCGCGAGGCGATCGAACAGGTCGGCCTGATGGACGAGGGCTACTGGATGTACTGCGAGGACACCGACTGGTGCCGGCGCTTTGTGCAGGCGGGCTGGAAGCTCGTCTACCTGCCGCAGGCGACGATGCTGCACCACCTCGGTGGCAGCTCGAAGACCGCCCGCGCCGAGATGGTCGCCGCTTACCAGTTCGCCGCCACGCGGTACTTCACGCGCCACCACGGCGCGGCGGCCGGCCTGCTCGCCCGCTGGCTCGGCATCGCCGGCGCGGCGGCGCGGCTGAAACTGTGGCTCGGCGCCTGGCTGCTCCGCCGTCAGGCGGGTGACCTGGCCCAGGCCCGGCTGTTCCTGCGCACGCTGGGCCTGGTGCTGAGTCGCCGGGGAGGCAAGCCATGAAACACCGCCTGCCGCGGCTGCTGGTCGTGCTGGTCGTGCTCGGCGCGGTCACTTTCGCCGTGGTTCGCTCGCGCCGGGCGGCGGCCGGGGGCGACCCGAACCTCGTCACCGGCAGCGGCACGGTCGAAGCGGTGGCCATCGGTGTCGCCGCGGAGGCCGGCGGGCGGATCACGCACCTGCTAGTTGACGAGGGCGACACCGTCGCCGAGGGCCAGATCCTCGCCGAGCTCGACCGGGCGACACTGGAGGCCGAGCTCGAGCGGGCCGAGGCGGTGGCCTACACGGCCCGCATGTACCTGGCCGAGGTGACCCGCGGCGCGCGGCCCGAGGAGCTGCGCGCCCGCGAAGCCCGGCTCGATGAGGCGCTGGCGGCGATGCGCGGCAGCGCCCGCCAGGCGGCCATCGCCGGCGAGGCCGAGCGCCGGCCGCACGAGCTGCTGGCCGCCGAGGACCGGGCGGCCAGCGAGGCGGCGGCGACGGCGGCGGCCGTGCGCCAGGCGCGCGCCGCGCTGGACGAGGCGCAGGCCGGCCCGCGGCCCGAAGAGCTGGAGCAGGCGCGGGCGGCGCTGCGTGCGGCGCAGGCGAGGATCTCGTCGGCCGAGGCCGAGCGGGCCCGCGCGGCGGCCGCCCGCCGCGGGGCCGAGGCCGAGCTGGCCCAGACCGAGGCGGCCGATCGCGAACGGCAGGCGGCGACCACCCAGACCGCCGCGGCCGAGACGCAGCTCGAGGTCGCCCGCGCCGCGCTGGCCGCGGCGCAGGCGCGGCGCGACCTGGTCGGCGCCGAGCCGCGGCCGGACCAGCGCGACCGGCTGCGGCAGGAGGTCGCCGCGGCCGAGGCGGCGTTCACCCTGACGCGGCAGGAGCGTTCGCGGGCCGAGACGCTCTACGCCCAGGGCGCGGTGGCCGAGCGGCAGCTCGACAGCGCGCGTGCGGCGCACGATTCGGCCGCGGCGCGGCTCGAGGCGGCCCGCGCCGCGCTGGCCGACCTCGAAGCCGGCGCCCGCGAGCCCGAGCGGCGCGAGGCCGGCGCGGCGGTCGAGCAGGCGGCCGCGGCCGTGGCCGGGGCGGATCAGGCGCTGGCCAACGCGCAGCGCGAGGAGCGCATCCTGCGCAGCACGACGCGGCAGCAGCTCGAGCGCGCGCGGGCGGCGGTCGACCAGGCCCGCGAGGCCGAGTCGGCCGCGCTGGCGGCGATCGACACCGCGCGGCAGCAGGCCGACAGCGCGCAGGCGACGGTCGACCTGCTCGACGCCGGCACGCGGCGCGAGCGGATCCGTCAAGCCGAGGCAGCCCTGGCCGCCGCCGAGGCGGGCCGCAGCGGCGCCGCCGAGGCGACGGGACACGCCGGCCGCGCCGCGCGGGACCGCTTCAGCCAGCGCCAGGCCGTGGCGGCCGCGCAGCAGCAGCTCGATCAGGCGGCGGCCCGCGCCGATGCGGCGAGCGCCGAGCTCGACCTGGCGCTGGCCGGCGCGACGAGCGAGATGAAGGAGGTGGCTCGGGGCGACCTGGAGCAGGCACAGGCGGCCGTCAGGCGGATCGCCGCGCAGATCGCCCAGACGGTGGTGCGCGCGCCGCGCGACGGGGTGATCAGCGAGGTCGTGCTGCGCGAGGGCGAGACCGTCACCCCGGGCAGCGTGGTGGTGCGGATGTTCGACCTGAGCGACCTCTGGGTGCGGGTCTATCTGCCGCTGACCCAGTTCACCCGCGTGCGGCGCGGCCAGCCGGCGCGATTGGCCGCCGACGCCGCGCCCGACTCGCCGTTCCGCGGCGAGGTGAGCACGGTCAGCGACGAGGCGGAGTTCACGCCGCGCAACACGCAGACGGTCGACGAACGGATCAAGCAGGTCTTCTGGGTCAAGGTGACCGTCCTCGAAGGCGGAGGCGTGCTCAAGCCGGGTGTGCCGGTCGACGTTGCGATTGAGGCGCCGGCGCTGCCGTGAGCGCGGCGATCGAAATCGATGGGCTGAGCAAGCGCTTCGGTGAGACGGTCGCCGTCGACGCCCTCTCGCTGACCGTCGCCGAGGGTGAGATCTTCGGGCTGATCGGCCCTGACGGCGCCGGCAAGACCACCTTGATGCGTCTGCTCTGCGGCATCCTGCGCCCCGACGCGGGCACCGCGCGGCTGGCCGGCTGCGATGTCGTCGCCGATCCCGAGGGGGTCAAGCAGCGGATCGGCTATCTGTCGCAGGCCTTCTCGCTCTATGGCGACCTGACCGTCGAGGAGAACCTCGACTTCGTCGCCGATCTGTACCAGACCCCGCGCGACGAACTGGCGCAGCTCAAGCGCGAGATGCTCGCGATCACCGACTTGACGAGGTTCAGGGATCGCCAGGCGGGGCGCCTGTCGGGCGGCATGAAACAGAAGCTCGGGCTCTGCTGCGCGCTCTGCCACCGCCCGCGCGTGCTGTTGCTCGACGAGCCGACGACGGGCGTCGATCCCGTCTCGCGCCGAGACTTCTACCGCATCCTGGCCGGCCTGCCAGAGCAGGGAGTGACGGTACTGCTCTCGTCACCCTACATGGACGAGGCGAGCCGCTGCCACCGTCTGGCGCTGATGTCGGCCGGCCGGCTGCTCGCCGTCGGCACCGCCGACGAGCTGAGCGCGCGGGTCGGCGGGCTGATCTACGAGCTGGTCACGCCCGACGTGCGCCGCGCCGGCGAAACGGTCGCGGCGCTGCCCGGCGTGCTCGGCGTGACGCCCTTCGGCGACAGCCTGCATGTGCGGTTGGGCGACGAGTCGGTCGCCGCGGCGATGGCGCGGGCGCTCGACGAGGAGGGGGTGGAGGTCCGCAATCTGTCGCGCGTGCCGGCGTCGCTGGAGGATTTGTTTGTGGAGATGGTGGGGTGAGCGAGGTACGCAGCAGCGGTGCGCCTAGGCCAGCCGCGCAGGTCGCGACGAGCTACCGGCAAGCCCCCAGCCCCTCCCCGGCGCGGCGCGTGGTAGGGCGCTTTCGCCGAAAGCGCTGCCTGGATCGGCGCCGGA
>CAYONP010000118.1:0-10840 GCA_964405335.1 uncultured Fimbriimonadaceae bacterium
ACAACACTCCCCTCTCCCGCGCCGCGCGGGGGAGGGGTTGGGGGTGGGGGCTTGCCGCGGGCCGGCGCTTTCGGCGAAAGCGCCCTACCTTCGGGCCGCCCGCGCGCGTGCGGCGCCGTCTCGCGCCGCCCTCCTCGATCCCGTGGCCACCAGCGCCGCGCTGTGCTAATCTGCCCGCATGACGCCCGACGAGTTCCGCGAACGATGGACCGACCATGGCCTGCACGAGGAGCAGGCCTATCAAGACCACTTCCGCGACCTCTGCGCCGTGGCCGGCTTCACCCCGCCGACCGACCCCGACGAGTTCTGCTACCAGAAGCACGTGACCAAACTCGGCGGCACGCCGGGCAAGGCCGATGTCTGGCTGCGCGGCCGGTTCGGCTGGGAGTACAAGTCGCCCGGCGGCGACCTCCACGCCGCCTACCTGCAACTGGCGGGCTATCGCGAAGGGCTCGACAACCCACCGCTGCTGGTCGTCTCCGACCTCGACCGCGTGCAGGTCCACACCAACTTTCCCAACACCACCAAGCAGGTTCACGAGTTCACCACGGCGAGCATCGGCGAACCGGCGACGCTCGAGCTGCTGCGCCGGCTGTTCACTGCCCCGGACGAGCTGAACCCGCGCTACCAGCGCGAGGAGGTCGCCCGCCAGGCGGCGCGCCGGCTGGCCGAGCTGTTCGACAGCATTACCTCGCACGGCACCGACCCGCGCGAGGTAGCCCACACGCTCATCCGCCTGGTCTTCTGCTTCTTTGCCGAAGATGCCGGCCTGCTCGCCCCGCGCCTGCTCACCGCGCTGCTCAACCGGCCAATGGTCAAATCGGACGTGATCAACCGCCAACTCGCCAAGCTGCTGAACGTGATGATCACCGGCGGCGACTGGGGGCACGAGATCATCCGCTGTTTCAACGGCGGCCTGTTCGACGAGCGACCGCCGGTCGAGTTGAAACGCCCCGAAATCGTCCTCCTCGCCAAGGCCGCCGACCTCGACTGGAGCAAGGTCGAGCCGTCGATCTTCGGCAGCCTGCTCGAAGGCGCCCTGTCGCACGACAAGGCGCTGCGCAGCCGGCTCGGCGCACACTACACCGCCCGCGACGACATCGAGCTGATCGTCGAGCCGGTCGTCTGCGCCCCGCTCCGCGCCGAATGGACGGCCGTCGCTGGGCGCTGCGAGCAGCTTGCCGGCGGCAGCGAGGGGGTCGCCGTCAACGGCGCGGCGCGGGCGCAGATCGCCGCCGAGCTCGACGCCTTCCGCCGCCGGCTGGGCGCCTATCGCGTGCTCGACCCGGCGTGCGGCAGCGGCAACTTCTTGTATGTCGCGCTGGTCGCGCTGCTCAACCTCGAACAGGAGGTGCGCGCCGCCGGCCAGCGCTGGGGCGTCACGCCCGACCTGCTCTACCGAGTCCAGCCCGAGCAGCTCCACGGGATCGATAAGGACCCCTGGGCGGTCGAGCTGGCGCGGGCGACGATCTGGATTGGCTACCACCAGTGGCACGCCGAGCACGGTCTCGCCGGGGTCGAAGAGCCGCTGCTCCGCCCGCACGAGACGATCTGCGAAGCCGACGCGATTCTCGGCGACGACGGCGGCGAGCCGGACTGGCCCGAGGTCGACGCGATCATCGGCAATCCGCCGTTTCTGGGCGGCAAGAAGCTGCGCACGGGACTCGGCGACGACTACGTCGACGGCCTGTTCGCGCTCTACGAGGGCCGCGTCCCGCGTGAGGCCGACCTCTGCTGCTACTGGTACGAGAAGGCCCGCACGCAGATCGCCGCCGGCCGTGCCAAACGCGCCGGGCTGCTGGCGACCAACAGCATCCGCCAAGGGCCGCAGATGCGACCGGTGCTGCAGCGGCTGCTCGACACCGGCGGCATCTTCATGGCCTGGTCGGACCGGGATTGGCGTGAAGATGGGGCCGCGGTGCGGGTTTCCATGGTCGGCTTCGACGACGGCACGCAGACTGAGCATCTGCTCGACGGCAAGCCGGTCGAGCGGATCCACGCCGACCTGACCAGCGGCCTCGACCTGACCCAGGCCAAGCGGTTGAAGGCGAACGAGGGCATCGCCTTCATGGGCGACACGAAGGTCGGCCCGTTCGAGATCCCGGGCGACCTGGCGCGGGAGATGCTGGCGGCGCCGAACCCGCTCGGCCGCAACAACGCTGACGTGATCCGGCCGTGGTGGAACGGCTTCGATGTCACCCGCCGTCCGCGCGACATCTGGATCATCGACTTCGGCTGCGAGATGAGCGAGGAAGACGCCGCGCTCTACGAGCGGCCGTTCGAGTATATCCGGGAGTTCGTCCTGCCGGTGAGGGCTCAGAACAACAGGTCCGGCTATCGCGAGAAGTGGTGGATCCACCATGAGCCTCGGCCGGCGATGCGTCATGCCGTGCTCGGGCTGAATCGATTCGTTGTGAGCGTCGTCACCGCCAAACACCGACTGTATGTCTGGTGCCCGTCCGATGTGCTGCCGGATAAGCGTCTTGCGGTCTTCGCCTGCGCCGACGACTACCTCTTCGGCGTCCTCCACTCGCGCGCCCACGAAGTCTGGTCGCTGCGCACCTGCTCGTGGCAGGGCGTGGGCAACGATCCGGTCTACACGCCGAGCGTCTGCTTCGACACCTTCCCCTTCCCCACCCCCACGCCCGAGCAGCGCGAGGCGATTGGCGACGCCGCGCGAGCGTTGCACGAGGCGCGGCAGTCGCGGCTCGACGCCGATCCGAAACTGACGCTCACCGCGCTCTACAACAAGCGTCCGCCGTGGCTCGGCAATTGCCACCGCGCGCTCGACCGCGCCGTGCTGGCCGCCTATGGCTGGCCCGACAACCTGACCGACGACGAGCTGCTCGAACGCCTGCTGGCCCTCAACCTCACCCGCGCCGAGGATGAGGAGCGGGGCATCCTGGTCCGGCCGTAGGGCGGGGTGTGCTCGCCGCCGGGCCTAACCCCCCGACCCCCTTCCCGCGGCGGGAAGGGGGAGTCATGACCAGACGCACCCGTTGCCGTTCGACAGAGACGACAGCGCGATCATCTGACTCCCCCTTCCCGCGGCAAGAAGGGGAGTCATGACCAGACGCACCCGTTGCCGTTCGACAGAGACGACAGCGCGATCATCTGATTCCCCCTTCCCGCGGCGGGAAGGGGGTCGGGGGGTTAGGTCGCCCAGCGGCCCGCCTTGCCCGCCATTGACAGGCCGCCGGCGATGTAGCACACTCGTTACGGATCGAAACCGACCAAGGCAGCGGTCCGATTGGGTGGGTCGCCCTTGGGGGAGAAAACTCGATGCGTTCCTTGCGTCTGGCCGCCATCGTGGCTGCCATCCTGACCTCCTCGGCCGCTCGGGCCGTGGTGATCGACTTCTCGGCGGTGCCCGCGGGTGAGCTGCCGTCCTACACCGAGGCGGGGGTGACCTTCACCGCGGTGGCGCCGGGCACGGCCGTCACGGCTTCGGGTTTCGGCGACACCCCGAACGGCACGCCCGGCTTGGTTGGCGTCGTCACCGGCGGCATCTTCCCCGAGCTGCGCGCCGACCTGCCGGGCCTGTTCGGCTTCGTGTCGGTCGACCTCGGTGACTTCAACGCCGACGCCGACACGCTGTTCCTCGAGGTCTACAGCGCCGGCGACGTGCTCCTCGGCAGCACCACGCTGTTGATCGACGATGCCTTTGTCGGCATGATGACGCTGAGCCAGAGCGTGCCGGGCATCGCCTATGCGATTTACGGCGCGCGCACCCCGGCGCTCGGGGGCAGCTCGGTCTACTCGGACAACTTCACCTTCGAGGATGGAGTGGTGCAGGCCGTGCCCGAGCCGTCGACGCTGGCCCTGCTGGCCTTCGGCGGGGTGGCCTGCCTGCGCCGGCGGCGGCGGTCCGCGTAGGTCGACCGTCTCGGTCGACACCCCGTAGCACGAGCCGCCGACTGGGACGGTCGGCCGACTCGACATCATCACCTTGGTGTCCGCGTCGGTCGAGCGTCTCGGCCGGCGGACGGTGACGTCATTCCAACGCTCTCCGCAGGACTCCCCTCAGGTCGCCCGAACAGCCCCGCGGCCGGCCCGCGAAGGTACCACGATCGATCGCACCGTGGGCCCCAGTGGGGCCGCCGGCCGGGTCTCCGGCGGCGGCGACGGGTCGGTTGCGCGGAAAGGTACCATGAGTGATCGCATCGTCGACTCGAAGCGGACATGCGTGGTACGAGTCGCCAAGCGGTTCGAACGCTGTTCGGGAGCGCGATGGACGGCCCGCGATACGATCATCCGAGGTACGAACTTCGGCCGCCGGTGCGATCGATCGTGGTACCTCGATGCGATCGATCGTGGTACACAAATCGCTGCGAATCGGCTCAGGGAGCGGGGTCGGACGGCCGCTAGTGAGTCGGAGTCCGACTCTTGACATTGTAGAGTCAGAACTGAGACAGTTTCTCCACTGATGATCGATTCGACTCCGGACAACGACCTCGCGGTCGAGCCGCAGGGGGATGACGAGACCACGCGACTGGTCAGCATCGGCCGTGGGTTCGACCACGCCTCGCTGGCGCTCATTCCGTTCACCATGGCGCTGCACAAGCCGGGCGAGTTCGGTTCGTCGCTGCGCATCGACGAGCTGCTGCAGGTCGGCGAGCACCGCCGGCGCGTGGCGGTCGAGCTGCACACCGAGGACGGCAAGTCGCTGCCCTATGCCGGCGACCACAAGACTTACCTGGCGCTGCTCCAGCTCTCGCTGCGCGAGGAGGAGCCGACCCGCGAGCTGGTGTTCGACCGCGTGGCGCTGTTCAACCTGCTCGGCTGGCCGCGCCACGGCCGCAGCTATGCCAACCTCGAGGCCAGCCTCGACCGGCTCCATGCGGTGCGGATTGTGCTCAAGACCTCGCTGATTGCGCGCAATGGGCAGCCCTACAGCCGGCGCACGCACGGTTCGCACCTGATCGACACCTACGACATCAGCGACGCACGGGCCGGCGGGCGGTGCATGATCAAGTGGGGCGACATCGTCATGGACGCGATCCGCCTCGGCGACCTGAAGAGCCTCGATTGGGACCTGCTCAACGCCCTCGGCGATCCGATCACCGGGCATCTCTATCGCTTGCTCGACCGGCTGATGCTCAGCGGCGAGACGCGCTGGGAGGTGCACTGGAAGCAGCTCGCGACGATGATCGGCTCGACCGCCAATTACGCCCGACCGGCACGCTTCCGGCAGATCCTCGACCCGCACCACGAGCGGCTGGTCGAGCACGGCATCATCGACGACGTCGAGTACCGCCGCGGCGGATGGTTCCTCTACCACCTGCGCAACTACCTGCGCGTGCAACTCCGCCGCGTGCTGGGCGAGCTGGGGGTCTATCCGAAGACGGCGGCGGAGCTGATCACTTCGTTCGACGAGGTGATTGTGATGAGCCAGGTCGACTGCCTGCAGCACGGCCTGCGCGGGCGGCCCGAGCGCGTCGGCGGGTTCCTCACCGAGGCGATCCGCCACAACTACGAGCTGAGCTACCCGCCCGACGACGTGGACCGCTTCCTGGCCCTCTGGCGGCTCTACGCGCCGGCCGAGCAGAACGCCTATCACCGCGCCGGGATGAAGCTCTGCGGCGGCTTCGGCACGCTCTTTGACGGCAACCCCGACCCAGCCTGCTGGAGCGCCGACATGCGCGCGACGGTGCGCTTCCTGATCACCTGGAACCTCGACCCGGAGCAGGTCATCCGCGGTTTCGCGGCGATTGGCGGCAGTTTGTTGCCACCGGAGCGGAGGCGGTAGGCCGGCGCATTGCCATGCGCCGGTACGAGGTCGGCGTACCACGTACGACCCCTGGCGTAGGGGCGCATGGCAATGCGCCCGTTCGGTCGGTGCCCACGCCAGACCGCCGGCGCATTGCGATGCGCCGCTACGGACGTCACACAGCACCACGACACCTGGCGTAGGGGCGCATGGCAATGCGCCCGTTGTTGCGGCGGGCACGCCGGTCGCTCGGCGCATTGCGATGCGCCGCTACAGACGTCGCAGATGGATGCGATCACCGCCCCTCGCGCACCGAGTAGACCGAAATCTCCTCGTCGCGCCACCAGATGCCGACTTCGTGGTCTTCGACCTCGCCGACCTCTTCGACCCGGCTGACGTGCACGTCGGACGCGCCGCAGCGGCGCTCGAAGGCGGCGGCCATGCGCGCGGCCAGCTCCTCGCTCTCGGCCACCACGGCGTAGCTGCGCAGGAAACGCGAGGTCGGCTTGGCCGCGTCGACCGCGTCGATCACCACCTGATACTCGCTCGCCTGGCCGGCCTGGTAGCCGGTCACCTCGCGCAGCGCGGCGAGCACGTCGTCGCTGAACAGCTCGTCGGTGAAGGCCCAGGCGACCGCCGCGTCGAGTTCGGCGTAACGGGCATAGCGCGCGGCGAAGCGGATGGCCAGCGAGGCAATCAGGCAGCGGTAGTCGAGGTCGTCGTCGCACTGCTCGCGGGCGTGGGCGAGCGCGGCGGCGGTGGCGTCGAGGTCGCCCTCGTTCTCGGCCAGGAAGGCGGTCACGATGGCGGTCCGCCAGTCGTCGGGGGCGAGCTGGTCGAGCTGCTCGCAGGCCTTGCGCAGGCGCTCGGTGTCGCCGCACTTGTCGGCGGTGATAGCCCAGTTGAAGTGCAGCATGATCGACGTCGGCTCGACCTGTTCGGCGTGTTGATAAGCCTGGTAGGCCGCGTCGTACTCGCCGCTGTCGCTTTCGACGATGGCCAGCGAGACCCATTCGAGCGCATCCTCGGGGCAGAGCGCGAGGTAGCGGCGCAGCGATTCGCTGGCGGCTTCGTTGTCGCCCAGGTCGGCGGCGCAGCGGGCGCGTTCGAGCCAGGCGTCGGCCAGCCGCGGGTTGCGGGCCAGCGCCTTGTCGAACAGCTCGACCGCCTCTTCGAGCCGCTCGTCGCGCATCAGCACGCCGCCGAGGTGGAGGAAGCTGTCGGCGTTGGCCTGATCGATGTCGCAGGCCTTTGAGAGCACCGCCTCGGCCCAGGCGAAGTAGCCGCGGTCGGCCAGCTCGAGGCCGGTGCCGTGCAGAAACGCCGGGTCGTCGCGGTGCTGTTCGACCGCGTCCCAGAGGTGCTTGCGCGCCACCCGCTCGTTCTCGATCAGCGCCGCGCAGAGGACCTCCATGGCCAGCGCGCGGCCCTGGTCCTGGCGCTTAAGTTGCGTCCGCTCGAGCTGCGACAGCTCGGCCCGCGCGCCGCTGTAGTCCTCGCGGTCGAGATGTGAGGCCACCGCCCCGAGAGGGTCGTCACCCGACGCCGACATCATCATTGCGACACCCCATCGGCCCACTGGGCCACGCTGCCCGCGCCCTCGCGCCTGTTCAGTATAACGGCGCCGCGGCCGAATCCGGTTCGCCCTCACGCCGCTGCCAGGTGTAGACCCGCTCGCGGGTCAACCGACCGGTGTGGCTGTTGGCGCTGTGGTACTGCAGGCCGAGCAAGTCGCTCCGCCCGCCCGCCCGGCTGAGAATCAGCGTCCGCGAGCGGTACGAGCCGAGGTAATCCTGCTTCGCCGGCCGGCCCAGGTCGGCCGTGACGTCGACCGGCACCCAGCCGTGCGGCGGCAGATAGACCTCGGTCCAGCGGTGGTAGACCCGATCCTGGTAAGGAAACTCATCCGCCGCCCGGCAGCGCGTGCCGCCGACGAGGCGGGTCGGCAGGCCGACGGCCCGGCACAGCGCGGCGAGCACGAAACTCAGCTCGGAGCAGCTCCCCGTGCCGCGCGCCAGCACCGTCGCCGCCGGGTCCCAGCGGCCGTCGCGGTCATAGCTGAAGCGCTCGGCGAGGTGGTTGTGGATCCGTCGCAGTCGCTCGGCCGGGTGCTCGGTCTCGGCGCACAGCTCGGCCGCCAGCCGGCGCAACTCCGGGTCGGCCAGGCTGTAGATCGGGTCGCTCTCGTCGGTGTACCGGCGCCGTATCTCGGGCGGGATGTCGCCGAGCGCGCCGGTGGTCGCCGCGTCGATGGTGAACCGCGGCGGCGGGTGGAGGATGACCTCGCAGGTGAAGCCGACGGTCGCCTCGGCGCCGGGGTCGAGCTGGTCGAGGATGAAGGTGGCCACCGAGGTGCCCCAGCGGTCCTTGGTGGTCAGCGCGGGCGTTGGCCGGCCGTCGCGTTCGATGGTCAGCGCGGTGACCTCCTGGGCCGGACCCGAATCGGGAACCGCGAGGTAGATCCGTATGTTGCGGAGAGCAGCGTCGGAGTCGTTGCGAACCAGGTGCCGACAGACGATCTGGAACCGCTCGGAATCGGCCGCCGGCTGACTCTGGGCGCGGGCCGCCGGGCCGAGCCAGGTCGGCGCTGCGAGCCACAGCAAGGTGGTGAACAGCCAGCGCCCGCGGCAGACCATCCCGACGCCTCCGGGCTCATGGCGGTCATTGTGATCATCGCCGACCAGGCTGTCAAGGACCGCCCGGAGCCGGGTTTCGGTTGCGGAATCACCGCCATGCGGAGGGCGGCGGGAGCAGACAGATGACGAGACGGGACGTGAGTGTGATGGCCGCGCCGGCGGCCGCGGTGCTGGTCCTGGCGGTGGCCATTCGGCTCGCCGTCGGACCCGGCGCCGAGCCCGAGCCGGCCGGTATGGAGCTGGCCAGCGCGCCCCTGCCGGCCGAGCTACCGCTCGGTGGGGCCACCTTCCGGGTCGACCTGGATCACCGCGATGTGAACCTCGTGCCGCACCCGACCCCGGCCGCGCCGGCGGCCCAGGCGTCGGTTGGCGATCCGCTTCCGGCGGCGGCCGAGCCGGCACCGCCGGGCCGCGGCAAGGTGCGCGTGCTGCTCGAGATGGAGGACGGCGCGGTCGGCGAAGTGCCGGGCGAGTGGAGCTTCGAGACGCCCGGTGAGTTGAGCAACTTCGACGTCAACGTCACCGTGCGCAACGCCGCTGGACCGCCACCGGCCTGAGCCACCCGCCGACCCATTCCCGCCGATGCCGGGTCCGCCCGGCATCGGCGTTTTTTTGCCTGAGCAACCCTCGCCGGCACAAACCAAGGCCGGCGGCTTGCGCCGCCGGCCGGTCCCATCCGGATCACGATCTCAGCGGCCTCTGCTGGCCCTCCAGGCGAGCTTCAAAGCGCCGCCGACCACGCTCGCGCCGAGCGTGGCGGCCTTGCGGTCACTGACCGGGCTGCCGACCATCACCGCCTCGACGTTGCGGCGGTCCAGCTCGGCGCCCGAGGGCAGCAGGGTGACGGGCACCTGCTCGCCCCGCGCGTAGCGCCGGAACCGCGCGCACAGGACGTGATTGCCACCTCCGCACAGCCCGACGCCGAGGACCTCGTCATAGGCCAACATGCGGCAGCAGGCCGGACATTCACGTTCGTACGGGCAACTCATCACCGTCTCCGCGGCTACCAACACGCAGACGGCAGGCGGTGATCTGAAGTTCCGGTTACGGCGGCCGGGCGGTTGGCGTCGGGGCGCGCCGTTGGCCGCGCCCTTACCGTTCGGAATCGTTGCCGCGCGGATCGACCGCGGCGATGATCCGGCTGACCGACTTGCTGTTGAAGCCCTTGAACCCGCCCCACCGCTGCAGATTCTCGAGGTGGCTGCCAATCGCCCCCTCGCGGGCGAAGCGCTCGGCCTGCTCGGCGGTGATCTGACCGGCGGCGAGCAAGGCGTGCAGGCGGGTCTCGTCGACCGGCCAGACCTCGCCGTGGGTGAACGCCTGCTTCAGGTGCGGCAGGTCGCTGAACGGCGGCATCATGCTCACGCCCTCGGCCGCGAGATCGGCCGCCAGCGCGTCGAAGGCGAACTGCGCCTCGAGGTGGTGCATCCCGGCGGCCAGGATCGACTCGCCGTGCAGCGCGCACCAGAGGCCGATGGTGCCCAGTTCGCCGCGCGGCGCGAGCTCGAGCCGCGCCAGGTTGCCGCTGATCTCCTCGGGCGCCAGATCGACATCGTTGAAGGTCACCAGCCCGGCGGCCGGTTGCTCCATCACCTGCGCGCCCCACCCCGCCTCGCCGCCGGCGTAGAACCGCTCGCGGGCGACGAAGCCGAACCGCTCCCACAGGCCCACCAGCCGCCCGAACCAGCGCCGGCTGGCGCGGAAGGTGTGGTGATCGTGGTTGGCCCAGCCGAGCCCGAAACGCTCCTGCCGCGCGCGCTGCACCTGACCGGCGCGGTTGCGCCGCTGCCAGTGCGCCCGCTCGACCTCGAGCGCCAGCGACGCGGCGACGTCGGCGCCGACCAGATCGACCATGGCGTCGGCCAGCTCGTCGGCGGCGTCGAGATTGCCCTCGTCGTCACCCTCGCGCCGCGGCCGGGCGGCCCACAGCTCGCGCGCCTCGAGCAGCGGCAGCGGCGGCTGGGCCACGAATCCGCGAAAGCCGTGCCGTTCGACGGCGCTCAGGGCGGGAAACAGCTCGGCCGCGCGGAAGACGCTCTCGGGCCGGCCGAGGATCGGCCGCGACAGCCCGTGCGCCTCGAGCAGATCGACCACCGACTCGCACTTCAGCGCCAGGCCCGGCTCTCCGCCGACCAGCAGCATGGGGAACATCGCCTGCCGGTGCCACCAGGCCTCGGTATGTGAGGGGACCGGCACGTCCAAGCGCTCGAAGCCGAGTTCGGCAGGCGGCGGCGCGGGCAGGCAGAGATGGTCGAGCCAGTCGGCGGTGCGCGTGCTGGTGCCGCGCTCGATCGCCGCCAGCATCGCCCGCGCCTCGGGCGAGCCGGCGAGCAGTCGCTCCACCTGCTCGTCGAGCCAGGCCGAGGTCTCAAGCCAGGGCCGCCAGTCGAACTCGCTCATCTGTACACATCCGGTTGGAGTCTGCCGCCGCGCGCCGTCGCCGTCATCTGACGCCGGGTCTCGGGCGGGCGGGGACGCCCGCGCTCCGTGGCTC
>CAYONP010000118.1:10940-15959 GCA_964405335.1 uncultured Fimbriimonadaceae bacterium
CGGGCGGGCGGGGACGCCCGCGCTCCGTGGCTCATTCACCGGCGCCGCATCAGATGTCGGCCATCGGCCAGACGGTTACCTGCTCGACGTGCACCGCGCCGCCGGTGGCGAACAGCGCCAGGCCCAGGCTGTCCGTCTGCGTCGGGTAGATCCGGCTGGTCAGGCAGGTCTCGCCGTTGACGAACACCTCGATCACGCTGCGGTCGAGGAAGAGCCGCACCTCGTCGGCGCCGGGCCGCGGCCGCACCGGACCGCCGCGCACGTCGCGGCCGGTCGATTCGTCGAGACTCGACTGCCGGCGGTCGAGGCTCACCGTGTCGGCCGCGCGGTCGAGCAGCAGCAGCGTCTCCTCCTTGCCGTCGGGTGTGGCGCGGAGCTTCAGGCCAAGCGTCGCGCCGGCGTCCAGGTTCGCCTCGAGGCGCAGCTCGAGCTGGTCGCCGCGTGGCTCGAGGAGCACCTGCCCGCCGTCGGCGAGCTCGATCGGGCCCGCGGTCCATGCCTCGCCGCGCAGCCGTTCATACTCGGGCGCCGGCTCCTGGCCCAGCGTGCCGTCGTCGCGGCGGGTCAGCACCCGCGGCAGGCTCATCACCCCGGCCCAGCCGCTCGCGATCTGCGTCTCGCGCGGACGCGCTTCCCAGATCCAGCCCCAGGCCAGGTGCCGGCCGGCCGCGTCGCGGCACTCCTGCGCGGCATACCAGTGTCCGCCCCAATCGCAGTGGCCGTCGGCCGTCGGCGTGAAGGTCCGCCCGTCGTAGTCGCCGAGCATCCAGAGCACCGTGCCGTGGACGCTGACCAGCAGCGCGTGCCCGCCGCCAAGGGCGAAGAAGTCGGGGCACTCCCACATCTCGCCGGTGACCGCCCGGTCGCCGACCAGCAGCGGTCCGAGGTAGTCCCAGGCGGTCAGGTCATCGGAGCGGTAGTGCAGCGCCACGCCGCCGACCTCGCGGATGCCCGAGCCGATCAGCACATGCCAGCCGTCGTCCTCGCGCCACAGGCAAGGATCGCGAAAGCCGGTCACGGCCAGGCCATCGGGCGGCGCCGCGATGACCGGATTGCCCGGGTGCTTGGCAAACTCGATCCCCCCGCCAATGGCGGTGGCCAGGCACTGGCTCTCGGGCATCACGCCGGTGTACATGAGCGTCAGCACACCGTCGGCATCGACCGCGCTGCCCGACCAAATGCCGCCCTGGTCGTACGTGCCGGCCGTCGGTGCCAGAGCAATCGGAAGGTGCTCCCAGTGCACCAGGTCGTCGCTGACCGCATGGCCCCAGTGCATGTTGGCGTGCCAGGCGCCGTCTGGATTGTGCTGATAGAACATATGGTACCGGCCGGCGAACTGGATCACCCCGTTCGGGTCGTTCATCCAGTGCGCCGGCGGCATGAAGTGATAACGTGGCCGCAGCGGGTCGGCGGCCAGCCGTTCGAGGGTCATCCGTCGCTCCTCGTCGCGCGCGGCCAGATAGGCCGCCAGGGCCGCCGGGCCGGCGCCGGCGGTGAGCCGCTCGATCTCGGCGTCGGTCAGCGCCCGCTGCCACAGCGCGGCGTGGTCGAGTTCACCGTGGAATGGCCGTGCCGGCGTGCCGCCGACCGACTCGGCGCCGATCAGGCAGGGTTCCTGGTTGCCACCGCGCAGCGCGCCGGTGACCGGCACCGCGTCGATCCGCGCGCCGTCGCAGAAGAGCTCGAGCGATGCGCCGTCGTAGCGGACGATCAGATCGTGCCAGGCCGTCGCATCCACGTAGCGCAGCGGCAGCTTGGCCTGCACCATGCCGCGCAGGTCGCTCGTGCCGAGCTCGAAGCCGACGATCATGCCCGCGCCGAGGTCGGCGGTGAACAGGTTGTAGACCAGCTTGTCGTGCCCGCCGTGCTTGCTGAGCAGGCTGGTGTCCCACGCGCCCGACGGGTCGCGCAGGCGGATCAGCAGCGTCATTGCCCCGCCGGTCAGGTTCAGCTCGCCGTCGGCGCCCTGGCCGGCGGCGAACCAGCCGCCGTCGCACCGCGCCACTCGCCCGTCGCCGCCGCGGGCCAGCGAAGCCTCGCGCTCGGCGCCGGTCAGCTCAAGGCCGACGGTCGCCGTGCCGCCGCTGGTCAGCGCGCTGTCGGCGCCGGCCGAGTCGTGCAGGTCGGCGAAGTGCCAGACCGCCACGGCATCGTCGAACGGTTGCGGCGGCGCGAGGGCGAGCAGTGGAATCAGCGCGACCGGCATCGACGGCTCCGCGCGGTGCTTCGCGGCCGCGGGCCGACCCTCCTGCGCCGCCGGCGCGTGGCTACTCGAGCCGCGGGCGGATCCAGTCGGCGTGGTCGAAGTCGATTCCGCCGGCCGGGTCGACCAGCAGCGCCAGCTCGCGCGTGCCGGCGGGCACCTCGAGATCGACTTCCACCGCCGCGTCGCCGACCCGCAGCGCCGGCGAACGCCACAGTTCTCTGCCGTCGGCCGCGACGCCGAAGATCACCGTCGACGCCTCGCCCCGCGCGCCGGCCGCCGAGTCGTCGACGCCGACCAGCGCCCGGAACCGGCGCGCCTCGCCGGTCAGGCCACTGACGTCGAAGACGATGCGCGAGGCGGCGTGGGTGCCGATGCCCTCACCATGTTCGACCCCGCCGAGACGCAGCGCCAGCCCCTCGATGCTGCGATTCCGCCGCACACCGCCCCAGCCCGCCGTGGCGCTGAGCCACGGCTCGCGCCACAGCTCGCCACTGGCCGCCGCGCTCGACGCGCAGATCGCCTCGACCGGCTCCGACAGCGGGCCGGCGAACAGGCCGGGCTGCCGCGCGCCGACCCGTACCAGGTAGGTTCCACCCGGCGCGAGCCCGGTCGCGACATAGCGCGGCGCGTGGCTGACCTCCTCGCGGACGGTGCCGTCGGCCGCGGTGAGCTGGACCAGGTAGGACTCCGCGCCATCGACGGGCGGCCACCAGAGCGTCAGCGTCGTGGGATCGACGCCCTGCCAGCGCACCTCGCCCACAGCGCCGGCTAGGGCGATCGCACCGGGGGCGTCGTTTGCCGCCGGCCGTAACCGGATCACCGCCGACGCGCCGCGGTGCGGGAAGCCGATCTCGAGGCCGCCGGCCAGCTCGCCGCCGGTGGCCACATGCTGCCGCGCGCCGGTCGTCGGCAGCTCGAACTGGTACGCCAGATCAGGCTCCAGGCCGCGTACCGGCACCGTGGCGACGAGGCTCTCGGCACCGCCCTGGAAGGCGAACAGCACCGCCTCGGGGCCCGCCGAATCGCGGTAGAGCACGGCCTGGAACCCCGCCGGCGCGGCGGGATCGAACGTTGGCGTCAGGTGGTGCACGTCGGCCCGGGCAATCAGTCCGCGGATCTGCTGGTAGAGCGCGATCCGGTCGGCGGCATGCCAGCGGGTCCGCGCGTCCCAGGCGGCCACGTCGCCCGACAGGCCGAGCTGACCAAGGCAGTTGACCGTGAAGCAGCTCTCGAGGTCGAGGATCTCGCCGGCCTGCGGGTTGCAGGTCCAGTGGTTGTTGTACTCGGGCGGGAAGAGCCAGGTCGCACCCAGGTTCATGCCCAGGTTGGCCACGTTGGCCACCTCGTCCGAGACCCAGTGCGTGTCGGTCAGCGCGGCGATGAACAGATCGGCGCGGAGCGAGCCGCTCGAGCAGTTTTCGACGATCAGCGCGGGGTAGCTCTCGCGCAGGTGCCGCCACAGCGCCGCCAGGCCGCGGTAGTGGCCGAACAGCGGCTCGGGCTGGTCGAGCGGCACGGCCAGGTCGGTGTTGAAGTCCATCTTGAGGTAGTCGGGGCCGACCTCGCGCATGATCCGGTCCAGCTCGCCGGTCGCCCAGGCCAGGGCGGCGGGATTGCCGAAGTCGAGGCAGGTGCGGCCCGAAGCCGGCTCCTCGCCGCCGAGAACCCAGTCCGGATGCTCGCGAACCACCGCCGATTCGGGGTGCGCGCACTCGATCTCGACCCACAGCCCGAAGCGCATCCCCGCCGCGCGCGCCGCGTCACGCACCGGCGCCAGGCCGTTGGGCAGGCGTTGGCGGTTGATCGTCCAGTCACCCAGCGCGCGGCTCCAGTCGTCGTGCGCGCCGTACCAGCCGGCATCGACGACGAACAGCTCGCAGCCGACCTCGGCCGCGGCGGCGACCGACTCGAGCAGGTGCGCCTCGGACAGGTTCTGCCAGCGGTCGTACCAGGTGTTGTACATGACCAGCGGCCACGGCTCGGCCGGCCGGCGGAGCAGCCGCTCGCGGCAGAAGCGGTTGATCTGCCGCGAGCCCTCGTCGGCTTCGCCGGTGAACTCGGCCACCACCGCGCCGGGCAGCGGCAGGCCGCCGATCGTGTCGATCACCGGCAACCCCGACGGGATGGTGTCGGCCAGCAGGTCGAGCCCTTCGCCGCGCGGCACCGCCTCAAGGCGCCAGTTGCCCGGCCAGGCCAGGTGCAGCGCCAATCCGCGTCCGGTCGCCGGTTGATGCAGCACCAGCCAGGGTTTGAACCGCGCGCCGCCGCGGCCGAACGTGCTGACCAGCCGGAAGCCCTCGTCCGGCACACTCTGACGGGTAAGGTAATACTCCTTGCCCCACCGACTGTCGGCCCAGATCACCTCCCACCCACCACCGGCGAGGTGGGTTTCGAACGGCAGCGGCACCGGCTGCGCGGCGCCGAGCAGCAGGCTGTAGAGGGCGGTCAAGGCAGGCTCCCGGCGCCGGTTACGCCGCGGCCGCGCGGCTCCCTGCCGCGCGGCTTCGACGCTCGTGATCGCTTGCCACGGGTGCGGGTTGGCGGTCGGGGCGACCCTTGTGGTCGCCCGCTCTGGGAGCGGATTTGCCGCACATCGGGCTGCCACAAGGGCTGCCCCTACCGGCCGCTTCGCCACGGGCCCGTCGTCCAGCGCCGACCGGGACGGTCGGCCTACGCGTCGATCGCCGGTCGCAGGCAGAGCGCCGGCGGGCCGCGCCGGTAGCGTCCGTCGTCACGTGTTGCTAGCCCGCCCAGTCGGGCAATCCGGCGGCGAAGCCGAACACGGCGCTGCCCCAGAGCAGCGTCAGGGCGGT
>CAYONP010000119.1:0-15550 GCA_964405335.1 uncultured Fimbriimonadaceae bacterium
TGACCGTCACCTCGCCGGTCGCGACATCGACGGCAAAGTGCGCCGACCCGGGCCCGCGCGGGGTTTCGTCGACCGCACCCCCGCCGCCATCGCCACCAACGCCACCATCGCCCGGCCCCGGGCCGACCGGCCCGGCGGAGTCAGAGGAGCTACAGGCAGAGAACAGCAGCGCGAACAGACTTGCGCTGAGCAGAGCACGCATGGATACCCTCCAGCGCCGCTCCGTCAAGGTCAGCGCTGCCGGGATCAGTATCGCCCCGGCGCGGACCGGCGTCAGGCGGCGGTTGTCGCCCGGCCGATCAGCGCCAGCAGACGCGCCGGCTGATTGGTCAAGATGCCGTCGACGCCGCAATCGATCAGCCGCCGCATCTCATCCTCGTCGTCGGCAAAGAAGGGGTGGACTTCCTGGCCGAGCGCATGGGCGCGGGCGATGAACTCCGGCGTGACCACGCGGTTGGACGGCTGCAGGATGCGGCAGCCGCGGTCGGCGCTGCGCTCGGGGTAGTCGTGCTCGCCGGCCCACTCGAGCAGGCAGCGTTCGAGCCGAGGCTCGACCCGCGCCACGCGGTCGACCACCGCGGCCGAGGCGGCGATGTACGAGTCCGCCAGCCGGCCGGCGCCGGCCAGTGCGGCGACCACCTCGTCGACAATGGCCTCGAGGTCGTCCGGCCCCGGGTAGAGGTTGACGTTACACACCATCGGACAGGCGGCCAGCGCTTCGGTGAAGGTCGGCACCCGCTGGCCGCGGAAGCGTGGAGCGAACCAGCCACCGGCATCGAGCCCGGCGACCAGGCAGGTAGTCAGCTCCCAGATCGGCCCGCTGCCGTCGGTGGTGCGGTCGATGTTCGGGTCGTGGAGGATGAACAGCCCGCCGTCGAGCGTGCGGCGGACGTCGAACTCCATTCGGTCGACGCCGAGCCGGCTCGCCTCGGCGAAGGCGGCGAGCGTGTTTTCAGGGTGCGTCGCCGAGGCGCCGCGGTGAGCGGTGACCTGAAACGTCGCCGAGTCGATCATGCGCCGGCTCCGAAGATGGTCGCCACGGCCGGATCGCCGAGCTGCGTCATGTGCTCGCGCAGGCGGCGGCTGAGCGTCTCGCGCTGCTCGGCATGGTGCGGGTCGTCGGCCAGGTTGCGGACCTCGCCGGGGTCGTCGGCCAGGTGATAGAGCTCACGGTAGCCGTGGCCATAGAGGCAGAGCTTCCAGTCGCCGGTGTGGATCATCCGCCCGGTGCCCGGCCGCGTGGGGTCGCCGCGCTCGCCGAACACCGGCCAGCGCTCGCCGCCGCGTTCGATGGCCCGGCGCAGGCTCGAGCCGTGGGCGTCGGCCAGCGGGGCGAGGCCGAGGTAGTCGAGGATGGTCGGCGCCAGGTCAATGCTCGAGCAGGCCGAGGTGCAGGTCCGGCCATGGGCGATCTGCCCGGGCAGCCGGAGCAGCAGGGGCACGCGGCTGATCTCGTCGTAGAAGCCTGGCATCGACTTGCCCATCATGCCGTGCGCCGCCTGCATGTCGCCGTGGTCGCTGGTGAACACGACCATCGTGCGCTCGGCCAGGCCGAGGCGGTCGAGGGCGTCGAGCAGCCGGCCGGCGAGGTGGTCCATGAACGAGACCTGGGCGTAGTAGCAGCGCAGGTATTCGCGCACGCCCTCGTCGCCGAGGAGGTGGACCATGCGCGCCGGCTGCGAGTTTTGCCAGGCCGCGGGGCGGTCGCTCCAGCTCGACGGGAAGGCAAACTGGCTCGGGTGGTAGAGGTCATAGAACGGCGCCGGCGCGGTCCAGTAGGCGTGCGGCGGACCGACCGACCAGCCGATGGCGAAGGGCTCGTCGCGGTGGCCCTCGAGCAGCCCGAGGCAATGGTCGGTGAGCACCGACTCGTAGTGATACTCTGGTTTCCTGGCCGACCGGCCGATGATGCTCAGATCCTGCGGGCTGCGCTGCGTTTCGCCCGACCAGAGGCGGTGCATGGCGGCCAGGTGCGGCGTGAAGTAGACCTCGCCGATGCGCTCCTCGCCGGGCCGGGGCGGGTCGAGGCCGGCCTCGCCGGCGGCCCGCCGGCGCTGGCTGACCTGTTGCCGCGGCAGTTCGACATCGTCGCGGCCGGTGGCGAAGCAGCTCAGCTCATGCGGATTGCCGAGGTGCCACTTGCCCAGCCAGTGGCAGGCATAGCCGGCGTCGGCGAGCTGGTGGAACATGGTCCGGGTCGAGTCGGTCAGCCGCCGCTCGTCGGTGCAGCGGCCCTCGGCGCCGGTGATGTTCTCGTTCACGCCGACGCTGTGCGGGTAACGACCGGTGGCCAGTGCGGCACGAGTGGGCGAGCAGTACGGTGTCGGGCAGAAAGCGTTGTCGAACCGCACGCCGCCGGCGGCTAGCCGGTCGAGGTGCGGTGTCTGCACGATGGGATTACCCATGCAGCCGAGCACACCATGATGGTGTTGGTCGGTGATCAGGAAGAGCAGATTGGTCGGCCGGTCGCCGGCGTGCAGCCGCGTCGCGGCGGCCGCCGCGGCGGTGCCGACGAGCAGGCCGCGGCGTGACAATCGGGGCATCGCTCGCCTCCGGCAGCCCGATTGGCCGCGCGCCACTGCCGGCCTTCCTCGACCGGATTGGAGCGGAGTGGGCGATGCGTCACTGGACCTGGATCGTGCCGCTGGTGCTGGTTGCCGGGGCGGTGGCCGAGCGCTGGCACCACGACCGGGTGACCCGTGCCGAGGCGGCCGAGACGCGACGCGCCGAGCAGGCGCGACGCGCGAGCGTGGTCGGCCGATTGACCTTGACCGCGCCGTATGCGGGCGGCCTGCAGGCGCGGCTCGACCTGACCGGCATCGAGCCGAAGCGGCGCGTGCGGCGGTTCGGCTCCCGGCCCGACGGCACGTTCCAACTCGACAATCTCGAACCGGGCCGCTACAACCTGCAGGCGGTCTGGTATCGCACCAACGCTCCGACCGACCTGGTCGCCGTGCCGCTGCTCGCGCTGGACATCCCGCCCGGGGCCACCCTGCGCGGCATCGAGATGATGGTCACCACGGGCGTGGTGGTGCGCGGTCACACGATTAGCGACGACCACCACCTCGGCGTCGCCGGCTGTGGCATCGAGGCGCGGCTGGAGCCGGTGGCCGAGGGCGTCCTGTTCGGCGCGCTGGCGTCCGATCACGGAGCGTTCGAGTTCAGGGTGCCGGCCGGCTTCCGCTACCGGGTCCGTGCCCGGCGGCCGCAGTTCGGACAACTGATCACGACCAACCCTGACCGGCCGGAGCGACCGCCGTTCGACGCCGAGTGGATCGACCTCGACCTGACCACGCCGCCGCCGACCGCCGAGGTCGAGCTGCCGATGCACTATGGCGAGCACGTCGCCGGCCAGGTGGTCGACGCCGGAGGTCGTCCGGTGGCCGGCGCCCTGGTCTCGGCGCGGCAGGCGCCGGCCTATCGCCCGCCGGCGGTGCGCACCGATGCCGACGGCCGTTTCATCGTGGTTGGATTCTTGCCGTCCGAAGCCGAGCTGGTGGCGGAGCACAATGGCCTGCGCGCGGTCCTGCCCGGCGTGGTGGTGCCGGCCGAGCAGCCGGTCAACCTGCGCCTCAAGGCCGAGGGGTGAGGCACCTGACCTGGCTGGCGCCGCTCGCCGTGATCGCCGCGTCGGCGGCGCTGCTGGCCCGCGGGCCTCGCGGCGGCGGGTCGAGTTCGCACCCGGTCCTGGGCCGACTGGCCGGACGGTTGCTCGACGCACCGCCCGACGCCCTGGCCGCGGCCGAGTTGGTTGCCCTGCCGAGTGAACCGCCGGGCGAGAGCTACACCACGCGGCTTGCCGGCGACGGCTCATTCGCGCTGGAGGTTCGGCCGGGCCGCTACCACCTGCAGGTGCGCGCCCACGCGCCGCGGCGCGAACTGGATTGGGTCGCCGCGCCGCTGTTCGGCCTGCCGGTGGCGGCCGGCGAGTCGGTCGACGACCTTGATCTGGTCGCCCGCGGCGGTGTGGTGGTGCAGGGCCGGGTCACCGTCGGCGAGACCGGCCTGCCGCTGGCCGGTGCCTTCGTGGTGGCCCAGATTGCCTATGAGCCCGCGGCGATGACCTGGTTCTGCGCCGCCGGCGACGACGGCCGCTACCGGCTGCACCTACCGGCCGGGTATGACTACCGGCTCGCCGCTCACCCGGCCTGGCTGGCCGAGGCGGTGGCGGCGCGCAGCCCCGATCGGTCGCGGGTGATCCGACCGGCCATCCACACCGCCGTGGCGGTGCTCGACCTGACCGGCCGCTCCGCCGCGCTCGCCCGGCAGGACTTCGACGTCACCTGCGGCCGCCACCTGGTCGCTCGGCTGCAGGGTGCCGACGGGCCGGTCGCCGGCCTGGCCGTCGCCGGCCGGCAGGCGTACGATCCCGTGTCGCGCCGGGCGGTGACCGACGCCGACGGCCGGTTCGCACTGATCGGGCTCATGCAGCAACCGGTGAGGCTGCGGGTCGGCGACCGTGAGACGGTACTCGAGCTGCCGCGGTGGCACGGCGCGGAGGTCGAGCTGCGGCTCGACGCCGGCCTGCGGATCGCGGAGTGAGCCGATGAGGTTTGTTGCCTGGCTGGCCGCCTGCCTGGTCTTGGCCGCCGCCTACGGTCTGCTGATCGCCTTCGACGGCGGCAAGCCGGCTCCGGACGAGGATCCGGGCATCGGCTTCGCCGTCGTGTCGGGCCGGCTGCGCGTCGGTGACGGCCTGCAGCGGCCGGCCGGCCGGGTGGTGGCCACCCTCCACGGCGTGGCCGGCGGCCTGCCGTTCGTCATGTCGGTGCAGCCCGAGCCCGGCGGTGAGTTTCGCCTCGGCGGCATGCCGCGCGGGCACTACACGGTGCACTTCGACCCGCCCGCCGGCGACGGCTGGACCAGCGTGCCCATCACGCCGGTCGACGCCACGCGGGACAGCATTCGCGGCCTGACGCTCGAGCTCGTCGTCGGGCTGGTGATCGACGGCCGGGTCGTCTCGGCGGGCGGCGAGCCGGTGCCGGATGCGCGGGTGGCCGCCCTGATCGAGGGCGACCCGGCGCGCGTCCACTGGCCGGCCTCGTGCGCCGCCGACGGCCGGTTCACGCTCCGCCTGCCGGCGCAACGCAGCTATCGGCTGATCGTCACGCAGGCGCCGCCGCCATACGTGGCCACCGGCAACGAGCTGCTGCCGATCAAGCTCGACACCGCCGCCCCGGCGCCGGTCGAGCTATCGGTGCCGCTGGGCACCCCTGTCACCGGCCGCGTCGTCGAGGAGGATGGCACGCCGGTCGAGGGTGTCGAGGTGTTCACCGTCACGCCGCCGGGGATCACGCTGCAGTCGGCGCACAGCGGGGCCGATGGGACGTTTCGGCTCGAGGGCGTGACGCCGGGAGCGCATGAGGTCTCGGCGGTCAAGGACGGTCGGCGCGGCGGCGCCGATGTCGGGCCGGCCGCCGCGCGCGAGCCGGTGACCATTGTGCTCAGCCCCGAGCGACTGAGCGACCAGCGGTACCAGCCAGGAGCCGATTCGCCGTGATCGCCTTCACCCGCGCTCACATCCGCTCGCGAATGGCATCGATCAGCCCGAAGTGGTCGCTCATGTCGGGTCCGAAGGTGACCAGCCCGCGGGTGGTGCGCAGGATCAGCACGGCCCGGCCGAACGAGTCTCTCCACTCCCGAAACGAGACGCCCAGCGAGCTCTGGCCCGGGTGGTAGCCGCCGCCGTAGCGGCTCCATCCGCTGGCGGCGTCGCCGGCGCCCCAGATGGCGCGCGAGCCGAGGTCGAACACCGCGCCCGAGCAGATGCTGTCCCAGGGAAAGAAGCGCCGGCGGAACAGGTAGCGGACCAGGATGCCGTCGCTGCGCAGCTCGACCGCCAGCTTGCGATTCAGCCAGCGCAGGGCAAACAGAGCCAGCAGCACCAGCGCGACCGGCGCCTTCCAGCCGTCGGGCAGTTCGGCGATCTTGCCGTGCCGGCCATGCACACCGCCGATGGTGATTGCCAGCAGGTAGACGTAGAGCGCCAGCTCGCCGATGAGGTAGCCGAGCCGGAGTCGGTGGACGGCGGTCACCTCGACCTCGCGCCGGGGCCGCGGCGGCTGTAGCTCGGCGCCGCAGGCCTGGCAGTGCAGCCGCAGCTCGGGATTGGCCGCGCCGCACTCGGGGCAGCACCGGCTGGCGACCAGCCCGACGGCGACGGCGGCCTCGGCCTGGTGGTCGCCGGCGCGCGGGCGCAGGTCGCGCGGCAGCGTGGCGGCCAGCGCGCTCAGTTCGCCCTCGTCAAACCAGATGCCGCCGCAGCCGCGGCAGCCGTCGAGCTCGACCCCCGGCGCGTGTGGGAAGGTGAACCGCTCGAGGTCACCGCGGCAGTTCGGGCAGCGTCGCCGCCCGGCCGCCGCGCCGCCGGCCAGGCCGGCGGTGAACTCGGCTTCGAGGGCGGTCAGCGGCTCGCCCTCGATGCGCGTCGCGGCGGTCAGCTCCCGGCCGTCGAACCAGCATCCGCCGCAGGTATCGCAGCCGTCGAGCTCGAGCTCACCAAGCTGCCAGCCGCGGAGGTCGGCGTCACAGCCGGGGCAGCGCTTGAGCGTTTGGCGCAGCGGGTCGAACTCGGCCATGGCCGCCTCCAGGTGGACTACCCGCCGGCCGGGCGGTTGTTCAGGGCGCGGATTCGATGCGGCGTTTCAGCTCGCGCGGCATCTCGCTGGTGAAGATGCGGCCGTCGGGGAACTGGCCGTTGGCGAAGTTGAGCCCGCAGTTCTGGCAGTAAGTGTCGTCCGGCTCGTCGACCGGCTTGTGGCAGTGCCCGCAACGGATATGCCAGCCACCGACGGCGAGGTCGAGCACCAGCCGGCCGGTGACATAAGCCATGATGGTGAACCCGCAGGCGCGGCAGCGCGGGCGTTCGTCGCCGCCTCGGGCGGCCGAGCAGTAGGGGCACTTGTCCAGCGCCGCGAGCGCCTGGAAATAGATGTCCTGCACAATCGCCCGGCCGGCGCCGAGGTCCTGCGCGGTGCGCGTGACGCCGGGCGGCGGAGCGTGGTCGAAGGACCGCTCGCAGACCGGGCAGTTGCCGTCGCGCAGGCGGACCGCCGAGCCGCAAGTACCGCAGGCCAGCCCGAGCGTGCCGTCGCGCAGCGGGATGGTCAGCACCTGGCCGTCGGCAAAGCGGTACAGGCTCTCGTCGCAGCCGGGGCAGCGAATCAGGTTGTCGAGCGGCCGCCGGCAGGCCGGGCAGCAGGCGATGGGCACCCGCGGCGGGCCGTCGCTGCCGACCGGCAAGAGCTGGATCAGCCGCTTGTCGTGCAGTGCCTCGACCAGCTCGACGGCGGTCTGGAAGCGCAGCGACGGCTTCTTCTGCAGGCACTTGTAGACAATCGAGTGGAGGTACGGCTCGATGTCGTCGGGCAGCGTCTCGGGGCAGCCGTGGACGACTTCGGTCAGGATCGCGCGCAGCCCCTTGCCCTGGAACGGCCGCCGGCCGGCAATCAGCTCGTAGACCATGACCCCAAGCGACCAGACGTCGCTGCGCATGTCGGCGTCGTCGCCGCGCACCTGCTCGGGCGGCATGTAGGCCGGGGTGCCGATCTGCTGGCCGACGCGCACCGCGCTCGAGATGCCGGTCGGCGCCTCGTCCTCGATCTTCGGCGAGCCGAGCGGTTGGGCCAGACCGAAGTCGGCCAGCTTGACCGTCTGCTCGTCGCCGACCAGCATGATGTTGGCCGGCTTCAGGTCGCGGTGGATCACCCCCGCGGCATGGCAGGCGGCGGTGGCGGCGCAGAGCTGGAACATGATCCGTTCGATGTCGCGCACGCCGAGCCGGCCGGCACTGAGCGCCTCGCGCAGGGTCACGCCTTCGAGAAACTCGAGCGCGATCCAGGGCAGCCCTTCATGCTCGCCCGCGGCGTGGACGGCGACCACGTTGGCGTGGTCGACCAGCCGCAGCGCCTGCGCCTCGCGGCGGAACAGCGCCCGGCGGTGCCGCTCCTGCTTGGCCGACCAGCTACGGCGCAGGCGCATGACTTTGATGGCCACCCGATGACCCTGCTCGTCGGCCGCCTCGTAGACCCGGCCGACGGCGCCGGCGCCGAGCTCGGAGAGGAGGCGGAAGCGGCCCACCCGGTCGCCGGGAAAGAGCCGCACCTCCTTGCCGTGCAGCCGAACGCGGAGGATCAGCCGGTAGGGCCCCACCGACACGGTGTCGCCGACCCGGAGGAGTGTCGCCGCGGCGACCGCCTGGCCGTTGACCAGCGTCTGGTTAAGCCGCCCGCCGGGCGCGACAATGACCTGTGAGCTGCGCACGCGCAGGCCACAGTGAGTCGGTGCGACGCCCTCGTGCTCGAGCCGGATGCCGCACGAATCGGCCCGACCGATGACGTAGTCGCCTTCGCTCAGCGGTATCTCACGACCCGTCTGGTCGCCGTCGAGCACTTCGAGCCGGAACTCCGGCTCGGCGCGCTGCTCGGCGACCCGCTGCTCGGCCTCGGCCACCTAGCCCCTCCCGCCGTCTGGTGCAGCTTATCCCTCTGCCTGTTGCGGTCAAACCCGAATCGAGACTCACCGCAGCCTGCTCGGCGATCAGCCGCCTTCTCTATCGACGGTCCCCAAGGTTGGTTAACGACTCGACCGCCGCGCAGGTCCCAGCTTTCGGCATTCAGATCGGCCCGTCGCGGCCGATGCACGATTAGCCGTCGGTGAGGTTCAACGCGCATGAAGCTGTCGTGTTGCATGATTGTCCGCGACGAGGAGCAGCAGCTCCGGCGCTGCCTCGACAGCCTCGCCGGGCTGGTCGATGAGCTGATCGTCGTCGACACCGGCTCGGTCGACCGCACCCGCGAGCTCGCCGCCGGCTACGGCGCGCAGGTGATCGACCACCCCTGGGACGGTAGCTTCAGCAGCGCCCGCAACCACTCGCTCGACGCGGCGACCGGCGACTGGATCCTGATTCTCGACGCCGACGAGCGCCTGGCCCGGCCCGAAGCGATCCGCCAGGCGGTCGACGGCGCCGGCGACATCGAGGCCTTCTGCCTGCCGCTGGTCAACTTCGTCGGCGAGCGGGCCAACGAGGAGGCCGTCACCTCACCCGCGGTGCGGCTGTTCCGCCGCCGGCCCGAGTATCGCTATGAACGGGCGCTGCACGAACAGATCATGTTCGCCATCTACGCCCGCGACCCGGAGGCGACGGTCGCCTGGCTCGACGCACCGATCGAGCACTTCGGCTACCTCAACCAACTGGTCGCCGACCGCGACAAGATTGCCCGCAACCTGGCGCTGGCCGAGCAGGAGGTCGAGCGCTACCCGAAGGACGCGTTCAGTTGGTACAACCTCGGGCAGGAGTATTTCCGCCTGGCCCAGTGGGACCAGGCCGTCGCCGCCTACCAGCAGGGCTTTCCTTATCTCGAATCGCTCGCCGCCGGCTATGCGCCGGCGCTGGTCAAGCACCTGGTCGTCTCGCTGCTCAACCTCGGCCGCTCGGCCGAGGCGTTCGGCGTGGCGAGTGAGGCCAAGGCGGCTTACGACCGGTACACCGACCTGTGGGTGTTGTGCGGCATCGCGCTGATGCAGCAGAACGACTATGTCGCCGCCGCCGAGCAGTTCCGCACCGCCTATGAGCTGGGCGAGGCGGGCGGCGCCTTCTACGTCACCGATGAGGGCGCCGGCAGCTACAAAGCCGCCTGGTGGCTGGGCGAGTGCCTGGTCAAGCTGGGCCGCCTGGCCGAGGCGAAGTGGTGGTTCGCCGAGTCGCTGACCGCCCTCGCCCGTGCCGGGCGCTACCTGCCCGTACCGCTGGGCGGGCTGCTGCGCATCTGCCGGCTCGAGCGCGTGCCTGACGAACGGCTGCTGGCCCACCTGGCCGAGTGCGTCGATCTGGCCGACCCGCGCTGGTGCGAGGTGCTGGCGGTCGAGCTGTTCCGCGCCGAGCTGCCGAACCTCGCCTTCCGCCTGCTCGGCGAGCGGACCGACCTGTCCGCGGCGACCTGGCTGACGGTGGGCAATGCGCACCTGCGCGCCGGCCGTTACGACGTCGCGCGCATCGCCTGGCGGGCCGTGCCGGCCGGCGATCGACTGCGGCCCGAGGCCGACTGGCAGATGGTCCTGACCGAGGCTCTGGCGGGCGACGCGACGGCCTGCGCGGCGGCGTTCGACCAGGCCGCGGCGCAGGGCGAGTGCGAGCTGACCGACCTCTATCGGGCGCTGCTGGCGGCCTGGTCGGGCGGCCCCGAGGTGGTGCCCGAGATGGGCTCCATGCCGGCGCTGCAGGCGCACCTGGCGGCGGTGCTGGCGCTGTTTCTGCAGCGCGAGGCGTACGAGCTGTTCGAGCGCACCGTGCCGGCCCTCGGCTGGGTCGGCACGCCGGCGCGGACGCAGGCGGCGCTGCTCGGTCGCCTATACTCCGAGGCCGGCCTGGCCGATATGGCCATCGAGGCTTTGCTGCTCGCCTATCAGGCGGGCGACGATAGCGACGAGACCTTGCGCCTCCTTGGTTTGCAGTGCTTGCGGGTCCATCGCTATGCCGAGGCCGAAGAGATCCTCGGCGTGGTGGTGGCCAGACAACGGCGACAAGGCGACGCGCAGGTGGTTGGTAATGCCGCGCTGCTGGGCTACTTAGCGGCCCTCTCGGCGCAAGGCAAGGACAGCGAGGCAGAACCGCTGTGGCAGCAGTTGACGTCCAGCCCTGGCATGCCGCTCGAGCCGCGCGACACCGTCCTGGTTACCTGACGGTTCGCGAGGCCGCCGAGCGGCTGAACATGCATTTCATGTCGGTCTACAAGCTCGTCCAGACCGGCGAGCTGCCGGCTGCCAAAATCGGCTCGCGGTGGAAGATCGACCCCGGCCAGCTTGACGACTGGATCGCCCGGCAGGGCGGCCAGGCCCGCCGCTGGCTGCTGCTCGGGCCCGACCAGCCGCTGGCCGAACAGCTCGGCCAGGCGCTCGGCGGCGGTCACCAGATCGAGGCCGTGCCGTTCGGCGCGGTGGCCGACGCGCTCGACGGCGCCGACGTGGTCCTGATCAACGCCGTCGCCGACCACAACGCCGCCCTGGCCGCGCTGGCCGTGGTCCACCGGCAGCGGCCGCGGCCGTTCTGCCTCTTGCTGGTCGACGTGCCGACCCGCGCCCTGGTCGTCGGCGCGCTCGAGGTGGGTCTGGTCAGCCTGCTCTCGGTCGACGACCTGCGCCGCGCCGCCGATGAGGTCGGCGCCGCGCTGCACTGGACCTAGCGGAGAGACGCGTGGCGACGTTCACCGTCAGCGGACTGGCCTCGGGGATCGACTTCGGTGCCCTGGCCGATGCTATCCTCAACCTCGAGCGCGAGCCTATCCGCCAGCTCGAGGCGCGCAAGACCGCCCTGGCGGGTAAGAAAGCGCTGTTCAACGAGATCATCGCCTCGCTGCAGTCGCTGCGCACCGCGACCCAGACGCTCGGCAAGCCGAACAGCCTCAAATTCGCCTCGTTCACCAGCGGCGACACGGCCAAGTTCACCGCCACCGGCAGCGCGACGGCCGCGATTGGCAGCTATCAGGTCAACATCCAGCAGCTGGCCACCGCCACGCGGGTCACCTCGGGGTTCGCCACCCAGCTTGGCATCAGCGCCTCGGCCAACCTCGGCGCCGCGCTCAACGACGGCGCGGCGAACCTGGGCACCACCTTCACCAGCGGCTACTTCACCATCAACGGCACGCAGGTCAGCGTCGACGCCGAGGTCGACACGGTGCAGGATCTGATCGATCGGATCAACACCGACGTCGCCGGCGTCACGGCCAGCTACGACGCGGCCACCGACCGGCTCAAGCTGAGCTCGGCCGCGAGCATTACCGTCGGCTCGGCCGACGACACGGCCGACTTCCTGAAAAAGGCCGGCCTGACCAACTCGCCGGCCGAGACCGAGGGGGCCGACCAGGTGCGTTGGTCGACCCATCGCCTGGGCCGGCTGAACACCACCGTCGCCCTGGCCGACACGTCGCTCGGCACCGCGCTGAGCGGCACCGGCACGTTCCGGCTCAACGGGGTCGACATCGACTACGATGCCTCGGTCGACTCGCTCAACGAGGTCATCTCGCGGATCAACACCAAGGTCTCGACGGTGGTCGCCAGCTACGATGCGCAGACCGACCGGATCCTGCTCGTCGCCAAGACCACCGGCAGCCTGGGCATCAGCCGCGCCGACAGCACGGGCAACTTCCTCTCGGCCGCGGGCCTGCTCGATTCCGGCGGCGATTCGGCGGCCGCCGTCAGCCTGGGGCAGAACGCGAAGCTCACCATTCCGGGGTTCAACAACGACCAGCCGATCTACAGCACGACCAACACGGTCACCGGCGCGATTCCCGGCGTGACGCTCGAGCTCAAGGCGACCACCAGCGAGGCGGTCAGCCTGACCGTCGCGCGCGACGGGTCGGACCTCAAGTCGAAGCTGCAGAGCTTTGTGCAGAAGTACAACGAGGCGATCGGCCTGGTCCACGGCCGGCTGACCGAAGAGCCGGTCAAGGACGCCACCTCGGAGACGCTGCAGCGGGTCGGCGCACTGCGTGGCGACACGTTGCTCTCGCGGCTGAAGTCGAGCCTCTCGACGGCGATCATCACCCCGGTCGACGGCCTGCCCAGCGGCCTGCACCGGCTGGGCAACCTGGGCATCGGCATCTCGTCGAGCGACTACAAGACCGGCACGCTGAGCTTTGACGAGGCCAAGTTCGACGAGCTGTTCGAGACCAATTTCGAGGCGGCCTACGACATCCTGTTCGACGACACCGACGGCGACGGCCAGATCGACGACGGCGAGAACGGCGCCATCCCGCGCTTCCTGTCCGAGCTGGACCAGTTGATCGACACCACCACCCAGAGCTACGGCGGGACGAGCATCGCCAGCGGGCGGCTGCTCCAACGCCTCTACACCTACGACCAGGACAGCAAGTTCCTCGACGCGCGGATCGAGTACCTCGAAGAGCGCTTGGCCGCCCGCGAGCTGATCCTCCGCGCCCGCTTCACCGCCGCCGAGACGGCGATCTCGCAGCTCCAAGGCGCCGGCACCTCGCTCAGCGCCATCACCCAGAGCTGGTTCGGCTGAGCCGGCGCGGCGCGGGCGTCCTCGCCCGCCCGCACGGGGCGCGGGCGTCCTCGCCCGCCCGCACGGAGCGCGGGCGTCCTCGCCCGCTCGCACGGGGCGCGGGCGTCCTCGCCCGCTCCGGATGCGGCCGGGGACGGCCGCGCTCCAAATCTCGTCGTGCCCTAAGCGCTCGACCAGACCGACGCCAGCCGCTCGTCTTCCAGCGTCTGGTGCTCCAGCAGCGCGCTGGTCAGGCGGTCGAGCAGCGGGCGTTGCGCCTCGAGCAGCGAGCGCGCCCGCGCCTCGGCCTGGCTGATGATGCTGGTCACGTCGGCGTCGAGCTGCGCCGCGGTGGCCTCGCCGACCGGGCGGCGCTGGCCGCCTTGGGCGGTCGGCATCCAGAACGCCTGGTTGCCGGTCTTCTCGCCCATGCCCAGCTCTTCGACCATGGCCCGGGCGATCTGGCTGACCTGGACCAGGTCCATCTGCGCGCCGGACGAAATGCGGCCGAGCGCAATCTGCTCGGCCAGCCGCCCGCCGAGCGCCATGGCAATCTGGTCGCACAGCTCCTCGCGCGAGTAGAGGTGCTTGTTCTCGCGCGCCTGCTGCAACGTGATGCCCAGCGACGGGGTGTTCATCTCGCCCGGCACGATGCTCACCTTGCGCACATCGGGCGTGTGCTCGAGCAACTGGCTGCAGACCGCATGGCCCGCCTCGTGGACCGCGGCGGTGCGCAGCTCGCCTTCGCTGACCGTCACGGTCACCGTCCCGCGGCGGGTCAGGGCCTGGTCGACCTCGCGTTTGCCGACGGTGAACGGCCCGTCGCGCAGTTCGCGCCGCTTGAGCGCGCGGCAGGCGGCGTGGAGGTGGTCGCCGGTGTAGCGCAGTCCCGCCTCGTAGTCGGCGAAGTCGCCCGTCTGGGCGACCAGGTAGTCGATCACCTCGTCGCTCATGTCGAGCGCGAACTTGTCGCGATAGATGCGGCTGATCGCCCGGCGGTCGTCCTCGTCGGGGTAGGGCAGCTCAATCTGCATCTCGAACCGCCCGGGCCGCAGCAGCGCCGGGTCGAGGCTGGCGACGAAGTTGGTCGTGCCGACGACGAAGACCAGTTCGTCGCCGCGGAAACCGTCCATCTCGGTCAGCAGTTGGTTGACCATCGAGTGCTCGACGCCGCTGCCGTAGTACATGCCGCGCCGGCTGGCGATGCTGTCCAGCTCGTCGAAGACGATGATGCTCGGCGCCGTCCGCCGCGCCTGGGCGAAGACGCGCCGCAGGTTGGCCTCGCTCGCGCCGACCCACTGCTCCTTCAGCTCGGGCCCGCTGACGATCAGAATGCTCGCATCGAGCGCGGTCGCCATCGCCTTGGCGAAGAAGGTCTTGCCGGTGCCCGGCGGGCCGTGGAAGATCAGCCCCTTGGGAATCACCTCCTCGATCCGCCGGACCGACTCCTCATCGGTCAGCGCGTCGCGCCGTCGGAGCAGCGACAGGATGTCGTCCTCGAGCAGCGACTTGACCGCCTGGTAGCCGCCGATATCGTGGTGCAGATCGACGTTCGGCACCTCGAAGCTCGAGACCAGGGTCATCTCGCGCAGCGAGCGGTAGAGCCGGTCGACCGTCTCGGGCCGCGCCGGGTCGTAGTCGGGCGCGGAGTCGAACTGGCGCATCAGGCGCCGGAAGCGGACCGCGTTGAGGCCGCTGACGTACTTGAAGAAGCGGTACGGGTTGAACTCGCCGTCGCTGAACTTGCGCGCCTCGCGGCGGAGCAGCAGCCGACCGATCACCTCGCGCCGCAGGCCGAGGATGCTGTACTTGACGGTGAACACGTCCTCGACCGGCTTGGGCACCTCGAAGCTCGGGTCCTGAAAGCCGAGCAGCGTGACATTCGGGTTCTCGTGGATCCAGGCCAGCGTCTCCTTGGCCAGATCGGTCAGCCCCGATTTGGTCGTGGTGGTCAGCAGGTCGAGGTGGGGCAGCACGAGCACCACGTCCTGCCGGCCGATGCTCTCCTCGAGCGCGGCGCGGAGGTTGTCGAGAAAGGTGCGCAGGTAACCGTCACGGCCGGCGCTCTCACCCGGTTCGTCCTCGTCCTCGCCCGACGGCGCCGGGCGGCGTTGGTCGGGCGGCGCGGCGCGGCCGCGGGCCCTTCGGCGCGGCTGGCCGCTGACCAGGAGGCACTGCAACGGCTCGCCGGCGGAGGCCTTGAGCCGCTCGCGCAGGGCGACATAGAGCGGCTGGGTGAGCGGCTTGTCGGCCTCGACTAGGACGCTGAGGCGGTTGCGCAGGCGTTCGGCAATCCAGTCGAGGTCGTCGCGATAGGCCGCCTCGACCGCCTGTCCGGTGGTCAGCTCGTCGGGCAGTTCGTCGAGCCGGATGAGTGCCACCGCCGACCTTCTCCGTTCCCCGGCCAGTTGGCGGAGCATCGCGATGCAGGATACCCGGTTGGCAGGCTCGGTACAAGGCGCAGCGGGGCAGAACCGACTCGCTCCAACCAACCGAACCCGCCCGCGGGGCGGGTTTCGTGCGCCGCAAGGCCGGATTTCAGCCCGGGTC
>CAYONP010000120.1:0-15472 GCA_964405335.1 uncultured Fimbriimonadaceae bacterium
CGGTCGTACCACGACCGCAGGAGACTTGACTCCTTGTGAGAAGTCCCTACCGCACCACTCAACACACCCGTCCCATCGGTCGTGGCGGGCACAGCCCGCCCTGCTGGACCACGGGCCGCTTGGGGCGCGTGCCCGTCGCCGCCACCGGGCGTGCCCGGGGACGACGATCAGGTTCCACCCGCCGCGGTGACCGGCCCAGCCGTCCGACCCCGCATCGCGCCGCTCCACTGCCATTCTGACTCGGGCGGACGGCGGATGGCAAATCGGCGCGGGCCCGCTCGGCCAAGCCGCTCCGCTGCCAACGCCGCCGCGCGCGTGCGCTACTCGGGCATGAGCGCCATCAGCGCGTCGGCGAACAGCTTCATGCCGCGCGCGTCGGGGTGGTTGATGGCGTTGAGCAGCAGCGTCGTGTAGGGGATGCCCTGGCGATAGAGCCGGCCCCAGCGCAACGAGGCGTCGGCCAGGGCGACTCCGTGCCGCGCGGCGAACTCGCGCAGCGCCGCGACATAGGGCCGCGGGTCGTCGTCGCAGTCGCGCTCCGACTCGAGGCCCATCCAGTCGGGCCGGACATAGTGCGGGGTGAGAATGACCCACTCGGCGCCGGCGGCGGTGAAGTCGGCCAGGTAGCCGCCGTAGATGGTCTCGACCTGCTCGGCGGTGAAGCCGGCGTCGTTGACGAACTCGCTGACAATCAGGTCGGCCCCGGCGCCGACGACCGTGCCGGCATAGTGGTACTCACTGCCCTCCGGCTCGTTGACGAAGCTCTGCGAGTTGCGCCCGCCCCAGCCGTGGTGGATGACCTCGATGCTCGCACGCGGAAACCGCTCGGCGAGCCGCTCGGCAAACTGCACCTGCCACCGATTCTCGGCCCCGGCAAAGGTGCCGACGGTGACGCTGTCGCCCCAGGCCAGGATGCGCACCGCCTCGCCCGCGCGCAGCTTGGCCAGCGTCTTGGGGCAACACCGCTCCATCACGCTCGGCTCGGCCCGGGGCGGCTCGGGATAGGCCGTTTCGGTGATGGCGAACAGATTGGCCGGCCCGAGCGCCGCGAGCCGGGCGGGCAGCCAGAGGTTGGCCAGCGGCCGCTCGCCGGCGGGCAGCACGGGCGGCTGGGGCACATTGACATGCGGCTCGCCACGGCGGAGGTGGACGGTGCCCTGCGCATCGACCGAGATGGTGTCGAGCCGGCACAGACCGTACTCGTAGTCGACCCAGACCGGCGCCTGCTCGGGAATGGTGCTGCCCTCGACCCGGCCGAGGCAGCCCCAGTCGAGCAACACCCCGTAGTCACGCTCGGCGCGGTAGGCCGGCGCGTCGCCGAGGCCCGACTTGACCCGCAGCGTGTCGGGCACGAGCGCGAACCGGGCGGTGGTCTCCTGGGTGATCACCCCACTCAGCCGCGCGCCGCGGTTCCACGGCGGCTGCTGCGGGTTGAAGAAGGGCAGCGGATGGTGCTCCTCGTCCCGAACGACCACCCGCTCGGGTGGCTCGACGGCCAGGGTGACCGGCGCGACGGCCTGTGCGTCGCCGATGCGGCCGGCCGAGACGGCGACTTGCCAGGGCCCGGCAACGGTAACTTCGGGCGGCGGCCCGGCGAGGATGGCGAGGGCGAGGATGGCGGTCTCCATGTGCGGCTCCGGCGCGAGGTCCGTTCGCGCTGTGGGTTGACTCTCCCTGCGCGCGCGCCGACAATGGTCTGTATCGGAAGCACGGTGGGACACCCAACCACAACCAGAGCGCAGGATCTCGAGAGCGCCTTCGCCGAAGCGGTGGCGGGCCGCCGGGTGCTCGTTCGGCGTGGTCCGGATGCGGTCGCGGTGATACCGATCCACGACCTGGAGCAGCTCGAACTGCTTGACGACCAAGAGGATGCCGACCTGCGGGCCGCCTCGGAGGCCGTCGAGGCCGCCGACCAGGGCCAGCCCAGCGTGTCCTGGTCCGAGGTCAAGCGGCGCGCCGGCTTGACCTGACCGTGCCCGAGCCGGAACCGTACCTGGTCGAGTTTAGGCCCAGCGCGCAACGTCAGTTCGACGACCTGCCGGAGGACGCTCAGGCCAGGCTTCAAGCCAGCATCGATTCGCTCGCCACCAATCCACGCCCGGCGCCACCCCTCGGTGCCAAGCTGCAGGGCGGCCCGCCACTCTACCGTCTGAAGCTCCCGCCCTACCGTGTGGTCTACCGGATTGACTCCCGCCGCCGGGTGGTGACGATCACCTGGGTCGGGCTCCGTCGCGACGCCTATCGCGCGCGCTGAGCCGGGTCCACGAGCAGGCTGACCGTCCCGGGCGGCCGCTAGCGGTAGGGCGCGCCGTGCGCGCCGCTGCCGACCCGCGCGCAGTAGCGCGCTTTACCATAGCTGCAGCCGGCGTCGACCGAGACGGTCGACCTACGCGACCATGGCTGACGGTAGGGCGCGCCGTGCGCGCCGCCGCTAACCCGCGCGCAGTAGCGCGCCCTACCATAGCTGCAGCCGGCGTCGACCGAGACGGTCGACCTACGCGACCATGGCTGACGGTAGGGCGCGCCGTGCGCGCCGCCGCTAACCCGCGCGCAGTAGCGCGCCCTACCATAGCTGCAGCCGGCGTCGACCGAGACGGTCGACCTACGCGACGGTTCCTTCGCCCGGATGCGCCGAGTAGTCCGACCGTCCCGGTCGGCCGCTAGAACTCATCCTCGGCCGTATCGTCCGCCGGCAGGCCGTTGCGCTGGTACAGCTCGGTCAACGCCAGCAGCCGCTCGCCGGGCGCGGCCAGGTCGCTCAGGTCGCGCAGCCGCCAGCACCAGTTGCCCGCCGGCCGGCCGGGGAAGTTCATCCGCGCCTCGCTGCCCAGGCCGAGCAGGTCCTGCGCAGGCACGACACACAGGTCGGCCACGCTGCTCAGCGCCAGGCGGGTCAGGGCCCAGTGGATCTCGTCCGGCTCGCCGCCCAGGTAGTCCATCACGCGGCTGCGCTCGGGCTCCGGGCAGGTCGACCACCAGCCAACCGTCGTGTCGTTGTCGTGCGTGGCGGTGTAGACCGCGGTGTTCGGCTCGTAACGGTGCGGCTGGAACACGCCGCTGGCGCCGTCGACCCAGGCGAACTGCAGGATGCGCATGCCGGGCAGGGCGAACTCCTCGCGCAGGCGGTGTACGCCGCGGGTGATCAGCCCCAGGTCCTCGGCGATGATCGGCACCTCGCCAAGCTGCTCGAACAGCTTGCGGAACAGCGCCGCGCCGGGCGCCGGCGCCCAGGTACCGCCGATGGCCGTGGCCTCGCCCGCCGGCACGCGCCAGTAGGCGTGGAAGCCGCGGAAGTGGTCGAGCCGCACCGCGTCGACCAGCTCGAGCGTCGCGGCGAAGCGATCGATCCACCAGCCGAACCCGTCGGCCTGCAGGCGGTCCCAGTCATAGAGCGGATTGCCCCACAACTGGCCGGTCGCGGAGAAGTAGTCGGGCGGCACGCCGGCGACGGCCAGGCAGGCGCCGCCGGTTTCCATCTCGAACAGCTCGCGTCGGGCCCAGGCGTCGGCGCTGTCGTAGGCGACAAAGATCGGGATGTCGCCGATCACCGTGATGTCGCTGCGCCGGGCATACTCCTTGAGCCGCCGCCACTGCTCGCGGAACAGGAACTGGACGAAGGTGTGATACTCGATCCGCTCGCCCAGCTCGCGCCGCGCCGCTTCGAGCGCGGCCGGCTCGCGGCGCACCAGCGACTCGTCCCAGGCGCTCCAGACGGCGCCGTCGTGGTGCTCCTTCAGCGCCGCGTAGAGCACGTAGTCGGCCAGCCAGCTCTGCTGCGGCAGGTCGGCGACAAACGACTCGAGCCCGGCCCGCAACTGCGTCGCCAGGCCACGGCGGTAGTTGACGAAAGCGCGCTCGAGCAGCTCGCGCCGGAAGTCGATCACCGGGCCGTAGTCGACCCGCTCGCGCGGGAATTCCGGCGGCGCGGCCAGGTCCTCATCGCGCAGCAGGCCCTGGTCGCGCAGCAACTCGAGGGAGATCAGCAGCGGATTGCCGGCGAACGCCGAGTGGCACTGGTAGGGCGAGTCGCCGTAGCCGGTCGGCCCGAGCGGAAAGACCTGCCAGTAGCGCTGCCCCGCCTCGGCCAGGAGATCGAGGAACTGGTAAGCCGCCGGCCCCAAATCGCCGATGCCGAACGGGCCGGGCAGGCTGGTCGGGTGCAGCAGCACGCCGGATCCACGGGCAAAGGGCATCGGACGGCTCCGCCAGGCAGTTCGGCCGCGCGCAGTACCCTCCTCTCGCCGCGGCCGGGGCGTCGGTCGGCGGTTTCGGCGACACCGCCCTACCCGAACTCGAGGTCGGCCAGCACCGGGAAGTGATCGCTCGGCCACTGGCCCTGGTACCGATCGGCGTCGATCCAGGCCCGGCGCACGGTCACCGCGCCGCGGGTCAGGATCCAGTCGATCCGCGGCTTGGCCGGGTCGGGCTCGTCCCAACCGTGGTAGCTGCCCAGCTCGTCGCCGCGCTCGGCCGCCGCAGTCCAGGTGTCGGCAAAGCGCCCCTCGCCGACCAGCGCCTGGTATGCCTCGGACTCGACCGGCCGGGCGTTGAAGTCGCCGGTTAGCACGACCGGGATGTCCGGGTTGAGCTCGTCGAGCAGGGCGACGATCTGCTCGGCCCCGCGCTGCCGAGCGAGCGTGCTCTCATGGTCAAGGTGGGTGTTGATCACAAACACGCTGCGGTAGGTCTGCACCTCGCGCAGCAGCGCCCAGGTGACCATGCGCACGTTCTTGTTGCCCCAGGTCGCCGAGCCGACGAGGCTGGGCGTATCGCTCAGCCAGACATGGTCGAAGGCCATCGGCTCGAACCGCTCTCGGCGGTAGTAGACGGCCATGTGCTCGCTCTTGCTGCCCCCCTCGCGGCCGAGGCCGAGCCAGTGGTAGCCGGTGTCCTCGGCCACGCCGCGGACCATGTGATAGAACCCCTCCTGGGTGCCGATGAGATCGGGCCGCCAGCGGGCGATCACCTGGGCGACCAACGGCCGGCGCGTGTTCCAGTCATGCGGCGGCTCATCCGACGGCGTGCGCAGGTTGTAGCTCATCACTCGCAACGAGAACATGACCGCTCCGGCGGGCGATGATGCGGTCCGCGGCGGAGGATGTCAAGGTGGCGCGGACCGGTTGGCCGCCTTAACGGGCGCCGACCGGGACGGTCGGCCTACGCGTAGTAGGTCGACCGTCCCGGTCGACAAGGCACGTGTCGGCGGGCGGGGACGCCCGCGCTCCGGGGCCCACGCGGCTGGCATGACGTAGCGCGCTCTCGCCGAAAGCGCTGCCTGCAAACCCCCACCCCCAGCCCCTCCCCCGCGCGGCGCGTGAGAGGGGAGTGTTGTCGTACGCGGCCGCTTCGGCCCTGACTCCCCTCTCCCTGGCGCCGCGCCAGGGGGAGGGGCTGGGGGTGGGGGCCGGGCAGCGACGGCCATCGGCGGGCGGGGACGCCCGCGCTCCGGAGCCCGCTCCGCCGGCGTCCGGGTAGGAGCGGCCCCCCGTGGCCGCCCGGCGAACCGGACTCCGGCACGGGCAGGCACGGGCATCTGCCCCTACACGCGTCGGATGTCGTCGACGACTTGGACGACGGCGGGCGGGGACGCCCGCGCTCCGGGGCCATGCCGCCCTGCGCCTGCACTGCCGGACCACCGGCGCCACGCCGCCCATGGCCGGCAAGCCGCGCGACAGGGAAGGCTGGCCGCGCCGCGCGGCGAAGCCTGTGTCGGGGACGCTGATGGCCCTCACGCGGAGAGCGTTCGTGCACTCGATGGCCGCCCTGACCGCCGCCGCCGGCCTGCGTGCCGCGCCGCGGCGGCGGCCGAACGTGTTGTTCATCCTGCTCGACGACGTCGGCTGGATGGACACCTCGCTCTACGGCGGACGGTTCTACCGCACGCCGAACTTCGACCGGCTGGCCGCCCGCGGACTCGTCTTCACCCAGGCCTACGCCGCCAACCCGCTCTGCTCGCCCACCCGCGCGAGCTGCCTGACTGGCAAGTACCCCGCCCGCATGGGCATCACCACGCCCGCCGGCCACCTGCCGCCCTATCCCGACGACCAGGAGATGATGGCCGACACCGCGCCGCCCTGGCACGCCGTGGTCACCCCCGACAGCCGGCGCCACCTGCGCACCGACGAGTATACCCTCGGCGACCTGTTCCACGATGCCGGCTATCGCACAGGCTTCGTCGGCAAGTGGCACCTCGGCGTCGAGCCGCGCCACTGGCCCGAGACGCAGGGCTTCGAATACGTCTTCCACGGCGCGCCCGACCCCGGCCCGCCGAGCTACTTCTCGCCCTACCGCTTCGCCGCCGGGACGGTCACCAACGGGCCCGACGGCGAGTACATCACCGACCGTGTGACCAGCGAGGCGACCGGCTTCATCGAGCGCTGCGGCGACGAGCCGTGGCTGCTCTGCCTGTGGCACTACGCCGTCCACGCGCCGTTCCAGGCCAAGGAAGACCTGGTGGCCGCCTACCGCGAGCGGACCGACCCGCGCGGCGAACAGGACTGCCCGACCATGGGCGGCATGGTCGAGTCGATGGACCAGAGCATCGGCGCCGTGCTCGACCACCTCGAGGCCAACGGCCTGATCGACGAGACCATCATCATCCTGATGAGCGACAACGGCGGCAACATGTACGACACCGTCGACGGCACCACACCGACCAACAACGCTCCGCTGCGCGGCGGCAAGGCCAACATCTACGAGGGCGGCGTGCGCGAGCCCTGCGTCATGGTCGTCCCCGGCGTCACCACCCCAGGCAGCCGGACCGACGCCCTGCTCTCCAGCATCGACTTCTACCCGACCCTGGTCGACCTGCTTGGACTGACCACCCAGCCCAACCAGATCATCGACGGGGTCAGCTTCGCTCCGTTTCTGCGCGGCCAGGCCGGCCCGTCGCGCGAGACGGTCTTCTGCCACTTTCCGCACTACACGCCGGCCACCGGCAACCTGCCCGCCACCAGCGTCCGCCGCGGCGACTGGAAGCTGATCCGCTTCTATGACCCCGGCCCCGGCCGCGGCTTCGACCGGCTCGGCAACCACCGCAACGTCGCCCGGCCGCAAGGCCGCTTCGAGCTCTATGACCTGGCCGACGACCTGAGCGAGGCGAACAACCTCGCCGCGGCGCACCCCGACCTGGTCGCCGAACTCGATGCCCTGATCGACGAGCACCTGGCCGAGATCGGCGCGCTGGTGCCCAAGCCCAACCCGAACCACGACCCCGACGCCTTCAACCCGATGTTCGACGAGCCGATCGACGGCTGGACGCCCGTCGGCCCGGTGCGCCTCGAGCGCGGCGAGGGCACGCTGCGCCTGGTCTGCACCGGCGGCGACCCGCAGATTATCTGCGAGCAGTTGCCCGACCACACCGGCCCGCTCACCGCCCGCATTCGCCTGCGCAGCACTGCCGCCGGACAGGGGCAGTTCTTCTACTCGACCACCGCCGCGCGGCCCTACCACCGTGACCGCAGCGTCTTCTTCGACATCACTCACGACGGCGACTGGCACGACTACGAGCTGACGCTGCCGGCCCAGGGCCGCCTGCTCGCCCTCCGGCTCGACCCGGCCGCGGCGGCGGGAGTGATCGAGCTCGACTGGATCCGCATCGCCACGCCCGACGGCACGGCGCTGCGGGCGTGGGAGTTCTGAGGCTGCGTGTCTCCCCCGGGGGGGGGGGGCGGGGGCCCCCCGCGGGGGGGGCCCCCCCACGGCCGGCGGTGGGCATCCGCGCGCCCCGCCACCGACCGCGCCGGCAGGACCGCCACCCCCGCCGGCCAATCGCCCCCTGCCGGAGAGCCCGTTGTCCAGCCGCTTCCCCCGCATCACCGACCTGCGCGTCGCCGTCGTCCGCGGAGCGCCGATGACCTGCCCCATCCTCCGCCTCGAGACCGACCTCGGCCTCTCCGGCCTCGGCGAGGTCCGCGACGGCGCCAGCCCGACCTATGCGCTCATGCTCAAGAGCCGCCTGCTCGGCGAGAACCCGCTCGACGTCGAGCGCCTCGTCCGCCGGCTCCAGCCCTTCGGCGGCCACGGCCGGCGAGGCGGCGGTGTCAGCGGCATCGAAATGGCCCTTTGGGACATCGCCGGCAAGTTCTGGGGCGTACCCGTCTGGCAGCTCATCGGCGGGCGCTACCGCGACTCGGTCCGCTGTTACGCCGACACCCCCGCCTCGGCCGACCTCGACACCACCATCGCCGCGCTGCGTCGGCGGATCGAGCTCGGCTACACCTGGCTCAAGCTCGACGTCGGCCTCGACCTGCTCCGCGAGCCGGGCCTCGTCTGCGCCCCCGCCGGGGTCAGCCTGCGCCAGTCGGCCGGCACGCCGCACATGTTCACCGGCATCGAGCTGACCCGCGCCGGCATCGAGCGACTGGTCGAGTACGTCGCCGAAGTGCGGCACGCCATCGGCGACGCCATTCCGCTGGCCATCGACCACCTCGGCCACCTCGGCCTCAACTCGGCCATTCGGCTCGGCCGTGCGCTCGAGCCGCTCGGCCCCGCCTGGCTCGAGGACCTGCTCCCCTGGCAGCAGACCGAGCTCTGGCGCCGCGCCACCGAGGCCGTCGCGCTGCCCACCTGCACCGGCGAGGACATTTACCTGCGCGCCGGCTTCGGCCCGCTCTGTGAGCAGCGCGCCGTCGACATTGTCCACCCCGATCTGGCCACCGCCGGCGGCATCCTCGAAACCAAGCGGATCGTCGATCAGGCGGCCGACCACGGTCTCGCCGCGGCGCTCCACTTCGCCGGCACGCCGGTCTCGTGCTACGCCAACGTCCACTGCGCCGCCGCCTGCGAGCACCTCCTCGCTCTCGAGCACCACTCCACCGACATAGCCTGGTGGGACGACCTGGTCACCGGCCCAACCAAGCCAATCGTCCAGAACGGCCACATCGCGGTGCCCAGCACGCCCGGTCTGGGGATCGAGCTGAACGAGGAGGTCCTGCGCGAGCACTGCGCAGGCGAGCCGTTCGCGAGCACCGAGTCGTGGGACGCGGAGCGGTCGTGGGATCGGGAGTGGAGCTGAGGGTCAGGTCGCCTGCGTGGTGAGCTCGTTGAGCAATCGATCGCAGTGCGGGGCTCGTCGGCGGACAAGGTCTGGGTCGATCCTCCCGAGCAACGTCGCCCCGTCGTTGATCTTGTGGTACGAGCGCTCCCGGTCGATCGCTCGAACCGCCGCGTCCAGTCCCTCGAGCACCTGCCGTTTCGCGGCGTCCTCGATGATGGTGTGTTTCGGTAGGCGCGCGTCGCCGAACCCAGGTCCAAAGTGCGCTGAGAGTGTCGCGATGTCGACAATGAGCCAGGCTTCCATGCACTGCACCATCAGATGGCAGTCATCATCCGGCTGCGGGCCGACGGCCGCGCCTCCCAGCCGTGAGACATGCTCGCCGGGCGAGCCCTGCACTGATCCTTCGGAGTCGACCAGCAGGAGTCGTCGGTCGTCGGCGTCCGCTCCTCTGCCTGACAGGTAGTCTCGGATCGCTTCGGCTCCGCAGGCGATGACTTTGAGACGGCGCCGATCGACGACGCGGCCGAGGAAGTCGGTGAGCCCGCGACGCATCTTGGCTTTACCTTCGGCACGGTCCCCGCCACCCTCGAAGTAGATCACGACCTTGGCCATCTACGGGTTCCCGCCAAGGTGGCCCGATAGCCAGAGGTCGCCGAGTTGGTACTCGTCCAGCCACTCGCCGAGGTCGTCGCGGCTCATTCGCTTCATCGAGGTTCCACCCTCATCGCGCTCGCACACCACCACCGCCTCCGGCACGTGCGACAGCGCGCTGACCAGCGTCGGCGAGTGGGTGGTGATGATGAACTGGTTGCGCTGGCTGGCGTCGACCAGCAGCTCGGCGAGGAGAGCAATGGCGTCGGGGTGCAGGCCGAGTTCGGGTTCTTCGAGGCAGATCAGGAGTCCCTGACTTGGCATCAGCACGACCGAGAGAAGGCATAGCCAACGGAGCGTACCATCGGAGAGCCTCATGGCCGGGACCGGTCGGTCGATGCTGGCCAGGTGGACCACGATTTGGATCGTACCGCCTCGCGTGAGCAGGTCCAGGTCCTGCACGTCGGGCATGAACCGCTGAAGCGCTGCCAAGAAGCCCCGCTTGGCCGAGAGGTCCTGCCGCAGTTCACTGACCACGAGGGCCAGATTCGATGCATCCGGCGCGAGCTGGGCGCTCGGCTCGTCGGCGAGCTGTGGTCGACGAGCCGGAGCAGCCCTGCCGGCCGGCCAATCGCCATGAAACCGAATGTGGCTGTACGCCGTGATCGACGGGTAGAGCTCCTGGAAGCGGCTTGGATCCCGAATCTGCTGAAGCACCGACTGACCGGACTTGAGATCCCTCGAGTTGTAGACCTCGACCGGCCCGCCGGTCAGGCGATGCAAACCGGGCCCTGAGGTCTTCGAAACGAGGATGCGGGTTTCGCTGAGATCTCGATCGACCAGCACTGCATTACGTTCTTCCGTCTCACCTTCAGTCCAGTCGACGGCAAGCGTCTCATGCGCGACCACGGCCTGGCCGAACTCCCAGTAGAACCCCACTTCGTGGCTGAAGGTCTGATCGTGCGGGTCGTTCACGATCGCAGAAGGGCGGCTCGCGGCGCGAATCTCGCACGGCCCCTGTCCGCCTTGCCAGACCCAAAGGGGCTCCGCAACACCGGTCTTCATCGCTTCATTCAGGCCGAACGGCGTCGCGGCGATCAACCTCACCCCTTCCACGAAGTTCGACTTCCCACTCCCGTTCGCCCCAATCAGCACATTCAACGGCTCGAGCTCCAGCTCGACACCTGGATCTCCGAACGAGAGGAAGTTCTTCAGCTTCAGCGACTTCAGCAGTCTGAATCCGTCCATCGCCTACCTCGCCACCGGCGCCGGCACGCTCATCAATATATCCTCGCTCACGTTCGCCTGCGTCATCCCCGACAACCGGCTCTCCGGCTTGAGAATGATCCGGTGCGCCATCACGTAGGGGAACATCTGGCGGACGTGGTCGGGCAAGACCACCAACTGCCCGCGTGCGGTGCGGCCGTCGAGCAACGACAGCGCCTGCGAACAACGGTAGAGCGCCTGGCTGGCGCGGGGGCTGCCGCCGAGCAGTAGGTGGACATGCTCGCGGCTGGCGTGGACCAGTTGCACGATGTAGGCGCGGACCTGCTCGTGGACGAACACCTCGCGCACCGCGCGCTGCAGGCCGACAAACTCCTCGGCGCCGCAGACCGGCCGCAGCCGCTCGATGGGGTGCTGCTGCTTCTGGCTCTCGAGCATCTCCTGCTCGGCGGTGAAGCTGGGATAGCCGACGGTCAGCCGCACCTGGAAGCGGTCGAGTTGCGCCTCGGGGAGCGGGAAGGTGCCTTCCTGCTCGACCGGATTCTGCGTCGCCACGACCAGGAACGGGCGCGGCAGGTCGTAGGTCACGCCGTCGGCGGTGACTTGCCGCTCGGCCATGCACTCGAGCAGCGCCGCCTGCGTCCGCGGCGTGGCGCGGTTGACCTCGTCGGCCAGCAGCACGTGGCAGAAGACCGGGCCCGGCTTGAACTCGAACTCGCCGGTCTTCTGGTTGAAGATGCTCGAGCCGGTCACCTCGGTTGGCAGCAGGTCGGGCGTGCACTGGATGCGGTGGAAGGTGCAGCCCAGGCTGACCGCCAGGCTGCGGGCGATCATCGTCTTGGCCACGCCGGGCACGTCCTCGAACAGGACATGCCCCTCGGCCAGCATGGCCGCCAGCGCGTGGACGATGACGTGCCGCTTGCCCAGCGCCACCGTCTCGACATTGGCGATGATGCGCAAGGCCAGCTCGCGCATCTGCTTGGCGCGCTCCTCGCGCTCGGCGATCTGCTCGGGAGTGGGCTTCTCGTTGGCCATGGGCGTCCCGCTGCCGGCCGAGCGTTCGGCGCGCCGCGGACCGATCCTCGTCGCCCGAAGAGTGTCCTGGACCGCCGGCGTCCGGGTGTGCTGAGAAGGTCCGGTAGGGGCGGGTCTCAGACCCGCCCGAATGCCGACGATTCCGCTTTCAGAGCGGATTCACTAGCCGTCGGGCAGGTCTGAGACCTGCCCCTACCGTGGAGGTCAATGCGCCCGCCCCCCAGCCCTGGATTACGGTCTTCGCACCGACCAAACGGCGCCCTACTCCCGCAGCACGCGCCGATAGACCGCCAACACCGCCGCCGCGTGCGAGGCGGGGGCGAAGCCGCGGCGGAGCAGGTCGTGGCCGGCATCGCCGAGCCGCCGGCGGTAGGGCCGATTGCCGGCCAGCATCCGCCGCATCGCGCCGGCCAGCGCGGCGGCATCGCCGGGTGCGACGAGCAGGCCGGTCACGCCGTGCCGGACCACCTCGGGCACGCCACCGGCAGCCGTGGCGATGACCGGGAGCCGGCAGGCGGCCGCCTCGAGCAGCACCCGCCCGAACGGCTCATCGTCGCTGGGCAGCACCAGCACATCGGCCGCGGCCAAGATATCCGGCATCCGGTCGACCCGGCCCAGGAAGGTCACCCGGCCGGCGAGGTCGGGCAGCACCGCTCGGGACTTGAGGCCGGCGACGTAACTCCTGTGCTCGCCGAACGGGTCATCGCCGACGAACCAGAGCCGCGCCTCGGGCCACTCGCCGAGCTGGGCGAACGCCTGAAGCAGCAGATCCTGGCGCTTCCACGGGATCAGGTTCCCGACGCAGACGAAGACTACCGCACGGAGGATGTCGTCGATCGGCATGCCGCATCCTGCCCTCGTCTCGTCGAACGAGTTCCCACCCACGAAACGATCAGCAGCGAGCGCATTGGCCAGCACGACAATCCGCTCGGGCGGCATCCCCTCGGCGCGCAGCCGGTCGGCGACCGCTTGCGAGATGGCGATCACCGCCTCGATTCGCCGTCCGACGATGCGCACCAGACCGGGCGGCCAGGCCAGGTCGCGGACATGCCAGACCAGCTTCGCCCGCCGCGGGAGCAGGCAGGCCGCCAGTGCCGCCGTGGCCGAGTTGGCATGGATGAGGTCGACCCTGGCGGCAAGCTGCCGGATCCGCCACGCCGCGGCGAGCAGCCGGCCGGCCGAGCGAACCACCTCGAACGCCGCGGCGCGCCGATGGAGGCGGCCGAAGGGCAGCTCGACGCACTCGATGCCGAGCCGCCGCGCCTCGGCCGTCAGCGGGCCTTCAGGCGCGGCGAGGAGCGGCTCGACGGCCTCGCGGTCGAGCGCCTCGAGGAGGACCAGCAGGCTCCGCTCGGCGCCGCCGAGGAAGGCGACGTGATTCACATAGAGCACCCGCGGGCGGCTCATCGCCGCCGCCGGGGCGCAGGCCGCGCCAATCCCAGCCGCACGATGCAGCTCGTCTCGAACGGCGGTAGGTCGATCCGCGTCTGGTCGCCGTCGCGCGCGACGATGCCCGCGGCTGGCGCCAGGTCGGCCCAGAGCCGGAGGCTCCGCGGCGGCGGCAGGCGTAGGCGGCAGCGGGTCGGGCCGAGCGGCTGCTCGCCGCGGTTGACCAGATAGAGCGCCAGCTCGCTGTCGCCCTCGAGCACGGTGCAGGTCACCTCGGGCCGGTGCGGTTCGAGCGTCACCGTCGGCTCGACTCCGGCCTGCTGCATCAGACGCCTCAGCTCGTCGACCGTCGCGGCCGGCGCAAAGTCGCGCCAGAGGATCATCGGCGGTCCGTCGCCGGCGAAGCTGTCGCGGTGCAGCGGCACGGCATAGGCTCGGCCGAGTTCGGGCAGCAGCGTCGCGCCCGGCAGCGGCTGCGTGGCGAAGAGCCGGCCGCGGTATCGGCGCAGCGCGGCGGCGACCGGCTCGGGCAGCGCCGGTGCATCGGGCAGCAGCAGCCAGGGGTAGCGGCCGAGGTCGACCGTGCCGAGCTCGAGCTCGCGGAATGAGACCAGATCGACCGTCAGCGGAATCGACTCGAGCAGGCGGTAGAAGCCGGCGAAACTGGCCGGGTCGTTCGGCACGCCGGCAGGACCCGGCGGCACGAAGGGCAGCAGCAGCGCGCCCTCGGCGCGGGGGTTCAGGCCGGCGACGGCGGCCAGCGCGCCGCGCGCCTCGGCCGAGAGCTGGGCGATCTCGTCGATGGGCCAGGCGGGATAGAAGCTGTAGTCGCCGGCGCCGGCCCAGGAGCAGAAGGTGAAGGCCGCCGCGCCATGCTGCACGGCGGCGTGGATGCCGCGCCGCATGACCGGCCAACCGGCCGCCTGACCCTGGGTGAAGTCGAGCAGGTCGAGGGCCCAGAGCGGCTTGCCCAGCTTGCGCACCAGGTCGAGCGCGACGCTGACCTGGTGCGCATCACCGCCGGCCAGCGGCACCTGCAGGCCGATGGCGTCGAGGCTCGGCGCCAGCCGGGCCAGCGCTTCGGGCGGTGTGGCCGACCAGGCGAGATAGTCCCATTCGCCGGCGGCGGCCCAGGCGAAGGTCTGGAAGCTGATCGTCGCGCGCCCCGGGTCGAGCCGCTTGACCGTCGCGGCCAGCCGCTCGAGTGTCGCCGCGGCGGTCTCGACCCAGAACCAGTACCAGTCACGGCAGGCGGCCTCGACACCGGGGTGTGGCCACGGCGCGGCGAGCTCGAACTCGGCCAGGCCGTCGCGCCCGCGGCGGAACAGATCGGGCGGAAACAGCCGGGGTGGATCGACCGTCGTGCCCGATTGAGCCTGGTACTGCGCGATATCGGCCGGCGCGTGTCGATACTCGCTGGGGAACCACCACTCGATGCCGGGGTGATAGGCGACGACGGTCTGCTCGCGGTCATGCTCGGCGAGCCACCCGGTCAGCGCGCCGAGGAAGCGCTCGACGGCGGCCCAGTAGGTTGGCGCGGTGGTGCTCGGCAGCGAATCGGCCGCGCCGCCGGCGCCGACCACCTGCTCGCCGCAGGCGAGCACCTGCCGGCGCAGCCAGGGCGGGGCGCAGAACGGGTTGCACTCGAGGATCAACACCAGCCGGTAGCCGCCGGCCCGGGCGAGGGCGAGCTGCTGCGCCAGGGCGCCGAACTCGAACCGGCCCGGCTCGGGCTCGATGGCCGCCCACGGCGCGCGGGCGGTCATGTGGGTCACACCGCAGCGGGCGACCAGCTCATCACCGGCGGTGACGAACGGGTAATGCCAGATGAAGCCGACCGCCGGTTCGGCGCCGAGCACGGCGGCGAGCAGCAGCGGCGTCATCGGCTCAGGCCGCCGAAGTGGGCCGGTAGGCGGGATCGTGCTGGTCGATCAGGATCTGGTTGCCGTCCGGATCGGTCAGCAGGCAGTAGGCGGGTCCGGTGGTGGTCTCGTCGGCCTCGATGGCGATGGTGTGCCCGGCGGCGCGCAGGGCTTTCTGGATGCTCCGCACGTCAACTGGGTTGAAGGTCAGGATGTTGGCCTCGAACATGCCACAGAACAGGCCGATCACCGCCTCGCCCGACTGGAGGATGATCCAGTTCTCGTCTTCGTGGTCGTCGTAGGCGACGAAGCCGAGGTCTTCATAGAAGGCCCGCGAGGCCTTGATGTCCTTGACCGCCAGGCTGACCGAGAA
>CAYONP010000121.1:0-15273 GCA_964405335.1 uncultured Fimbriimonadaceae bacterium
GAGGGCGACGCGCTCTATTTCGACGCCCGCGTGCCCCACGGCCCGCAGCAGATTGACGGCGCGCCGGTGCAGTACCTGGCCGTCTTCACCAACCACTAAAGATCGCCGACGACGCGTTGCGCGACCTGCCCGTGTGATGGGCGGGTTGAGGTTCGGTGTAGGGGCAGGTCTCAGGCCTGCCCGATCGCGACTAGACCCGCTCTGGAAGCGGGCTTGTCGGCATACGGGCGGGTCTGAGACCCGCCCCTACCGCACCTCTCAACACGCCCGTGATGGGTGCGGCTCAGGACACCGCCGCATCCTCGGCGGCGTAATCGAAGGCGCCCTCGGGTAGGTTCTGCGGCGGGTTGGCGCGGTCCCAGGCGATGGTCTCGTCGATCGCCTGACTGACAGCCGTCACCTCGTGCCAGCCCAGCTCGCTGCGCAGGCGGGTGCTGTCGATGGTCAGGTCGTGCGCGGTCGGCGAGCCGAAGCGCAGTGATTCGGGCAGCTTTTCGCTCGGCAGCACCTTCACTTCGCCGGTCCAGCCGGTGACCTGGGCGAGCTGCTCAAGCCACTCGACCTCGGACCACTGCGGTTCGTCGGCGACGTTGTAGATGCGCCCGGCGGCGCGCTCGTCGGTCACCGCCGCGGCGATCGCATCGGCCACGTTGCCGACGTAACCCCGAGCCGTGCGCCAGCCGGCCTGCGCCTCGTCGACCAGGATGTGCGGCCGGCCGTCGTCCATTCGGCGCAGGTAGCCATAGAGCCGGCGCTGGTAGTCGTTCGGGCCGTAGACCATCGGCAGGCGCAGCACCGTGCCGGCGAGCTGGTCGCTGGCCATCACCGCCTGCTCCATCGGGATCTTGTCGTAGTGGTACATGGTCTCGGACTCAGGCGTGTCGGGCCGGCGGTAGGGGTAGCGGTTCTCGCGCAGCGGAGCCTGTTCGGTCACCGGCGTGGGCACCGGCTCGCCCGTATCGGTGCCGATCAGCAGGCCATAGGCGCGGTAGACGTCGCAGCTCGAGACCAGGACGACGCGCCGCGCGATGCCGCCAAAGACGTCGACGAGCTGCTCGCCGTGGGTGTCGCGGACGGCGACCAGGTCGAGCACCACCTCGGGCGCCAGCGCCTCGAACGCGGCGCGATGGTCGCCGAGCTGCATCCGGTCGCCGGTGATGGACTCGGTCCCGGCCGGCGGCTCGCCCGGCGCCCGGCCGCGATTGAACAGCGTCACCCGGTGTCCGGCGGCGACCAACCGCTCGACCGTGGCCCGGCCGATGAACCGCGTGCCGCCGATGACCAGGATGTTCATCCACTGCTCCCACGGCGACAACACCGTGGCGGGCGGCGTCGTTCCGGCCGACGCGGCGAGCCGGGTGGTCAGTAGGCCAACTGCCGCACGTCGTTGCTCCACTCGGCCAGGTTGAGGTCGAACTGCTTCCAGTAGTACTGGAGCGAGGGATCGGTCCAGCCGTCGTAGATCATGTCCCAGGTCAGCCGCGCGTGGTGGGGCAACAGGCTCGACTGGTGGACCGGCTGGCTGACGGCCTGGTAGCGGAAGTCGCAGGAGAGGCGGAAGCGGTCGCCCGAGACATTCGGCACGCCGCGGTGGACGTTGTGGCTGTGGAACACGACATAGTCGCCGGCAGCGAAGTCGCCACCGCGCCAGGCCCGGCCGACGCCCTCGGTATCGACGCCAAGCCCGCCGGCGCCCTTGGCCGAATGGACCGGCAGCAAACGCCCGTGCGAGCCTTCGAGGATCTCCAGCCCGCCCATGTTGCGCGGGCAATCACCGAGCGGGAACCAGCAGGTCCAGGTGTCGGGCGTGCCCTGAATGTGGACGTAGTCCTGGTGGGGCGGCGTGGTGAAGCCCTCGCTGCGGGGGAAGATGATCCGCGCGATGTTGCGCGGGTGGAGCAGCACCGGCTCGCCGAAGAGCTTCTCGAACATGCCCACGATAGCCGGGTGGTGGGCCAGCCGGTGGAAGGCCTCGAGCCGCTGGACGCGGTCGTAGACCTCCATGAACACCGGATCGCCCTCTTGGAACAGCAGGTCGCGGCGGGCGACGGCGTCGAGCAGGCCGGTGCCCGGCTCGAGCCAACCGAACTCGGTACAGATCTCGAGGATCCTCCGCCGGACGTCGAGCAGCGGCTCGCTCGGCAGCAGGCCCCGGAAAAAGAGGTATCCGTCCGACGCGGCGCGCTCGCGCAGAGCGGGCGGATCGTCCAGCAGGTCGTTGCTCACCACGTACGGCTCGTACTCCGGCATCACACCCCTCCAGGCAGGCGACACGGGCGCCCGACGGTGGCATTCTGCCGCCAGGTCGGACATGCGTCAGGCTCGGCCGCTCACCGCCCGTAACTGACCAGATTGGCCAGCAGGCGATAGGCCCCCGGCACGCCGGCCGGCGTCTGGCGAAACAGCGCGTAGGCGCAGTAGAGGTACTTGCCGGCGCCGACGTCGGCGACCAGCAGACCGCCCTCACGCGGCTCCTCGCCGGGGTCGGCGCAGGCCAGCAGCGGGGTATAGCCGGCGTGCCAGCTCCGCCACATGTAGAGCGCGCGCTCCTGCTGCCAGCCGGCGAAGTCGGCGCCGCCGATGCGGTTCGGCGCGGTCAGCAGCGGGTGGTCGGGTCGGAGCAGCGTGACCTCGGCCGTCTCGTCGGTCACCCGGTCGTGCGGCCGGGCATAGGTCACCGACTGCGGCGCGTAGCCGCCTTGCTGATACTCGTACTGCTGATACTGCACCACCAGCAGGCCGCCGGCGCGGAGCCAGTCGAGCAGCGCGCCGTTGTGTCGCCGCAGCGCGGCGTTGGTCTCATAGGCTCGGATGCCGACGACGATCACGTTCAGCTCGCCGAAGGCGCCGGACGCCAGCGCCGCCTCGTCGAGCACGGTCACCGCCAGCCCGAGCCGCCCGAGCGCAGCCGGGATGTCGTCGCCCGGGCCGGGGATGTAGCCGACTCGCAAGCCCGGCGCGACCTTCGCCTCGACCGGCACGACACGGAGCCCGGCCGGCGTGTGCCAGAGGTGCGGCGCGATGTGGTCGTACTCGATCCGATGCACCGTGCTCAGCGGCAGCGCGTCGAGCGACAGCCGCACCGGCGCCGGCTCGGCCAGCGCGGGCAGGCTGAGGGTGAGGTCGAACCGCCGGCGCTCGCCCGGCTCGAGTGCCACGCCGGCGGGATCGAGCGGCACGGCCAGCGCGCCCGCGGCGGCGTGGAGCGTGCCGGCGACCGCCCGGCTCGAGTGGTTCTGCAGCGTGACGCTGGCCACGACCGTGCCCGGTTGGTCTGGTGCGGTCAGGACCTGGTCGGGCACGACCTCGGCGCTGACCGGCGGCAGCACGGCCACGGCCCGCCGCCGCTCGCCGCGCACCGGGTTGCTCGACCGATGGACCACGGGCACCGAGACCGAGACGGCCTCGCCGTCGACCAGCGCACGGAGGTTGACTAGCAGCCTGGGCGCGGCGAACGGCTCGCCGACCGGGACCGACCCGTCGGGCACAAAGCGCGCGCCCTGCCGCGGCTCGGCCAGCCAGTAGGGCTGCTCGGCCGCTGCGTCGAGCGGTATCTCGACGCGATAGCCGGCTTGCACCGAGGCGCGGCCGTCGCCGTAGGTCGGCGGTTCGGGCAGCGCCTGCGTCGCCCAGCCGGCCGGCGCATCGAGCCGCAGGCGCGGTGACTCCACACGCGCGACCGCCGGCCAGTAGGCGTTCGCAGTGACCGCGAACACTTCGCCGGCGGCCACCTCGGGCCGCTCGGCCAGGGCGTCGAGCTCGATTCCGGCGGCCAGCAGCAGCGCGCGCTGCGCCTCGGCCAGCTTCTGTCGCACGGCCAGCCGCCAGGTGTAGGCCTGCTCGGTCTCGGGCACGCGCCCGGCGGTCAGGACCTCGTCGGCGCGGCGCAGCTCGCGCACGGCCTCGGCCAGCGCCGTGCAGGCGCGGCGCGGGTAGATGCCCGGCTCGAGAAAGGCCACCGCCTCGTCAACCGCGCCCGCGGCGTTGGCCAGCGCGGTGTGCAACGGCTGGCGCCACGGCTCCTCACCCTCGGCCGGGACAAGGTCTTCGAGGGAGAAGCGGAAGCCGGCGTCCCAGGCGCCCGCCGGGTCGCTGCCATCGGTCGAGTCGAGCAGCACCAACGGCGTAGCCGCCGGCCCGCGCAGATAGGTCCGCCCCATGTCCTGCGAACGGTGCTGGCTGCGGCCTTCGAGCGCAATCGAGAGATAGCTCCGGCCATAGACCGGGCTGAACTCGCCGACGGGCAGTTGCTGCGGTGCGTCGGTCAGGTTCCATCGCGCGGCATAGAGCCGGGTCGCCTGCCAGGCCGGCAGGCCCTGGTCAGGATAGGCATCAGCGTCGCCGGCGGCGCGGAAGGCCTCGCGGATGAGCAGCCCGGCGGCCTGGTGGTGCCCGTGGCCATCGCCGGCGTTGCCCAAGAAGCGGGTGATGACCACGTGCGGCCGGAAACGGCGGATGACCGCCACCACCTCGCCCAGGGTCTGTTCGCGGCCCCAGAACTCGAGGCTCTCCTCGGCGCTCTTCGAGAAGCCGAAGTCCATCACGTTGGTGAAGTACTGCTCGGCGCCGTCAAGCCGCCGCGCGGCGAGCAGCTCTTCGGTGCGGATGATGCCCAGCGGCTCGAACAACTCGGGGCCGATGGCATTCTGTCCGCCCTCGCCGCGGTTGAGCGACAGATAGGCGGTCCGCACCCCCAGCCCGCGAGCCAGGTAGGCGAGCAGGCCGCTGTCCTCGTCGTCGGGGTGCGCGCCGACGTGGAGCACCCGCGCGGTGGTCTGCAGCCGAGCCAGCTCGGCCAGCAGGCCGACGGTACCGCGCTGGTAAGCCAGCTCCATCTGCCCGCGGGCCGGTGCCAGGCAGAGGACGAGGAGGATGAGCAGACGACGTCGCATGGGCAGCGCTCCACGACAGGACTATAGCGCAGATCGCCGCGCGGCGGCTGGTCTCCTGCCGATGGCGGTGCGATCGCGTCCGACCGCCACGGCACCACGGACCACCGGCGTCCCGGGCGGGTTGGAGAACCGGCACCGAGCGCCGGACCGGTAGGGGCGACCCTTGCGGTCGCCCGCTGCTGGAGCGGATTCGTTGACCCGCGGGCAGCCACAAGGGCTGCCCCTACCAGGGCTTCGCAACGGGGTCCGTCCCGCCGGCACGCGCCGGTGAGCGGAACCGGACGGCCGCGCCACTCGGCTGCGGACCGCCGGCGTCCCGCCGGCCCGCGTCGGTGAGCGGAACCGGACCGCCGCGGCAATCGGCGCGCGCAGCGCGCCGCTACGGAGCGCGACGTTCGGGCTTCCGCGGCGCCCGTTTGGCCGCCCGTTTGGCCGCCGCCTCCGCGTCGGCCGCGCGGCGTTCGCGGCGGATCTCGTCGATGAAGGTGTGGTGCTCATCGCCCAGCGCGGCGTCGCAGCCCTCGGGCGGGTACCAATCCAGCTCGCCGCCGCGCTGCTTGAGCCAGCGGTAACGCCACCAAGCGCCGACGACGGCCGCGACCAGCAGCGCCAGGCTGAGCACCTGCCCGCCGTGGATTGGCCCGTAGAACACCGCCTCGCTCTCGTGGCGCCAGAAGTCGGTCACAAAGCGCAGCAGGCCATACCCGCCGAGGAAGTGGAAGAGCACGAAGCCCGGCATGCGCTGGAAGTCGGACGTGACCGGCCGGTGCATCTGTCGGGCGCACCACCAGGCGAGCAGGAAGTGGCTCAGCGCGGCGTAGAGCTGCACCGGGTGGCGCGCCACCTGCACGCCACCGATCAGCTCGGCGTCAGGGAAGCGCACGCCCCAGGCGCCGTTGGTCGGGTTGCCCCACAGCTCGCCGTTGATGAAGTTGGCAATCCGGCCGAGGCCGAGGGCGACGGCGAGGACCACCGCCATCTTGTCGGCGCCGTGCCAGAAGCCGACCTTGTTGACGCGGCAGAACCAGTACTCGACGCCGAACACCGCGACCGCCGCGCCGAAGAAGGCCATGCCGCCTTCCCAGACCATCGGCAGATGCTTCCAGCCCTCCAGCGTGAGCAGGCTGTGCGGCTCATTGAGCAGGAAGTAACCCAGCCGTCCGCCGACGATGACGGTCGTGATCAGGATCAGGCAGGCCTCTTCGAGGCGCTCCATGTCGGCATTCGGGATCTGCCGCCGGCGCACCGCGCGACGCAGCACCCCATAGGTGAGCAGGAAGCCGACGATGTAGGCCAGGGAGTACCAGCGGATGCCGAAGTTGTGGAACGGCCCGTATTCGTGCCCGAACAGGCGGACGGCCGGGAGCAGCCAGGGGCCGAGGAAGAACTTGTCCAGATCGTGGTTGTAGAGCATCGGCGCGGCAATGGTACGACTGGGGCTGGGGAGCGTCAACGAGGAGTGCCGGCACCCCTCACCGCTCGCCGCCCCGGCGCCGCCGCACGAATCGATCGTACAGCACGGCGAGGACGATCAGCGGGCCGACGATCACCTTCTCCCACTGGTTTGGGATGTTCAGCAGGTTGCAGCCGTTCTGCAGCACGCTCATGATGGCCACGCCGATCAGGCTGCCGCCGACACTGCCCTGGCCGCCGGTCAGCGAGGCGCCGCCGATCACCACCGCGGCGATCGACTCGAGTTCCTTCAGCTCGCCCATGGTCGGCTGCGCGCTCAGGTTGCGGCCGGTCTCGACGGCGCCGGCCAGGCCCACCAGCAGGCCGCCGAGCACGAAGGTGAGCACGACGTTGCGGTCGACCCGCACGCCCGACAGTCGTGCCGCGGTGGCATTCGCACCCGTCGCATAGGCATTGCGGCCAAACACCGTGCGGGCCAGTGCCAGGGCCATCAACAGCACAATGAGCAGCAGCAGCCAGACCGGCAGCAGCACGCCGGCGAACTCGCGCAGCACCAGCGCGTTGAGCGCGTCGGCACCCGAGACGGTCCGCGACTTGGCCGCCAGCAGCGCCAGCCCGCGCGCCAGACCCATCATCGCCAGGGTGGTGATGAACGACGGGATGCGCGCCCGCACGGTGACCACGCCGTTAACCAGCCCACACGCCGCGCCGACGCCCAGCGCCGCTGCCAGCGCCACGCCGACCGGCTGACCCGCCTGCAGGCAGAGCGCCGAGCAGACCGCGGCGAGGGCCATGACCGAGCCGACGCTGAGGTCGATCTGCCCGCTGATGATGACCAGCGTCTGCCCGACGGCAATCAGCGCCAGCGGCACATTGCGGGTGACCACGTTGCGCAGGTTGTCGGCGGTGGCGAAGCGGTCGGACTGCCAGGCGATGACCATCCCCAGGGCCAGCAGCACAACCAACGGCGCCACCGCCTCGGCCCAGCGCGATAGTCGGCCACGGAGGGCCTCGCTCACGGTGCCGGCACCTCGAGCAGGTCGTCGAAGCCGAGGATCGTGTCAAAGCCGAAGTCGACTTTGTAGGGGGTGAGCACCATCACGCTCCGAGCCCCGATGCTGAGCGGCGTCTGCCAGCGGTCGTTGGCCACGCGCAGCTCGATGGCGCGCTTGCTCCGCGACAGTCGGTCGACGAAGACCAGCCGGCGCTCGACCATTCCGCCGACTCCGACGGTGACCAGCCCAAGTGCCCGTGGGTCGAGGGTCAGCACGAAGTTGCGTGACGTGTCGCTGCCGTTGCGCAGCACCAGGTAGAGCGTGTCGCGGAAGCCGTAGCGTTCGACCTCGATCGCCGCGTCGCTCACCGTGGCATAGGGCACCGGCGCCCAGCCGGCCTCGGCCAGGTCGCGCAGCACCGGCACATAGACGGCGAAGAAGGCTTCGTGCAGCGCCAGGTTGCGACTGGTCAGCCAACCGGCCGAACCAGGAAAGGCGCCCCACAGCAGGGCCCGCTGCCAAACCTCCTGCTGCTGCCGTCGCATCACGTTCGGGTCGAGCACCGTCGGGTCGAGGAAAGTGATCGGCTTGTGATAGGCGATTACCCGCAGCCACATCAGGTGCTCCTCGGGCGGCAACTGCTCGCCGGCGCCGAGGACATCGAGATAGGGCGCGACATAGGGCAGCGGCGAGGAGCGATCGAGGCTGCCGAGGAGCAGCATCCCGCGGTCGTGCAGCCGGCGGCTGAGCGCGGCGAGGTATTCGATGTGCGCCGTGGCGCCGGGTAGCACGGGCCGGCGCGCCGCGCGGCTGCTGCTCAGCGGCGCCGCGGCCTGGCCGAGATGCTCGTCGCGGAAGTTGTCGGTCTGCCAGCCGGCCCACTCGGCGCCGACGCCGTCGACCAGCAGGCCGTCGAACGGCACGCCGTCGGCGGCGGTCAGGCGCGTGGCGAGCAGCGCGTTGAGTTGCGCCGCCGGCCCGTCGGGCAGCAGGTCGGGGTCGGTGCACCAGGGCACATACTCGGTGCCGTCGCTCAGCCGCCAGCGGACCGGCCGCCCGTCGGCATCGTGCATCAGGCCGCGCTCCGGCGGCTCGTCGGGCCCGGCACGGTCGATCGGGTAGAGGCCGTCGGCGGCCACCTGGCCGCTCGATTCGCCGCGGAACTTACCCCACGGCATGATGCTGGTCAGGCTGTACATTGAGTGTGACCGCGACCAGTCGAGGTGCGCGGCGGCCTGTTCGTCGAAGAGCAGCCCGAGCCGCTCCGGATCGCGCACCACATCGGGATTGAGCGCGGTGAACCAGGCGCCGGCGCGGGCCGAGCGGCGCAGCACGTCGGACTCGTAAAGGTCGTAGTATTGTTCGACCGCCGCCCGCATGCCCCACCTCGCATCGGGCGCGTAGACGGCCAGCCGCAGCCTGGCCGACGGCTTGGCCAGCCGTGGGCTGAGCCCGAGATCGAAGGCGGCGAACAGCCCCTGCTCCTGGCGGAAGCCGTAACGGGTGATCACCGGCTGCGACAACGGCGCGGCGATGGCCAGCCCCTGCGCCGGCGCCGGGCGGGTGATGCACCCGAGCGGGTAGGGCGAGAGCGCGCGGCCGCCGGCGAGGTGGAGCCAGTTGCCGAGCAGGTGGCCGCCGGTTTCGGGGATCACCTGCGACCGGCGCAGGGTGTCCCACCAGAGCCAGCCGGCACCGTTGACCGGCAGGGTGAACCGAAGCGTGAAGGCGTGGTCCTCCTCGTCGGTGGCGGTCACCTCGGCATCGACCAGTATGAAGCTGCCGACGGTCTGGTACCGGGCGGTCAGCGCCACGCCCTCGGTCTCGCCACGGAAGGTGGCGCCGCCGTCGACGGCCTCGAGGCGACCGGTGACCGGCCGGCGCGTGCCGGCGAGGTGGTAGACCACCTCGGCGCCGCCGACGTCGAACGTGCCGGCCGCCTGTTCGAGACCGAGGTGCAGCTCGAGGAAGGCGGTAGTCGGCACGGGCGCCAGGACGGCGCTGACGCGAAACCACTCGCCGTCGCGGCGGTCGGCGCCGAGCCAGTCGAGGGCGACCAGGCGGCCGGTGGCCTGGCCGACGGCGTTGATCGGCAGCACGCCGATCTGCGGCCGGCCGGTGAAGTTGCGGGTGCGCACCCAGACGGCGATGGTGTAGACCGCTTCGCCGGCGGTGTTGACGCGGAATCGGAGGGTATCGGAAAAGCCCTCGGGCGGGTCGGTGACGCTGACCACCGGCGCCTCGTTGAAGGTCTCGTCAAGCCGCGTCCAGCCCGGCCCGACGCGCCACATCGGCCCGCTCAGGCCAAACGCATTGCCCTCGTACCACTCCTCGCCGAGGCCGAAGAAGTAGCGTTCGTCGGCGCCCGAGGTGACGTCGAGCAGGTCCCAGCCGCCTTCGCCGAAGACCGGCGCGGGCCGCCGCGCAATCCGCAGATCGGTGATCCGGCCGGTCTCGGTGAAGCTGACCGCGAAGCCGTCGGTGCTGAGTTCGAGCGCCCAGCCCGGCGCGGCAAGCCAGAGCAGGACGGCCAGGCGGCGCCTCACGACGGTTCCTCGAGCAGCATGACCAGCGAGGCGGCGGTCCAGGCATACTCGGGCAGCGCTCCGGTGCGGCGGCCGCGGGGCAGGTCGGCGGGCGAGCGCACGGCGGCCGAGTCGTAATACTCCCACAGCGTGCCGGTCGCCTCGAACCAGCGGACCAGCTCGTCGATCGTGCGCTGCCGCAGCTCGTCGGCCAGCGCGTGGTATCCGTAGCGGCGCAGGCCGTCGAGCATGAGGATGTTGGTTCCCGGCCAGACCGCGCCGCGCCAGCGGTCCTGGTCGAAGTGCGGCTCGCCGCAGGACAGGCTGGCCAGCGGGAAGGGGGTCCAGAAGGCGGCCGGGTTGGACACCTGCTCGGCGACCAGCCGCTCGGCCTGCGGGCCGTCGGCCAGGCCGGCGAAGAGCGGCAGCAGCCCGGCGATGGTGCAGGCGGGCACCGGGTCGTCATCGGCGAAGCGGTCGCAGAAGAGGCCGCGCTGGTCATCCCAGAAGTAGGCGCGCGCCTCGGCCGACAGTTCCTCGCCCAGCCAGGCATAGTGGTTCGACTCGCGGCTGTCGGGCTGCACCTCGGCCAGGATCTGGCTCAGCCGCTCGAGCTCGCCGACGATGTAGGCGTTCAGCTCGACCGCGCAGAACGGCTCGCCCTGCTCGAACCGCGGCGAGTTCTCCATGCCCGAGCCGTCGCCCAGCCCCCAGCTCAGCAGCCGCGCGCCGCGCGAGCGGGCGTAGCCGTGCCGGCAGAGCATCCGCGCGCCGAGCGGGTACTTGACATAGGCCTTGAGCAACGGCACCAGCGGCTCGAGCGGCCCGCCTCGGCCGGCGCAATGCCGCCGCCAGGCGGCCCAGGCGAGCAGCGGCGGGCCGCACACCCCCGACCGCCCGCGTGGCCAGACCCGGGCGGGCACCATGCCGCGGGCGCCTCGCTGCTCGAGCAGGCCGATGATCAGATCGTCGCCCAGTGTCGGGTCGATCGCGTCGACGGCCTGGGCATAGAACGGCGCGTGGAGCGCGTTGAAGGCCCGGTGATGCTCGCGCTGCGAGACCATCCAGCGCCGCCGCAGCGGACCCTCGGGCGCCATCACACAGCCGCGGAGAATGCTCAGCGCCTTTGCCCGCGCACGCCCCAGGCGTGGCGGCAGCGTCGACTCGGCCACCGCGGCCAGCGACCGCCAGGTGCCGCCGGCGGCCTGTTCGGGGCCGAAGCTGAGCATCCACCGCACCGGCTCGGCCGACAGTGGGAGGCAATCGCGCTGCACGGCGCCGCTCGTCTCGGCGCCCCGCCGGCGCGAGCCGTTGACCACCACGCCGCGCGCCGGCCGGCCCGGCTCGGCGGCACGGGCGTGGCTCTCGCCGGCGCCGTGCAGCTCGACCACCAAGGTCGTCGCGTCGGTGCCGCTGGCCTCGACCAGGAACTGCCCATCGCCGACGAAGCCGAGCCGCAGCGAGAGCCCGCCGCGCAGCTCGAGCGCCACGACGTCGTGTTCGATGCGACAGGTCTCGAGCTGGTCAGGGCCGAGCGGCCGGTCCGGCTCGCCGGCCAGCGCAAGGCAGAGCGTCACCGGCGGCTCGCTGTCGAAGCGCACGCCGATGCGGTCGGGGAGCGGCGCGGCGCAGATGGTGTCGTCCCAGTCGGTCGGGCCGTCGAGGCCCGAGAAGGCGAGCAGTTGGCAGCCCGACCAGGTGTCTGGCCAGATCGCCGACTGGGCCGTGGCGTCAGACGGTGTCATCGCCGGCGTCAGGCTCGTCGACGATGCCGAGGATCAGCGTGCGGACCGGGGCGTCGGCGTTCAGGATCTGGCGCGCGGCCCTCCCCTCTTCACAACAGAGCACGAGCTCACCCGGTCCGGCGCCCATCACGTCGACGGCGACCAGCGGCGGCTTGTTCTGCGGCGTGACGCGGTCGAGTTCGACCAACTGCACACAGAGCAGCCGGCTGCCCGCCAACGTCGGATGGCGAACGGTGCTGATCACCTGGTCGATCACTCGGGCGAGGTGCATTGCGATCCCAGCCGGTCTACCAGGCCGACGATGGCGGCATCGAGCGGCGCCTTCTTGCTCGGCACCGCGAACCGCGCCTCCATGCTGCTCTCCCAATAGACGTCTTGACCCTCGCGCACGCCAAGCGGGTCGCCGGCGACAAAAACCTCGCCGCACGGTGCCAGCGACTCATCCAGCGGCTGCAGGATCATCAGCGGCAGCGCCGTCAGGCTCGGGTCCTTGACCGTCGCCCGGATCCGGCCGACCACTCTCGCCAGTTGCACCGTCCGGCTCTCCACTCGGCCGTTCGCCGCCCGCGGTCGGCTCCCTCCGCGGCCGGCGCGGCGCGAAGTCATAGGTCCAGCTCTCGTTCGCCTCCACCCGCAGACCGCTGATCCGTCCGTGCACGCCACCGTCGGCGTGGAACGAGCGCGTGCTCATATCATAACGCCCGCGCTCGGCCCGCACGTCCAAGCCGTCGGCCGGGCTGACCACGTGCAGCCCGCCGGAGAACCGGACCGTCTCGCCGTCCGGGCTCACCGTCGCCTGACCCGCGGTCGCGGTCAGCGTCCGCTCCTGCTCGTGCACCCGCGCCCGCGGACGCTCCAGTGTCAGACCCGCGCCGGCCGACCAGGAGCCGCTCGGCGCCGTCACCGTCCAGCTCCGGCCCTCGCGCGCGCCCGACGCGCTGACCGCCGACATCGTCGCCCGACTCAGGTCGGCCGGGCCGTTTAGGCCGGTCGCCGTCGCCGTCACGCCGCGGGCGGTCAGCCGCACCGTGCCCTCGGCCGAGAGCGTGCCCGCGCCGTGGCGGTAGTTTACGCGCGCGGCGGTCACCGTCGCGTCGTCGCGCCGGCCGGTCACGTCGCGGAGCGTCAGGTTGCCCTCGCGGTCGGCCGTGCCACCGGCCGCGGTGAGCGTCGCCGGCCCGCGCTGCAGGCGGAGGCCGTCAAGGCTGGCGACTTCGGTGAGCAGATCGATCCGCGCGCCCGTGCCGGTGACGGTCAGGTCGCCGCGCACCAGCCGCGTGGTGCCGCGGGTGACAATCCGCCGCCGGCCCGACTCCCAGGTCGCCGCGGCGGCTGATACCCGCGCGCCGCGATGGACAAACTCGACCCCCTCGGCGAAGTTGAGCCAGGCGAGATCTGGCTTCCAGGCCGCCTTCGGCGCCTCGAAGTCGACCCGGCCGAAATCGTTCTCGAACCGCCCGGTCACCGCCCGCAGGACCACATTCGCCGCCGCGTCGCCCGTCGCCTCGGCCGCCTCGACCTGCCAGCGGCCCTGCTCGACCTCGCCCGAGCCGGTGACCCGCTCGAGCCGGAGGTGCGACAGGTCGAGCGCCACCTCGCCGCCGCGCGCGGCCAGCCGTGTGCCACGCCGCACCGCGACCAGCGGCCGGTCGATCACGAACCGCCGGCCGTCGAGGTCGAACCGCGCCTGCTCGGCGCGCAGCGTGCTGCCGTCGCTGGCCCAGGTGGCAAACAGCCGCCGGTCGAACAGCGCCTCGGTGTCGCCGTGCCGATACCGCGCCCGGCCGACGGTGGCGGTCGCATCGATGCCGGGCACCAGGCACTCGAGCTGCGCATCGAGCAGCTCGCCGCTGGGCTGGCCCTCCTCGATGCCGAGCCGCAAGACGCCGGAGACGTGCCAGATCGGCTCGCCGTCCGTGTCGACGATGGTGGTGCCGCCGGTCGACTGGGCAATCTCCGCCGTGTCGGGCGGCGCCGGTTCGTCGGCCGGTTGCCGCGGCGCGGGCGCCGGCCGGTGTCCGCAGGCGGTGAGCAGCAGGAGGGCCAGCAGGCAACCGCGCCGGCTCACTCGCCGAACCCCAGGTCCTCGTACCGCCACTGTTCGGACGGGGTGAGGAAGCCGGTGTCGGGCTCGAACGCGACCGCATAGCCGGGCACCGCCAGCGAGCGCAGGTCGAGCAGGCCGTCGCAGATGCGGAGCTGGCCACTGTCACCGGCAAACGGCTCGTAGAGCGTGTCGTGGTGGGTCAAGCAGTCGGCGATCTCCTCGGGCGAGAGATGATTAAGCCCACGCACGTAGTGATGCCCGTTGCGCTCGACATGACGCAACCCGAGCAGCGCGGCGGTGGCCAAGTCCTGCTGCAGCGGGATTGCCGCGGTGTTCATCAGGTCCTCGCCGGTCATGAAGCATGGGCGGTCGCGCCCAAGGCGGTTGAGCCGGCCAATGAGGCAGTAGTTGCCCACCGCCCGGCTGACGCCCTTGCAGTTCTTCGCGCTGACGCCGGCGTAGCCGAGGTCAAGGGCGCGGCCGAACGAGTCGACCGAATCGTCGCTCTCATCGATGATCACCGGCTTGCGCCGCGCCAGCTCGGCCAGCTCGCCGCCGGGCTCGAGCGCCTGGTCGCGCCGAATCGGCTGTTCGATGTACTCGACCGCGGCGAGCAGCCTGGCCAGCGCCGGCGTGGCGGCCATCGCCTCGAGCAGCTCCATCACCGGCTCCGGGCCGTCATACTGCTCGTTGCCGTCGAGGCTGACGAAGTAGCCCCCCGGCACCCGCTCGAGCAGCGCGGCAATCGCCTTCAGCCGCTCCAGGTCGGCCGCCAGGTCGCCCTGTACCTTGATCTTGAAGTAACGCAGGCCGCGTTCTTCGAGGTACTCCTCCAGCGTCTGCGGCAGACCGTCGGTCAGGCGCTGGTCGTACGGCACATCGGCCACGGTGATTGGATCGGCCAGGCCGACGGTGTGCCGGACGGCCACCGTCGCCAGCGGCGCCGCCGAGAGGAACAGATCGGGCTCGAAGCCATCCAGCTCGCGCGACAGCGCGCCCAGCTCGATGCCCAGCAGCCCGCCGTGCACCGACTCGGCGAACGTCGTCCCGACCAGCTTGCCGAGCGCGTCGATCAAGCTGCGCTCGAGCAGCGCCGGGCCAAACCCGCGGGTCAGGCCGGTCTCGTCCCGCGCCTCGCTGTGCACCGCCTGATAGGCCCTCTGCCAGTGCTCGAAGACCGATCCGGCCGGCGCGCCCAGCGCCGCCGCGACGGCCGCCTCGACCGACCAACGCAGCGAGGCGATGTCGTCGCGGAAGCTCCGCCCGGGCCGCTTGTCGAACCAACCGGGAGGCAGGCAATCGGCGGCCCAGCCGCGCGCGGTGCCGCCGGGGCCCTCGATGGTCGCCTCGAGATGCAGGATGGGCACGCGGGTCAACGTCGCCCCGCCGTATCGGAACGGCATGCGGGTGACCACGTTGCGGACGAACTGCCGAGTCTCGACCAGCCGTACCGGCACGGCGCTATTCATGGCCACAGCATACACCGGCGAGGCGTCGTCGTCTCGCGAGCCGCGTGCGGAGGTTAGGGGGCAACGAACCGCGGCGCCGCCGCGGCCATCGGCGCGCAGAGGCAATGTGCTGCCGGCCACCGCTGCCCGCAGGCCCCCACCCCCAACCCCTCCCCCGCGCGGCGCGGGAGAGGGGAGTGTTGTCGTA
>CAYONP010000122.1:0-15255 GCA_964405335.1 uncultured Fimbriimonadaceae bacterium
GCCGCGGCTGAGGGTGGTCATCCGCTGGTTGTCGCCGTAGGTCGAGTGGATGTGCCACTTGCCGTGCGGGGTGAGGTAGTTGAGCATCACCGTCGCGCCCTCGCCCGGCTGGCTGAACTGCAGGTCACTGAACTCGACCGGCAGCGGCTTCGGCTTGTAGGTCGGCAGGTGCTCGCCGAACTCGAGGTAGAGCGGGTGGTCGAGGTAGAAGTGCTGCCGGCCGGTCAGCGTGCGCCAGGGCACCAGCGCCTCGACGTTGTAGGTGAACGGCGAGTAGGTCCGCCCGTTCTCGACCAGGCCCGACCACATCGGGCTGTTGACGAACCGTTGCGGTCGATCCTGCAGGTCGCGGTAGCCGACCCGCACGTCGCGGGTCTTCTCGGCCAGCCAGGTCAGCGGCAGACCGACCTTCTGCTCCATGTTCTCATACGACCGATAGGCCAGCTCGCCGTTGGTCACCGTGGCGAAGCGGAGGATGACGTTGCAGACCTCCTCGTCGTGCTCGATCGAGAGCAGCCGCTGACCGTCGACCTCGCGCGTCGGCAGCTCGCCGAGGGCCGTGTCGTACTCGTCCTCGATGGCATAGTGCGTGCCGTGCGCGCCGAGGCCGTTGGCCCGGGCCAGCGGGCCGAAGGCGCAGAACTGGTCGTACAGCTTGGTGTAGTCGCGGCGGACCAGCTTGAAGTTCGGCATGGTCCGGCCGGGGATCGCCTCGTCGGCGCCGCCGAGCCAGTCGGGCGGGCGCGGCTGCGCGATCTCGGCCGCCGAATCGTGGACCAGCGGCGAGACGACCAGGTCCTCGACCGGCTCGGGCAGCCAGCGCACGGCCAGCTCGCTGATCTTCTTCGCCACGGCGCGGAAGATCTGCCAGTCGCTCTTCGACTCCCAGCACGGCGGCACCGCGGCCGACAGCGCGTGGATGAAGCTGTGCATGTCGGTCGAGTTCAGGTCGGCCTTCTCGTACCAGGTCGCCGCCGGCAGGATGACGTCGCTGTAGAGCGCCGTGGTGTCCATGCGTAGATTGAGGTCGACCACCAGGTCGAGCTTGCCGACCGGCGCCTCGTCGTGCCAGGCGACCTCGCTCGCCGCGCCCTCGGCCAGGTCCTCGGCAATCGTGTTGGTGTGCGTGCCGAGATAGTGCTTGAGGAAGTACTCGTGCCCCTTGGCGCTGGCCATCAGCGCGTTGCCGCGCCAGATGTACCAGACCCGCGGCCAGTTCTCCGCCGCGTCGGGGTCCTCGACGGAGAACTTCAGCTCGCGCCGCTTGAGCGCCTCGACGACGTGGGCGACCACCGCCTCGTCGGTCTCGCAACCGGCGGCGCGGGCGGCCTTGACCAGCTCGAGCGGGTTGCTTGGGAACTGCGGGTAGAACGGCAGCCAGCCGTTGCGCACCGCCTGCACCTGCAGGTCCATGGTGTGGCGCCAGCGGCCGTCGACGCCGCGGCCGTTGTGCCGCGCCTCGACCTCGGGCGAGAGCCGCTCGTAACGCCACTGGTCGCTGTGGACATAGTGAAAGCTGGGCGAGTTCTGCAGCCGCACCGCCGGCTGCCAGTCGCGGGCGAAGGCAATCGACGCCCACGACTCACCCGGGGCCAGCTTCTCCTGCCCGACATAATGCGCCAGTCCGCCGCCGTTGACGCCCACGCAGCCGCAGAACATTAGCGCGTGGATCCCCGCGCGGTACATCAGGTTGGCGTGGTACCAGTGGTTGATCCCCGCGCCGATGATGATCGTGCAGCGCCCGCGGGTGTGCTCGGCCGTGCTCGCCCACTCCCGCGCGAAGCGGAGCAGCTCGCGCCGGCTGATGCCGGTGTACTTCTCCTGCCAGGCGGGAGTGAACGGCGCCGCCTCGTCGTCGTAGTCGGTTGGATAGTCGCCGGGCAGGCCGCGCGACACGCCGTATTGGGCCATCAGCAGGTCGGCCACCAGGGCGACCTTGACCTTCTTTCCGTCGGCCGTCTTGAGCACCTTGACCGGCACGCCGCGGCGATAGACCGTGCCGTCGGCGAAGTTGTCGAATTCGACTTCGACGACCGCGTCGTGGTCACCGAGCAAGGTCACCGCCGGCGCGATGGGCGTGCCGTCGACGGCATCCTCGAGTTTGAGGTTCCACTTGCCCGGCTCGCTGCCCCAGCGGTGGCCGACGCTGCCGAGCGGCATCCGCGGCCGGCCCGAGGCGGTGTCCCAGATGAGGAACTTCCACTCGCCGTGCTCGGACTCGCCATAGTCGGCCAGCCGGCCGGCGCGGAGCAACTGGCCGGGCCGGGCGACCTTCTTCTCCTCGACGATCTCGACCAGATACGGCGCGTCGGTGTAGCGGCGGACGTAGTCGGTGAAGTAGTCGACCTGCCGCTGGTGGTGGAACTCGGTCAGAATGACGTGGTTGACCGCCATCCACCAGGCGCCGTCCTGGCCGGCGTTGACCGCCACCCAGTCGTCGGCATACTTGGCCACCTGGCTGAAGTCGGGGCTGAAGACCCACATCTTGGTGCCGTTGTGCCGCGCCTCGGCGGCGAAGTGGCAGTCGGGCGTGCGGGTCATGTTCAGGTTGCTGCCCATCACCGCCAGCAGCTTGGCGTGGTACCAGTCGGCCGACTCCTGCACGTCGGTCTGCTCGCCCCAGGTCTCGGGCGAGGCCGAGGGGAGGTCGCAGTACCAGTCGTAGAACGACATCGAGACGCCGCCGAGCAGTTGCAGCAGCCGCGCGCCGCAGGCGTAGCTGATCATGCTCATCGCCGGAATGGGCGAGAAGCCGATGATCCGGTCGGGGCCGTGCTCGCGGATGGTGTGCACGTTCGCGGCGGCGACCAGCTCGAGCGCGGTCTCCCAGTCGACGCGGCGGAACCCGCCCTTGCCGCGCGCCCGCTGCCAGCGCGCGCGCTTGACCGGATCGCCGACCAGGCTGGCCCACGCCTCGACCGGGTCGTCGTGCGCGGCGCGGGCCTCGCGCCAGAGGTCGAGCAGCGCGCCGCGGAGGTAGGGGTACTTGACCCGCAGCGGGCTGTAGAGATACCAACTGAAGCTGATCCCGCGCTGGCAGCCGCGCGGCTCGTAGCCGGGGATGCCCGCCTCGAGGTGCGGGTAGTTCAGCCCCTGCATCTCCCAGGTGACGATGCCGTCCTTGACGAACACGTCCCAGGTGCAGCTTCCGGTGCAGTTGACGCCGTGGGTGCTGCGCACCACCTTGTCGTGCTGCCAGCGGTTGCGGTAGAACTCTTCCCACCCGCGGCTCTGCGGCCGCAGCTCGTCGTGGAGCCAGGCGACGGCGTGATGGTTGCGGCGAAACATGGCTTACCTCCCGGCCTTCACGCGCTCGACCAGCGGCCGCCGCACGGCCCGGAAACGGGTCTTCCAGATGCTGTCGAAGAGGAGCAGCACCGCCACACAGCCGGCGATGCCGAGGAGCAGGAAGTTGAGCCGGCCGACGGTGCCCGCCTCGCCGCCGGCGCCGGCCGAGTACTCGATGAAGGCAATCAGCGGCAGCAGCTCGTTGACCTCGAGCGGCTTGGCGCCATAGACCGACTTCATCGTCGGCGTCGGCGGAGCCTGCAGCCAGGTGGCCAGCGCCTGGCGGCTGCCGAACGCCGGCCGCTGCTCGACGCGGGTCAGGTCGGGCGCCAGACGCCCGCCGCCGAGCCCGCCAATCTGGCCGGTGGTGTGGCACGACAGGCACGGCGGGCCGCCCTTGGTCAGCTTGGTCCGGCCGGTGAACAGCGCGCGGCCGCGGGCCACATCCTGCGCCGTGAACGGCTCGTCGCCGAGCTTCATGCCGCTGAACTGCGAGGCCTCCAGCGCGCTCTCGGCGGCAATCAGGTCGAGCAGCGCCGCCGCCCGCTCGGGGGTCATGCCACTGACCGCCGGCATGCGTGAGCCGCGCGCGGCGTCGAGCAGTTGCTTGGCATACGGATCGCCGCTGTCGAGCAGGCTGGGCGGATCGACGATGAAGCGGGTCAGCCAGTCGCGGCTCTGCCGCTGCTCGACGTCTTTGAGGTCGGGCCCGGTCCGGGCGCCGCCGCCGATGGTGTGGCAACTGGCGCAGTTGGCGCGGAAGTCGTCGGCCACCTCCTGCGCCGGGGCCGCCCACGAGAGCAGGGCGACCAGCAACAGTGGCATCCAGCGCGTCATCGCTCGCTCCCTCCGCTGTGGCACACCAGGTCGGCGATGGTGGTCGTCTCGAGAAACTCGGCGAAGGTCTGGCGCATCCGCTGCCAGGCGGCATGGACCGGGCAGTCGTCGGGATCGGGGCAGCCGGCGTCACTGGCCAGCAGGCAATCGCCCCACTCGCCGCCGCCGTCGATCAGGTCGACCACCTCCGCCAGTCGAATGTCGGCCGCGTCGCGCGCCAGCGCATAACCGCCGCCCAGCCCGCGCACCGCCTCGACCAGCCCCGCCCGACCCATCGTCTTCATCACTTTTGCCAGGTAGTTCTGCGGAATGTCCTCGGCCTCAGCCAGCTCGTGGCCGGTCACGCTCTCTCCGGCGGCTCTGCGCGCCAGGTTGCAGAGCGCCCGTATCGCGTGCCGGCAGGTCGTCGAGATTATTCTGGACATCTGCATCTAGAAGTATTATAGTGAGCCCGGTGAGGAGCTGTCAAGGGCTGCGGCGAAGAATCTCAGAAAAAAGTCAGACCCGCCGCGAGGCCCGTCCCAGAGCCGATCGACAGCCTGCCGAGGAGAGACCGATGAGTGACCCGAAGCTGAACCGCACGCTGGCCGAGTTGGTCACCGAGCGCGCCGACCGCGCCACCGCGCTCGACCGCTTCGAACTCGACTACGGTGCCGGCGGCGAGGTCTCGCTAGCCGACGCCTGCGCCGCCGCCGGCCTCCAGCCCGAGGCGGTCCTGGCCGCGCTGGCCGAACTCGAGGCGCAGCCGAGCGGCGAGCCCGACTACTCGGCCTGGAGCATGAGCGAGCTGGCCGACCACATCGAGGCGACCCACCACGCGCTGGTGCGGCGCACCTTACCCCGCCTGGCCGAGCTTCTCGGCGCCGCCGAGGCCGACTGGCGCGACGAGTTCGCCGCCCTCTTTGCCGGTCTGCGCACCGAGCTCGAAATGCACATGTTCAAGGAAGAGCAGATCCTGTTCCCGATCTGCCGGCAGCTCGAGCAGGGCGCGACCGAGTTCCACTGCGGCAGCGTGCGCAACCCGATTGCCGTGATGGAGCACGAGCACGACAGCGCCGCCGGCGCCATGGCGGCCATGCGGCGGATGACCGGCGGCTTCAACACCGACGGCCTGACCCCGCCCACCGCCGAACTGGTCACCCTCGCCGCCGAGCTCGAACGCGACCTGCGGCGCCACATCCACAAAGAGAACCACCTGCTCTTCCCCCGCGCCGCCGAGACCGAGCAGGCCGCGCTGCCCGTCTAATCGGGACGGACCCGATTTCGGCGCCGCCGGCGCCGGAATCGGGTCCGTCCCTATTTCAGTCGGCGAGGGACCAGTCCTCGGTGAAGAAGGCCGCGGCGCGCAGGCCGGCGATGCCTTGGGTCAGCATCTCGGCCGAGGCGACCAGTAGATCGGGGTAGGCCGCGCCCGAGATGAAGTAGGCGTTGGTCCAGGCGAGCTGGCGGCCGGCCGGTCCCGTCGGCGCGATCACGGCGACCATGGCCGTCTCGCTGCCCGGCCGCGGGCGGCAGAACCAGGCGGCCAGGTCGTCGCCGGTCAGCTCGCGGTCGCCCAGCCGCACGGCGCCGGGCACCACCTGCACCGGGCTGTCGCCCAGCAGCGCGGCCCAGTCGCCGTGGCTCGCCGCGTTGCCGATCAGGATCACCGAGCGGTCGGGCTCGGCCGCCGGGTCGAACTCGCTGTCGGGCACCAGGTCCACCGCGCCGTTGCCGCGGTACTGCCAGGTCTCGGCGTCGTAGCGCGCCTTGGCCGCCGCCCAGGCCCGCTCTTCGGGCGTGCCGCCGGTGCCGTAGACGTAGACCATGCGGTGCCGGAAGGCCTCTTTGAACGGACCGTACCGCGCCGGGCCCTTCAGCTCCGGCGCAGGCGTTTCGATCGCCGACCAGCCCTCCTCGCCGCGGCGCAGCCAGAGCCTCTCACCCGGCCAGGGCAGCTCGAGCTCGCCGCCGTCGAGGGCGATCCGGACCGGCTCACCGGGCGCCAGCAGGCCCAGCTCGAGCCGCAGCCGGGCCACGTTCTCGGTGCTGCCGACGAACCGCCGCCGCCAGGGCTCGAGCGTGAGGTCGACCCGCGCCGGGGCGAGCATCGTCTGCTGCGCCTCGATCGCCAGCCAGGCACGCTGCGAGGTGATCTGCGGATTGGCGGTGACCAGCCTGACCCGCCGCACCTCGCCGGGCGGGGGGATGCGGCGGCGGCTGAACAGGTCGAACATCGACGGCCAGTCGACGCAGGCGGCGCCGGGCTCGTCGGAGTTGTCCCACCAGTGGCCGGCGCCCGGCTCGCTGTGCTGCTCGAACGGGATCTCGCGCTCGGCCAGCGCCTGGCGCATCCGCTCGGCCTGGGCCGCCGGCACGTTGTCGTCGGCCGCGCCGTGGAGCACGTAGACACCCAGGCCGTGCAGGTTGTCGAGCAATGCCAGCGTGTCGCTCGGCGTGCCGGCGCGGGCGAGTACCGCGGCCAGCGGATCGGCTTCGTCGTAGCGCGCCCCGCCGCCGTAGCTGGCAAAGCTGACCCAACCGGCCGACGGCCCCGTGGCAGCGAAGCGATCGGGTGCCGAGACAGCCACCTGCCAGGCGCCGTGGCCGCCCATCGAGTGGCCGGTCAGATAGACCCGCTCCGGGTCGGTGCCCAGCCGCTCCGCCGCGATGTCGAGCACCTCGAGCGCATCGAGCCGGCCCCAGTCTTCCCAGTCGAAGCCGAACGGCCGGCGATTCGTCGGCGCGACCAGGTGGCCCCACGTCTTGGGCGCATAAGCGTCGGCCTGGCCGATCGCCTCGACCGCGGCGCCGTGCAGCGTGAGGAAGAGCGCCGGCCGGCCGTCGCCGTGCTGCGGCTGGACGCCGTAATACTGCACGCTGCCGTCGATCTCGCTGAGGAAGGTGGCCTTGTAGCTGGCGCCCGGCTCGCGCACGCGCAGCTCCAGCTCGGCCGAGTCGAGTATCTCGCCGGCGGCGCGGAGGGTCAGCCGCCAGCTCTCCGACCCGGCTTCCGTCGGCGGCGCTGCAGCCAGGCGCACGGGCACTTTGCGCAGGCTCAGCGCCGGCAGGCGTGGCAGCTTGGTCAGCGCGGGCGGACCGGCCGGCGGCGTCGCCTCGAGCCACAGGTCGTCGCGCGGCGCATCACCGGTGTTGATCACCACGATGCCGGCCATCGCCTCGCCGCCGTCGCCGACGCGCCGGTCGGGCAGCGTGGCGTCGCCCAGGTCGAGCATCAACGCCGCGAGGGGTGGCAGCAGCCGCGCGCGGAGCTGCCCACGGCCGATGCGGAAGTAAAGGTGGTTGGCGCCCTCACGGAGGCTGACTGGGATGCGGAACCAGCCGTAGCCGTATGGGTCGCCGCCGCGCGGCTCGCCGTTGACCACCGCATATCCGGCCCCCGGCGCCTCAAGCAGCGCCACCCGCGGTGCGGGGAGGTCGACCCGGGCATAGGCATAGGCACCGCCCAGCCCACGGCCCTGCAGCAGTCCCTCGTCATCGGCCGACATGGCCTGCCAGGCGCGCTCGCGGCCGTCGGGCGAGGCGACGGAGCGCCCCTCGGTCGGCGGGGCGGTGTCGGTCAGCCAGGCGGCCTGAAGCAGATCAGAGAAGACCGGCGACCGCCCGCCGCCACCGACCTGCTGGAGCACCAGGAACTCGCGCAGGACGAGCGGCTCGTCGAGCGGCGCGGCGGCAAGCGTGGCGACGAGCAGGCAGAGCGGCAGACCCATGATCACTCCGGCCCAGACCCGCGCGATCGTACCGCCCCGCCAGGAGGCCGGCAAGGCCAGGGGTCAGGTCTCAAACTGATGGAGTCTGTTACGACCTCGAGATTGTTCTGTTACACATCACTCGAAACCGGGACCTGACCCCGGGCTAGATGGGCTGCAGGCGGGTCATGGTGCGCCAGAAGGCGAGCTTGAGATCGTCGGAGTCGAGTTCCTGCCGCTCGGGCGCGACGAAGCCGGTGTCGAGCCAGGTCTGGCCCAGGCGGACCTGCAGCCGGAGCGGTGGGATGCCCGCCTGGTAGGGCCCGCAGTCGTCGCGGAAGCGCTGCCGCGCTTCGAGCAGCGAATCGACGGCGGCCGTGCACCAGCGCGCCCAGTTCGCCGTCCAGACCAGCTCTCGGCCGAACGGATCGGTCCAGCGGCAGCTTATCACCACGCTCTCCCAGCGGTCGCGCCGGTCGATTCGACACCCGCGCGCGGGGCGGGTGGCGCCCGGCGTCCCTGCGTTGAGTCAGATTTCGGCAAGATCCGGATGCATCATCCGGCGCAGGAGGTGCCCGGCCCGCCGGCCAATGGCCCGGCGGAGCGTGACATGGCCGCCGTCACCGAGCTGCACCGGTCCCTCCGCGTCATGGCCCCGCGTCTGGCCGAGTGGACGCCGCCGGCCGGGCCGCCCGACCCGCGACGCTGGGCCCAGCGCTATGCGCTGTTCACCATCGTGCCGAACCCGGCCGGCACCCAGATCGCCGTCAACCGGACCGGCACGCTGACGCTCAGCCACGAGCCGCAGCCGGGCGGCGCGTTGCTGACCGTCGACGAGGAGCTGATCCACGGCGGCCGCTATGCCCTCGGTACCCAGGCGTTGCTCAACCTCGCCGACGACGAGCTGTGCACGGCGACGAGCTGGAGTCTGACCGCTGAGATGCGCCTGCCCAGCGGCGAGCCGGTGCCGGACACCCGGATCGAGCGGCAGGGCCATCTCGACGAGCCGCGCTTCCGGGATTCGGCGCGGCCGCTGGTCGCCTCGTGGTCGCTCTTCGCCGCGTTGCAGGCCGGCGGGCCGCGCGGCGAACCGTGGCGGTTCACGCTCCTCGACGAGCTAGATAAGGTGAAGCCGGGCCAGTGGCTCGCGCCGTGCGGGGAGGCGACCGTCGAGACGGCCGCGGGCGCGGTGACGCTGCGGGGCTACGATCAGTTCGGCGAGGGCATCCTGCCGACGGCCTGGTGGCTCGACCGGCACGGCCGCCTGGTCGCCTGCATCGGCGCCATGCGCGCCTGCCTGCTCGAGCCGGGAGAGGGCGCATGAACGAGCACCACCGCACCGCTCGGCGCGAATTCCTGAAGACCGCCGCCCTCGGCGCGGCGACGCTGGCGGCCACCGGCTCGCGCGCGCCCGCGGCACCCCGGCGCCGGCCGCCCAACCTGCTCTTCATTCATGTCGATCAGCAGCACTGGCAGGCCATGTCGTGCATGGGCAACCCGCACGTGAGCACGCCGCAGATGGATCGCCTGGCGGCGCGCGGGGTGAACTTCGTCAACACCTACGCGGCCAATCCGGTCTGCTGCCCGGCGCGGGCGAGCTGGTACACCGGCCGCAGCCCGTGCGAACATGGGGTGGTCTCGAACGAATGGCCGCTGGCCGAGGAGCTGCCCGACCTGGGTCAGTGGTTCGGTGCCCGCGGCTACCTGGCCGCCTATGCCGGCAAATGGCACGTGCCCGGCCGCGGCCTGTTCCGCAGCTTCAACGTGCTGACCCCCGGCAGTGGGCTGGGCGAGGTCACCGACGGCGCCGTCTCGCGCGCCGGCGAGGCGTTCCTGCACGGCTACCGCGGCGACCAGCCGTTCTTCCTCTCGCTCGGCTTTCTGCAGCCGCACGACTGCTGCTACTGGGTCTTCGAGCACACCCAGCCGTTGGCCGAACTGCCCTACGACGAGCTGGCCGACCGGCTGCCGCCGCTGCCGGCCAACCACGGCTATGACGAGCGTGAGCCGGAGACCTTCCAGCGCATGTGGCGCGGCGGGCAGAACCGGCGTACGTTCCGCACGGCCTGGTCGCCGATGCAGTGGCGGTACTACGAGTGGGCCTACTACCGCATGGTCGAGATGGTCGACGCCGAGCTCGGCCGCGTGCTCGATGCGCTGGACGATTCGGGCCACGCCGAAGACACGCTGGTGCTCTTCGGCAGCGACCACGGCGATGGCATCGGCCGGCACCAGATGGTCTCGAAGATGTTCCACTACGACGAGGCGGCGAAGACGACGTTCATCGCCTCGTGGCCGGGCCACGCGCCGGAGGGCGTCGTCGACGAGCGCCTGATCAGCGGACTCGACGTGCCGGCCACGCTGTGCGACTACGCCGGGATCGAGGCGCCGCCGCATCAGCGCGGGCGCAGCATCCGCCCACTGCTCGACGGCCGCGCGGTCGAGTGGCGCGAGTTCGTCATCGCCGAGACAGTGCAGACCGGGCGTATGGTCCGTACGCCCGAGTGGAAGCTGGTGACCTACGAAGGCGACGCGACCAGCCAGTTGTTCGACGTACGCGCCGACGCCGGCGAACTGCACAACCGCTGGGGCGAGGCGGGCACCGAGTCGGTTGAGCGCGACTTGCGCCGCAGCCTGGCCGACTGGCAGTCACACCTGGAGCCGCTCGACCTGACCGGCCGCAACCCCCGCCCACCCGCCTGATCCCGGGGTCAGACCCCGTTGCCGTACGGTTGGTTACAAGTTGCCCGCGGAGCCGTTACATACACCGGGGTCAGATCCCTCGATCCTGCGGTCGATGGCGAAAGAGCCGCGAGACGGTAACCGACTACGTGATGGCGAGACCTGACCCTGGTGGTTGCGCTGCTATTCGATAGGGTTTGTGGGGCGAGGGGAGCCAACCCGTGCGGCACAATGAACTACTCCCTGCGTAGGGCTGTGCGGTAGCAGGTCACTGCCGCGCGTCCATGGCGATCGATCCGGCCGGCCCCGCGGGGCCGGCCGGGTCGTTTCTAAGGCGCGTAGCCGTTGGCCCGGAACCACGCCACTGCGCGCGCCAGCGCCTCGTCGACCGGGCTCTGCGGCAAGCCCAGCTCGGCCCGCGCCTTGGCCGCGTCGAAGTACATGCGGTAGCGTGACATGCGCACCGACTCGAGCGGGATGCCAGGTTCGCCACCGCGCACACGCGCGGCCAGCTCGCTCCCCGCGCCTGCCAGCCAGGCGACGGCATAGGGCAGGCGCAGCCGCGGCGGGCGGCGGCCGGCGACTTCGGCCAGCAGCCAGAGGCAATCGCGCAGGCTCAGGTTGCGGCAGCCGAGGATGTACCGCTCGCCGACGCGCCCGCGCTCGGCGGCGAGCAGGTGACCCGCGGCGACATCGCGCACGTCGACCAGATTGAACCCCGTGTCGACATAGGCGGGCATCCGGCCACGCAGGAAGTCGACGATGATCTTGCCCGTCGGCGTCGGCCGGGCGTCCAACTCGCCCACCGGCGTCGAGGGCTGGACGATGACGATCGGCTGCCCGGCCCGCGCGCGCTCGAGCGCGATCTGCTCGGCCAGGTACTTCGAACGCTTGTAGTGCCCGATCATGTCGTCCAGCGTGGTCGGCGTGGTCTCGGCCGACGGTGTGTCGTCGTGCGGGTAGCGGATGGTGCCGACGGTGCTGGTGTAGACGATGCGCTCGGCATCGCCGGCGGCGGCGAGCAAGTTGCGTGTGCCGTCGACATTGATGCGGTACGGCTCCGTGGCGTCGCGCCACCAGAAGCGGTAGTCGGCGGCGACGTGATAGACGATGCGGCAGCCGCGACAGGCGGCGAGCAGCGACTCGGCGTCGCGCAGGTCGCCGACCACGAGCTCGACGCCGAGGGGTTCGAGCCGCGAGGTGTCGCTCGTGGCGCGGACCAGGCAGCGCACCGCCTCACCCCGCTCGACCAGCAGCCGTGCGACGTGCCATCCGACGAATCCGGTGGCGCCGGTGACGAGGGTGGTCATCCGGCCTCCAAGTCCGACACGGTTGGCTCCCGACGGTTCAGGTCCTGAACGGGTCGACGACGCGAACGTCCGAGTACGACTGGCCCGGGTTGAGGTCTTCCGAGTAGAGGACCCCGCAGCCGGCGCTCGCGGCGGCGGCGAGGATCAGCGCATCGAAGTAGTGAATACGGAAGCGTTGCGCCAGCCGCACCGCGGCGCCGATGAGCGCGGCCGAGACGGGAACGACCTCGAAGCAGCCGGTGAAGAACTCGAGCTGGGCGTCAATCAGCTCGACCGGCTGGCCGAGTTTTCGGTAAGCAACCGCACCGTACTCGATCAGACATTGAGTTGAGATGGCGCCGTCGCCGCGTCGGGCGAGGGACGCGATCACGTCCATCGCGCGGTCGCGCTTGGTGACGTCGGCATCGTCGTTAGCGTAGACCAGGACGTTGGTGTCGATGAACGCGACGGCCATGCTGCCGCCCTATTCAAGGATCGACCGGTCGTAGATCGCCTCGCGGTCGAAGCGCCAACCGGGCTCCGACCTGCCGGCATGCTCGCGGGTCCAGTGCACCCACGCCTCGACGCGCTCCAGGCGCTCGCCGATCTCGCGCAATGAGGCCTCGACCAGCGCATCGAGCGTGGTGCCGCAACGATCGGCACAAGCCTGAGCGCGTGCCGCCACCTCGTCATCGACGTTGAGCATCAGTTCCATGCTGGTTCCTCGCCGGCAACCGCTCCGGAGCGTCAGTGTACCATCTCACCGGCCGCCGCCGCCCTCTGAAGCGATCGGCCACGCCCCCACCAGCCGCCGCGTCAGCACCACCTGGCCGAGGTGGTAGGCGTTGTGACCGGCCAGGTCGCCGAGCAGCGTGGCGACCGGAATCTCCTTGCCGTGAATGGCCACCGTCGCCGCCAGGGCCGCCTCGTCCGCGGCGAGGGCGACAGCCCGGTCGACCAGCGCCCGGAAGCGGTCGCGCAGCGCCGGCCAGCCACCCGGCTCGGTGCTGGGGCAGTCGTCGGTCCAGGTGTCCAGCGCGGTGAAGTCACCGGACTCGATCCCATCGAGGTAGAGCCTGAGCCAGAAGGCGCAGTGGGCGACCAGGTCGGCGACCGAGCGTTCCGCGCCGTCGGGCAGGCGCGTGGCGGTCTCTCCGTCGAGTCCGTCGAGCAGCGAGCGTGCCTCGCCGAAGATGCCTTCGGCGGTGTAGAGGCGGGTGAGGGTCGTCGATTGGGCGGTGGGCAAGGTGTGTTCTCCGCGGCCCCTGATCCTACAGCGGAATTTCAGTCAGCAGGCGGTCGAGGGAGTCCTTGTCGGTGCCGAGGGCAATGATCGTCAGTTCGTCGACGACCTGCCGGATCGGCGTGCCGCTGTGGATGATGACCATCCCGGGCGAGCTGACGCCGGCACCGAGCAAGTCCCACAGCTCAGCCGGCATCGTCCGAACATCCTGGGTGACCACCACGCGCCGTGCCACCGAGGCCCATCGCACCACCTGAGCATCCGAGCATCCCTCCAGACCGGCCTCGTGAACCGTCACGAAGTCGAGCATCGGCTCGGCCTCACGCAGCGCCCGCACGAGCTTGCCGCTGACGCACTCGTCGAGCACGAACCGGATCACGACCGCGTGCCGGCCTGCATCTCAGCGTGTCGCGCCTTCAAACGCGCGACGGCCTCGTGGTAGCCAGGCTGCGAGACGATCTTCTGGTGAAGCTCCTCCGCCAGCCGCTCCTCCTCGGCCAGGTAGGCATCGACGGCCTCGCGGTTGGCCAGGTAGTAGGCAATCGCCCCGTAGACGTCAGCCAGCTCGAGGGTCGGGTAGTGCTCGACCATCTGCTCGGGTGTGAGGCCCTCGAGGTGGTGGCCGACGACCTGCCAGAGGTTGACCCGCGTCCGGCCGACGCGGACGGCGCCGCCCTCCCAGACCTGGATGGGGACGGGCATCTGCTCGGGGATGTCCAAGCTGGCCACGGCTGGCTCCGGAGGACTCAGAACGTAGCTGGCCGGGCGGAGGTTCGCTCAGCCCGCCGCGTCGGCCTCCTGGATCACCGGCAGCAGCTCGGTCCGGTCGACGTCGGGTCCGGCCGGCGGGAGCGGGGCCTTGCCGTTCGGGCGGGTCATATTCCACATCATCAGTTCGACAAAGCCCTTGAAATCGCTCGTCGCCGCCTTCACCGCGCTCGCCTCAAAGCCGCTGTGCATGTAGCAGTTCTGGCACTTGCTGTCCTGCCGGGTTTCCCAATAGTCCCAATCGACCCCGTTCCAGAACTCGTCCCAAGACTGGTAGAACTGCTCGCCGATGAGATAGCAGGGCGCCTTCCAGCCCAGCGGCGTGCGGGTGACCGTGCTGTACGGCGCGCAGTTCAGCTCACGCTCGCCAGCGCAAAACTGCAAGAACGCCGGCGTCGCCGTGAGCGGGTACTTGCGCGCCAACTGCATCACCCGGCCGAACTTGCGGTGGATGTCGTCACGCTTGAGGAAGATGTCGCGACTGACCGAGGCGTACTGGTAACCCGGGCTGATCAACATGCCGTCGACGTCGAGCCCCATGAGCAGCTCGCACAGCTCCTCGACCTCGGCCATCGAGGTCTCTTGATAGACCGTGGTGTTGGTCACCGTGTAGTAGCCGCGCCGCTTCGACTCGGCAATCATCTCGACCGCCTTGTCGAACACACCCTCCTTGGCGCAGACGTAATCGTGCGTCTCGCGCATGCCGTCGAGATGGACGTTGACAATCAGGTGCGGGTCGGGCGGGATGACGTCGAAGACCTTCTTGTCCATCACCAGGGCGTTGGTGCACAGATAGATGTACCGGCCGCGGGCAATCAACCCGGCCATCAGCTCGGGTAACTCGGGATAGAGCGTCGGCTCGCCGCCGCACAGGCTGAGCGTCGGCGCGCCGCACTCATCGGCCGCCTGCAGGCAGACCTCGACCGGCAGGCGGTCTTTCAGATGCCCGGTGTGCCGCTCGGTGCTGCAGCCGATGCACTGGAGGTTGCAGGTGTAAAGCGGCTCGAGCATCAGCACGGTGGGGTACCGCCGGCGGCGCTGCCGCGACTGGAGCATCATGTAGCGGGTTACGGCCAGGGTCAGGCCGAGCGGGAATCGCATCAGTGCGTAGCCCCTGCCGGCGCGCCTCCAGACGCATCGGCTCAGACATCGCCACATGATAGGTCGGGCGGTTAGCCGTGTCAACGAGGACCGGCGCGCTCAACGCGTGTCAGCGGCGCCTCCTGGCGCCGTCAGCGTGTAGATCACCGCCTGCTCGGGCAGCTCGCGGCGCGGTTCGCCCCATTCGGTCCGCTGCACCTCGCGCAGGCCGGTGGGCAGATTGTCGAGCCAACCGTCGAACTCGACCTCGCGCACCGCCGAGCGACCGATCTCGGTGTCGAGCCGCTGATAGCGCAGCGCCGTCGGCGTGGACAGCGCGTCGGCCGGCAGCCAGAGCTCGAGATAGGTCGCCATCGGC
>CAYONP010000123.1:0-15238 GCA_964405335.1 uncultured Fimbriimonadaceae bacterium
CACCTCACCCACTCGCTCTCCTCGGTCAACGTCCAGATCGGCAGTTCGACCACCTGGCCCGGCGTCGCGCGGAAGGGCTGCGTGGCGTAGAAGGTCGCCCGGCTGACTTGCGACTCGCGGGCGATGACCCGGAACAGCGGCCCGACCGGCGGGCAGTCGATCCGGTACTGACCACTGCGATCCGTCCGGCCGTTGCCGATCTGCTGCCAGCGCCCATTGACCAGACATTGCACGACCAACGAGAGCCTGGCCGCCGGCCGTTGGTCGGGCCAGAGGATGATCCCCTCGGCCGCTGCGGAGACGCCGGCCTGTAGCACGAGCTCCAGCTGCGCGTCGTCGCCCGGGCGGTGGCGGACCGGGTCGACCGACCCGTCGGTGCCGTGGAACGCCCACAGCTCGAAGTCCCGCTGATACTGGCTCGATCCCAGCTCGAACTCACCTTGCTCGTTCGTCCAGCTACCCATGCCGATCGAACGATCAGGCCGGACAATCAGCAGCCTGGCGTCGGCCACCGGCTCGCCGTCGGGGCCGACCACCGTGCCGCGCACCGGAGGATTGGCACCGAGGACGAACTCGAGCTCGACCTCCTGACCCTCGACCAGGTCGACCTCGCGCGGGTCGGGCACCGGCTGCTGCCGGAACGTCTCGTCGCGGATGTAGAAGCAGGTCAGACCCGGTGGAACACGAACAGTAAACTGACCCGCGGGATCGATTCGACGGTGGTCCGTGGCGCCGCTGGACGGCCCGGCAATGCCCTGCACGACCACGTCCATCAGAGCCGGCAGCGTCTGCCCCTCAGGCGCGGTCACCCGGCCGTGCACCACCGCGCCGCGGATGAGCTCGATGGGCACTATCACCCGGGTCGATCCGTGAGGCACGACGACATCTCGCATCGCGGCGGCGGTCCACTCCTCACGCATCGATTCGTCGAGGCGGACCTGCACGTCGTAGTTGCCGGCCGCCAGTTGCCGAATCTCGACCCGGCCGTCGGCATCCGAGTCGGCACTGCCTCCACCGGGGGTCTCGCCGACCGCGCTGGCCGACACACGGACTCCCTCGACCGGCTGGCCCGTCTCGCCGATGACCACCCGAGTCCCGATCGACGCCCCATGCTCCAGGTCGATGCGCAGCCCGCCCTCATCCTCGGCCGAGGCAATCAGCCTGCTCTGGCGGCTCAGCCGGGCCACCCCACGACGGTCGAACGAGAGGTCGCACGTGTAGCGCACGAAGCGCTGGTCGTCCACCCGTATGGTCGCGCCCCGGGTCGGCCAGTGGCGGAACACGCACCGGCCGTCGGCGTCGGCGGTCACCGCCAGCGACTCGCACAGGTCGGCCGGCAGTGTCACCGAGCTCTGCCGCAGGGGGACGATGCGCGCGCCCTCGGTCGGTGACTCGGCCGCACGCAGGTGCACCGTCGCCTCGCCACCCGGCTCGAGCTGAACGGCGAACTCGTCGGGAATCTGATTGACTGACTGAACCGCGAAGGCCCACCCCGGATGGTGGACCACCAACGTCGCCCAGACGGTGCTCTCGACCGGCCCGAACCGCCGGTCGAGCACGAACCGGCCGTCGGCGTCGCTGACCGCGTTGGCCAGGTCGGGCGCGTCGGCGCCCAGGCCCCAGCTTCGCAGACGGACGGTCGCCCCGGCGATCGGCCGGCCGTCGGGGTCGGTCACCCGACCCGGCATCTCGCCCGGCACCTCGCTCACCCACTGGCGCAGGCGGTCGGGCAGCTCGGCCCGCGCCGGCGGCTCGGCCGCGGCCAGCCCGGCGCAGAGGAACAAGACCAGCCAGTGCAGTTTCATGGCAAACCCTCGCCGGTGAGGGTAACCGCCGGCGGGAGGCGAGTCAAACGGAAGTTGCGTCTAGTTGTCACCGTTGCGCAACAACGTCGTCGGTGTGGTCAGCCGCCCTGCGCCGTCGCATAGACATCATGGTTCGCTTCCGGCTCGGGCAGCTCGCCCAGGCCACCCGTCTCGTCGAGGCAGGCGAAGCGGTAGCCCAGCTCGCGCAGCGGGGCGAGGACCGACTCGCGGTCGAACCCGCCGCGGGCCAGGGCAGTGGGGTTGACCTCGAAAACCAGGTCGGGCCGGTGCGTCGCCAGCGTTCGGCTCAGCCCGCGCAGGGCATAGGGCTCGGCGCCCTCGATGTCCATCTTAATGAAGTCGACCCGCGTCGTGCCCGCCTCGGCCAGCACCTCGTCGGCGGCACGCACGGCGACCTCGACCGCCTCGGCGGCGTCCTCGCCGGCCGGTTTGAGCGAGGCGCTGCCGGCGTTGACCACCCCCTGCTTCACCGCGCGGTTGAGGTAGAGGGTCAGCGTGGCCTCGGCCTCGCCCAGGGCGATGGGGTGGATCGCGATGTTCGCGAACGGGTTGGCGGCGACGTTGGCGCGCAGCACGGCCAGCCGGTCGGGGATCGGCTCGAAGGCGTGGACGCGCCCCTGGGGAACACGTTTGGCGGCATAGAGGGTCAGCTCGCCGATGTTGGCGCCGATGTCGAGCACGGTCCAGTCGGGCTTGAGCAGGCGGTCCATCAGTCGGCGGAGCGAGACCGAGTAGGCACCGTACCAGAAGATCGCCCGGGCGATATGCTCGGCCAGGTCGAGCTCCATGACCAGGTCGCCATCGACGTCGCCGACGCGGACGACGCGACCCGACGCCGCGCCGCGGGCGAGCAGGCGTTTGTACAGCGCGAAGCAGCCGCGGATGCGATACCCGCGCGGCTCGTAGACGTGGTGGTACCAGCGGACATAGCGCCGGGCCAGGCGGAGCGCGGGCGAGGGCGGTGCGGCGGTGGTCATCGGCGTCTCGGCGCTATGGCGCGCGGTGCAGGATTCGTGCCGCGGCGAGTGTAATCGCGGCGCCGGCGCGGCCGAACAGGACTTGGCGGGCGCCCGGCGCCCCGGAGACGGCGGTGAAGGCCCTGGTCACCTCGGGCGGGCGCGGCACGCGGCTGCGGCCGATCACGCACACCAAGAACAAGCACCTCATCCCCATTGGCAACAAGCCGATTCTCCACCACGCGCTCGAGTACCTGCGCCAGGCCGGCATCACCGAGATCGGCGTGGTCTACTCGGCCGACAGCGACGAGGTGCCGCGCGCCCTGGGCGACGGCACCGAGTTCGGTGTGCGGCTGACCCACATCCCGCAGGAGGCGCCGCTCGGCCTGGCCCACGTGGTCAAGATCAGCCAGGAGTTCATCGGCGACGACCCGTTCGTCTTCTACCTCGGCGACAACCTGATTGTCGGCGGCATCGGCCGGTTCGTCGAGGCGTTCGAGGCCGCCGGCAGCGACTGCCACCTGACCCTCGCGCGGGTCAAGGACCCCGAGCGGTTCGGCGTGCCCGAGATTGTCGACGGGCGGATCGTCGGCGTCGAGGAGAAGCCCGCCCGGCCGAAGAGCCCGTTCGCCGTCGCCGGGATCTATCTCTACGACAGCAGTATCTTTGAGGCGGTCAACCAAATTAGCCCATCGGCGCGCGGCGAACTGGAGATCAGCGACGCGCATCAGTGGCTGCTCGACCACGGCAAGACGGTGACCTACTCGGAAATCACCGGCTGGTGGAAGGACACCGGCAAGCCGATCGACCTGCTCGAGGCCAACCGGCTGGTGCTCGAGCATCTCGAAGAGCGGATCGAGGGCGAGGTCGACTCCCGCAGCGCGCTGTTCGGCACGGTGGTGATCGAGCCGGGCGCGCGGGTGCTCGACAGCGTCATCCGCGGTCCGGCCATCATCGGCGCGGGCAGCCTGGTCGAGGACAGTTACATCGGTCCGTTCACCAGCCTCTACCGCGACTGCCAGATCCGCGGGAGCGAGATTGAGTACAGCATCCTGCTCGCCGGGGTGAAGGTGGTCGGCGTGCCGACGCGGATCGAGGGCAGTCTGCTCGGCGACGAGGTGGAGATTGTCCGGGTGACCGACAAGCCGCGGGTGAACCGGTTCATGTTGAGCGACCAGAGCCGGGTGGAGGTGGTGTAGCGGCGAGGGAGGCTCAACATGTCAGGCCAGAGGGTCCTGGTGTCCGACGCGACGACAACGCAAACGTGGTTGGTGGAACGGTTGTGGCGGCTGTCGAGCGGCTTGGTCGTCGAGCAGGTTCCGGTCAAGACATCTGACTGGCACTTCGACAGCCGATGCTGGTTCGGACCAGACGGCCTCACGGTGCGCGAGCTCGCCGAGTTGGTCCGGGCGACCATGCAGGCAGACTCGAGCTACCCGGTCATTCTCGCGGCCGAGGGATGGAACATGGACGGGCGCAAACGGCTTTGCCGGGCGCTGGTGGAGGGCCGTGAGAGCGTCCCGGTCGTCCGGTTTGAGGTCACCCCCGAGCCCGATGAAACCGCACCGGTCGGCAGCATGACGACCATGTGAGGAAGGTCCCTGCCCGCCTGATCAGCCGGCTTGTCACGATGCGGTGACTCTGTCGGCCGAGCCCGGCTTGGCAGGCTCCGTGCCGTGGCCATCCAACCGGTCGCCTCGGCGCGACGGCGTTACCGGATCACCTCCCACACCCGCACATAGTCCACGTCCATCCGCGGCGAATCTCAGGTTTCGGGCTTCGCGGGCGCTCTGCCGCCGTCGCCAGACACCACCACGCGCCGACGCCCGCTCGTGTAGAGCCGCTCCGGGTGCTTCCTCTGCAGGGCCATGTAGTATTCGATCACGCGCGCCGGATCGTGGTTGAGGCCGCGCGAGATGGCCGCGCGGGCGGCTCGCACCTGTTCGATGGCGGGATCAGGCTTCATCGTCGCGCTCGGCCAGCAACTGCAGTGGCGTGACCAACGCCGGTACATGGATGCCCAGCAGGCCGTTGACAATCCGGATGTGCTCCACCTTGTTAGCGTTGGCGAGATGACGGCAGTTCCAGGTGACCAGGAAATCGCAGCGGTAGAACGAGGCCAGCGCGAGGTGCAGCGCATCTCCGACGGGATCGGCGGGCATCACGCCCCGCGCGATGTACGTCTCGACGATCGACTGCAGTGGTGGCGCAACCGGCAGCAACGGCACATCGGCGAGCAGCAGCAGGCAGCGCTCGCGGCTGTCGTACGTGCCTTGGTCCAACTCGTCGAGCACCGCCTCACTCGTCACCAACTCCGCCTCGCGAGAGGCCAGAGCCCACCACTCGCGGGTCCATTGGCGGCGCGCGATCATCTCCGGCTCGGATCGCTTCTCGTAGTAGAAACTGGCGATGCTGGTTTCGACATAGGCCAGGTAGCTCATCGCGTCTCACCGCCTTATCTCAAGATCCGCCGCAGATCGGATGCGATGCCCGCACAACCTGTCGACTCGGCGCGACAGCGTTACCGGATCACCTCCCACACCCGCACATAATCCACCTCCATCACCGACGGATCGGGCAGCTCGTCAATCGGCCAGCCGCCGCCAACTGCCAGGTTGACCAGCAGGTACAACGGCACCCGGGCCACCTCGGGCGTCGGTTGGCGCCACAGCTCGCGGCGGTCGTAGTAGAAGATGATCTCCTCCGCGCCGACCAGCACGCCGTAGGTGTGGAAGCCGGTGGTCATGCCCTCGACCAGGTTCGGTGTGCCCTCGGCGCTGTGGCTGCCGTCGGCGTTCCAACGGTGGACGGTGGTGTGCAGCGCGTTCGGGTTCACGCCGTACTGCTCGACCACGTCGATTTCGATCTGATCGATGTTGCGGTCGCGTAGTTTCGGCTGTCCGAGCAGCCAGAAGGCCGGCCAGGTGCCCTGCCCCGGCGGGAACTTGGCCCGGCACTCGAAGTAGCCGTACCGCTGCGCGAAGCCGTTGCCCTCGCGGTCGACCGAGCAGAGCAACCCCGCCTGCCAGCGGCCGTCGACCCGTGTCGCGGTGATGCGCAGGATGCCGTCGACCAGCTCGAACGGCGAGTTCGGACCCGGGTCGCCGAACCGCGCGTCGCCGAAGTCGCCGGCATAGGGCGTGTGGGCAATCCAACGCGTGCCGGGCCCCCAGGCCGAGACATCGAGCGGACCGTCGAAGCTCTCGTCGAAGGTCAACCGCCAGCGTTCCGGGTCGATCGACGGCTCCGGCAGCGGCGGGATCGGCGCGTCGGCGGTGAGCGTGAAAGTCGCCACGCGGTAGGAGCGGTCGCCGCGGTCGACCACACCCTCGCCGGCGGTCAGCTCGATCCGCTCGCCCGAGGCGCGGTGCCACAGGCCGGCGTTGACCGTGTACTCACCCAGCGGCGCGCCGGCGGGCACAACCAGCGTGCGGGTGTACTCGATCGACCCGCGCCACTCGGTGGTCGGCGTCGGCGCGCCGTGGTCGTGCTGGAAAAAAGCGCCTTCGGGCCCACGGATGTGGACGAAGACCTCGCCGTCGCGCTCGAGCGGCACCGCCAGCCAGCGGTAGGTGATTCTGAGGCCGAAGCCGGGCCGGGCGCTCGGCTGCGACAGCTCGGCGGTGAGGATGACCGGCCGGTCGGCCGGCGCGGCGAGGGTCAGGCAGAGCACGACGGCGAGCATGGCGGTCTCGTTTGCAGGCTCGGACATTCCGCTCTGGGAGCGGGTTCCCTCCCGCCGGGTTGTCGGGCAACCGGCTGGTAACGTCCGATGGGTAAGAGATAACCGTCGCCGGTCGCCCCGCGCGGCCGAGACGCGGAGGAGATGATGACGTACCGAGTCACTCGCTGGGCGGGGTTGGCCGTGGCGGTGCTGGTGTCCACCGGCACCGTGGCCGAGGCGAAGAAGGACCGCGACAACCGCGGTCGCGGCGGCCCGCCGGCCCACGCCCGCGCGAATCCGCACGAGCGGGGCGGGCCGCAGTACCGGAGTGACGATCGCGACCACGACTCGCCGCGCTACGGCCATCGGCACGTGCCGCCGGGCCGGCGCGAGATCCGGTCGCCCTACCGCATCGTGCGCAACCGGACCTATGTGCCGCTGCGCGCGCCGTTTGAGCAGATGGGCTGCCACGTGCGCTGGGACGGCGCCTACCGCCGGGCCTACATCTCGCAAGGGCCGCGGACGGTGGTGGTGACCGCCGGCTCGCCGACGGTGATCATCATCGAGAACGGGCACAGCTACCCGGTCAACTGGGGCACCCCACCGGTGTTCTACGGCGACCAGATCTACGTGCCGCTGCGACCGGTGGCCGAGGGGCTGCAGTTCAGCGTCGGCTACCAGAACGACGGCATCTCGCTGGGCGCCAACTTCTTCCTGTCGCTGTTCTAGGACGGCCGACAGCGAACCCAGCGGACCGCCGGCGGATCTCCGGCCGCCGGCGGTCCGCCACGTTGGGAGGCACCCGCCGCGCCGCGCCGTATCACCAGCCGGACGGGCAGACGGCGATGATCCAGCTCTGTGAGGTGCTTCCCCCGCAGCCGACTCCGCTCTGGCGGCTGGTCAAACAGATCGGCGTCGACGGCGTGGTCGGCGGCATTCCGCGCGGCGAGGGAGGCGAGCCGGGCTGGGCCGTCGGCCCGCTGCGGCGGATGAAGGAGGCGCTCGAGGCGGCCGGGTTCGAGCTGCGGGTGATCGAGAGCAGCCCGCCGATGGACAAGCTCCGCCTCGGCCTGCCCGGCCGCGACGACGAGCTCGAGTGGTTCCGGCAGTTCATTTGCAGCCTGGGCGAGCTGGGCGTGCCGGTGATCTGCTACAACTGGATGGCGCACATCGGCTGGAGCCGCACCGTGGTCGACGCCCCCGGCCGCGGCGGGGCGCTCGTCTCGGGCTTCGATCTGGCCGACTTCCCGGCCGAGCCGACCCCGCACGGCGAGGTCACCGAGCAGCGGCTGTGGGACAACCTGCGCTGGTTCCTCGAACATATCTTGCCGACCGCCGAGAAGTCCGGCGTCAAGCTGGCCATGCACCCCGACGATCCGCCGCTCTCGCCGCTGCGTGGCATCGGGCGGATCATGAGCAGCGTCGAGGGGTTCCAGCGGCTGATCGACCTGGTGCCCAGCGAGTGCAACGGAATCACGCTCTGCCAGGGTAACTTCGCCTTGATGACCGACGATCTGCCGGCGGTCATCCGGCAGTTCGGCGGCCGGGGCGCGGTCCACTTCGTTCACCTGCGCGATGTCGTCGGCACAGCGGAGCGGTTCTTCGAGACCTTCCACGACGAGGGCCCGACCGACCTGCTGGCCTGCCTGCGCGCCTATCAGGAAGTCGGCTTCGACGGCCCGCTGCGGCCCGACCATGTGCCGACGCTCGAGGGCGACAGCAACGACAATCCCTGCTACTCGAGCACCGGCCGGGTGTTCGCCGTGGGCTACATCAAGGGGTTGATGGAGGCCGTCTACGGCAAGGCCGCCGTGCAGGGAGGCGGGTGATGCTGCACGTGCTCGAGACCGTTCCGGAACGCGAAATCCACCGCGGCTTTCACGGCCGGATCGTCCACGCCGGCACGATGACCCTCGCCTTCTGGCGGATCGATGCCGGCGCGGCGCTGCCGGCCCACACGCACCCGCACGAGCAGATTGTGCAGATGCTCGAGGGTGAGTTCGACCTCGTGGTCGACGGCGAGCCGGTCCGCCTCCACGCCGGCTGGGTCTACGTCATCCCGCCGGGCGCGGTGCACTCGGGCGGCGCGGTGACCGACTGCCGGATCATCGACGCGTTCTGTCCCGTGCGGGAGGATTGGTTGGCGGCGTAGGTCGACCGTCCCGACGGACCGCCGGCGTCGCCGCCGGCCCGGGCCCGTTCGGCGAACGGGCCCTACCTTGGCGGGTGCCGCCCGCCTTACCCGCCCTGCAGCCCCGCGGCGATGCGGCGGAGGGTGGGGCTGGCGTCGAGCGGGTCGAGCCGGGCCTCGATCAAGACGAAGCCGTCGGCGTGCGCTCGGGCGGTCTCCAGCGCGGCGTCGAACTCGCCCTCGGTGGTCGCCAGCAGGCCCAGCCCGGCGCCGAGCAGCTCGGGCAGGCGATGATACTCCCACGGCAGGACCTCGTTGAACCCACCGTCGAGGATGTACCGCTCGGTCACATAGCCGCGGTTGTTGAGCACCACCACAATCGGGCTGAGGCCGAACCGCGCGATGGTCGACAGCTCGACCCCGGTCATCTGAAACGCGCCGTCGCCGACCAGCACCAACGGCCGTTTGTCCGGGTCGGCGAGCTGCGCGCCGAGCGCCGCCGGGACGGCGAAACCGAGCGAGCAGTAGTAGGCCGGCGAGAGGAACGCGGTGTGCTCGTGGACGGTCAAGTTGCCCGCCCCAAAAAGCGCATCGCCCGGATCGGCGATGACGCAGGTCTGTTCGTCGAGAAAGGCGTCGAGGCGCTCGAACAGCCGCTCGACGGTGAGCGGGCGATCGGGCTCGGCGACCCAGCAGGTGACCGCCGTCTGCGACCAAGGATGCTCGCCCAGCTCGCGTGGCCGCAGCGCGTCGGTCACCAGGCCGCGGACGAAGTCGGCGAAACGCACCTCCTCGTAGACGTGGTAGCCGACGGAGAGCTTCTCGGCGACGGCATGGATGCAATCGCCTCGCTCGAGCCGCGCGGTATAGATGCCGAGGTTGACGTCGGTCATCATCACCCCGAGCATGACCACGCAGTCGCTCGTCTCGACATAGTCGCGCACATCCTCACGGCCGATGCCGCCCTGGTAGATGCCCATGTAGGCGGGGTGGTCCTCGTCGAGCACCGACTTGCCCAGCAGCGTCGCCGCGACCGGCACGCCGGCGCGGTCGATCAGCTCCAGCACGACGCTCTGCAGACCGAAGCGATGGACCTCCTCGCCGATCAGGAAGACCGGCTGCCGGGCGGCGTTGATCCGCGCGATCGCCTCCGCGAGCGCCGCGGCGAGCGCGTCGGCATCGCTCTCGTCGGCGTCGGGGCGCGGCGGGTGGTGCAGCCGCGTGCGCAGCGGCAGCATATCGCGCGGTAGCTCGAGATAGACCGGCCGTTTGTAGCGCATCGCCGCGGCGAAGACCCGGTCGATCTCGCCGAGGGCCGTGTCCGGGTCGTCGATCACCGCCGAGGCGACGGTGAGGTGCTCGAAGATCCGCGCCTGCGTGTCGAAGTCGCGCACCTTGTGGTGGATCAGCGGATGCCGCCGGCGCTCGCGGATCCCCGGCGCGCCGCTGATCACGATCACCGGCGACCGCTCGGCAAACGCCTCGGCGGTGGTGTTGGCAATCTTCAGCCCGCCGACGCCATAGGTCACGCACACCGCGCCCAGGCCGCGGACCCGCGCATAGGCGTCGGCAGCGAAGCCGGCACCCTGCTCGTCGCAGGTGTTGACCAGCGTCATGCCGCTCTGCTCGACCGCCTGCATGAACCGCAGGACGAAATCGCCGGGCACGCCGAAGAGGTGCTCGACGCCGTGCGCGCGGAGCTGCTGGATCAGGTATTCGTCGATGCGGATCGAGGTGGCCACGGCGCGGACTCCGGCACCCGCCACGAGTCTGACACCGCGGCCGGGCAGCGAGTGCCGGTGCAGACGGCCGGCTAACTCACCGCCACGGCGGGTGGCGAGTCAACGGTGCCCACTTGGCGCGGGTCGTATCACACCGGTAGGGGCGCATGGCAATGCGCCCGCCGGCGGGGTGGTTGGCCTGGAGGCGCGCGGTCGCCGGTCGGCGCATTGCGATGCGCCGCTACGAGCGCCGAACGATGACGGCTGTAGAGGCAGCCCTTGTGGCTGTCCGTTAGCCAACAAACCCGCTCCAGCAGCGGGCGGCCACAAAGGCCGCCCCTACCGATCGGAGGTCGTTCGCCGTCTTGCGCACAACCCTTGCCGCACCACCCTGCCGACGCCGATGGTGTGGCGAGCCGCATCCTATTGCCTGCCGAAGGCGCTGTACCCGCGCCGGCCGCCCGCCCGACTCGTCGTTACCGCACCCCTGCGTTACAATCCACCTGCCGCAGGAGCCGCTGGCCATGAAGCGCACCGTCGACTCGTTGACCGACCTCGCCGGCAAAACCGTCCTCTGCCGCGTCGACTTCAACGTCCCACTCGACGGCACCACCGTGACCGACGATACGCGCATCGTCGCCGCGCTGCCGACCATCCAGCACCTCATCGACGCCGGCGCGAAGACCGTGCTCTGCTCGCACCTCGGCCGGCCGAAACAAGATGCGCGCGAGAAGTGGCCCAACCTCTCGCTCCGCCCGGCCGCCAAGCGGCTCGCCGCGCTCCTGGACCAGCCCGTCGCGTTCGCCGTCGACTGCCTCGGTGAAGCGGCCGAGACCGCCAAGGCGGCGCTCGCGCCCGGCGACGTGCTGCTGCTCGAGAACACCCGCTTCCACCGCGGCGAGGAGAAGAACGACGCGGAGGTTGCCCGCGGCCTGGCCGCCGGCTGCGACCTCTACGTCAACGACGCCTTCGGCGCTGCTCATCGTGCCCACGCCTCGACCGAGGGTGTGACCGCGTTCCTCAGCCCGTGCGTCATGGGCTTGCTGGTCCAACGCGAGCTGGAGGTGCTCCAGGAGCTGCTCGAGCGGCCGGCGCGGCCGCTGGTGGTCATCCTCGGCGGAGCCAAGGTGGCGGACAAGATCGGCGTCGTGCAGAACCTGCTCGGCCTGGCCGACACGCTGATCATCGGCGGCGGCATGGCCTACACCTTCCTCCGCGCCAACGGCCTCGAGATCGGCGGCTCGCTGCTCGACGCCGAGAGCATCGACGCCGTCCGGCAGGTCCAGGTCGATGCCGCCAAGCGCGGCGTCGAGTTGCTGCTGCCGACCGACGTCGTCGTCGCCCCCGAGTTCGCCGCCGACGCACCGGCCACCGTCGTGCCGGCCGACCGGATCCCCGGCGACCAGGAGGGCCTCGACATCGGCCCGGACACGCGTTTGGCGTTCATCGCCGCGGCGACGCGGGCCGGGACGGTCTTCTGGAACGGCCCGATGGGCGTGTTCGAGTTCGACCGTTTCGCCGAGGGCACCAACGCCCTGGCTCGCGCGCTGGCCGATTGCCCCGCGAAGGTAATCATCGGCGGCGGCGACAGCGGCGCGGCGGTGGTCAAAGCCGGCGTGGCCGACCGCATGTACCACAACTGCACCGGCGGCGGCGCCTCGCTCGAGTTCCTCGAAGGCCGCAACCTGCCCGGCATCGCCGCCCTCGACGACGCCTGAAATAGATGGCCTGACCTCCCGCACCCGGTTGTTAAGGTGACGCCTGATTCCGAGGTCTGACCCCGCGGTTGACAGGCGCTGCTGGCTGGGGTTACAACCGGACGGGCGTCGGTGGGTTGGTCGCCCGGCGCCGGGGATTGGGTTATGGGTACTGCCCTTCGGCGCCGATGGCTGCGCCTCGCGTTCTGTCTCTTCCTCGTCGGCTGCAGTGGCGGTGAGTTCGCACCGACCTCGCCGGGTGGCGGCGACGACGGCGGCGAGCCGGCCGACACGGTCGATCGCTCCGGGCCCGGCACGGCGCGGTTCGAGGTCGATGTCACCACCGGCGAGGTCACCGTCGTGCCGCTGAGCGGCTCGCGTGCCGTGCTGGCCGGCACGGCCGTGCAGTTCGAGACCAGCACGCTGCTCGACGAGCCGGGCGATGTCGGCCTGCGCGCCGTCGAGGTCGGGCTGGTCAACCGTTGGGCCATGTCGATTGGCCAGCAGGCCAGCGGTCGCTCGCACGGCGTGCGGGTGATTCTCGGGCCGCCGACCAGCCTTGGCACGCAGACCACTGACCTGCGCAGCCGCACGCTGGTCGAGACCATCGCCGGCACCGGCGCTGCCGGGGCGGCCGACGGACCGGCCAATGCCGCCACCTTTGCGCTGCCCAACGGCGTGGCGGTCGACGGCCGGGCGGTGTTCATCTCGGACTGCAGCGCACACAACATCCGCAAGTTGGCCGACGGCTACATCACCACCGTCGCCGGCTCGGGCGGCAGCGGCCTGCGCGACGGCGCCGGCGCCTACGCGAAGTTCAACGCACCGGCCGGTCTGGCCGTCGGTCCCGACCATGCGCTGTTCGTCGCCGACGGCACCGCCATCCGGAGGGTCGACGCCCACGGTTCGGTGGTCACCATCGCCGGCAGCTCCATCGCCGGCGGCGCCGATGGGCCGGGCAACCTCGCGACCTTCAACCGACCGCTCGGACTCTGCTTCGGGCCCGAGCATGACCTGCTCTTCGTTACCGAGGCGGCGCACCGCATCCGCATGATCACCATGCCGGCCGGCGGCGCCGATCCGACGGTGGCCGCGAACTACACCGTCACCACGCTGGCCGGCAACGGCACCGCCGGATTTGCCGACGGCAACGGCGCCGGCGCGCGGTTCAACGAACCGAGCGGCATCGCCTTCGTCGGCGGCAACACGCTGCTGGTTACCGACACCCGCAACCACCGCATCCGCGGCGTTAACTTCTCCGGCCAGGTCACGACCATCGCCGGCACCGGCACTGCGGGAGTGGTCGACGGTCTGGGCAATGTCGCCCGCTTCGACGCGCCGCACGGCATCGTCTGCCTCGAGGGCGGCGCCTGCTTCGTCGCCGACCGCTCCGGCCGCCGCCTGCGGCAGATGACCCGGGTGACCGACGGTGCCCACGGCGGCACGGCGTCGAGTTGGCTGGTCGCCAGCCTGGCCGGCGGCGCCGCGGGCGATGTCGACGGCACCGGCGACCTCGCTCGCTTCCAGACCCCGCGCCATCTGGCCGTCAGCCACGCTGGCACGCTCTACCTGGCCGACGAGGGGGCGCGCAAGGTGAAGGAGATCCGGCCCGACAGCGGCTTCTTCCCGCTCGGCACACCGACCGGCTCGACCGCGACCGAACCGGTCCGCGTGTCGAACGCCGACGGCCATGTGAGCAGCACCGAGCTGGGCGCCAAGTGTCCCTACTACTGGTATTCCGGCGCCCTCTCGCCCGGCATGAGCACCGGCATGAGGCGCTGGACATTTGTCGTGCCCGAGGGCGTGTCGGCGTTCGAGTTCTCCGTCGAGGTCGAGGCGCCGACGGCGATTCTGGCCCCGCCCGGCGCGGAGACCGGCGTCGGCGCGAGCGAGGTGATGGTCACGACCCTCGGCGGAAGCCAGGCGAACCACATTCACGACGGCACGCTCGGCGTGGCGATGTTCAGCTACATCGACGACATCGCCGTCGATGACTACGGCGTGCTCTACCTGGCGGGCAATGATGGCGACGTGATTCGGCGCGTCGATCCGTTCGGCCGCGTGACCACGATTGCCGGCGGCTTCGGCAGTGGCAGCGCCGACGGACCGGGCACCACGGCGTTGTTGAACAGCCCGACGGGACTGGCCGTGACGCCCGACGGGCGGGCCATCTTCGTTACCGATTCGGCCAACAACACCATTCGCCGGATCGGGCTGACCGGCTCCGACCCGGAGAATCCGGCCCACTGGACCGTGGCCACCATCGCCGGACTGGCCGGGCCGGCCAACTATGCCAACGGCGACGGCACCGCCGCGCGGTTCTGTCAGCCCTTCGGCTGCGGGCTCGACGCCGGCGGGAACCTCTATGTCGTCGAGCGACTGGGCCAGCGCGTGCGACGGATCAGCTTCCGTGGTGGCGACCCGATGAGCCCTGGCCGCTACCAGGTCTGGCACGTGGCCGGCGATGTGGGCGCCGTGGTGCCACCGAATGGTCTCGCCGAGGGCAATGGTGGCGTGGCCCGGTTCAGCTTCCCGCGCGATGTGAAGGTCGCGCCGGACGGCACGGTCTACGTCTACGACGCCGGAAACAACCGTGTTCGCCGGCTCGACAACGCCGGCGCGCAGGCTGCCTCGGTCACCGTCTCGACCTTGGCCGGTTCGTCGGCCGGCTACCTCGACGGGCCCGGCGCCACCGCACGGTTCCAGTTGGCCTACGGCAAGCTCGAAGTCGACCGCGCCGGCTGGCTCTACCTGACCGATGACCAGAACCACCGCCTCCGGCGGATCAGCCCTTCCGGCGTGGTAACCACGATCGCCGGGGGACTGCCGAGCGGCTGGCTCGACGGGCCGGGCAACGTGGCGCGCTTCGCCTGGCCGGCCGCTCTCGGCATCAGCCCGAGCGGCGACCTGTATCTAAGCGACGGCAACTTGTCCAGCCTGCTGCGGGTGGTGGAGCGGGTGGTCGAGCGCGAGTGACGGCGGTCCTGCCCACCGCCGATGTCGGATCGGAGTTGGGCCTCGTGCGGGCGAGGCATTGGAGACTGATCATGCGTGCTCTGCTCGCCGCAAGTCTGCTCGCGTTGGTGTTCTCTGCCTGTAGTTCTTCCGACTCGACTGCGCCCCTAGGCAACGTGCCGGAGGACGGCGGAGATGGCGACGGCGGGGGTGCGGTCGACGAAACCCCGCGTGGGCCCGGGTCGGCGCACTTTGCCGTCGATGTCGCGACCGGCGAGGTGACGGTCA
>CAYONP010000124.1:0-14564 GCA_964405335.1 uncultured Fimbriimonadaceae bacterium
GGCGTTTCGGTCGGGGCGCGTTACCAACCGCCGCATCCAGCCGGCGCAGCGCGCCGCGACGGGCCTGGTCTGCTCTCTCCTCGGCTGCCATGACACACCTTGCCAGCACGCGCCTAGCGTAGCATGTGGCGAGGATCGCCGCACGAGTCAGGGAGGGACGGACCCGATTATTAACGTGGGTCGACGACGCGGGCGAGCCGGGCGCTGATCGTCGCCCGGCCGCCGCGTTGACGCGCCGTGGTCAACCTGCTAGATTCGCTGCGCCCGCCGCGGCGGGGAGTGATCTCATGCGCCTGCGCTGGTGGCTGCTGCCGCTGCTCGCCCTCTCGTTCGCCTCACTGACCGGCTGCGCCAAGGTCAATGAATGGCTCGAGGGCACCGTCGGCGAGGAAGAGGAGACCGACGAAGAGACGCCCGAAGAGAAGCTGGCCAAGGCCGAAGCCGACCTGGCCGGCAGCGATGCGGCCAAGCGCAAGGCCGCCGCCGCGGCGCTGTTCGGCATCGTCCTTGAGGTCGACGAGAAGGACCCCGAGGCCGATCGCGCGGTGGTCGTCCGCAAGGCGCTGCCGTTCCTCAGCGACGACGACGATGCGGTGGTACTGGCCATCCTCAACGGCCTGCAGACCAAGACCGGGTTCCCCGAGAAGACCGAAGACGAGCGGCAGCTCGACCCTGAGGGTTACGACCGCCAACTGGCCGAGAAGACCGCCGTCGTCGAGCAGGGCTTGAGCGGCGTGTCGGCGGCCCTGCAGCGCGACGACGAGAGCATCCGCTACCGCGCCATGGTCGTGCTGTGCAACCTGACCCGGCCGCCGATTGTGCCCGATGATGCCGTCGAGCAGGTGCGCGGCGCGATCAGCGACGAGGCGCTCAAGCTGGCGCTCGATGACGGCCAGTCGCTCGATCTGCGGCTGCTGGCCATCGAAGCGCTGGTCGCCTGCGCCGCCGGCGGGCAGGTGGGGCAGTTGGTCCCGTTGCTGGCCAGCGATGAGGCTGAGTTGCGCGCCCGCGTCGCGCTGGCGGTTGGCCAGGCGGCCGACTGGGAGGGAGCCGCCCAGGCCGGCGTGGCGTCGAGTCTGGTCGATCTGGCGCGCGACCAGCGGCAGCCGATGTCGGTGCGCTGGTGCGCGGCGGCGACGCTCGGCCGCCTCGGCGCCGGCGAGGGCGCCGGGCTGGACAGCCCGTTCGCCGTGGCCGGCGAAGAGGAGCCGTACCCGAATCTCGAGGCCTACCGCACTTACGCGCTGGCGCACTCGGGCGCGGCCGGCGAGGTGGTGGCCGAACTGAACGCGGAGATGGACGCGGTCGCCACGGCGGCCGAGGAAGAGCTCGACGCGGAGCGCAAGAAGGGCTATCGCTGAGCCGCGCGGCGGCCCGTGCCGAGGCTGGTATGGCTGCTGCGTATCGCGCGGGTGTTGACGGTTCCTCGGCCGGATGGGTATAATGCCGGTCCGGTCAATGGGGAGTCGTCTAACGGCAGGACAGCGGACTCTGGATCCGTATGTGGGGGTTCGAATCCTCCCTCCCCAATGGCAGCGCTGGTTTAGGCCCCATCGTCTAGTGGCCCAGGACGCAGGACTCTCATTCCTGAAGCAGGGGTTCGACTCCCCTTGGGGCTATGGTCTGAACCCGGCGACGGCGCCGGCAGTCTAACGGTCCGGAGGATCGCATGACGGTGCGCCGACTTTGGCTCTGCCTCGCGTTTGCGCCCGTCCTGTCACGCGCCGACATCGCCCAGCCGTTCGGCGACTTCGTCGCCCTCCGCGCCCAGCCGGGCATCCTCCACGAGACCCCGTGGGAGACCGTCCGCGGCGACCCGGCTCAGTTCCGCGGCCGCACGCTGGGCTACCTGCTGCTGGTCCGCGGGCGGATCGACGCCGGTGGGCTGACCCGCCTGATCGGCTACTCGCGCGCCGACGAACTGATCGAGGTGGTCTCGGCCGACGGCTGCTCCGTCGGCGCGCCGGGCGAGTGGCTGGCGGTGCTCGGCATCCTGCCCGAGACCGGCGCGGTGCGGCACCTGATCGGCACCGCCGCGACGCGGATCGCACCGCCGCACATGCCCGAGCCACCGCAGCTCAGTTCGCGCACCGTTGAGGTGACCGGCGGCGCCAACGGCGCGGGCACCGGCGCGGCGCTGCCGCCGCCCGGCTCGGCCGCCGGCGCGGCGCCGCTGCCCGAGCAGGAGACGCCGTTCACTGGTAACGGTTCGTTGCCCAACATGCCGGCGATGGGCGAGGCGCCCGGTGCCGGCGGCAGCGGCCCGCCGCCGTACGATCCATCGCAACTCGGCCCGCAGCCGCAGCAGCCTCAGTATGCGCCCGGCTACGACCCGGCCGCGCAGAACCGGCTCGAGTGGTACATCTACGAGCGCAACAAGCGCGTGCCGGCGGCCGAGCGGCAGAAGATCGCGCAGACGCTGATCGCGCTGTCGGCCCGGCACCGCATGCGCTGGGAGTTCATGGCCGCGCTGGTCACCGCCGAGTCGAACTTCAATCGCCGGGCGGTGAGCACCGCCGGGGCACTCGGACTGGGGCAGTTGATGCCGTTCAACTGCAAGACCTACGGCGTCACCGACCCGTACGACATCGAGCAGAACCTGGCCGCCTCGACGCTGCATATGCGCGAACTGCTCGACCGCTATGCCGGCCGTGGGGCGACCGATCAGTTCCAGCTCGCCGTTGCCGCCTACAACGCCGGCGCCGGGGCGGTGGCGCGGCACGGCGGCGTGCCGCCCTATCGCGAGACGATCAACCACGTGCGCCGGGTGGCCGAGTACTACGTCGACCTGTGCCGGCGCAGCTCGGCCGCCGTCGGGCGGTAGCCGCTTGGAAGTCGCCCTCTTTCGCCTGATCAACCGCGCCAGCGCCAATCCGCTCTATGACGCGATCATGCCGGTGGTCACCGATGGCGGGCTGATCGAGAAGTTCATCGCGGCGCTGCTCCTGCTCCTCCTCGCGCGGGCCCTGCTGCGCCGCGGGCGGGACGAGGTCCGGCTCGCGCTGCGGCTGATCGTGCTGGTTGTTGTCGGCGTCGCCGTGGGTGAGTGGCTCTTTTCCGGTTGGCTGCGCGAGACCGTCGCGCGGCCGCGGCCGCCGCTCGGGCCGCTGGCCGAGTCGGTGCGACTGCTGGTCGGGCTCGGTCCGTCGGCCAGCTTTCCCTCGGGCCACGCGATGAACAGCGCCACGTTCGGCATCGGCCTCGGCCTGGCCTACCCTCGCCTGCGCACGTTCGGCCTCGGCTTCGCCGCGCTGGTCGGCTACTCGCGGGTCTATGTCGGCGTGCACTACCCGCTCGACGTGCTGGCCGGCTGGCTGATCGGTCTCGGCCTGGCCACCCTGCTGTGGCGCGGGCTGACCGCCGGCGACCGGCGCGCGGGCGGCTCGACGTGAGGCCGAATCACGGTATCATGGGCACATGTCCGTCAGCCGCGAGGAGTTGAGCGCGAACGGTGACAGCCGGCCGCCCGGCCGGACGATGTCGCCGCTTGGACTGGCCGTCCGGCTGGCGCTCAGCGCCGGCCTGCTCTGGTGGGTGCTGCGCGACGCCGAAACCCGTGCCGCGCTGGCGGCCGTCTCGTCCGCGCGCACGGCGGCGGTCGTGGCCCTTGCCACGCTCTGGTATGCCGGCTGCCAGGTGCTCAACGCCTGGAAGTGGGGCCTCATCCTCCGCGGCATGGGCTATCCGACCGGCCTCTGGCCGCTGACCCGGGCCTACTTCGTCGGCCAGTTCTTCAGCCGCTTCCTGCCCACCAGCGTCGGCGGCGATGTGGTCCGGCCGATCCTCCTGGCGCGTGCCGGCGTGCCCTACTCGACCGGCCTGGTCTCCGCCTTCCTGGGCCGAGTCACCGGCTTGGTGGCGATGCTGCTGCTCGGCCTGATCGGCTGCCTCTGGGCCCGCACCGCCGGCGACGAGGTGCCGCAGCGGGTGCTGCTCGCGGTCAGCCTGCTCTGCGGTCTGTCGACCGCCGCGCTGGTCTTCGGCGCCTGGCTCGAGCGGCGGAAGGGGATCAGCCGCCGGCTACCGGCGAAGCTCGGCCGGCCGCTCCGCCGCATCGCCGACGGCGTCGCCGAGCTGGCCCATGCGCCGCAGCTCCTGGCCGGCGTGATGGCCGTTTCGCTGGTCTTCCAGGTGATGATGATCGGCATCAACTGGCTGCTCGGCGCCGCGGCCGGGCTCGAGCTGAGCCTGGTCCACTGGTTCTGGTTCGTGCCGGTGGTCACGCTCGGCGCGATGCTGCCCTCGTTCGGCGGGCTCGGCTTCCGCGAGAATGTCGCCGTGCTGCTGCTCCAGCCGCTGGGCCTGGCCGCGCCGGCGGCGGTCTGCTCGCTGCTCTGGCAGGCGGCGGTGATCCTGGCCAGCCTGCCCGGCGGCCTGGCCTGGGCCGGCGCGCCGGCGCGCAAGGAGGGCGCATGAGCGCCGGCGCAACCAGCACCACCGCCGCCTCGTGGCGCGAGTTCGGCGGTTACTGCATGAGGACCATCGGCGGCCGCATCACCGGCCTGCTGGTCTATCTCGGCGACGTCTTTCTGCTCACCAACCGGACGGTTCGCCACTGCCTGCGCGGCGAGGTGACCTGGCGCGAGACGTTCGCCCAACTCGCCGCCATCGGCGTCGGCGGTCTGCCGCTGGTGGCCGTGACGGTGGCCTTCAGCGGCATGGTCTTCGGGGTCTATGCGGTCGCGCAGTTCCAGCGCCTGGGCGTCAGCGACATGATCGGCGTGCTGGTCTCGATGTCGATGACCCGCGAGGTCGCGCCCGTGCTGGCGGCGACGGTGATCGCCGCGCGCAGCGGCTCGGCGATTGCCGCCGAGGTCGGGACGATGAAGATCACCGAACAGCTCGACGCGCTGCGCGCCCTGGCCACCGACCCGGTCGAGTACCTCGCCGTGCCGCGTTACTGCGCGCTGGTCACAATGCTGCCGCTGCTCGCCCTGGTCGGCATGGCCACCGGCGTCTGGGGCGCCGGGGTGGTGTGCAACCTGAACGGCATCTCGTGGCGGCAGTACATGACCGGCGTGTGGGACCGCCTGACCTACGAGTACATCCTGATCGGCCTGGTCAAGGCCATGATCTTCGGCGCGCTGATCGCGATTTCGAGTCTCCGCCAAGGTCTCCGCGCGGGCTACGGCAGCGAGTCGGTCGGCCGTGCGACGACGCAGGCGGTGGTGAACAACATTCTGTGGATTCACGCGGCGAATCTGTTGTTGGCGATGGTGTGAGGCCGGCGCCGGCACGGGCTATAATGGTCGCAACCAGTCCGGAAGGTATCATGCAGCCGGTTGCGGACAGTGTTCGGTCGCGGCTCGAGTTCCTGGTCCAGGCGACCGGCCGCGGTGAGTCGGAGTTGGTTGCCGAGGCGCTGGAGGTCGGCTTGGCCGACCTCTATCGCAACTGCCTGCGTGACGCCTACCTTGCTGGCGAACTCGAGCGTACCGAGGTAATCGCCGAACTCGGAGCCGAGGCCGTCGAGGAGCTGGACTACGCGCGCGAGGCGGTCAGGCGCGATGTAGCATGGGGCCGTGGTGCCTGAGACCGCGGTGGCGGACACCGGACCGCTGCTTCACCTCGCGCAGATCGGCGCGGAAGGCCTCCTCGCGCTGTTCTCCCGACTCACAATCTCCGCCCAGGTTGCCGATGAGCTCCGGCGGCACGGCGCGGCAGCGACGCTCGAACTTAGCCTTCCCGACGTGCTGACCATCGCCACCGTTGGCGACGACGAGATCGTCGCAGCACGACACGACGATCCCGCCGGCAAACTGTCTGTGCCCGACTGGAGCGTCGTGGTTTTGGCAAGGCGGCTGGCCCCCGACGTGAGCTTGACCGACGACCTTGCGCTGCGGCGTGCCTTGGAGGACCGAGGCTATCTCGTGGTCGGGAGCATCGGCATCGTGCTGCGGGCTCTGTCGCTTGGGAGCATCGATGTGACCGACGCCAAGAGCAGCCTGGATCGTCTCAGTAACGGCAGCACGCTCTATCTCTCTACGGGCCTGCGACGATATGTGAAGTCGCTGATCGAGGACATGACAAGCTGATTACCAAGCCGTGACCACCCTCACCCAAACCACCCCAGCGCTTCGCCCATCAGGCAGTACACCGCGAAGCTGACGTAGACCGCCGCGGCGATGGTCATCATGGTCACGCAGACCGGGCCGGGGCGGGCCGATTTCGGTAGCAGCTTGAGGTTGACATAGAGCTGCAGCGGCACGTAGACCGCCATGGCGAAGCCGCCCATGTAGGCCGCGTTGAGTAGGAAGCTCAGGTCGGTGACCCGGAACTGCTCCATCACCCAGGTCAGCCCGATGCCGACGACCATCCATCCGGCGGCGACGACCAGGTACCACCAGCTCACGTCCCGCCGCCGCGCGCGCGGCAGGTTGGTGTAGACGATGTCGGCAATCGACCGCGCCACGCCATCGACCAGGGTCAACTGCGTGCTGAACAGCGTGGCCACGCCGACGAGCAGGAAGATGACCCGCCCCGCCGGCCCCCAGACCGCCTCGAGGATCAGCGCCTCGTCCCAGATCAGCGTCCCTTCGGCTGGGACCACGCCGGCCGGCCGCAGTACCGCCAGCGCGGCGAAGATGAAGAGCAGGATGGTGACCGAGTTGAGGCCGAAGAAGTAGAGCCCGCTGTCGAGCTTGACGTACCTCAGCCAGCCGGCGAAACGACGCTGGTTGGGCTCGTCGTCGGGGTAGCGGAAGCCGGCCGCCGGCGCCGCCTCGGCCCGGCCGCGGAGGGGGTTGAGCAGGCTCGGGATGCGGGCCCCCATGCCAATCTGCTTGTCGCGCAGGTAGAAAGTGTAAAACAGATTGGCCGTGCCACCGGCGCCGGCGAAGACGATGGCGGTGAACAGCGCCTTGACCGTCAGCCCCTCAGGCACCTGGCCGACGCTGGCGATGCCGGCGCCGAGCTGCCGCCAGCTTTCGGCCGTGCCGACGGCCAGGGCGACCACCAGCAGACCGGCGGTGACGGTGATGACCAGCACCTCGACCACCCGCTCAACCGACTGATAGACCAGCTTCGGCCCGAACAGGCAGAGGGCCACGCCGGCGAAGGTGACGGCGGTCCAGAAGGTGTCGCCGCCAAAGCCCTGCGGGCCGACCAGCAGCGCCTTGAGCGCTAGCCCGCTGGCCCGGCCCCAGCCGGGCGCCAGCCAGCCGAGGACATTGAGCAGCACGAACAGGGCGGCGAAGCCGCGCCAGACGCGGGCATAGGCGGTGTAGACGGTCTCGCCGGTGGCGACTGTCCAGCGGCCGATTTCGAGGTTGATCCAGAACTGCAGGAAGACGCCCAGCAGCGCGGCCCAGACGATGGTATGGCCGTGCAGGGCGGCCAGCCGCGGCCAGATGATAATCTCGCCGGCGCCGATCGAGAGCCCGACCAGGATCGCGCCCGGCCCGGTCAGCTTCCAGAACGGCAGCGTTGCCTCGGGCAGGTCGGCAATGAGCGGCTCGTCGAGCGGCGCGCGCCGGGCGGTGCTGTCGGCCGGTGTGGTCATCCGCGCTCCCGGTGAAGTTATGGTGCGCGGCGGCGCGGCGCGTCAGGCGCGGGGGTAGGGAGCGGTGAAGTCGAGGTTGGGGACTACTCCGAAGTGCCGGTGGTGTGGCGTGCATATCGGGACGGTAGGGGCAGGTCTCAGACCTGTCCGAATGCCGTCGAGCCCGCTTCCAGAACGGATCCAATCACATGCGGGCAGGTCTGAGACCTGCCCCTACGACGAATGTCAACGCACTGGGTTGCAGGTGTACAGCCTTGGTCCGCGCCGGACGGACATGACGGCGATGGTGGAGTCCGCGATGCCCAGTGTTGACGTGAGCCGATGCACGGCCGCGAGCTACTCATCTATGCGCCGGCAGCCTCCAGCCCACGAAGCCAGTCGATCACCACATCGGCGTCCACCAGACCAGCTATGGCTTGCTCTTCCACGCTTCCTCACGCAAGCGCCTGGCAAACTCGACGGTGTCGCCGATGTCATCCCGGTCGGCCCAGAGGCCGAACAACCCCGAGTCGAGCAGGTCGCCGAAGGTCCGGATTGGCTTCGGCGGGCCGGCGTCGACGTCCGTCACCTCGATCGTAACCGGGCCCGCGCCCGACCCGCCCGGAATTCGCAGCTGCAGCGACCGGTCGTCGCAGACTTGAGCCGCAATCGCCAGTCGCGATAGCTCGGCCATGGTGCTACCCCGCGTTCGCAATCGGTTCGCCCGTGCGGGCGTCAGGCGCCTCGTCACGCGCCTGAGGCCGGACCGTGAGCCTCACCACGCGGTCACCCTCATACTCGACCACCACCTGCGCCCAGCCGACCGGGAACCAGTCGGGTAACTGCAGCCGGACTGCTCCGTCGTTGCCGATGATGGCCGTCGTACTCCATTCGCGCGCCATCCCATACTCCGATCCTTGAACGATCGTACCTACAGGATCCGTGCCCGCAGCTCAGTCAGCAGCTCCACCGCCGCCGACAAGTCGCGGATCTGCTCCGGGCCGCCGATCTCGCGCTCGATGGTCAGCGAGCCGGTGTAGCCGATCTCCTTCAGCGTGCGCAGGTAGGTTTCGATACCCACGTCGCCCGCGCCGAGCGGCGTCTCCTCGCCCCACTCCTCGCCCGGCCGCGCCGCCCAGCGCGCGTCCTTGCAGTGGACACTCTTGACATACCGACCGACCTTGCGCAGCGCCTCGATCGGCTCGCCGGAGCCGTACAGAATCATGTTCGCCGGGTCGAAGTTGACCGCCAGATTGTCGCGGCCCACCGCGGCGAAGAAGTGCAGCAGGCCGTCGGCGGTCTCCTGGCCCGTCTCGAGGTGGAACCGCTGGCCCAGGCCGGCGCAATGGTCGCAGACTTCGCGCGCCGCGCCGACGACTCGGCCGAAGATCGGATCGCTCTCATCCTCGGGCACAAAGCCGATGTGCATGCCCACCGAGTCAACGCCGAGCGCCGCGGCAAAGGCGGCGATCTCCTTCGTCTCGGCCAGCCGCGCCGCGTAGGTTTCTTCGGGCACCAGGCCGACGGTCCGGCGGACCGTCGGGATGTCGGCGTAGCTCTCGCCGGCAAACCCGGCAAACACCGCGGTGACCGCCACGTCGGTCTCGGCCAACTGGTCGAGCACCGCCTGCGGGTTCGCCCGCGTCGCGGGCTTCGGCGCGTGGAGCTGGACGGTGCGCACCCCGATCCGCGCCAGGTCGCTCAGACCGACACCCAGCCCGGCGTCGATGGAGCAGAAGACTCCGATGGCCCAGGGTTCCATGACGGCTCCTTTGGCCCGGAGCATAGCAGCCGCGCGGGCGCGCGGCGAGTCGCGCGTCCGGAACACCGCCGCGCCGGCGCGCGTCCATCAGCCGTCGCGCGGAGTCGTCGTCGATGCGTTGGATGCTCGTCCTACTGCTGCTCCCCCTGCCCATCCTGGCCGCGCCGAGCGAGGCCGAGCTCGCAGCCCTGCAGGCCCTGAACCGCGAGGTTCGCGGCTACCTGGTGTTTGCCAAGGAGAACCACATCTGGGCCGTGCGGCTGGGCGATCTCACACCCGTCGACCTCGGCCCGGGCACGTACGCCCGCTGGTCGGGCAACGGGCGCAAGCTGGCGGTCTATCACCAGCGCAAGCTGTATGTCATGAACCCCGACGGCAGCGGACGCCGGCAGATCGCCGACGGCGTGCTTGCCCCGCATGGCTGTGCCCACGAGTTCCACCCCAACAACCGCGAGATCATCGCCCCGCGGGGCGGGCAAAAGGGCCTCTGGGCCTACGACCTCGAGACCGGCGCGGCGCGGCCGTTCGCCGTCGGGCGGGACTACACCAGCGAGCCGTGCCTCTCGGCCGACGGCCGGCGGCTGGTCGCGCGGGCCAACAGCGCGGTCTGGGCGGTCGATGTCGAAACGGGTACGGACCGGCAGTACAGCGGCGGCTGCGGCTCGTGCATCTCGCCCGACGGCGAGCAGATCGCCAACAACCTCGGCGGTCACGTCACGATGCACCTCGAGCAGTGGGACGGCAGCGGCGCGCGGACCCTCGAGGCGCGGCTCAGCGGCGATCAGAAATGGGACGATCAGCACTGGTCGAACCACCCGGCGCTGATTGCCGTCGAGGGCGAGGATGGACCGTGCGACGCCCACCTGCTCAACGTCGACACCGGCGTCTGCACGCGCGTCACCTGGGTCGGCAACGCGTCGTACCCGGACCTGTTCGTCACCTCGACCGGCGCGCCCAAGGCCGCGCCGAGACTGGTCGATGAGCCGTTCGAGGAGCTGCACCCGAGCTTCTCGCGCCGCACCTCGCGGGTGCAGGCGCGGCGGGCGAACCGGCCCACCCGCGCCGCGCTCGACTTCGCCGCCTGGCACCAGAACGTGATGCAACGCGACCCGGCCAAGCTGCCGCACCAGCCGCCGGCGCCGGCCCCTGCGCTCGGTGAGCTGCACTTCGGCGTGCTGGCCGCCGAGAGCATCGTCGAGCGGCTCGACCAGACACCGCTGTCGCCGGCCGAGCTGCGCCGGCCGATGGCCTGGGAGCCGATGACCACATGGCTGCTGGCCCATGACTATGAGCACGCCGTGCCGCTGGCCGTCGCCGGCTGGACCATCGCCGAGCAGCGCTGGGCCGACGATCGGGTGGAGGAGGCGTACCAACGCATCGCCACCGCCTGGCTGCACGGCGACGAGCTCTGGGTGCAGGTCGACCTAGCGCCGTGGGCCGACTTCCTCAGCGCCGCGGGCGACGACGACGGCGACGGCTACCGCGAGTTCTACGCCCGCCTGGCCGAGCCGGCGCCGCCCGAGGCGCTGGCCCTGCTCCGCGACGACTACCTGGCCCGCCGCCTGGCCGACGCCGAGCTGGCCGAATGGGGCCTGGAGCTCGGCCGCGCCTGGTATGACCGCTACCGCACCGAGACGCTGGACGACGAGGCCTGCGCCAGCTTCCCCGCCGGCCTCGACTTGAACGAGACCGTGCTCCACGAGTTGGCCGGCATCGCGCTCGGCCCGCGACGGATCATCGTCGTCGGCCGGCCCGATCAGCAACCGGCGGTGGCGATCATCGTCCTGCCATGAAGACGACCTGACCGCCCAGCAGCGACGGATCGTCGCTCGGCAGCCGGCGCGGCGCGTCGTTCGGATGATCGATGTCGACCAGCAACAGGTTGGCGCTCCAGATGTGGTAGCCGACCACTGTCGCCCAGTCGTCGCCGCAGCGGATGAGCGCCGGCAGGCCGGCGTTGAGGCTCAGCACCAGGTCGGTGATCGCCGCCTGATGGTCCACATCGTCGGCCGAGGCGGGCAGCTCGGCACAGCGCACCGCGCGGCCGAGGCGGCGCGACAGCTCGGCCAGGGCGGCCTGGTCGAAACGCTCGCGGCCCGCGCCCCAGTCGAGCGGCGGCTGGTCGGCCAGCCAGGTGCCGTCGGTCCCGCGGCGGATGACGCGGCCCGGATCGGCGCCCAGTGACTCGAGCCGCGCCGTCCGCTCGGCCAACGCCGCCGTCGCCCCCGCCGGCGCGGCTGGGATTTCCTCCGCCGCGACGCCGAGCTCGCGCAGGGCGGCCTCCAGCGCGGCCGCCGCCGCGGCATCCTCGGCCCGCATGAGCAGCGCCAGGCGGCGCAGCTCCGAGCGCAGCTCCGGCTCGACGAACGCCATCGCGCGCTCGGCCTCGTCGCCCCGCTGCGTCTGCCACAGGCGCCAGACCAGGTCGTGGATGAGCATGAAGGCGTCGTCGGCGGCGCGCAGCGCGTCGTGCAGCTCCGGCATGATCTGCTCGACGCCGTTGAGGAACACCCCCGCCCAGCAGCGCGCCTCGGCCAGGTGGCCGCCCATGTCGTCGCTGGCCCAGCGCGCCGACTCGAGCTCGGCGCCGGTCAGCGCCGCCACGCCGTCGTCATCGGCCAGGTCGTCGGCCCAGGCGGCAAAGGCCGCGTCGCCCGCCGGCGTGCCGCGCACCTCGCCGGTCCGCATCAAGCGCAGCGCCCAGGCCAGGGCGTCGCGGCAGACCGTCTCCAGCGGCGGCCGCTCGACCGGCTCACCGAAGACCACGATGCCGCCCAGGCCGGCGAACCAGTCGCGCTGGCGGAAGTAGCCCTGCGGGTCGAAGTCGAGCGCCCGCTCATCCTGCACCCAGCTCCAGCCGATCAGCACCTCGCCGCCCTCGTCGAGCCCGCTGACCAGCCCCGCCTGCGGCTCGCCCATCAGGCCGAGGGCGACCACCGGCCGGCCGGCCTCAAGGCTGGCCGCGACGCGGCGCCGATACTCCGCCTCGTCGTCCGAGACAGGCTCGGTCAAGCCAAGCTCGGCGGCCAGGCTGCCGCGGAGGAGAGTCTCCGGCGTGAATCCGAGCGAGGCGAAGGCGCGGCGCAGCGGCTCGAGCGGCTCGGGTGCGATGCCGGTGATGTCCCAGTTGCCGCCGGCGTTCCACCCGCCGCGCGGCCAGACCGCGGCGAAGCCGGTGCCCGAGGTGCCCATCAGCATGACGTGGACGGTGTGCCAGTCGTCGTCCGCCTCGTGCGGCCAGGCCTGGTAGATCGGATCGTCGAGGTACTCGAGAATCGCCCGCAGGCACGACGGGAAGGCATGGTCCTCGGGCGACGAGGTGCTCTGTTTCGGATAGACCCCCACCCGTGGCACGCCGTCGAGCACGATTCGGCCCGGCCCGCCGACGGCCAACGCAACCACGCACAGCGCGGTGTTCATCCCAACCCGCTCCGGTGCTCGGCCGATTAGCCCTCCAACGCCCCCACCTTCCTCTTGATGTGCCGGATCAGCGCCGCCAGGCCAAACCGCCGCTGGCCGACCATGTCGGGACCGATGATGCGCACCGGCAGGTCCTCGGGGATGGCCAGTATCTGCGCCGGCGTGGCGCCGGCACAGCCCTCGATCAGCACCGCCGCCACCGCCTTGATGGTCGGCGCGGTCTCGTTCACCTCGACGTGGATCCGCGGGCCCGGCTCGCCCGGCTGCGCCCAGACCCAGACCGGCGTCATGCACTCGTGCACCTGGTTGGCATCCCGCGTGGCCAGCAACTCGGGCGGCACCGGCGGTAAGCTGTTGGCATACTCGACCAGCAGATCGATGCGGTCCTGCCGTAGCAGTCCCTCGAACTGCGCCACCAACTCCTCCAGCGCCGCCGGATAGCCCACCGTCTCGATGCCCATCGGATCGGTCATCCCATCACCATGGCCCGCTTGCCGGCCAGGTCGAAACACTCGCGCTGATTCTGCAGCATGATCCGCTGTGCGACGGCCATCGCCTCGGTTTCGGTCAGGTCGCCGTCGCGGACCTCCTCCTCCAGCGCGCGGGCCAGCCAGCGCCGCGCCTGGCGCGCATAGGCCACCGCCGCCGTCGGCGTGAACGTGTCGCCGCCAAAGGCGAACAGCTTGTTCACCGGCGCGGCGTGGATGAACTCGCGCACGAAGCGGACCATCTGCAGCGGGTTCATCGACCAGGCCCAGCAGCAATCGGCCCAGACGTTGCGGTAGTGCTTGGCCAGCGCCACCAACGCGCTCGAATAGGGATAGCTGGCGTGCATGAGCACGAACCTCGCGTCGAGATAACGCGCCAGCAGCGGGCAGAGGTTCTCGGCACTGATGTACTCGACCGGCATCCGATCATTGCCGGCATAATAACCCGTGTGGATCTTGAACGGCAAGTGATGTTCGATGCTCAGCTCGACCCCGCGGGCCCAGCACCAGTCGCCGATCACATCGAGTTCGGCACGGGGCAGCGGCTCACCGCGCAACTTGCGCTGCAGCAGCCGCTCGACATCGGCCTCGTCCTGCTCGGCCCAGCGCAGGGTGCGGCTGTAGGCGTGCTGCGCCTTGACCGCAATCGCCGTCGGCGCGTGCCGGGCGAAGATCGCCGCCATCGCCTCGCGCAGGCTGGCGGTGTCGCAAACCTCGACGCCGGTCTCACCGGTCACCTGCGCCGGCTCGAAACTGCCGTCGCAGAAGCTGAACCAACTTAGGTCATAGAAAAAGAAGTCCGGGCCGGACGCGTCGGGCGGGCAGGGCCAGACGAAGTCGTCGGTCTGGGTGTGGTCGAGCCCGGCCACCTCGCGCAGCAGCCGCAGCCGCTCGCCCGGCCGGCGTAGCGCCGCGGCGGTGTCTTGCCGGCCTTCCAGCGCCTCGGGCGCCAGCTCCTCGAGGCCGTAGAACTCGCGCGCGATCAGCCGCACCGCCTCGCCGTAGCCGGTCTGCCGGATCACCTCCCACGCCTCGCGGACGGCGGCAAACCGCGCGGCGACGTCGGGGTTGCCCGCATCGCACAGCGCCTGCACCGCGGCGGGCGGCGCGCCGGCGCTGATCAAGTCGGCCGGGACGTAGTTGCTGAACAGGTCGATCAGGATATCGGGCGGACTGGCCACCCAGTCGGCCTCTTTGGCCAGGTGCTCGTGGGTATCGGCGAGCGGGTGCGAGGCGACGAGCTGGGCGAGTTCGGCAGGCACAGCAAACTCCGCGGCGATTGTGCCCGATGCCGCGGCGGGGGGCAAGCATCGCGTGCGGTAGGCGCAGCCGTAGCGGCGCGCGGCGCGCGCCGGTGTTCGGCGGCGCGCACGCCCCACAACGGGGGGGGCGCGCCGCCCCCCCGGCGGGGTGG
>CAYONP010000125.1:0-14400 GCA_964405335.1 uncultured Fimbriimonadaceae bacterium
CTTGTCCGCCAGTGCGGTCCAGCAGCTCGTCGGCGGCACTGGCGGGCAAGCCGCCAGTGGCACCGAGTGGGCTTCCTGGGGCTCAAAGTGAACGCCTACGCCGGGTAGGGGCAGCCCTTGTGGCTGCCCGCGGGCCAACGAACCCGCTCCAGCAGCGGACGGCCACATGGGCCGCCCCTACCGGTCCGGCGTCCGGTGCCCGAATTCACCGCGCCTGCTCAGGCCGCCGCCCGCTGGGCGAAGAACCGCCGTCGGCGGTCGTGCACCGACTCGCGCCGGTAGAGGTGCGTGCCCAATTCGATCAGCCCCTGCCGCAACCGCTCGGGCGTCATGCGGGCCGGGCGGTAGTTGATGTCGAACAGCGTGCAGCGCCGCCAGTCGCCGGGATGCAGGATGCGCCCCTCGGCCAGCAGCCGGGCATACAGCGGCGTGCCGGGGAACGGGGTCAGGACGGTGATCTGCACCTCGTACAGGCCGGTCCGCTCGACGAACTCGGCGACCCGCTCGAAGACGCCCGCATCGTCGCCGTCGAGCCCGAGAATGAAGCAGCCGTTGACCGTGATGCCGTGGCGCTGGATGGTCTCCACGGCGCGCTCATACTCGGGCCGCCGCCGGCGCTTCCAGTCGGCGCGCAGCTCGATCCCACCGATGCCCGCCTCGTTCGGGCTCTCCAGCCCAATCAGCACCTGCCGGCAGCCGGTCTCGGCCATCGCCGCGAGCAGTTCCTCGTCGTCGGCAATCGAGACGTCGACCTCGGTGAACCACTTCAGCCGCTTGCCGCGCAGCGCCTCCATCAGCGCCCGCGCCTGCCGGCGGTCGACAAAGCTGTTGTCGTCGGCGAACTCGATGAACGGCTCGGGCCAGAGGTCCAGAATCTGGTCGATCTCGTCGACCACCTTGCCGACCGGCTTCACCGCATACTTCGGGGTGAGCAGGATCGAGCTGGCGCAGAACTCGCAGCGGTGCGGGCAGCCCCGACTGGTCTGCACCGTCAGGCGGTTGTAGCGCGGCAGGTCGAGCAGCTCATAGGCCGGCTGGGGCGCGGCGGCCAGGTCGAACGGCCGCTCCGAGCGATAGACCCGCCGCAGCTCGCCTCGCCGCGCGTCGTCGACGAGCTGCGCCCAGACCGGCTCACCCTCGCCGACGACCACCGCGTCGGCGTGCGCGAGCGCCTCCTCGGGCAGCGCGGTGACGTGCAGACCGCCCATCACCACCGGCACGCCCGCGGCGCGGAACCGGTCGGCCAGCGCGTACGCCTCGAACACCTGCGCCGAGTAGGTTGAGATGGCGACCAGGTCGCACGCCGGCAGCTCGTCGAGCTCGGTGATCTGGTCGACCTCGCGGTAGTGCACCTCCACGCCGTCGGGTGTCAGCGGTGCCAGCGTCAGCAGAGAGAGGCTGGGCAGCGAGGCGATCACCTCGCTGCGCTCGACGAAACCGGGCAGATTGAGGCCGAGGGCCATCAGTTCGGCGTCGACGCAGCGCACGCCGCTCATCGCGATCAGCTCCACGACCATGGCATCATCCTCCACACGGTGCCGCCACCCGCGGCCAGTAGACACGCGACCGCCGGCACGAACAGCGCCCAGCCGTCACGGCGCCAGGCGTAGACGAAACAGGCCGCCGGCATGATCACCGCGCCCGCCACCCAGCACCAGGCAATCGCCGACGGGAGGTAGACCACCTCACCGGTCAGCGCGACCAGCACATTGAGCACGCCGAGCTGGACCATGGCGATGTGCCCAAGCCGTACCATGCGCCGCGGATGAGCGGTGTAGCCGCCAAGCCACCGGTCGTTCCGGAAGCCGATCCCCATGCCGGCACCAACGGCCAGGCCGAGCACGATCCAGCACCAGCCGAAGATGAGATTGGTGAGGTGATCGAACATCGCGGGCTCCTAGAATTGCACCCGGGAAAGAGGTTCACGCTCGTCACGAGTGGCCCCTACCGCCCCGCCGATGACCATGCCGAGCGGGACGAGGAGCGTCCACAGCGGCAACAAGAGGACGAACGCCAGCCCATCATCCCGCGCGCCGAGCAGGCAGGTGAGCATGAAGAACAGCGACCAAGCCAGCCCAGTCCCGGCTGCCGCCCCGATGGCGGCGCCCTCGACGTCTCTGCAACCCGACATCACGCGCTCCGTTGCCCCGTTGTACCGCCGGAGCGCGTGCGGCCGGGCGTGCCGGGTGGACCAGATGTGGGTGAAGTGGGGGACCAAGTTCCTGGTCCCGGATCGGAACGGCCCGGAGCGGGCTCCCGCCGCGGGAGCCCGCTCCGGGCCGATTGGGTTGCCGGCCCGCCCGCGGCTACGCGTCGCTGGCCGGCCGCTCGCCCACCCGCACGATCGCCTCGTCGCTGAGGCACCGCACGTCGGGCCGGTACATCGCGAAGCCGTTGTGCGGCAGCGCCCGGAAGACTCCCGGTGACTCCGCCCGCAGCCGGTACCGGATGGTCGTCTTGCCCTGCGGCAGATGGTCGGCGAAGAAGGTCACCTCCTCGTCCCGCAGCTCGCGGTAGAGGTAGGTCCCGCCCCACGTCCCACCCGAGGTCTGGTCGACCGGCTCGCACCCAGCCGGCTTCGGGTCACGGAAGGCCACGTAGTCGAACTCGTTCTCGGCGTCGATCGTCACCGCCACCTCGATCTGCTCGCCGCTGGCAATCTCCGCGCCGTCGGCGATCGGTTCCAGCCGCTCCTTCCGCACGCTGTCCTCGGGGTCGGTGTAGGCGACCACCCGGAAGTAGTCCCGCTCCGCCGACATCAGGTTGCCCGCGGCCGTGATGGGATCTTCCTTCGTGTAGTACTCCAGCATCGCGCTGTAGTACAACGCCCCGGCGCCGTCACGCTTGACCTCGATCCGGTTCGCCCCGCTCCGTAGCAGGCCCGGATCGACCTCGACCTTGCCCTCGAAGGTCAGCGCGTTCTGCGGCGTCACCTCCCAGCCCTTCACCTCCTGGCCGTTGACCAGCAGCGTCGCGCTGTAGCTGCTGCGCAGCTCGTCGTGCTCGTCCATGTAGGTGCTCAGAGCGAGCAGCGCCGTCGCCGTGTCCTTGGTGCTGTGCCAGCGGTTGCCGCTGCGGTTGACCACCAGCCACTGCACCGCCTTGTCGACCAGCGGGCTCTCCGGCTCGACCTTCATCGCCGCCAGCAGCGCGAACGAGGTGGTCTCGACCTGGTCCTCGCTCCACCACCAGCCCCAGCGCCGCTCGCCCCAGTGGACCCCGTGCTCGGTCTCGATCCGCCGCGCCTGCAGGTTGCGCCAGACCACCTCGGCCTTGTCCCGCTCGCCCTTCTCCAGCAGTGCCAGGATGAGCAGCGCGCGGGTATACTCGTTCAGCTCGTCGCGCTGGGCATAGACCCGCTGGAACGCATCCTCCAGCGCCCGCTGCTGCTCGGCGCTCGGCTCGAACACCCCCTGCGCCCGCGCCTCGCCCAGCACCCACAGCAGATAGGCCGTGGTGTCGTACCGGCTGCGCGTCAGATGCAGGTTGTTCGCCAGGTGCTGCATCGCCGGGCCGAGCATCGTGTCGGGCACGGCAAAGTCGGCCAGCTTCGCCTGGAGCAGCCCGTAGCCCACGTAGGCGGTCATCCACAGGTCGCTGCGCATGCCGCCGAACCAGCCGTAACCGCCGTCGGCATTCTGCATCGCCGCCAGGCGGGTCAGCCCCTCTTTGACCATGTCGGGCAGCGCCGCCAGCCCGCGGCTGCGCCACCAGTCGGGCACCTGCGCCGGCCGGCCGGCGCCCGGCGTGCCGCCGGTGTAACCGAGCACCCGCGCAGTCAGCACGCAGGGGATGAACTTGCTCGTCGTCTGCTCGGCGCAGCCGTAGGGGTACTCAATCAGGTACGGCAGCGCATCGAGCAGCGCCGTGCCCAGGCTCGGCGCCACGCTGACCGTCAGCTTGGTCGCATCCTCGCGACGCTCCGCCGGCAGCTCGAGCTCGAACACCGCGTTGCCGCCGTCATCGACCCGGCCCGCCGCCGCGGCGAACTTGTCCGCGCCGTGCGGCAGCACCGCGTAGGTCATCTTCACCCCGTCCGAGTCCTCCGGACCGCGGGCGGTGACCGTGATCGTCGCCGTGCCCGGCGTGGTGGCGACCACCTCGCGGTCGACCCGCGCCTGGCCGTTCGGCTCGAGGACGACGGTCTCACGCGGGTCGCCGGCCAGCTCGAGGCCCTCGACCGCCAACTGCGTCGCCACTTCCTGCCGCCGGCTGGTGCGGTTGGTCACCACCAGCGAGATGGTGCAGCGGTCGAGTTGGGTGAAGAACCGCGGCGCCTGCAGCCGGACAATCAGGTCCTTGCTGGTGATCACCCGCTCGACCTGCTGGCCGACCATCGTGTCGGTGGTGATCGCCCGCGCCGTCGCCCGCCAGGTGGTCAGCGAGTCGGGGAACTCGACCGTCACCTCGGCCCGGCCGTCGGCATCGGTGGTCACCGTCGGCTGCCACAGAATCGTGTCGGGGAAGAACTCGCGGATGGCTATCGGCTCTTCGCCGCCGGCGCCACCGCCCGGGGCGGCGTCGGCGGCCGCCTCCATCGGCGCGGCCGCCGGCGCCGGCATCTCACCACCGCGGCGGAACCGCGCGCCACCCTCCATTCCCGCGGCACCCAGTCCGCCGGATGTCGCTTCGGCCTCGACCTTGTCCTCGAAGTCCTCGTCGTACTCGCCGCCGCCCTCCCACGACAGCGCCCGCTGGATCGCCAGGCCGCGCCGCCGGCCGTAGAAGTGGACGCCGATCGGGCTGGCCATCTCCTCCTGGATCGCGTAGACGCTCTCGTCGGTGATGCCCAGACTCACCTGCGCCGGCACCGGTCGGCCGTTCTGATCCGCGGTGGTGAGGATGAACCGCCCCGTCGTGCGCGGCTTGTACTCCGCCGCGTCCGACTCGACCTTGACGGCGATGAACCGATCGGTCGGCGGGACCATCAGCTCCTTGTTGGTGAAGTAGACCTGCCGCGCGGCGACCAGCGTGGCGCTGAAGTAGACGTTCGGCGCGTAGTTGTCGGCGATCGGCAGGTCGAGCACGAACGACGGCGAGTCGAACCGCACCACCCGCGTCGAGTAGACCTGCTCGGCGCCGATGGTCAGCAGTATCGCGCCGTTCGGCACCGGCGCGTTGACCAACATGCGGCAGACCTCACCCTTCTCGTAAAGGTCTTTCTCAGTCACCAGCTGCAGGTTGGCGTGGTTGTAGTTGCGCCCTTTCCAGGCGTCGCTGGCGGTCCAGAACGAGGCGACCGTGGTCACCTCGGCGTTCGGGTCGAACGTGTCCGGCGCGCTCAGCGCCAGCTCGTAGTAGCCGTCGGCCGGCGCGTCGAAGGTCAGCGTCTCCTCGCCGCTGTTCGGATCGGTCTCCAGCCGGCGGCCCTGCCACACCCGGCTCTCGCGCTCGTAGTGTGCGTAGACCTTGATCTCGCGCGACACCGGGTCGCGCTGCTCCTCGATCCAGCGCATCTTCCACAGGTCGACGCTCACGCCCGTCGCCACCGGCGCATGATCGGCCGTCTCGGCCTTGACCGTCAGCGTCACATCGTCGTCCGGCGCATAGAGCCCCTGGTTGGCGTTGGCGTAGAGGTAGAAGCCCTTCTGCGTGACCGTCAGGCTGCCGGTCGAGTCGACCACGCGGCGGGTCACATCGGCCACCTCGGCGTGGATCGAGTAGACATAGTCGCTGCCGTCGCGCGTGGTGACGAATTCGACCACCGCCCGGCCCTGCGCATCGGTCTTGGTCGTCCCCTCGGCCACCACTTCCTGCCGCCAGTAGGGGTACCAGCCGTCGTCGTGCCAGCCGGCATAGAACCAGTCGTACCGGCGCGGGAACCAGTAGTAGGCCCGGTACGGCCGGCGCTGGACCACGTACTTGACCTCGGCGTCGGCCACCGGCGCGCCGAAGTAGTACTTGGCATCGACCGGCACCGCCGCCGCGCCGCCCGGCCGCACCTCGGCCAGCGGCGAGCCGACCTTGACCTCGTACTCGGGCTTGCGATACTCCTCGACCCGGAACTGCCCGCCGCCGGCCTGGCCCTCGACCTCGAGCCGGATGCTGTAGACCCCCAGCGCCGGCTCCTCGGCCAGGGTCAGCTCGCCGCCGACCGTGCCGTAGGCGTCGCTGGTCAGCGTCTGCTGGTACAGCTCTTCGCCCCGGGCGTCGTTGATGGTCACCCGCACCGGCTTCGCGGCCACGGTCTCGAACTCACCCTCGAACTCAGTGCGCAAGATGGCCTTGAAGTGGACCGTGTTCTCGGGCCGGTAGACCGGCCGGTCGGTGTAGACGTAGGTCGACAGCGAGCGCTGCGGCGCCTGCCACCAGACATAGAGTCCGCCGTCGACCAGCGCCACCTCGTCGCCCAGACTGGCCAGGCCGATCAGGTAGCGGTCGTCGTTGCGCTCGAGGTTGGGGATCTCGGTAATGAACAGCCCGTCGGCATCGGTCGCGCCGCCGGCCACCTTCTCGGGCACATCGCGCCGGCCGCGCAGGATGGTCACCTGCGCCTCGGGCACCGGCTGGCGCGTGGTGCGGCTGGCGACATAGCAGGTCAGCTTGCGCGCGGCATACTCCTGCACCAGCACCAGGCTCGAGACGTTGACCATGGCGTACTGGACCAGGTCGGGGTGGCCGTCGGCGCGGGCCTCGACGATGAACAGCCCGGCCTCGCGCATCGGGCTGTCGAGCCGCTGCTGCAGCGGTTGGTAGTCGCCCTGGTCGGCCACCGCCGCGTGCCAGGTGTAGAGCTTCTCGCCGGTGGCGATCATGCGCGTGATGTCGTTGCGCGCCGCCTCGCCCTGGGTCAGCAGCCGCTCTAGGTCGACGCGATAGGCGGCGAACTGGACCCCCTTGATATTGCGCGTCGAGATGCGCGTCGGAATCCTCGCGCCGGGCAGGTGGCTGCGCGAGACCATCAGGCTCAGCCGCGGCGCCTCGATGTTCTTGGTCCGCTCGGCGGCGTCGTCCTCGTACTCGCTGCGGGGGTACCGGCGGCGCAGCTCGAGGTAACGCGTGCGGGCCAGCACGTAGTTGCCCTGCTGCTCGTTGTAGCTGGCCAAAGTGTACAGCGCCTCGTCGGCCACCTCGGCCCGCGGCAGCTCGCGGATGACGGTCAGCAGCGCCTGCTCGGCGCCCTCGCGGTCGTCGAACCGCTGCATCCTCAGCAGAGCGATACCGAGCCAGGCGCGGGCGTTCATGTCGTCGTCGAGGTTGTACTGCAGTACTGACTGGTAATGCTCGGCGGCCACGTCGCGGCTGCGGTTCTGCGGGTCGCGCCAGTCGGTGAAGAAGCCGGCCGCCTCGAGCAGCATGTCGCAGTAGATGCGCTTCTCGGCCGCGTCGAACGGCCGCCGGCCGACGGCGGCGCGGTACTGCCGCAGCGCCTCGGCATAGAGGCTGGCCGCACGCTCCATCTCGCGCCAGCCATAGCGCTCGCTCAGGAAGCGGGCCTGGACCAGCGTGCCGCGCGCGCCCCAGACGGTGTTGCGCCGCCGGGCGATGAAGTCGGCCAGCTTGGCTTCGAAGTCGTCAAACTGATCCAGCCGGTAGCGCGCGTCGAGCGCCTTGAATTCCGCCTCGGGCACGCGCGGATCGTCGGGATAGCTGGCGACGAAGCGGTCGAACAGCTCGATCGCGCGGTCCCAGGTGAACTCGTCATAGAAGCCCTGGGCCTGCGTGTACAGCGTGTCGGCCGGTGGCGCGGCACCGCCGGCGGTGACCGCGGCCAGCATCGTCAAAAGACCCATCGCCTTGCTCATTTCTGCCTCGCTTCCCAGGTCGGCGCCGCTGACGGCGTCCGCTCGCCCGCCATCACGGGCCATGGTCCGGGAGCGCCACGGTGCCACTGGCGGCTCGCCCGCCAGTGCCTCGATGGGCTCCCCGCGCACTGGTGGACAAGCCACCAGTGGCACCAGACCATGACTCCAACGACTGCCAAGCCCCTTACCGGCGAAGCCGCGTGCCCGTTCACAGGCAACCCATCGCACGCCGCACTTTCACCGTCAAGCAACTCCGCCGTTCCACCCCGTCAACCCCACTCAGCGCAGGTCGACCGCGAAGCGGAGCGTCGCCTCGCCGCCGGCAGGCACCTCCATGCGCCACTCGAGCCGCCCGTCGGGCAGCTTTGCATACGAGTGGCTCGACTCATGCATCGCGTGCGACGCGCCAGCCAGGCGCTGCACATAGCGCACCGGCGTGGCCACGCCGCGCTGATTGCCCAGCCGCACCGAGACCGTTACCCGCTGCTTGCCGCCGCCAAGCGGCTGGTTGTCGACAATCTCGACATCGGCGGTCAGGCCGAAGGCATCGGCGACGGTCAGGCGCATCCAGTCGTCGACCGCCAAGTCGCCCAGCGTGTCGGCGCCGAGATAGCGCAGCGCATCGCGGTCGTTGGTCGCATAGAGCCGGAGCGCGCCGCCGGGCAGGGGGATGCCCAGCCCGCCGGCCTGGCTGTTCTGGATGGCCAGCCCGAGCGCCACGGGCAGGCGCCGCTTGCCCTTGCCGACCTGCTTCGACAGCGGCCCACCATCGACGCTGAAGTCGAGCTTGGCGACCACCTCGGGGCAGTCGAGCACCGGCACGCGGGTCACCCGGCCCGGCGCGAAGGTGGCTCGGTTCGGCACCCGGTAGCCGTAGTGCACACCCTCGACCGCCAGGCTGTTGAGGCTCTGCAGCGTGGTCGCACCGCCGGCGACGGCGAACTGGTCGAGCTCCCGTTCCTCCAGGTCGACTCGGTACGCCTCGTTCCTCGCCAGCGGGCTCGGCAGCGCCGCCCGCGCCGCGCCGGCGTAGCGGTTCATCGCGCTCCGCGCGGCGCGGCTGGGATGGCCGACCATGAGCACCAGCCCAGCGCGAGGGAACTCGGCGCCGGTGCGGTTGGTCACCATGCCGTCGAGCATCAGGCGCACCCGGTCGGACTCCTGGTCGACCATGATCGCCGTGTAGGTCGGCGACCAGGACAACCCGCGAGTCAGGTATGACAAATCCAGCACCGCCTGGCCGCCGCGGTCGGCCTGCACCGTCACGTCGCCGGCGCCGCCCGCACTGCTGCCGGCGAGCACCACCGTGCCCGGCGGGTCGAGCACCAGTTTGCCGTCCAGCTCGACCACCGGCGTGCCGTCGGCCTCGACCGCCGCCAGCCGGCCTGTGTCGCGGCCGACCTCGTGCTGGTCGCGGTCGTAGCGCACCACCTCGACCGGCCGCCCGACGTGCTCGCGCAGGCCCAGGGTGCGGGTCACGATGCCGGGGTTCCAGGCGCAGCTCAGCAGCGCCGGCGCCTGCTCGCCGTCGAAGCGGACGAGCAGCGAGTCGGGATCGAGCTCGCGCGAGACCTCGTCGAGGACGAGGGCGCCGTCGTCGGGCAGGCTGACCGCGCGGCGCTCGTTGACCAGGCCGAAGTCGTCGCGATAGGCGACCAGCTCGACCTCGCGGCCGGCCGCCGGCGGGCCCTGCGCCCGCGCGGCGGTGTCGATTGGGCTGACCGGTTCGGGCGGCGCCTGCCGGCCGCAGGCGGCGATCCAGATGACGAACAGGCAGGCGGCACAACGGTAGACGGTGGACATGGCGCGACCTCCGCCGGCTCAGTGCCGGCCTGGGCCGGCCAGGTTCACTCGCCGCGCGCTTGGCGCAGCAGCCGGGTCAGCTCGTGGTTTGTGTCGGCCGGCACGGCGGCCAGCGCCTGGGTCGCCCCGTCGGCGTCGCCCTGCAGGCTGAGCAGCGCCGAGCGGAGGGCGAGCAGGTCGAACTGCAGGCTCTCGGCCCGCACCGTGGCGTTGCGGCCGAGTTCAGCGGCAAAGTCGAGCAGCTCCGGCACGTCGTCGAGGTCGTCAGCGGTGCCGAGGCAGAGCCGCGCCGCGGCCAGCCCGACATACGGCAGCGGGTCGTTCGGATCAAGCTGGCTGGCCGCGTCGAACTCGGTCAGCGCGTCGTCGGGCCGGCCGCTCAGCAGCCGGCACTTGCCCAGCACGACCCGCAGCCAGGCCGAATCGAACTCGTCGAGCTTCGACTCGACCAGGGCCGCCAGCTCGTCGTAGCGCTCGGCCCGGACCAGTGCCACGCCGGGCAGCAGCCAGACCGGATGGTCGGCGGGCGAGCGCGCCAGCACCGGCTCGACCGCCGCCGCCGCGGCGACGAAATCACCGTCGACGATGATCGCCGCGGCGGCCGCCACGACGCCGGCATCGGCCGCCGTCTGGCGGTCGGGCGAGTCCAGCAGCGCCAGGCACCGCTCGCGCAGCGTGGCCACGCGCTCGGCGATCTCCGGCGGCAGCAGTGGTTTGAGGTCGACGAACGCAATCCGCGGCCGTTCGGGCAGGTTCTGCACCGAGAGCACCGAGATGGCCGCCATCGCGGTGCCCATCAGTTGTGGATCGTCGGGCGCGCGGCTGGCCGCGTCCCACAGCAGATCGAGGTACTCGCGCTGCAAGATGGCCGGCGGATCGTCGAGCCCAAGCTGGCCGACGCCCGCCCGCGCCAGGGTCAGCCAGGTGTACGGCTCGGGCCAGTCGGGATGCCGTTCGGTCACCTGGACCAGCGCCACGACCGCTTCGCGTCCGCGGGCCACCGCCTCGGCCAGGTCGCCGCGCAGTCCGTCCAAGAGCTGGGCCATCAGCGCCCGGGCGAGCAGCAGGGAGCCGGTCTCGCCCGGCGCCGCGGCGTGCAGCGGCCGCAGAATGGCCGCGGCGGCATCGCCCTCGCCGGTCAGGATCAGGCCCTCGGCCAGTCCGCGCCGCACCGCCGGGTCGTCGGCCTGGGCGCCGCCGAGCGCCTCGAACAGCTCGATCGCCCGTCGCGCGGCGCGGTCGGCCTCGACCTCGCGCCCGCCGCGCTGGTGAAGCGTGGCCAGGCGCAGCAGCCGCGGGCCGTCGGCGGCGGTGCCGTCGAGCTGCGCGGTCAGGTCGTCGCAGGCGGCGGCGGTGTGGATCAGCCCGGGCTCGGTCTGCAAGCCGTAGATGACCACGCCACGCCGGGCGGTGAGCGAGAAGTTGAGGGAGAAGCCGACGGTCGGCGCGTGTGCCACGGCCGCCTGAACGGCCTCGCGCGCCGGCGCCTCGGCGGACACGGCATGAGTGAGCAGGAGCAAGCAGAGCGCGACACGAGCCATGGCCGCCTCCCGAGCGTAGCAGCGCCGGCGGGGGTCGATTGGTTCCCGCGGCGGGGTCACGGGTCCAGCGCCTTGAGGGCTTGCGTGGCGGCACGGTGGTCGTCGTCCTCGGCGAGCACCTGCTGCAAGCCTCGACGCGCCGCCGTCTCATCGCCGAGCAGTGCGTTGACGATGTGTACCGCCACTTGCACCTCGCGTGTGAGACTCGCATCGTCATCGCCGATCTCGCGGAGTAGCCGGTCGAGCTCGACGGCCGCCCGCGCATAGTCGGCCGGCTTATCACTCAGCAGATCGGCCGCCAGGGCGGTGAGGCGGGCCATGCCGGCGTGGTCCGGGTCATCCGCCGCCGCCCGCGCGTGCAGCCTGGCCGCGCCCGCCTGGCCGAGGCGAAGGTAGGCGGTGGCCAGTGCGAGGTGAAGCTCGGCGGTGGGCCGGCGCTCGAGCAGCACGGAGCCGAGCTCGACAATCACGGGGTAACGGTCGACCTTGCCGAGGACGCCTAGGTTGGCAGCGGTACCGAACTCACCCGCAGGGTCGAGCTGCACGGCGCGGCGCAGCCACTGCTCCACCGCGTCGCCATCGCCGTCGAGGAGCCAGACCACGACAGCCAGCGCCTGGGCCGCGACGACGCCGCGGATGCCCTCGCGGTCGGCCTCGACGCGCAGTCGGGCGAGGGCCTGGTCGGCCACTGCCGACTGCTCCTTCGAGAGGAGATCGCGCGCGCGGCCGTAGAAGCGCGGCGCATCGGCACGTTCAGCCGCCGCCCGCATAACCGGCAGTGTTGCCGCCCAGAACTGGACGGCCGAGCAGTCTTGCGAGGTGCCGGCCAGCGAGCCGATTTCGAGGAGCCCGGTGAACATGGCGTGCTGGAGCATCGCGGCCGGGCTGAGCTCGCGCAAGCCCATCGTCCGACCCGCGAGCACAGCCTCAAGAAACTCAACCATGAAGGGCACAGGCCAGGACGCCGCTTTCGCCACCGGCGACTCGCCAGCGGCGTCGAGGTGCTGTCGCGCAAGCTCGACGTGGCGGGCAATGGTCTGCCGCGCGTCCGCCGTCAGCGGAGGTGGCGGCCCGTCTTCGCTCCGCCAGTGCAGCTCGGTCTCCGGATCGCCTTCCGGGACGAACGCCTGCGCGCCCAGCTCCGCGTGAATCCAGGCCGCCTGCGCGTGTGCCATCGGGTTCCCGCCGCGCAGCAGCGGCTCGAGGACGTCGAGTGCCTCTTCCTGACGCGAATCACAGTCCAGGGCCCGGCAAAGGAGGAGACGCAACTCATCGTCGTCCGGCTTGGCATCGACGGCTTCCTGAGCACGGGCGAGGTAGGCCGACTTGATGGCCTCGGCCTCCGGCATCTCGGCGAGGTGGGCCAGGTCGGCGAGCCAAGCGTACTCAGCCAGGTTGTCCGGCGGGTGCTCGAGTGCGTCTCGCGCTGCGTCCAGTTCTGCGTCGAGCAGCACGAGACGGCTCTGGTGTTCAGACACCAGGCGTCCGGAGCGAACGCCGATCCGAGCCACCAGGCCGTACTCGACATCGCGTTGGCCCAGCAGGCACACCGCCTCCCGCATCGCGGCGCGGTCGAGACCGGTGGCTGGCAACACCCCCATCAGCAGCACGGCCATGGTCCAGCGCATGGCGCCTCCCCGTGAACCTACCGGACGCCTTCGACACGCGTGGCGGCAACCCTCCGCGATGACAGATCCCCCGCCCGGCGTTATCTTGTCTGGACCACAGGACCTCCCGGCATGACCCTCGGCGAACTCAAGGCATCCGGCTACCGCTCGGAGTCCGTCAAGGACGAGATGCGACGCAACCTGCGGCGCAAGATGGCCGCCGGCGAACCGCTCTTCCCCGGCATCGTCGGCTTCGACGACACGGTCATCCCGCAACTGATCAACGCCATCCTGGCCCGCCACGACATCATCCTGCTCGGGCTGCGCGGACAGGCCAAAACACGCCTGCTGCGGCAACTGGTCAGCCTGCTCGACGAGGAGCTGCCCGCCGTCGCCGGCGCACCGCTGAACGACGACCCGCTGGCCCCCGCCAGCGCCAATGCGCGGCGGCTGATCCGCGAACTCGGCGACGAGACGCCCATCGAGCTGGTCCCCCGCCCGCGGCGCTACAATGAGAAGCTGGCCACACCGGACGTCAGCATCGCCGACCTGATCGGCGACATCGACCCGATCAAGGCGAGCCGCGAGCAGCGCGACTTCAGCGATGAAGAGGTGATCCACTACGGCATCATCCCGCGGACCAACCGCGGCATCTTCGCCCTCAACGAGCTACCCGATCTGCAGCCGCGGATCCAGGTCGGCCTGCTCAACATCATGGAAGAGAAAGACCTGCAGATCCGCGGCTTCCCCATCCGCCTGCCGCTCGACCTGGTCATGGTCTACACCGCCAACCCCGAGGACTACACCAATCGCGGCAGCATCATCACGCCGCTGAAGGACCGGATCGACAGCCAGATCATCACCCACTACCCCGAGACCATCGCCGAGGCGGTGACCATCACCGACCAGGAGGCCTGGGTAGAGCGCGGCATCGACGCCCGGGTGACACCGCTGTTCAAGGAGATCATCGAAGAGATCGCCTTCGCCGCCCGCGAATCGAGCTATGTCGACCAGTCGAGCGGGGTCAGTGCGCGGCTCTCGATCGCCGCCCGCGAGTGCCTGGTCAGCAACATGGAAAAGCGAGCGTTGGCCCACGGCGAGGAGACGGTCTATCCGCGGATCAGCGACCTTTACGCCATTCTGCCGGCGATGACCGGCAAGCTCGAGCTGGTCTATGAAGGCGAACGCGAGGGCACCACGGCCGTTGCGCTGCAGCTCATCGGCGCGGGCGTCAAGCGCGTCTTCCGCCGTCGCTTCCCCGACACCTTCCTCGGCACCGAGGACGGCGAGCCGCGGCTGAACGATGATTCGGCGCTCTATCGCTCGATCAACAGCTACTTCCGCGATGAGCAGACGGTCGACATCGGCGACGACATGCCGTACGGCGAGTACGCCGCCGCGCTGACCGCCGTTCCCGGCCTGCGCGCGGCGGCCGAGCGCCACTCACCCGGCGGCGACCCGCGCGAGTTGGCCGGCGTGATGGAGCTGATCCTCGAGGGCCTGCACCAGCACTCGATTCTGTCGAAGGCCTCGCTGACCCGCGCGGTGCGTTACCAGGATGTGCTCTCGGCGATGTTCCGCGGGCTGGAGTAACGGCGCAGGGCGGCCCATAGGCGTCAGTCTTGGGGCTGAAGTGAGTGGATGGTGCCACTGGCGGCTCGCCCGCCAGTGCTGTCCAGCAGCTCGTCGGCGGCACTGGCGGGC
>CAYONP010000126.1:0-14269 GCA_964405335.1 uncultured Fimbriimonadaceae bacterium
CCACTGGCGGCTTGCCCGCCAGTGCTGTCCTGCAGCTCGTCGGCGGCACTGGCGGGCAAGCCGCCAGTGGCACCAAGAGCGTGTCTTGGGGCTCGAAGCTGGCGTCTATGAGGCAACGGCGGCCGCCGGGCTACGGCGTGTCGGCGCAGACCGAACAGGCCGAGTAGCCGGCCACCAGAGCTTCGGCCAGCGGCATCGGCGCGCCGCCCGCGGCCAGATAGCGGCAGCCGGCGCGGTGGTACTTGCCGCCGCTGGCGGTGACATAGACCGTCGTGTCGGACAACTCCACCGGCTCGGGCGAGGCGGCCGGCGGGTTGCGGTAGTCCCACGGCGCTACGGGATCAGCGCTCGCCCACAGCCCGCGCCGGGCCAGCTTGGCCTCGGCCTCGAGCCGCCGAAGCTCGGCGTCGTCGGGCGCGTAGCGGCGGAACCACCAAGCGGCGCCCTGGGCGACCAGCGCCTGGTTCAGGTTTGCCCCGTCGTCGGAGTAGACCACCGCTACGGTGCGGCCGTAGCGGTCGAGCTCAAGCGGCACGATGCCCAGCCTGCCGCGGGCGAGTCGCCCGAGCGCGGCGGTCGCCTCGGCGGCGTAGGGTTGATCGGCCTCGGGCGCGTCGATGCCGTGCAGGCGGATGCGCACCGGGTCGCCGCTGTCGCGCCGCACCACGACCAGGGTGTCGCCGTCGACCACCCGTTCGACCTCGGCGGTGTAGTAGCCGCCGGTCGGCTCGGTTGCCGGCCGCCAGGCCAGGCGCGCGGCGACGAGCGCGGCCAGCAGACCGCAGCCGACGACCGCGGCGAGACGGCGCCGAGAGCGCACGCGCGCACTCCCTGTTCGACCGCCGCGGAGCCCGGCTCAGGGGACCCGGTGACCGGGCTCCGCGGCGGTCGCGCAACGGTGGGTTAGTTGAACAACCCCATCAACGCCTCTTGCAGCTTCTGGGCGTCGTTCTGGGTCACTTCGGCCATGACCTGTTCGACCTTGCCGGCCTTGATGAACACGACCATGTTGTCGGTCACCTCATCCATGCCCCAGGTCGGCTCACCCTCTTCGACCTCGGCCAAGCTCTTCGGGTCCTCGATGGCCACCGGCGTCTGGATGCCGTACTGCTGCACGATCGGGCCGATCATGCCCTTCACATCATCGCCGCCGGGGACGTAGATCAGCGCCTTCAGCCCGCGGTCCTTGGCGAACCGGTAGACCTGCTCGACACCCATCGCCAGGTCCTGGTTCTGTTGCACCTGCGACTTGAGGAAGGCAATCACCGCCGGGTGCTCGCCGACCGATTCCACAAAGTCGAACGCCTCGTCCTTGTCGTCGTTGACCGGGTTGACCATCAGCTTCGGCGGCTTCTCACCGAGCTTGGGACCCACCGCGAGCGCCGCCACCGCGGCGACCAGCACCATGGCCACTGCCAGCCTGAACCTCATCTGCATGTCCTCCGCGGGCGCGACCCGCTGCGATGTTGAACGTTATGCCTCATGCTCAGGTTCACAGCAAAAGCTGCACCTTCGCCTCGACGTAGCGATTGACCAGCTCCGCCGGCACCGCCGCCGGCGGCGCGTCGACCACCCGCACACCGCCGGCGCGCAGCAGCCGCAGCGCTTGTGCCCGTTCGGACAGCCGCTCGGCCGCCAGCGCGCGTTCATACACCGCCGTCGAGTCGCGCGACGGCTGCGCCGCCAGAGCGTCGAGCGCCGGGTCGCGGACCGAGACGAACAGCGGCAAGTGCGCCGGGCGCAGGCCGGTCACCGCGCCGAGCAGCCGCCGCGACGCCTCGGTGTCGACCAGGTCGCTGAACACGGTCACCAGGCTCCGCTTGCGCTGCCGCAGGCCAACGAAGCGCAGCGCCGCGCCGTAGTCGGGCTCGGCCAGACGGCCCTGCTGGTCGAACAGCGCCTCGAGCAAGGCGGCCAACTGCGCCCGGCCCGGCCGCGGCGGCAGATAGCTCAGCGGCTCCTCGCCGAAGACCAGCAGGCCGACGCGATCTTGCTGCCGCAAGGCCACGTTGGCCAGCAGCAGCGCCGCGGAGATCGCGTGATCGAGCCGAGTCTGGTCGTCGAGGCGGGCGGTCATCAACCGGCCGACGTCGACACAGAGCAGCACCGTCTGGCTCCGCTCGACCTCGTACTGCCGGCTGGTCATCCGGCCGCGCCGTGCCGTGGCCGACCAGTCGATCCGGCGCGAGTCGTCGTCGGAGCGGTACTCGCGCAGCGACTCGAACTCGGTCCCAGCGCCGCGCATCCGCGCCGCGCGGATGCCCGTGGCGAGCAGCCGCCCCGCGCGCTCGAGCATGTCGTAGCGCTGGATCGCGCGCAGATCGGGATAGACGCAGACCTCGTCGCGCAGCGGGTAGTGCGCCTGCCGCTGCAGCAGACCGAGCAGGCCGGTCCACCGCAGGGTCACGCCGCCGAGCACGAACCGCCCGCGCCGCGGCGGGCGGAGCAGGTACTCGGCCCTGGCGGTCGCACCGGCGGCCACGCGCAGCGGCGGCGGGTCTGCCACCTCGCCCAGCTCTCGCGGGACGGTATCGCGCAGCACCAGGTCGACCGCGCGGGCGCTGCGGTTGTTGACCACCAGCCGCACCACGTGCGCGGAGCCGAGCCCGATGCCGCGCGGCAGCCGGCGCTCGAGGCGCAGCGCGGCCGGCGCCGGGAGCGACCAGAGGTCGGCCAGGCAGAGGGCGATGACGAGCAGGTTGTAGACCAATCCGAGCGGCAGCAGCTCGGCGCGCGTGGCGCCCGGCACGAGTGCCACCGCGCCGGCGGCGACGACGGCGGCCAGCCGGCTGGTCGGCACGAGGATCATCGGCAGGCGCCCCGAATCGACCGATGGTGGCCCATCGGCGGGTCGGGCGCAAGGGCGAGCGGAGCAACGCGTGACGGCGAACCAAGGCGAGAGCATCGGCCGGCGGCTGGTCGTCTACCTGCCGACGGCCATCGCCGGCGCGGTCATGCTCTGGCTCGTCGCCTATGGTGTCTACGTCTTGCGCGGGCGCAACCTGGACGGCATCCGCCCGCGGCACATCGTCAACGGCTTGCTCCTTTGGTTCGTCCTCTCGCCGGTGCTGATCGGCATGGTGCGCGGCTTCGCCCGCGGGCGCCGCGGGCTGGTCCGGAGCTGATCAGGGCCGCGCGGCATAGCGCGCCAGCCGGGCGGCGTGCTCCGGCGCCACCAGCGCGGTCAGCCGCACGCCGGCGGCCTCGAACTCGCGCTCGAGCACCTTGCCGTTGGCCTCCAGCCAGGCGCTCGTCTTGCCATCGGCATACGGGATGACAAACGTCATCTTCTGGTGCCGCGCGCGGGCGGCCGCCGCCAGGCGCTCGCGCAGCGCGTCGAGCCCCGTGCCGTCGACCGCCGAGATGAGCACGCCGTCGCCGTGCCGGGCGGCCAGGCTGCCCGCATCGAGCGTGCCGTCGAGTCGGTCGACCTTGTTGAAGGCCAGCAGTTGCGGCCGGCCGTCGGCGCCGATCTCACGCAGCACCGCCTGGACCGATTCGATCTGCTGGGCCAGCTCGGGCGCCGAGAGATCGACCACGTGGAGCAGCAGATCGGCTTCGAGCACCTCGGCCAGCGTGGCATGGAAGCTCGCCACCAGGCCGTGCGGCAGGTCGCGGATGAACCCCACGGTGTCGCTGAGCAGGATCTCGCAGCCGTCGATTTCGAGCCGCCGCGTGGTCGTCCCGATGGTGGCGAAGAGCCGGTCCTCGACCAGCACATCGGCCTCGGTCAGCGCACGCATCAGCGTGCTCTTGCCGACGTTGGTGTAGCCGACCAGCGAGACGACGAAGGCCCCCTCGCGGCCGGCGGTCGAGACCGACTTCTGCCGCTCGACCTCCTTCAGTCGCCGTTCGAGGATGCGGATCCGCTCGCGGGCGCGGCGGCGGTCGACCTCGAGCTGGGTCTCGCCCGGCCCGCGCATGCCGACCGGCTGGTTCGACCCGCCACCGCCGGCCATGCGGCTGAGGTGCGTCCACATGTGGCGGTAGCGCGGCAGCTCATACTGCATTTGTGCCAGCTCGACCTGCCAGCGGGCGATCTTCGTCTGCGCCCGCACGGCGAAGATGTCGAGGATCAACTGCGTTCGGTCAAGCACCGTTTTCTCGACCGCCTGTTCGAGGTTGCGCGCCTGCGCCGGGGTCAGTTCGCGGTCGAAGATGACCAGGTCGGCCTCGTGTTCGAGCACGGCGAGTTTGAGTTCTTCGACTTTGCCCTTGCCGATGCAGGTGGCGGCGCTCGAGCGCGCGCGCGCTTGGGTCAGCCGGGTGACCGTGTCACAGCCGGCGGTGTCGGCGAGGAGTTCGAGTTCTTCGAGCCGAGCGTCGAGCGAGCCATGCTGACCGGGGAGGTCGACCCCGACGAGCACCGCCCGCTCGCGTTCGGAAGAGCGAGGTTGCGACATGCGCACCTCCTGGCATGATGCCGGGCAACAGCGCCGCGGGGCGCTGGGTTCTTCCGTCCGGTGGGGCGTTACTCGCGGATCCGCATGTTCGTCGCCGCTCCTTTGCGTGGCAGGTTGCCGCGCCGCCCGAGAGGGTGGCGTTGGGGTTAACGAATCAGCTCACGGGGTGGTTTCACGGGTTTGGTGCGGAGTGTAGACGACCTTGCCGTCATGCTCGATCGCCCGGCCGGTGGCTTCGGCGTAGAGCACGTCGGCATCGAGGTCGATGCCGCCCGGCCAGGCCACCGACGGCCAATCGTCGAGGTAGACCTGGGCAAAGAACTCTTGCTCGAGCAGCGGCTCGAAAACCGTGTTCGGCCGCACCAAACGGGCAAGGTCGACCTCGCCCTCGACTCCGTTGTCGAAGCGCAACCAGATGCAGTAGTTCGGCCGCGGCTCGACCGCGGTCACATGCCTCATCGCCAACTCACTCCAGCGGCGCTACCTTCTCCATCGGTTGCCCGCGCTCCATTCGTTCCCAGTTGGCCAGCAGCTCGTCGCGGTGGCGGGCCATCCACTCGCCGACCAGGCCGGCCACGCGCGGCGGCAGAGAGCCGTCCCGCAGCTCGCCGGTGCGGATGAACACCGCAGCTTGGTGCTCAGCATAGCGCACATGGACATGCGGTGGGGGATGGTCGCTGTAGGGCATCCTCACCTCGATTCCCATGAACCGGCTGATCGTCGGCACCGCCCGCTCCGCCGCGACCGGGCTTCCTCAGCTCACGGCAACACCCTGCTCACTCGCTCGACATCCTCTTCGTTGCAGTAAAAATGCGGTGACAAGCGCACGCTGTCGCCGCGGCGTAGGCAGGTGATGTCGTCGTCGAGCAGACGCTGTACCAGGGCGTTGGTTTCGTGGCCGGGGTGACGTAGGCTGAGGATGCCCGAGCGCTCCGACTCGCGCCGCGAGCTGGTGACCTCGTAACCGCGCGGGGCGAGGCGTTCGACCAGCGCGTCGTGCCAGGCGGCGACCGACGACCAGACCTGCTCCGGGCCGATTTCGGTCAACATCCGCGCCGCCTCGGCCAGCATGATGCAGCCGACGGTGTTCGGCGTGCCCTCCTCAAACCGCTCGGCGGTCGGCTTCAGCGGCGGCACGCCGGCTTCGGTCGGTACCTCGGCGCCCGGCCGGTCGAGCCGCTCGGCGGTGCTGTGCCAGCTCACGTTGTAGGTCTGCAGGCGGTCGAGCAGGCGCGGCGCGACATACAGCACACCCGCGCCCTCGGGCCCGCACAGCCACTTGTGGCCGCCGCAGGCAAAGGCGTCGACCGGGGCCAAGTCGACCGGCAGGCAGCCGGCGCCCTGCACGCCGTCGACCACCAGACAGGTGCCGTGCCGCTCGCACAGCTCGCCCAGCGCCGGCAGGTCGACGCGGAAACCGTTCAGGTATTGCACCCAGCTCACCGCCAGCAGGCACGTGTCGGCGTCCATCGCGGCGGCGAAGTGGTCGACCGGCAGCCGGCCGTCGGGCAGTGGTTCGACCACCCGAAGCTCGACGCCGTCCGGCACCGCGGCCCGCCAGGGCAGGCGATTGGCCGGATACTCGCCGGCGACGATGACCACGTTCTGGCCGGGCCGGTAGGGGTAGCCGAAGGCCACCTGGACGATGCCGAGGCTGGTGTTCTTGACCAGCGCCAGGTCGGTCGCGGCGCAGCCGAAGAGCTGCGCCAGCGCGGCCCGTGCGCCATCGGTGGCCTGCTGCCAGACCTCGCGGTAGCCGCCGCGCGGCTCGGCGGCGAACGTCTCCATGGCCCGCACGCCGGCGCGCATGACCCGCCGGCAGAGCGGCGTGATGCCGGCGTGCTGCAGCCACAACTGGCCCGTCTCGAGGTAGGGCCACTCGTCGCGCCAGGCGTCCAGATCGTGCATCGGCTGCTGCTCCGTGAACGGGCGCGGTTTCGACGCCGCCGCACCTCGGCCTGCCGGAGCGCGGCTAGCGCACCTCGATCGCCTGCGGTCGCTGCTCGCCGCTCGACTCGGGCTCGTAGTACTCATAGACCCGCGACGGCGGCGTCGCCGCGCGGACCGGGTAGCGCGGGGTGAGGCGGTAGCTCAGCTCGAGCCGCGGCTCGCCGCTCGGCGAGAGCGGCAGCTCGGAAAGGTAGAGAATGAGCTGCCGGCCGGCGAGCTGGTAGCGCTCAATGCGCTGGTTGCGGACCAGTGCATCGAGATCGGCGCGCTGGAGCTCGAACCCGGGCGGGAGGCCCAGATCGACGATCAGCATCGGCGGCGAGGCCGACTCGCGACTGGTCACCGTCACCTTGGCGGTCACCGTCTGGTGGACCTGGAGCTCGGTGCGGTCATACTCGACGGTGACCGCCACCGGCGGCTCGGGCGGCTCGGCCACCGCCGACCAGGGCAGCGCGTAGCGCAGCGCCAACTGGTAGCTCGGGCGGATCGGCCCGCTCGGCACCAGGCGCACGCTGCTCGCGCCGCGCTTGAGCCGCTCGGTCAGGTCGAGCCGGAGCAGCGTGTAGCGCGACTCGTCGTCGATGGTCAGGCTGCCGGCCGGCTCGCCGTTGACCGATACCTCGACCACTCCGTTGCCGGCGGGCTGGCTCGCCCGGGCCGCCTCGAGCAGGGCCTTGAGCGCCAGGATGGTCGCCTGCGTGGTGCCCCAGCCGCCCGATTCGCGGCGCTGGCTGGTCAGCCAGGCCAGGCCGGCTTCGGCCAGTTCGGGCGCGGCCTGGGCGCGGAGCAGTGCCAGCGTGGCCAGCGCCGTGGTTTCGACCGCCGCGCTATCGCCGTCGCCGTAGACCAGGGTCTGCCGCAGCGCCGGCCACCAGGCCTCGGCGCCGTCGCGCCGGGCGAGAGCCGCCAGCCGCTCGATGGCCCGCCGTGCCGCCGCGCCGGCCGGTTCGGCGGTGACCAGCGCGTTGGCGCAGAGCGCCAGCGTGTAGGCGTCATCGGCCTGGTCGACCCGCCCGCTGAGCCAGGCCGCGCCACGCCGCGCCGCGGCCGCCGCCGGCTCGCCGCCGCGGAGGGCCAGCGCCCAGGTGACATAGGCGGTGACCGGCAGCGCCGCATCGACGCCGGACCAGGTATGCATCGGCCGGTCCAGCGCCCACGAGCCGTCGGCCTGCTGCTGCTCGAGTAGCCAGGCGCGGCAACGGTCGAGCACCGCCGGGTCGACGGGATGGACCTCGGCCATGTCGCCGAACTCGAGCAGGCCATAGGCGGAGAGGATGACCTTCGCCGGCGGCCGGCCGAACCAGTCGAACCCGCCGCCGCGGACCTCGAAGGTGAGCAGCCGCTGGTAGCCCTGCTGCACCAGGCTCTCGGCGCGCATGCGCAGCTCGGGGCTGGCCGCCTGGCGCAGGTTCAGGTGGCTGAGCACCAGGATGTTCGGATAGGTCACCGAGCTGGTCTGCTCGAAGCAGCCGTAGGGCTCGCCGAGCAGGCTGTCGAGTCCGTCGACGAGCTGGCCGACGATGCCCGGGTAGAGCTTGAGTTCGAGCCGGCGGGTGTAGGGTATGGTCTCCTGCGGGATCTCGATCACCTGCTCGACCGCGCCGATCAGCCGGCCGTTGTGGGCGTCGGTCAGCCACGTGCCGTTCGGTTCGATGCGCACCTCGCGCCGGACCGCGTCAGCCACCGCCCCGGCCCGCGCGACGACGGTGATGGTGCCGACGCCGACGCGCTCGGCCACGACCGTGCAGCCGACGCTGGTGACCTGGCGCGGCGCCAGATCAACGGTGCGCGTGAGCGGTGAGACGAGGTCGAAGTAGTCCGACTCCGGCCCGAACTCGAGCGCCACGCTCAGCGCCTCGTCGGTGTAGTTGTAGATGGCCACCGGCAGCTCGATGCGATCGCCGGCGGTCAACTCCACGGGCAGGTCGAGTTCGACGAAGAACGGCTGAAACGCCGGCAGCGGGGCGCTCAGGCTGCCCAGCGTGCCGTCGGTGGCGTTGGCGCAGGCGGTCACCCGCCAAGTGGTGATGCTGTCCGCGATGGGCACCTCAAGGCGCGCCAGGCCACGGGCGTCGGTGACCACCTCGGGCAGACTGAGCAGCGTCTCGGGGAAGTACTGCCGCAGCCGCGGCGCGGCGGGCTCGGCCGGCGGCACGGCGACCGCCGACCGCGGCTCGGCCGACCAGGCCTCCGCTCCGGCCGGCGCGGCCAAGTCGGCAGACTTGGTCGTTAGCGCCTGCGCCAGCAGCCACAATCCGAGGCCAAGCAGCAGCAACAGCCCGACAACCCACCGCCACCCGCCGCGCCGCGCCGCGAGCGCGACCAGCAGGAGGATGCCCGAGCCAAACGTCGCACCCACGGCCACGACGCCGACTGCTTCGAGCAGGCGGAAGGGGAGCCGCACCACACCGCCGCCGAGCAGCACCAGCAGGGCCAGCCCCACGGCCAACGCCAGCGCCGCCGAGACCACCACGCGCGCCCGGCGCTCGGCCGCGCCGCGTGCGCAGCCGACTATTCCGGCGGCCGCCAGCGGCAGGGCTGCGAGACCGCGGCCAAGCGGCACGGCGGCCAGCAGCGCCACGGCCAGCGCAAGCCACGTCCAGGCCGCGGCCCGACGCACCCGCTCGGTGCCGCGCAGGCCGCACCAGAGGCTCAGGCCGAGGGTGAGCGCCAGCAGCTCGACGGCGAGGATCGGCCGCCACCAGCGGTCGAAGGCGCGCTGTTGCCGGCGAACCTCGCCGATGGAGAGCCGGTAGCTGTCGGCCTCGAGCCCCGGCCGGTTGCCGGTCAGCTCGCCCAGGTCGGCCAGGCAGGCGGCGGCCAGCGCCTGCTGCCCCGGCGCGCTGAGGCCGTCGCGCCGCGCGTGGAGCAGCGCGCCGTAGAGGCTGAAGTCCTTCGTCTGCACCCGCGGCTCGGCCAGCTCGCGCTCGAGCAGCAGGCGCACCGCTTCGAGCCCGGGCGCGCGCTCGGCCAAGGCGTAGACGCTCTCGTCGACAATGTCGACGCCCAGCGCGGCGACCTGCGGCAGGCCGTCGCGGGTGACCCGAAAGAGCAGCTCAGCGGTCTCGCCAGGGCGATAGACCGGCTGGTCGGCGGCCATCTCGACGCGCAGCTCGGCGGTCTCGGTGACCACGATCTGCCGCGTGTCGGTGCGATACTCGCCATCTTCGCCAAGCACGTAGGCGCGGAGGGTGAGCGTGCCCACCATGCCGGCGGTCAGCTCGATCACGCCGCCGCACTGGCCGTTGATCGGCTGACCCGCGCGGGTGAGCAGCGTCTGCCCGTCGCGCACCACGTCGAAGTAGATCGAGCCGACGCCGCGGCTGGTCAGCGCGGTGAGCTGGCAGGTCTCGCCGACGCGATAGAGCGCGCGATCGGGCCGCAGCAGGATGCCGCCCGTCTCGCTCTCGAGCTCGAGTGGCTGAGCCGGCGCATCGCCCAGTCGCAGCGACGGCGGCGCGGCCAGTCCGCCCTCGGGCACCCGCAGATCGACCACCGCCAGGCCGCCCTCGTCGGTCGTGCCGGAGAGGCTCTCGCTGCCGCTGGTGAGCTGCCAGTCGATGCTCACCGGCGTGCCATCGGGCCGCGAGGCGAGCAGGTAGATGCGGTTGGTCAGCCCGGCCACCAGCGCACCGCTTTCGGCAATGGCCTGGAGTTCGATGTCGCCGGCGGAGACCGGCACCAGTTGGCTGACCGTCTCGGCCTGGCCGGCGCCGTCGATCACGGTGACTGTGACCTCGAGCATCGCCTTGCCGGCGGCCTGGCCGACGAACAGCTCGGGCAGCCGGCAACCGATGCTCGCCCGGCCGGCGGCATCGAGTGTCGCGGTCGCCTTGGCGATGGGTTCGCGGCCGGCGGCGAAGGCGGCGAGGCTGGCCCGCACCAGGCCGCCGGCGACCGGCCGGCCGAAGAAGTAGGCCGCCTCGATCCGCGCCTCGAACGCCTCGCCCGGCCGGTACCAAGGCTTGGCCGGCGTGACGGTGACCGCGAACTTGGGCAACAGGTAGCGCTCGACGGTGACCGTCCGCTCGTCGAGCAGCCGCTCCCCCTGGTGCAGCGAAAGGCGGTAGCGGCCGGGTTCGAGCTCGTCGGCCAGCGGCAGCTCAGCGGCGACGATGCCGAACCGGCCGGCGGTCTGCTCGCGGTAGAGCAACCGGTTGTCGGCCGGGTCGTGGACCTCGAAGCGGGCCACCGCGCCGGCGGCCGCCGCGCCGCTGCCGGCCTCGAGCAGCAGGCCGCGGAGGTGGACCACCTGACCCGGCTGGTAGCGCGGCTTGTCGCACGAGAGCAGGCCGCGCAGGCGGCGCTCGATGCTCACCGGCCGGTGCAGCCGGGTCACCCCGCGGGGCGAGCGGACGGTGACGTGGAGCGTATCGGGACCGGTCTCCGCCGGCACGGCAAGGGTCACCTCGGCGGTGCCCGAGGCATCGGTCACGCCCTCGTAGCCGCCGCCGCGGGCGAAGCGGCAGTCGATCCGAGCCTCGGCCAGCGGTCCGCCGCCATCGGTGACGATGACCCGCAGCGAGGCGACCGTGCCGGCGAGGTAGCGGTCGGCGCCAATCAGGCGCACGGTTTGGCGGGCCAGCCGATCGTCGAGGGTGTGGATCCACCAGCCGGCGAGCAGGCCGGCCAGGTTGAGCGCGGCCAGGGCCAGCCACCAGCCGCGCCGGCGTCGCCACGGCTGGGCTGGGTGCGTCTCCTGCTCGGTCATGGCTCCCTCGGCGACGGGCCTTTCCACGGTACCACGATTCGTGCCCGTCCGCCGGCCGGCCGAAACCGCGCCGGCCAGCGCAGTGTATCGAATCATGACCGGAGCCAGCATGGAGCGCCCCGAGCCGACCGCCGGCGACCAAGCCGCGCGCGCCGCGACCGCCACGGCGTTCGTGCTCGCACCGCTGCTGGCCGAGCTGCTCACCGGCTCGCTGCCGCCGAGCGAGTTCTTCCACCCGGTCCACCTGCTCCTCACCGTCCCGCTCTACGGCTGCGGCGCACTGCTCTGCCACGAGCTGGCCACGCGCCGGCGCGGTGGCTGGCGGGCGATCGTGCTCTACGCCGTTGCCTTCACCATCGTCGCCGAGGGCTTCGGCTCGGGCAGCCTGACCAGTCCCGACTGGGTCGACATCGGGCCCTACGCGCACTACGGTCGGGTCTTCGGCGCCAACTGGCTGTGGGCGCTGATGGTCATTGCGCACCACGTCATGCTCGGCGTCGTCGCGCCGCTGCTGGCCGCCGAGCTGTGGTTCCCCGCCGCCCGCGGGCGGGTCTGGCTCGACCGACCGTCGCTGGGACTGGTCGGCTTCGGGCTGGCCGCCGTGGTGATTGCCGCCGCCGTCGTGCGGGCCGAGCCGGTCGCGCCGCGGGCGCTGCTCTGGCAGGCGGCGCTGATCGCGCTGCTCGTCTGGCGCGCCCGGGCACCGCGGCCGGCGGTCCGCCCGGCGAGGCCGCTGCCGCCCTGGCGGGTGCTGGTCCAGACCGCGTTGGTCGTGGTTGCCGGCCTGCTGGCGGCGCTAATCCTGCCCGATGCCCAGGTGCCCGCCACGCCGGTCTTCTTCCTCGGCCTGATGGTCCTGTTCGGTCTGGCCGGCCGCACGGCGCGGCGCATCGAGGGCGGTTGGAGCCCGCGGCACAGCGCCGCGCTGCTGAGCGGCCTGATCTTGCCGCTGGCCGTGCTCTGTTTCTGGCAGGAGCATGATGCCGCACGGCGCGAGGACTCGTCCGGCATGGCCTGGGTGGGGCTGGCGGCGCTCTACGGCTTGCTGCTGCTGCGGCGACGGGTCGGCGCCGGCGCGACGTCGGCCCGGCCAGGCAGGAAGCTCCGCCGCGGTGGGGTAACCGACTCCCCGGCGCGCTGAGGAGTCTTCATGTCGCAGTTCGGACCGTCCATCGACCAGTTCAAATCGGGCGAGCGCATCGCCGACGTACCGGTCAGCGTGATTGAGGCCACGCGCCACGTCGCCCGCACCGAGCGGCCGTTTGCCCGCTACCAGTTCAAGGACCGCAGCGGCACGGTGCCGGGCATCCGCTGGGATTACGAGCTGCGCGACGAGGAGAAGGGCGCCGTCGCGCTGCTCACCGGCGACGTGCAGGAGTACCAGCAGGCGCTGCAGATCAAGGTCAGCGAGCTGCGCGTGCTGACCGATCCCGCGCAGCCGGTGCTCGACCGCGTGGTCGAGCCGACCGACCGGGCGCTGATGGACCGCCTCGAGACCGTCCTGCGCGGCGCCGAGGCGAGCCTGCCGCCGCTCTTCTGGCGCATCTTCGTCGACAGCCTCGGCGGCGATCCGTTCGACCGCGAGGGCCCGTTCTGGACCTACGCCGCCGCCCAGAGCCGGCACCACGCCGGCCGCGGCGGGCTGGCCTGGCATGTGCTCACCATGCTCGCCCACGTCGAGCCGATGGCGCGGCACTACCCCGGTCTCGACGTCCCACTCTTACAGCTCGCGGTGCTCTGCCACGACCTGGGCAAGCTCGACTGCTACAAGATGAACCTCGCCTCGGCCGAGCGGCTGCCGCTCGACGCCAAGGTCGGCCACACGGCTTACTCGCTGGCCCGCTGTCACGCCGCGATCACCCGCCTCCGCGCCGCCGGCGGAGAGCTCGCCCGGGCCGACGAGGAGAACCTGCTGCACTGTATCGCTGCGCACCACGGGCGGCCCGAGTGGGGCGCCCCCTGCGAACCGCAGACCGCCGAGGCGCACGCGCTGCACGCGCTGGACATGCTCGACTCGCAGATCCGCGGCGGGCTCGACAAGGCCGGACCGCGCCAAACGCCCGACCGCGGCGCCGCCCCGGCCGACGACCAACCCGACGACCCGTTCACTGCCGACGAGGACGATCCGTTCGCTGACGCCGAACCGGTCGACGGCGTGCAGAAGTCGCTGTTCTGAGGCCGCCGATGCGCAGCGACTGGCTCTGCGACCTGCCTGCCAACCTGCTGGTCGGCACCAGCAGCTTCTCGAGCGACGACTGGTCGGGCGTCTTCTACCCGGTCGACCTGCCCGCCGGCGAGCGGATCGGCTACTATTCGACCCAGTTCCCGACCGTCGAGATCGACTCGAGCTTCTACGGCATGCCAAGCCCGGGCATGGTGGCCAGCTGGAAGTCGAAGACGCCCGACGGCTTCGTTTTCGCGCTCAAGGTGCCGCGCGAGATCACTCACGACCGCGAGCTCGACCAGGTCGACGCCGCGACGGCCGCCTTCGTCGACGTCACCGGCGGGCTCGGCGAGCGGCGCGGCCCGCTGCTGCTCCAGTTCGCCTATGTCGCCAAGGGCCGCGATGCGGTCGAGTATGAGACCGGCCAGCGCTTCCTCGACCGCCTGGCTGGCTGGCTCGACCGCTGGGCCGGCGCTGCCGACTGGGTGGTCGAGGTGCGCAACAGCAAGTGGCTCGACCGCCCGCTGCTCGGCCTGCTGCGCGAGCACGCGGTGCCGCTGGCGCTGACCGCCTACTACACCATGCCCAGCCTGGGCCGGCTGCAGGCGCTCGAGCTCGACCCGCTGACGGGCCCGTTCGCCTACGTCCGCTTCCTCGGCGACCACCGCCGCATCGACGAGAAGATCGAGCATCTGATCGCCAGCGGGCGCAAATCGCGGCGGTATGACGAACTGGTCGAGGACCGGGAGCACGAGCTGCGCGGCTGGGTCGACTCGCTGCTGCCCGTGCTGGCGCGGATGCGGACGTTCGCCTTCTTTAACAACCATTTCGCCGGGTTCGGACCCGGCTCGGCCCGCATGTTCGCCGAGCTGTGGCGCGAGATTCACGGGCTGGGGCAGGAGTGATCGCCGCTGCCGTCCGGAGCGCGGGCGTCCCTGCCCGCCGAGGTAGGGCCCGTTCGCCGAACGGGCCGCCGGCCTCGGGACGCTGGCGGTCCGTCCGGAGCGCGGGCGTCCCCGCCCGCCCAGGTAAGGCCCGTTC
>CAYONP010000127.1:0-13786 GCA_964405335.1 uncultured Fimbriimonadaceae bacterium
GGGAGCGTCCCGGCCTCGCACCAGATCGGCCGCACGGTGACCGTGTCGCGGCCGTCGGCGCGGATCCCCTCGTCGAGGATCATGCGCCGGATGACATCCCGTTCGCAGTCGGCGATGTAGCCCTTGATCTCCCGCTCGCGGCCCTCGTTCGCCTCGTCGGCGAGCAGCGTCTCGAGCACCTCGTTGGTCAGTCGCTCCAGCGTCTGGTAGTGATCGGACTTGCCCGGCCGGCCGAGCGCCTCGCGCCACGGCCCGGCCATCTGGGCGGTCACCTTGCCGCGCAGTTCCTCGTCGACCGGCGCCAGGTCGAGCACCGCCTTCTCGCGGCCGACCAGACCACGCAGCGCCTCTTGGATGCGGCACAGCTCGCGGATGGCATCATGGCCGGCCTCGAGCGCGGTCAGCAGGTCGGCCGGCGCGAGCTCGTTGGCGCCCGCCTCGACCATCATGATCGCGTCGGCCGTGCCGGCGATCATCAGGTCGAGCTGCGACTCCTCAAGCTGCTGATAGGTCGGGTTGACCACCGGCCCGTCGATCCAGCCGACCCGCACCGAGCCGACCGGCCCGTCGAACGGGATGTCGGAGAGGTGCAGCGCCGCCGAGGCGGCCAGGCCGCAGAGCGCGTCGGGGCTGTTCTCGCCGTCGGCGGCGAGGGTGGTCAGGATGAGCTGCACCTCGTTGCGCATGCCGCTGGGAAACAGCGGGCGCAGCGGCCGGTCGGTCATCCGCGCGGTGAGCACCGACTTGTCGCCCGGCCGGCCCTCGCGGCGGAAGAAGGTCACCGGGATCTTCCCCGCGGCGTAGGTCTTGATCTCGAGGTCGACGGTCAAGGGAAAGAAATCGATCCCCTCGCGCACGCCACCCATGGTGGCGCAGCCGAGCAGCACGGTGTCGCCGTAGCGGACCACCACCGACCCGTTGGCCTGTTTCGCCAGTCGGCCGGTTTCGAGCGAGAGTTCCTGCCCACCGATGGTGGCAGTGACGATGGTAGAGTTCATGTGCGTCGTCTTTCGTGTTGTGGGGCCATCAGGCCGTCGGGGCGAAATCGGTGGGGTGTGGCGAGACGTCGCGCGTGCGTCCCCTGCTCCGGCGGTCGGGCCCGGCCAATGGACCGCAGCCCGCGCTCAGCGACCGAGCACGGGCTGCTAGCCACGCAATCCCAGCTCGCTGATCAGCCGCCGCTGCGCTTCCCGATCGCGTGAGGCCAGGTAGCCGAGCAGCCGCCGGCGGCGGCTGACCAGGCCATACAGCCCGCGTCGCGAGTGAACATCCTTCGGGAAGGCCTGGAGGTGCTTGGTCAGCTTCTGGATACGGGCGGTCAGAACCGCAATCTGTACCTCGGGGGACCCGCTGTCGGACTCGTCCCGCTGGAACTTCTCGATGATGGCCGTCTTCTCGGCCGCTTCCAGCATCCTTCGCGCTCCTTTGGTCTCTTCTCAACCCGCTACGGTACCACCGGCGGCGGGTTCTGTAAAGCGACGAATCGAGCCAACACACCGTGCCGCCGCGGCAGGCAGGCAGCGGCCCGCGCTTGCGGCGAAAGCCCCGACCATCGCCGCGCCGTGCGAACCGAACGGGGTCAGGCCCCATGATCACGCGATGGCTTAACGATCCTCCAGAGAACCGCAATAATCAGCATGATCATGAGACCTGACCCCGAGCCGGCCCTTGCGCCGGGGAACCGATGGCCGTATGATGTGGGTATAGTGAGTATACTCACCGCACCCGGCTGACGGCGAGTCGTGCAGGAGCGGGTATGTACACCACAGCGGAGGTGGCGGAGCAGATCGGCGTGTCGAAGAACACGCTGCTGCGCTGGCTGGCCGAGGGTCGGCTGGCCGACGTTCCGCGTGATTGGCGCAACTGGCGGGTCTGGCACGAGGCCGACCTGGCTCGCGCGCGGGCGGTGCGCGACGAGTTGCACGGCGACGGCGTGGTGCTGCCGCGCAAGCCGATGGCGGCCGACGACTACCCGCGCGACCTGAGCCGCCTGGCCGAGGCGCGTCTGTTTCGGCCCACGCCGGTGCCCGCGCTGGTGGCCAAGCCGCGGGTGATGGAGCGCTATGCCGCCGACCTCGAGCGGCTCGGCGAAGGGCGGTCATACCGTGGCGGTTGAAGTCCGGCCCGCGGGTGCCGAGGATGCCGCGATCTGTTCGGCGATCACGGCCACCGGCCGCACGCCCGAGGCCTTCCGCGCCGGGTTCGAGTCCGACGGCGAGGCGTGGGTCGTGCTGGTGCATGACGGTGAGGTGATTGGCGTGGCCGGCTGCCAGATCTGGCGTTGGAACAAGGTCGCCTGGGTGATGGACCTGAGCATCCGCCGCGACCGTCGCGGCCACGGCCAGGGCCGGCTGCTGCTCGACGCGCTGATCGACTCGGCCCGGTCCGCCGGCGCGCTGGTGCTGATGGATTTCGAGCCGCAGCGCGGGGAGTTGATCGAGTTCTACCGGACCAACGACTTCCGCATCTGCGGCTTCTGTGACCGTTATCTGCCCGGCACCGACGACCCGTCGGTGGTCTTTCTGGGCCGAGACTTGTGAGAGACGGCGATGTGGCGCACTTTCTGCCGAGCCAAGATCCACCGGGTCAGCATCACGCAGGCCGACCTCAACTACGTCGGCAGCCTGACGCTCGACCCGGACCTGCTCGAGGCGGCCGACCTGCTGCCCTATGAGCAGGTTCACGTGGTCAACCTCAACAACGGCTCGCGGCTCGAGACGTATGTCATTCCCGGCGCGCGGGGCAGCGGCACGGTCTGCCTCAACGGCGCGGCGGCCCGGCTCGGCGCGGCGGGCGACAAGGTGATCATCATCGCCTATGCCCACCTCGACGAGCGCGAGCTGGCCGGCTTCGCGCCGCGCCTGGTCTTTGTCGATGAGCGCAACCAGCCGATTCGCGTCGAGCGACCGAGCGTGCTGGAGCCGCTGGCGGCGGGGGTCTAGGAGCCTGTCATGCGATTGGCCGTCCACGATCTGCAGGGGTTCTCTGACCGCGGCGAGCGGTTCGTCATGGTCACCGCCTATGACTACACCAGCGCCCGCCTGGCCGAGCGCGCCGGCGTGCCCGCGCTGCTCGTCGGCGACAGCCTGGGCACCGTGGTGCAGGGCCACGACACCACGCTGCCGGTGACCCTCGACGACATCATCTACCATGCCCGCGCGGTGGTCCGCGGCTGCGCCGAGCCGCTGATCGTCGCCGATCTGCCGTTCATGACCTACGCCACGCCGGCCGAGGGCCTGCGCGCCGCCGGGCGCCTGCTGCAAGCGGCCGGCGTGCAGGCGGTCAAGCTCGAGGGCGGCGTCGACCGGGTCGAGACCGTGTCGCTGCTCGTCTCGCACGGCATTCCGGTGATGGGCCACCTTGGCTACACGCCCCAGTCGGCGCATCTGTTCGGGCGCAAGGTGGTGCGCGGCAAGACCGTCGAGCAGGCCGAGCAGATCTTGCGCGACGCCGAGGCGCTGCAGACCGCCGGCTGCTTCGCCATCGTGCTGGAGTGCCTGCCCGCGCCGCTGGCGGCGATCGTCACCGCCCGGCTGCGGGTGCCGACGGTCGGCATCGGCAGTGGCCCCGACTGCGACGGGCAGATCCAGGTCTGGCACGACCTGCTCGGGCTCTACCCCGCCTTCCAGCCGCGCCACGCCAAGCAGTACGCCGATCTCGGCAGCGTCATCGCCACGGCGCTGGAGGCCTACCGCGACGAGGTCGCCGCGGGCGGCTTCCCCACCGAGCGGCACTCGTCGACCATGCCCGAAGAGGCGCTGCGGGCGCTGATCAAAGAGGTCGAGGCGAAGAGCGCGTAGGCTACTCGGCGCCGTCGCCCGCGGCCCAGGCCACCGCCAGGGCGCCGACCTGCCGGCCCTGCTCGACCGCGGCATGGCTGTCGAAGGCGTAGTGGATGCCGCCGTAGACCCGCGAAATGGCCGCCTCCTCGGCCATCGCCTGGTACTCGTCGGCCAGGTCGGGGAAGAGGTGGCCCAGGACGGCCGCCGCGGCGGCGAAGAAGCCCGAGTGGCCCGAGGTGTAGGACGGGAAGTTGGGCAGCCCCGGCGGCGTGGTGATCGCCGGATCGGCCTGCGACGGTCGCATCAGCCAATAGGCGTACTTGCTGTCCCAGACGCAGATACCGGCGTCGAGCATGGCCGCGTTGAGCAGCGCCAGCGTACGCGCCGCGCGCAGCTCGCCGTAGCGCCGGCGGCTCAGCTCGTCGCAGGCGATCTGGTTCCAGTGGCCGGGCGGCGTGGCGGTGCCGGCGCCGTCGGCCCAGAACAGCGCGATGCGCACCTGCTCGGGCGTGCGCGTGTCCGAAATGCGGCGCACCTCGGCCAGGCCGTCGGCAAACTCGGCCGAGCCGAACGCCGGCGGCGGCGGGGCGCGGAACTGGTCGCCCGAGGTGATGAACCAACCGCGCACGTTACCCCAGCCGGGTAGCAGCGGCGGTACCGGCGGGTCGACGCTCGAGTACCAGTAGCCGTCGCCGGTCGGGATCGGCACCGGCCGGGCGGCGTCGGCCGAGCCGTCGTCGGCGGCGTGGGCGAGCACCTGCCGCGCCACCTCCTCACCAATCCGCCGACCCTCGACCAGGTCCGACTCGCGGTTCACGCCGGCGGCCAGCCGCGAGTCGAGGTGCTGCTCGAGCAGGTCGTCGAGCGACGCCCCGGCGTCGGGAAAGGCGGCGGCCAGCAGATCGCGCGACGCCTGCGCCGCGGCGGCGTGGTCGGCCGGGTAGCTTGGCCCGGTGACGTCGAACGCCGGCTGCAGCCCGGCGATCTCATCGCGCGGGGCCGATCGCGCGTGGCGGTAGCGCTCGTTCTGGCAGCAGACCAGTGCGTCGTATTGCGCGATGCTCAGCAGGGCGTAAATCCGCGAGGCGGCGGCCGGGTTGGTGCTGTGCGAGGCAACCAGCCCGCGCGCCAGGGCGTTCCAGCGGGTGCAGGCGCCGCCCTGCCAGAGCCGAGCGAGTTCGAGTTCGGCGGCGGTGCGCTCGGTCTGGCGGTCGAGCAGCGCCGCTGCTTCGGCCTGACCGGCGGCCGAACCGAGAGCCGGCGGCGGCGGGCAGGGAATCGCGGCGCCGGACGAGACGACATGGGTCCGCCAAGTGCCGCCGGCCGGGTCGTCGCCGACGACCACGAATCCGCCGCCGGTGAACCCGCTGTCGCCGCAGGCGGCGACCAGCATGGCGAGGAGCAGGGCGGTCAGTCCCTCCAACCCGCGACGCAGACTCATCATCGGCCCCCAGCGCAGCCGGCCGGCCGCGCCTGGAGGCATTCTAGTCTTCGCCGCCAGGCTTGTCAGGCGCCTCGGCGGTCAACTCGACCCGCCGCTGAAGGAGGATGCGGGTGCCGGCGCCGACGCGGTCGAGGCGCACCGAGTCGGCGCCGTCGGGCCGGATGTTGGACAGCACCACGCCCTCACCGGCGCTGTATTGCCGCGCCTCGGGCAGCTTCTGGCCATAGAACCGGAGCACCCGCGGCAGCTCGTCGGGCGAGTCGATCACCAGTTGCTCGGTGCTCCACTCGGCGCCCTCGCTGCGCGTCGCGCGGCCGGGCCGGCCGGACGGATAGAGCGGCAGGCCCAGCTCGTCCGGCTCGATCTCGATGGTCAGCGTGCGGAGTCGGCTGACCTCGGTCTCTGCCGGCGGCGCGGGTACATCGCGCAGGCACCAGCCGACCAGGGCCATGGCCGAGAGCAGACCGATCAGGCCGACTTCCTCACGCATGGCCGGCTACCGCTGCTCGATCGGCACGTAGGGCCGCGCCTCGTGACCGATCCACTCGGCCAGCGGGCGGATCAGTCGGTTGTCGCCAAGCTGCTCCATGACGTGGGCGAGCCACCCGGCGACTCGGCTGGCAGCGAAGATCGGCGTGTAGATGTCGTGCGGAATCGAGAGCGTGTGGTAGACCGAGGCGCTGTAGAAGTCGACGTTGCAGTGCAGCCCCTTCTCGCGCGTGACAATCTCCTCGATGCGCTTGGACATGCGGTACCAGGTGTCGTCGCCGGCGCGCTCACCCATGGTCCGCGAGTATTCGCGCAGGATATCGGCCCGCGGGTCGCCGTTGCGATAGACGCGGTGGCCGAAGCCCATGATCTTCTCGCCCCGGTCGAGCTTGCGCATGATGTAGGGCTCGCAGCGGTCGAGCAGGCCAATCTCGTGGAGCATCTTGATCACCTCCTGATTGGCCCCGCCGTGCAGCGGCCCCTTGAGCGTGCCAATCGCGGCGGTGATGGCCGAGTAGATGTCGCTCTCGGTGCTGACCACCACGCGCGCGGCGAAGGTCGAGGCGTTGAGCGAATGGTCGGCGTGGAGGACCAGCCCGACATCGAACACATGCTCGTCCATCTCGTCGGGCCGCTCGCCCTGGAGCTGGTAAAGGAAGTTGCCGGCCAGGCTCAGGCTCGAGTCGGGCGGCACCGGCTCGTGCCCGGTGCGCAGCCGGTTGTAGGTCGCCACAATCGCCGGCATCTTGGCCTGGATGCGGATCGCCCGCCGCCAGCGCGCCTCGTCGCTGCGGTCCTCGGGGTCGTCCGGGTCATACGTGCTGAGCAGCGAGACGCAACTGCGCAGGGCATCCATCGGCGGGGTGTTGTGCGGCAGCGTCCGCATGGTGTAGACCAGGCCGACGGGCAGCTCGCGCTCGGCCGCGAGCAGGCGGTGAAACTGCGCCAACTGCTGCGCGTTCGGCAGCTCGCCGTGCCAGAGCAGGTAGATGGTCTCCTCAAAGGTGCTGTACTCGGCCAAATCACGGATGTCGTATCCGCAGTAGCTGAGCCGCCCGATGTCGCCCTCGACGCGGCTGAGGGCCGTTTCGGAGGCGTAGATCCCCTCCAGGCCCCGGGCCACCCGGCTCTCGCGCTTCGGCTCAGCCACGGCTTTCGACTTCGGCATCCTTACCCGCCCTTTCCGGCTTAGCTCATTATGACGCGATAGGCCCGGAGCGTCGCCTTTCCTCCGCTCAGAACGGCAGTTCCTTCAGGCTCTGGAAGATCAGCGCCGCGGCAATCGAGACCATCGCGCTGAGGCCCATGCCGCAGGCGAAACCGGCGGCCACCACCGGCGTGTAGCGCCGCCACGTCTCGGCCCCGTAGCGCCGGGCAAACACGTACCGGCCGATCAGCGCGCCGGCGAACTCGGGAATGAAGAAGTGCGGGATCTGCCCCAGCCCGCGGATGAACCCGTAGATCGACAGCACCGGCCAGCCGAGCAGGCTGAACAGCCCGTAGACGCCGAGCCCGGCGCCGAGCCCCGAGCCGATCACCGGCAGCTTGACGGCCTGCTTGAAGACCTCGTTGCCCTCGGTCGTGGCGCTGATCCAGAAGGCCTGTTGCATGGCCGTGAACTCCCAGTACTTCTGCGCGTACGGGTAGGTCACGTGCGGAATCGGGTTGAGCCGCCAGATGTACTGCCAGAACAGCAGGCTGCAGCCGAAAAGCAGGAAGAACATCAGCAGCTCGGCTTTGATCACGCTGCCGAACTTCGTCCCAGTGAGCTGCACCTCCCTGAACTTCTGCGCATAGGCGCCGTAGTTGGCGAACGGTATCGGTGCGAACCAAATCGCCGCGCCGCGGTAGCCGGAGAGAATGAAGGTCGCCTCGAGCACGAATGGGAACGGCACGAACTGGCCGGTCAGACCAACCATCCGCGCGTTGATGTAGCTGTTCAACGGCGTCCAGATCAGCCCGAAGAAGACCAGGATGAGCAGCGGGAAGTCGGGCACCAGATACTTGCACAGCGCAATCGTGCCCAGGCTTGAGAGCAGGTAGAGCGTCAGCGCCACGCCGACACCGACGTCGCCGCGGCCGGCCGGCACCTCGGCTCGGGCGCGGCGGGCGGTCGCCGCACGCTGGGCAATCATCCGCCCGAGGCCGATCAGCGCCACGCTCAGGCCGGTGCCGATGCCGAAACTGATGTAGAAGTCGAGCTGGTTGCTGAACGCCGTGTTGATGGTGTCCATCCCCGGCTCCCAGGTGGTCAGCAGCTCGAAGCGGTGGAGGAGCGGGTTGATCACCGCCGAGCCGAGCGCGGCGGCGGTGGTGCCGACGACCACCCAGAACGGCAGCACCATGCCGACCACCACGCTCTGCAGGCTGGTGCCGATGCCGAGCGGCGTGGCTGGGAAGAGGCTCTCGGTGGCGGCGGTGAAGTCGAGCCAGGGGATGGGCAGCAGGTAGAGCGGCCGGACCAGGACCAGGCCGGTGACCGCCGGCACGGCGACATAGAGTACGCCGAAGAGCACGCCGAGCATGGTGGTGAAGCTGAACACCCGCCAGCGCCAGCTCTCCTCCTTGCCCGTCGTCTCGGCCAGCGCCATGGCGCCCTGGGCGGCCACCGGCGCCATCGGGAAGGGCAGCCGCTCGAGGTCGCAGGTGACCCGGAACAGGGCGTAACCGAGGCCGAACCAACTCGTCCGGCTCAGCACCTCGCGGGCGACCAGGACCAGGATGGCCGGCCACCAGTCGGGGTGGATGAAGGTCCGTTCGAGCAGCGCCGGCGAGCCGAGCGGCGGAGCGACCCAGCCGGGAATCTGCGCGGCGAAGCTCGACGCCGCCGGCGACTGGGCGAGGTACTGATTCCAGATCAGCAGCGCGAACGGCCCGCCCGAGAGGTGCGCCGCGCCGACCATGCTGACCAGCCCGCCGGCCAGGTAGTACAGCATGTAGACTTCTTGGCGGCGCAGCCGGACAAACGAGCGCTTGGCGATCTCGGTGAACAGGATGATGGTCACCCAGACCGCCGCCGGGCCCATCGTCTCGCCGGCCACCAGGCCGAGGTAGATGCTCGCCGGCATCATGATGAACCCAACGAACACCGCGCCGACCAGGCCGACCCAGGTGAGCCCGTCCTCGTACGAGTCGGGCTCCTCCATGATGGCCGTGAACTCGGCCAGCTCGAGCTCTTCTTTGGACCGGGTTTCGCGTTCGGCCATGGGCCGGGCAACCTCCGCGCCGCGCATTCGGCGCCCGGGGCGCGGCTCCTGTCGGCCGATGCGCGGGGAACCGCCGCGCCCGTCGTGCACCTTTGTGCCAACCGCGCCACGACGCGGTGGAGATGACGATGCGACCAGACCGGTGGCCCGCGGCCGCCTTGTTGTTGACCTTGACCGCCGTCTGGGCGGCGACCAGCGGGCCGACCGCCGGCGACCACGCGCCGATGCTCGAAGTCGACGCGGTCAACGACCGGCGCGGCGCCTTCTGCCTCACCTGCGAAGCCGGACAAGAGCCGAACGTGCTGATCTTCGCCACGCGCAATGACGACCAGACCAAGGCGCTGATTTCCGCCGTCCATCGGTCGGTCCGCGCCAACCAGGCGAAGAAGCTGCACGGGGCGGTGGTCTTCACCGGCGCGCAAGCGGCCTTCGACAACCTGGCCGGCTGGGCGCGGCAGCAGCAGATGACCCTGCCCCTGGCCCGCCTGGCGGCCGGCGCCGAACCGCTGCGGCCGTGGAAGCTGAACCGCGAGGTAAACAACACGACGGTGTTCATTCTCGAGCACGACGTGCATCACAGCGTGGCCGATCTGGCCGCCGATCGCGTTGGCCAGCAGGTCGGGACCATCCTCAACTGAGCCGCGGGCGACGACTGGATCTTGCGCCGGTGAGTCGATCCGCCGGACACCGGCGGCCGGTCGGCATCAGAATGGGCAGGTAGGGTCCGGAGTCACGAGTTCGCGACGACACGATTGTGGAGGGTACTGATGCGCAAGACGTGCTGGTTCGTTGCCCTGGCCATCGCGGCCGTGGCGGTGTTCGCCGCCGAGTCGGGTCCGACTGCCGGGAGCGACGCGCCGATGCTGCCATTCGACGCCGTCAACGATGATGGCGGTGGATACTGCGTGACCTGCAAGGCCGGCATGGCTCCGCTGGTGCTGAGCTTCATCGGCACCGACAACGAGGCCAGCCGCGAGCTGATCCTGGCCATCAACACTGCGGCCGAGACGCACAAGGAGCAGAACCTCAACGCCGGCATCGTGATCGTCGGCGGCCAGGATGCGGTCGCGCCGCTGGTCACCTGGGCGCGCGAGCAGGAGGTCAAGGCACCGCTGGCGGTGATGGCCCCCGACTCGGGCGAGCTGGAGAAGTGGAAGGTCAACGCCGAGGTCGACTCGACCACGATCTTCGTTCGCCAGCACAAGGTCCATGCCAGCGTCGCCGACCTCGAAGCCGAGGCCTTCGGCGAGAAGCTCGGCGAGATCGTCGACTGATTGCCCGATCCCCCGCGTCGACGGCCGCCCGTCCACTGGACGGCGGCCGTCGTCGTTTGGGGTGGCGGGAACTCCTCGCCGGCCGCCGTGGTTCGGAGCCCCTGTCGCCGGGATGGGGTCGGGCCGACACCACGGAGGTTTCCCGATGCGATCGAAACTCTGGTTCGCGACGGCGCTCGGTCTGGCGGCGATGGTGGCGGTGTGGGCCGCCGAGTCGGGCCCGGCCGCCGGCAGCGATGCGCCGATGATCCACATCGACGCGGTCAACGACGACGACGGCTCGTTCTGCGTCACCTGCCGCGCCGGCCTCGCGCCGACGGTGGTCGCGTTCATTTCGGCCGACAGCGAAGAGAGCCGCAAGCTCGTCCTGGCGGTCAACGAATCGGCCAAGCAGTTCCGCGACCGGCGGCTCAACACCGCCCTGGTCTACGTCGGCGGCGACGCCGATTTCCGCTCGCTCGGCGAGTGGTGCCACCAGCAGGAGATCACCGCCCCGATGGCCCGCCTGGCCGCCAACGCCGAGGAGCTGAAGAACTGGAAGCTCAACGGCGAGGCGAAGACCACCACCGTGTTCATCAAGCAGCACAAGGTGGTCGACAGCGTCGGCGATATCGCCGTCGCGCAGTTCAAGCAGTGTCTGACCGGCCTGTTCGACTGAGCCCACCAACCACCACGCCACCGCCGGCCGGCCACGGCCGGCGGTTGTGCGTTGGGAGGGGCTGCCCGGCCGCGCGCGAAGCCCCCGCACGAGGGAGCAGCCATGCTGCCGTCCGCGCGGCCGTACCGGCCAAACCTGCTCGACGCCGACGACGCCGGGCCCTGGATCGAGGACGTGACGACGCCCATCGTGTTCGGCGCCGAGCGGCTGCGCGTCATTCAGCGCCGACTCGAAACCCAGCCCTGGGCCGCCCGACTGCTCGAGACCATGCGCACCGAGGCCGACCGCCTGATCGACCGCGAAGCGCCGGCGCTGCCGGCCGGCCCGCTCGGCTCACCGGCCGACTTCCGCGCCGCCGACGGCACGCCGTTCGTCTGGCAGGCCGACTCGCCCGAGGCCTTCTGGAACCCGCTCACCGCCCGACACGAGCCCGGCGATGGACCGGCCCGCCGCGCCTGGTCGACCCTCTGTCGCCGGCGCACGCACCGGCTGCTGCGCAGTCTCGCCCTGCTCTTCCGCCTCACCGGCGACGACGCCTACGCCGCCTGGGTGGCCGACGGCCTGCGCCGCGCCGCCGAGCTGGACCAAGCCGACGGGCTGGCCGTCGCCCAGCTCGCCGTGGCCTATGACCTGGTGCGCCGCGGCAGCGACCTCTCCTCAGCCGATCACCGGCAGATTGCCGGCCTGTTCGAGCGTCTGGTGCCGAGCCTCGTCGACTCGCTCGGCGGCATCGACGACCCTTGGTCGGCCGCCGGCATCGGCCTGGCCGGCAACGTGCTGGCCCGCACCGACTGGATCGAGACCGGCCTCGACGGCGAGCACGGCCTGGCCGGACAGCTCCTCGGCGGCGTCGGCGAAGATGGGCTCTGGTTCCGCGGCGACCTGGCCGACCACTTCTCCGCCTTCTGCGCGCTGGTCAGCCTGTATGAGCTGGCCCGCGCCCTGGCCGACCCGGTGGCCGAGGATCCCGTCGTCGTCGAGCGGCTGACCGACCTGCTCATTGCCCCGGCTCGCCTGGTCGACTTCGCCGAGCGCCTGCCCGCCTTCGGCGAGACCGCGGCGCCCAGCCTGATCGCCTGGCGGCACTGCTACGAGTATGGCGCCGGCCGGCTGCGCCAGACCAAGCTCGGTCCGCTGGCGGCGCGGCTGGCCCAGGCCGCCGGCGGCCGCGACGGCTGGACCGCGCTCGCCTTTGCCCCGGCCACGCTGCCCGCGCCGGCCCGCCGGCGGCGCAAGCAGAGCCTGCTGCCGGGCGCCCGGCTGGGCATCTTCCGCGACCGCGAGACCAAGCTCTGGGTGGCCCTGCGGGCCGACCCGCTCGACCTGGCCATCCACGCCGCCGCGGGCGCCGTCGCGCCGGGCGGCAACCACCTGCTGATCGACGGCCGGCCGCCGGCGCCGCGCGAGGCCAAGCTGCACTGGCTGCCGCCCTATGCCGAGGCGGTGCTCCGCGGCGACGGCTGGGTGATCCGCCGCCGGGTCTGGTTCCAGCCGCCATTCATCATGCTCGACGACGCCTGCGAGAGCGAGGCCGAGCGCGACTACACCTGGCAGTTCAGCGCCGCCGGGCCGCTGCGGCTCGACTCGGCCGACGACCTGGTCGACGCCCGCTGGCGGCCGGCCGAGCGGCTCGGCCTGCGTGCGGTCATCGCCAGCGACGGGTCGTTCGAGCTGGACAGCGGCGCGATCGACCGGCGGCTGGCCGTCCGCCTCGGCGCGTCAGGCCGGTCGCGGCGGTTCCGCGCCGTGTTCGAGGTCTATCACGGCGCGCCGGTGATCGAGGAGGTCGATGCGAGCCTGCCCGACGGCCTGGCCTGGCGCGTCGGTGACGAGTGGTACCGCTTCGCTCTGCCGGCCGAGGTGCTGGTGTGACGCCACGCGAGCGACTCGAGGCGGCGCTCCGCGGCGAGCCGGTCGACTTCGTGCCGTTCGCCGTCTACGAGAACCACCTGCCGCGCGGCGCGGTCGAGCGACGGCTGCGTGACGACGGCCTCTGTGTCGTGGTCCGCGCGGGCAACGTCTATCGCACCAGCACACCCGGCGTGACGCACCGCGCCATCGACTTCGTCCGCGACGGCGTGGCCCTGCAGCGGACCTGGATCCAGACCCCGGCCGGCACGCTGACGCGCGTCACCCGCCCGGCGCCTGGCACCGTCTGGACGCTTGAGCATCTGTTCAAGTCGCCGGCCGACTACCCCGCGCTGCGCGCCCTCGTCGACGCCGAGGTCTACACCGCCGATGAGAGCGGCCTGCAGGCGATGCGGCGACTGTGGGGCGATGACGGCCACTGCCGCGCCTCGATCGGATACTCGCCGCTGCAGCAGATCATCTACCGCTACATGGGTCCCGAGTCGTTCAGCATCGAGTGGCACGAGCGGCGCGACCAGGTGCTCGACCTGATCGACCGCCTGGCCGCGAAGTGGCGCGCGCTGCTGCCCATCGTTGCCGCCTCGAGCGCCGAGGTGGTCAACGTCTGCGGCAACCCGTCGCCGCAGGTTCTCGGCCGCGAGCGGTTCGCCGAGCATCTGCTGCCCTACCTCGAACAGGCCTGCGCGCTGCTGCGGCCGGCGGGCAAGCTGGTCGGCTCGCACCTCGACGCGGGCAACGCGCTCTGGGCCGATCTGATTGCCGGCAGCTCGCTCGACTATATCGAGGCCTTTACCCCACCGCCCGACGGCGACTTGTCGGTCGCCGAAGCCCGCCGACGGTGGCCCGGCAAGGTGCTCTGGGTCAACTTCCCCGGCTCGCTGCACCATGCTCCGGCCGAGCGGATCGCCGCGGCGACGCGCGAGCTGCTCGAGCAGGCCGGCGACCGGCGCGGGTTCATTCTCGGCATCACCGAGACGGTGCCGCCCGACCGTTGGGCCGAAAGCTATGCCACCATTCTCGCCACCAGTCGCGCCGCCGGGCCTCTGAAGTAGGGGACGTGGCCG
>CAYONP010000128.1:0-8292 GCA_964405335.1 uncultured Fimbriimonadaceae bacterium
CCGCCAGTGCCGCCGACGAGCTGCAGGACAGCACTGGCGGGCAAGCCGCCAGTGGCACCATCCACTGATGTCGGCGAAAACTAACGCCTATGGCTCCTGACCCCTTTCTATCGGGATCGCTGGTCGAGGCGGTTGAGCGGATGGCCGACCGGATCGTCGCTGAGCGCGACGAGCGCGCGCGGCGAGCGCGGGCGGCGCTCGCCGCGCTGGCTCGCTTGGGCGCCGAGGCCGACGACTGGCTCGCCCGGGCCGCCGAGGCACGCACCTCGTGGCTGGTCGCCGAGCCGCTCGAGCCGCCCGATCGCGTGGTCGGTCCGCCCGCGCCGCCGGCCGAGCATCGCGTCGTCGCCGCCGACGGCTCGCAGATCTTCCCCGATCGGCACGGCCCGGCGACCTGCTACCTGCTCAACCTCGGTCGGGTCACCCTCGACTACGGCGCCGGGGCGCGGGCCTCACTCAGCGCGCGGTCCGAACTCCGCTTCGACGAGGAGCAGGTCCAGCGGGGCGAACTCGGCGAGCGGCGCGCGGTGACGCCCGAGGAGGTTGGGATCGAGCGCGCGCTGCGCGAGTTTGAGACCCTGCTCGAGCTGGCCCGCGAGCCGAGCGACCGGCCGGCGGTGGCCCTGGCCGACGGCACGTTGATCCCCTGGTCGTGGGCGCGCGGCGGCGACGATCCGCGGCTTGGGCGCTACCTCGCCACCCTGGCAGCGTTCGAGCCGGCCGGCGTGCCGATGGCCGGTTACCTCAGCCGCAGCGGCGCGAGCGACGTGGTCAACCTGCTGCGCATCGGCGAGTGCGACCAGCGGCCGACCAATTGTGACCGCTGCCCGCACCTGCGCGAGCTGCTGGCCGAGACGACGGGCCGGCGCAACCTGACCGTGGCCGAGGCGGGCCGCCTGCCGTGCGGCACGCCGGCCGGCCTGTGCGACGCCGACCTGTTCGGTGCCATGCTACAATACGGCCAGCGCTCGGCGGTCTTCCTGAGCAGGTCCAGCGTCTATGATGCCGCGCCCGACCAGCGCGTGGCGTTCTGCTACCTGAACGTCGGCGAGCTGGCCCGGCTCGAGTTCCCGCGCTGGCTGCTCGACCATGCCGGCTGGCTCGACCGCCTGCACGCGGTGACGCTCGATCAGGTGGCCAAGGGCCGGGGCTACCCCGTGGCGCTGCAGGAGGCGCACGAGCAGGCGGTGGTCCGCGCGGCCGATCGCGACGCCTTCGCGCGGCTGATCGAGCGCAGCCTGGTCCGCCGCGGGGCGCTCGTGACCGCCTCGGCGAAGAGCCGCAGCAAGCTGCGACCGGGAGTGTAGAGGTGCCCAACCTGACCATCTACAACACGCTGACCCGCACCAAAGAACCGTTCGTGCCCCGTGACCCCGAGGGCCGACGCGTCGGCATCTACGTCTGCGGGCCGACGGTTTATGGTCACTCCCATGTCGGTCACGCGAAGAGCTACATCAGCTTCGATGTGATCGTCCGCTGGCTGCGCTACCTCGGCTACGACGTGAGCTATGTGCAGAACATCACCGACGTGGGGCACCTGACCGACGACGCCGACGAGGGTGAGGACAAGGTCATCGCCGAGGCGCGGCAGCGTGGCCTGCACCCGATGGCCGTGGCCGAGACCTTCACCGCCAGCTACCTGGCCGACATGGACGCCCTGGGCAACCTGCGGCCCGACATCATGCCCCGCGCCACCGGCCATATCATCGAGCAGATCGAGCTGGCCAAGCTGCTGCTGGAGCGTGGCCATGCCTACGTCACCGACTCGGGCAGCGTCTATGCCGATGTGACCAGCTTCCCCGACTACGGCAAGCTGAGCGGCCGGCAGATTGAAGAGGTGCAGGCGGGCGCCCGGGTGGCTGTGCTCGAGGAGAAGCGCGACCCGCGCGACTTCGCGCTCTGGAAGGCCGCCGAGCCGGGTCACATCATGCAGTGGCCCAGCCCGTGGGGCATGGGCTTCCCCGGCTGGCACCTCGAATGCAGTGCCATGTCGATGAAGTACCTCGGCGAGGAGTTCGACATCCACGGCGGCGGACTGGAGAACCAGTTCCCGCACCACGAGTGCGAAATCTGCCAGAGCGAGGGAGCCACCGGCAAGGGCTTCGTCAAGTACTGGCTGCACAACCACATGGTCACCGTCAACGGCGAGAAGATGGGCAAGTCGAAGGGCAACTTCATCACCATCAAGGAGATCATCGACCCAGCCTGGCCGGTCAATCCGCTGCTCGGCCGCAAGTACGACCCGCTGGTGCTGCGCTTCTACGTGATCAACTCGCACTACCGCAGCGATGTCGACTTCACACCCGAGGGCCTGGAGGCGGCCGAGGCCGGGCTACGACGGCTGCACACCGCCGTGGCGGCAGTCCGGCGCGCGACCAGCGACCCGGCGATCAGTGCCACGCTCGACGAGGCGACCTACCGCGGTCGGTTCGCCAATGCGATGAATGACGACTTCAACGCCCCACAGGCGCTGGCGGTGCTGTTCGACCTGGCGCGGGCCAGCAACAGCCTGCTCCAGAGCGGGCAGAAGGTCGCCGCGGCCGATCTGGCGCTGATCGATGACCTGTTCGACGAGTATGGCGGTGAGGTGCTGGGGCTGGTGCCGGAGGTGCTGCCGACGGCCGGGGGCAACCTCGAAGGCGCGCTGATCGGCCTGCTGATCGAACTGCGCACCGAGGCCCGCAAGGCACGCGACTACGCCCAGGCCGACACGGTGCGCGACCGGCTGGCGGCGCTCGGAGTGCGACTCGAGGATGGACCGGAGGGGACCACCTATCGGGTGGAGGGTTGAGGCCGGAGTAGGAAGGACAGCCCAGCGATGACCACCGTGGTGCTCATTCCCGGCGACGGGATCGGTCCGGAGATCTGCGCGGCGACGCAGCGGGTCGTCGACGCGTCGGGCGCGAGTATCGACTGGCAGCGCCACGATGCGGGACAGACCGCCGTCGAGCAGAGCGGCACGCCGATCCCCGAGCCGCTGCTGCAGGCCATCGAGACGCACCGCGTGGCGCTCAAGGGGCCGGTCACCACGCAAGTGGGCCGCGGCTTTGCCAGCGTCAACGTGACCCTGCGCAAGCGCTTCAAGCTGTTCGCCAACCTGCGCCCGGTGCGCTCGCTGCCGGGGCTTGAGACCAAGCATGGGGTGATCGACCTGGTCGTCGTGCGCGAGAACACCGAAGACCTTTACGCCGGCATCGAGCACGAGGTCACCGAGGGCGTGGTCACCTCGGTCAAGGTGATCACCGCCAAGGCCTGCGACAACATCGCCGAGTTCGCCTTCGCCTATGCCCGGCGGCACCAGCGGCACACCGTCACCGCGGTGCACAAGGCGAACATCATGAAAGTCGCCGACGGGCTGTTCCTCGACTGCGTGCGCAACCGGGCGCGCGACTTCTACGACATCGAGCTCGGCGAGATGATCGTCGACAACGCGGCCATGCAACTGGTCATGAACCCGCAGCAGTTCGACGTGCTGGTGCTGCCCAACCTCTACGGCGATATTATCAGCGACCTGTGCGCCGGCCTGGTCGGCGGGCTGGGCCTCTGCCCTGGGGCCAACCTCGGGCGCGAGCACGCCATCTTCGAGGCGGTCCACGGCTCGGCGCCCGACATCGCCGGCCAGGGCGTGGCCAACCCCACCGCACTGATGCTCGCCGCCGAGATGATGCTCCGCCACCTGCAACAGCACGCCGCCGCCGACCGGCTCCACGCCGGCTTGATCGAGGCCCTCAGCGTGCCCGAGCAGCGGACGCGCGACCTTCCCGGCGGCACCGCCGGCACCGCCGAGTTCGCCGAGCACGTCATCGCCGCGATGGAGAAGCTGTCATGACCGAGCCGTTGCGGGTGATCCACGTCGGCTGCGGCGGACGCGGCGCCTGGCCGCTCGATGTCGTCGCCGGCGACCAGCACTGGACCTCGGTCGCGCTGATCGACGTGAACCCCGACTTCCTTGCCCGGGCACGCGACAAGACCGGCCTCGGCGAGGAGCGCTGCTTCGACAGCGTGGCCGCCGCGGCGACCGCCGTCGAGGCCGACGTGGCGGTGATCTGCACGCCGACGGCGACCCACGCGCGCTTCTGCCGCGAGGCCTTCGCCGCCGGGCTGCATACGCTAGTCGAGAAGGGCATGGCGCCGACACTGGCCACCGCCCGCGAGCTGGTCGCCGAGGCCGACGACGCCGGCGTCTGCTTCTGCGTCTCGCAGAACTACCGCTACACCGCCGGGCATCTGGCGATCAAACAGGTCATCGCCGCGGGCGAGCAGGGCACACCGGCGTTCTTCGACCATGTCCACCATCGCCGGCGGACCGAGCCACGCACGCTCGACTACCCGGCCTCGGTGCTGTGGGACATGGCTTGCCACCACCTCGACCTGTTCGTCGACTGGTTCGGGCCGATCGAGGCGGTCAACGGCCGGCTGTTCAGCGCGCCTTGGAGCAAGTACCACGACCCGGCCGGCAGCTACGCCTGGCTCGAGTTCGCCTCGGGCCTGCAGGCGACCTATGAGCTGACCCACATCGGCCAGCGCGACCACCAGCACCTCGAAATCCACACCGACGCCGGCACGCTGCTGTTCTACTCGGTGCCCGGCCTGCGCTTCCAGCCGGGCGGCAGCCGCGAGTCGACCGAGCTGCCGATCGCCCCCGCGCCGGCCAGCGAGCAAGGGGTGATGAACGCCCTCCGCGCCTACATCCAGGAGGGTCTGGAGCCGGGCATCTCGGGCCGGCAGAACCTCCACATCCTGGCTACGATCCAGGCGATCATCACCAGCCACGAGAACGGCGGCGCCCGGGTCGCGCTCAGCGACGTCTGAGACAACTGCCCCTTGATGCCGCCGTTCAGCGAGTCAAGGTCAGTTCGTCGATCGTCTCACCGTCGCCGTTGATGACCACGATGTGGATCCGGTCGGCGGTGACGGTGACGTCGCAGTAGTGGGTCACGCTCTGGAACACCTGGCTGTGCGGGTTCTGCTCGTCCGGCCCGCGGTCATAGGTCGGCGCGCCGCCGCCGCCGCTGGTGATCAGCGTGATGCCGTCGACCAGGCTGCGCTCATAGACATGGTCATGGCCGCTGATCACGAGCCGGTAGCCGGCCTCGATCAGCAGTGGCATGAGGTTGATCCGCGCGAACCGCATGGGGTCCTCGCGCGGCAGGCCGTCGTCACGGGCGCGGCCGTGCGGGCCGAGGCTCCAGATCGGCGTGTGCAGCATGAGCAGCTTCCACGGCCGCTCGCTGGCCAGGTTGTCGACCAGCCAGGCGCCCTGCGGCGTCTCGCGCCAGTTTTCGTTGTCGGGGCTCAGCTCGCGGTAGAGGTCGAGCGCGACGAGGTGCAGCGGGCCGACGTCGAGCGCCCAGTACCACTCCGGGTCGGGCAGGCGGAAGTACTCCCTGAACAGCTCCGAGCCGCGCTCGTGGTTGCCCGGACAGGGCAGCACGGCGACCTTCGAGAAGAGCACGTTGGCCGGCTCGAAGAACTGCGTCTTCCACTGCTCCCAAACCCGTCCGTCGGCGACCAGGTCGCCCGAATGGAGCACGAAGCGGTGCTCGGGCCGCAATGCCTCGGCCATCGCCGCGGCGATCTTGTGGTGCTCGTCAGGCCGCGTGCGGGTGTCGCCGTAGACCAGGAAACGGATCTCGTCATCGTTCGCCGGCCAGGTGTGGAAGCTCCCCTCGCCCAGCACCGTCTCGCCGCGCCGCACGGTGTAGGTGTACTCACTCGCCGGCTCCAGCCCGGTCGCCTCGACTTCGTGCAGGCGCACCGGCCCGCTGGTCACCGTCGCCTCGCCGCCGGGGCCGCTGAGCGTGAACTGCAGCGTGCTGTCGGCCAGCGTCTCGCACAGGATGGCGGCGCGGTCGCGGCCGACCGCCTGGAGATAGGGCGCGAGGTGGACGCCCGGCTCGGCCAGGTGCGCCGACGGCTCGGTGCGGATGACCGTCAACTCGGGCGCGGCGAAGACCGGCATCACTGCGGCCAGCAGGCAGAGGAGTCGGCTCATCAGTCAAGCTCCGCCGGCCAAGATGACGCCAACACCCTGATCGGTCACCACCAAGGGGTCAGGTCTCTTGATCACCCTCATTGTAACGCCGATGCGCCATTCGCGTAACCGATCGAGTGACAACGAGACCTGACCCCGAGATGTCATCGGGGTCAGGTCTCGATATCGCCTGTTTGGTTACGATGCTGGGGCGCGACTGTAACCAGTAGCTGCATATCTGGATCTGACCCCGTGGTCGATGCGTCTGGCGGGTTAGAATGGAGGTGGGAGTCTGCTGTGGCGATGGACCGGCGGCGATTCGTGGGTTCGATGATGGCGGGGGCCGGCATGGCGATGACGGTGGCAAAGCAGGCTGCGGCGCAGCGTCCGGTGACCTCGGCGGCCGAGCGCGTGACCCTCGGTCGGAGCGGCGTCGAGGCCAGTTTCGTCGGCCTCGGCACAGGGGTACACGGCTGGAACGGCAGCTCGAACGCGACGCGCATGGGCTATGTCGAGTTCGAGAAGATCCTGCGCCACGGGATCGACCGCGGCGTGACCCTGATCGACGTCGCCGAGCTGTACGGCACGCACCCGTACATCCAGAACATCCTCCGCGCCGTGCCGCGCGAGCGGTTGACCATCCAGTCGAAGATCTGGTTCGCCCGCGGTGGCCTGCCGCAGCCGAGCCGTGATGCAACCCAGGCGGTCGACCGCTTCCTCGGCGAGATGGGTGTCGAGTACATCGATTCGGTGCTGCTCCACTGCACCACCGCCGGCGACTGGACGACCGATCTGCGGCCGATGATGGACCAGCTCGACGCGCTCAAGGCGGCCGGCAAGGTGCGCGCGGTGGGCACGAGCTGCCACAGCCGCTCCGCGCTCGAGGCCAATCTGGCGGCCGACTGGGCCGACATCCAGCTCGCCCGGATCAACCACCGCGGCGAGAAGATGGACGGCGCGCCGGCTGACATCGCCGCCCTGCTCCGCCACATGCGCGAGGCGGGCAAGGGCGTGATCGGGATGAAGATCTACGGCGAGGGCGCCTTCCGTGACGCGGCCGAGCGCGAGGCCAGCCTCCGCTTCGTGCTCGCCGAGCGGTGCATCGATGCGATGATCATCGGCTTCGAATCGACGGCCCACATCGACGAGACGCTCGCCACCATCGAACGCCTCAGCGCGGCGTAGCCAGTAGCTCGCGGGTTGCCGTGGCATAGTGCGCCAGTGCCTCGTCGGGCGTGGCGCCGAGCTGCTCGCCGAACCACTCGCCCGACAGGTAGCCGGTGTAGCCCTCGGCCCGCAGCGCCTCGATCATCGCCGGCAGCGGCAGCTCGCCCTCGCCGAAGCGCGTGATCGCCGGCCGGCCCGGCTGTGCCAGCGCATCGTGCCAGTGGCAGTGTCGGATGCGACCGCGCAGCGCGGCGATGGTCGTCGCCAGCGGCTCGCCCAGCCGATAGGGGTGCATCACATCCCAGTTGACGCCCACCGCCGGGTGGTCGCAGGCCGCGGTCAGCGCCGCGCATTCGACGCCGAGGCTGAGCGTGTCATGGGTCTCGAGCCACAGCTCGACCCCGTGCTGCGCCGCCGCATCACCAATGGCTCGCAGGTTGTCGACGGCACCGTTGAGCGCCTCGTCGCGCGGCACACCGTCGTGAATCGGCCCGCCGAAGACGCGTAGCGCCGGCGCGCCGAGGTCGGCGGCGAGGACGATGCGGGCCATCGACTCGACCAGCAGTCGCCCCACGCCGCCCGGTCCGGGCTGGATGACCTGCAGGCTGGTGGCCAGGCAGCAGAGCGCGGTGCCGGAGTCCTCGATGCGCCTCCGCAGTTCGACCCGCTCGCCGCTACCCAGCCCGACTTCGAGGCCGTGGGCGTGGCCCGAGTCGAGCCGCGGCTCGAGGCCGTCGTAGCCATACCGCGCCGCGGCGTCGAGCACCTGGTCGAGCGACCAGCCGGGACAGGCGAAGGTCATGAAGGCAAGGCGCATGGCCGGCTCCGGCCAGAGGGAACCACGCTCGGCGGTCGGCGTCAACGGCGGGCTCGGCGGCGGCGAGGCTGAAGCGCCGTGGCGCCGGTTGGTAACCGGCGATGCGAGGACGTGGGCCGCCGGGAGGCAACCGGCGCTACGACAGTGAGGCCGCCGGGAGGCGAAGGCCACGGAGCGCGGGCGTCCCCGCCCGCCGGGCGAGGCCGATGCGCCGTGGCGCCGGTTGGTAACCGGCGATGCGACGACGTGGGCCGCCGGTTGACAACCGGCGCTACGGCGGTGAGGCCGCCGGGAGGCGAAGGCCACGGAGCGCGGGCGTCCCCGCCCGCCGGGC
>CAYONP010000128.1:8553-13613 GCA_964405335.1 uncultured Fimbriimonadaceae bacterium
GATGCGCCGTGGCGCCGGTTGGTAACCGGCGAAGCGACGATGCAGGCAGCGCTTTCGGCGAAAGCGCGCTACCTTCGGCCGGCCGCGCGCGCCCCGGAGCGCCGGCGTCGCCGCCCCGCGCGTTGACGACACCGCCCGGCGAGCGGTATACTCGCGGCATGATGCTGACGTTGGACATCGGCAATTCCAACGTCAAGGCGGGCCGGTTCGACGGCCACGAGCTGCGGCGACGGTGGACCGTGCCGGTCACCGACCCACCGGCCGAGCGGCTGGCCGAGTGGCTGGCCGACGGGCCGGTCGAGCGGCTGGTCGCCGCGACGGTGGTCCCGGGCCTGGCCGACGGTTGGTTGGCCGCGGCGCGGTCGGTCGGCCTCGAACTGGAGCTGATCGGCCCGGGCGCCGAGCTGATGCCGGTCTGCTACCAGCCGCCCGAGAGTCTCGGCATCGACCGGCTGCTGGCGGCGCTGGCGGCCCGTGAGCGATATGGCGCACCGGTCCTGGTCGCCGACCTGGGCACCGCGACGTCGCTCGACGCGGTGGATGCCGAGGGAGCCTTCCGCGGCGGGGCCATCCTGTGCGGGCTGGGCACCGCGCGCGACGCGCTGGCGGCGGCCGCGGCGCAGTTGCCGCCGGCGCGGTTGGAGCCGCCGGCCGGCGCGCTGGGCCGGTGCACCGGCGAGGCGCTCGACGTGGGCCTGCTGGTCGGTCATCTCGAGGCGATTGCCGGACTGGCGCGGCGGATGCGGGCCGAGCTCGGCGCCGAGGCACCGTTGGTCGGCACGGGCGGATGGGCTGAGTTGGTGGCGCGGGCCGAGCCGGGGCTGTTCGGGTGGGTCGAGCCCGATCTGGTGCTGCACGGATTACGGCTCGCCGCGGAGAGAGGATGATGCGCAAGCTGCTCTTCATCGCCGCGCCATGCCTGTGGTTGCTGGTCGCCGCCGCCGAGGAGCCCGAGCCGCGCGAGGGCCCCGAGCAGCGCGAGGCGCCGGTGCGCGAGACGCTGGAGGGGTTCTGGAGCGGATTCATCGGCCAGGACGTGGAGCTCTTCCGCGCGCAGATCGACTTCCCGCTGACCTTCATCGAGCAGACGCCCGAGGGCGAGGCGGGCGGCCGGTTCTCGTTCGAGCAGCGCGACTGGCCGGCGCTGGCCCGGCTGTTCAGCCAACCGATGGCCCGCGACCAGGCCGACTACCGGATCGAGCGGCTGCGGCTCGAATGGCTCGGCCGCGAGACCTGCCTGGCCATCTACGACTTCAGCGCGCACGTGCAGGGCGACGAGTTCGGTGGGCACTACATGACGCTGCTCGTCTGGCGCGACGGCTGGCGCGTCGCCGTGACCTCGATCCCGACCTGACATGACGGCCACTTGCGAGCCAGCCCCGCCTCGCGCCATGCCCGCGCCGCTGCGCATCGGACCGGTGGTGATCGACCCGCCGCTGATCCTCGCGCCGATGTCGGGGGTGACCAACCTGCCTTACCGCCTGATCGCCAAGGAGCACGGCGCCGGGCTGGTCTGCAACGAGTTCATCAGCGGCTACGGCGTCTTCCATGGCAACGCCAAGACGATGGACATGCTGCTCTTCGACGAAGCCGAGCGGCCGGTCTCGAGCCAGATTTTCGGCAGCGACCCGGCGAAGATGGCGGTCGCCGCCCGGCAGGTCGAGCAGCGCGGAGCCGACCTTCTCGATTTCAACCTCGGCTGCAGCGTGAAGAAGATCGTCCGCAACGGCGCCGGCGCCTGCTTGCTGCGCACGCCGCGGACCATCAGCCAGATCGTCGCTGCGATGGTCGCCGCGGTGAGCATCCCGGTGACGGTCAAGATCCGCCTCGGCTGGGACGACTCGCAGCGCAACGCGGTGGCGGTGGCCCGCGCCGCGCAGGAGGCCGGCGCCCAGGCGATTGCCGTCCACGGCCGCACGGCGCGGCAGGCCTACACCGGCCGGGCCGACTGGGACGCCATCGGCGAGGTAAAGGCGGCGGTCGACCTGCCGGTGATCGGCAACGGCGACGTGCGCACGCCCGAGGACGCGGCGGCGATGTTCGCGCGCACCGGCTGCGACGCGGTGATGATCGGCCGGGCGTCGCAGGGCAATCCGTGGATCTTCTCGCGCACGATTAGTTACCTGGCGACGGGCATTCTGCCGCCGGAGCCGACGTTTGAGCAGCGGATTGCCACGGCGCTGCGTCACGGCCGGCTGATGCTGGCCTACAAGGGCGCACATCTGACCGGCCAGGAGATGCGCAAGCACGCGGCGTGGTACATTCATGGGCTGCCGCGGGCCAAGCAGTGGCGCGACCGGCTCTGCCGCGCGGCGTGCTGGGAGCACCTGGTCGAGTTGCTCGAAACCTATCGCGCCGAGCTGCGGGCGGAGGGCTGAACCGGTGAAGGACAAAACGACCGCCGCGCTGCTGGCCTTTTTCCTCGGGCCGTTCGGGGCGCACAAGTGGTACCTCGAACAGCCCGGCGGCTGCGCCTATCCGTTCTTCTCCCTGTTCCTCGGCCTGTTGCCCGTGTTCTGGATCATCAGCGTGATCGAGGGCATAAGCTTCCTGGCCATGTCGAGCGCCGAGTTCGACCGGCGCTACAACCGCGTGGCGGGGACCTTCACCGCCTCGAGCAGCGTGGTGACCACTACCGTGGTGCACGGCCCGGCGGGCAACGTGGTGGTCGAGCGGCGGTTCTCGAGCCGCACGCCCGGCGTCGACGTGCCGACGGCGCGGCCGGTGAACATCGACCTGGCCGACGCGCAGGAGCCGGTGGCCCGGCAGCGGCAGGCGCCGGGCAAGGAGTATGCCACGCGCAAGCCGCGGTCACAGGAGGAGCGCGAGCGATTCGTGCTCCAGGCGGCGGCCGACCGCGACGGCGTGCTGACGCCGAGTGAGTTGGCGCTGGTCACGCAGATGAACATCCGCGAGGCGAAGCAGGCGCTGGACGAGCTCCACACCGTCGGCGCCTGCAGCATGGAGGTCGACGACGAGACCGGCCTGCTGACCTACACCTTCAGTGAGCTGATGCCGCGCGAGCAGCCGCGCCAGTCGCGGCTGACCGGCCGCTCGACGCAGCGACTGGAGGAGGAGCTGAATGACTGACCGGCGGCTCCACGTCGTCAGCGTCAGCCTCGGCTCGTCGCAGCGCGACAAGCAGGTCGAGTTTGCCTATGCCGGCCGCCAGGTGCTGCTCGAGCGCATCGGCGTCGACGGCGACCTCGACCGCGCCGTCGAGCGCATCGCCGCGCATGACGGCGTGGCCGACGCCATCGGGCTCGGCGGCATCGACCTGTGGCTGCAGGCCGGGCGCCGGCGGTACGCCATCCGCGACGCGCAACGCCTGGCCGCCGCGGCGAGCCGGACCCCCGTGGTCGACGGCAGCGGGCTGAAGAACACGCTCGAAGCCGCGCTGATCCGCCGGCTCGACGACTCGGGCATCGTGCCGTGCGGCGGCCGGCAGGCGCTGCTGGTCAGCGGGGTCGACCGCTGGGGCATGGCCGAGGCACTGGCCGAACGCTGCGCGGGGGTGGTCTTTGGCGACCTGATCTTCGCCCTCGGCCTGCCCATCGCGCTGCGCCGGCTGGCGCTGCTCGAGCGGCTCGCCCGGCTGGTGCTGCCGGTCATGGTTCGCCTGCCGTTCCGCGCTTATCCCACCGGCGCCAAACAAGAGGGGCAGACGCCGCGCCACGGGCGGTACTTCGCCGCGGCCGACATCATCGCCGGCGACTTTCACTTCATCCGCCGCTTCATGCCGCCGGCCCTGGACGGCAAGACCATCTTGACCAACACCACCACCGAGGACGATGTGCGCCTGCTGCGCGAACGCGGTGCGGCGCTGCTGGTCACCACCACGCCGCGGATCGACGGCCGGAGCTTCGGCACCAACGTGATGGAGGCGATGCTCACCGCGCTGGCCGGGAGCCGCGAGCCCCTGCCCGCCGAACGGCTGATGAACATGCTCGACGAGGTCGGTTGGGAGCCGTCGATCGAACGGCTGCAGGAGACCACCGCCGCGGGGTTGCTCGCTCCATGAACCGCTTTGCCTTCATCATCCATCCCATCTCGGTGGCCGATATCGCCCGCCGCTACCCGATCGCGGCCAAGCTGCCCGACTGGCTGGTCGAACTCGCCACCGCGCGGGTGGTCAAGCCGAAGCCAGTCTCCGAAATCACCGGCATCCGCTCGGCGCACGATGGCAGCGAGGTCAGCGGTTGCTTCATCGCCTGTCCGCTGACCACCCGCCAGTTGGTCGACTGGCCGACGGCGAAGACGCTGCCGGTGATCGTCGAATCGGCCCGGGTGGCGCAGCGCGAGGGCGCCTCGGTGGTCGGGCTCGGGGCGATGACCTCGGTCGTCGGCGACGCCGGAATCACGGTCAACGATCAGGTCGACATCGCGGTCACCACGGGCAACAGCTACACCGTGGCGACAGCGGTCGAAGGCGCCAAGAAGGCGGCCGCGATGATGGGCATCGACCTCGCCGCCGCGCGGGTCGCCATCCTCGGCGCGACGGGCAGCATCGGCCGCGTCTGCGGTGGCATCATGGCCCGCGACTGCGCCGAGGTGGCGTTGATCGTCCGCGACCGCGCGCGGGGCGAGCAGGTGGCCGAGGAGGTCTGCGCCTGCGGCCGGGCGGCGGTCTGTGTCTCGACCGACCTCGACACGGCGCTGCCGACCGCCGACATCGTGATCTGCGTCAGCGCCGCGCAGGAGACGCTGGTCAAGCCGCATCACCTCAAGTCCGGCGCGGTGGTCTGCGACGTGGCGCGTCCGCGCGACGTCTCGCGCGAGGTCGCCGCGCAGCGTGACGACGTGCTGGTCATCGAGGGCGGCGTGGTGCGGCCGCCGGGCGAGCCCGCGTTCAACTTCAACTTCGGCTTCCCACCCGGCCTGGCTTACGCCTGCATGGCCGAGACCTCGCTGCTGGCCATGACCGGGCGGTTCGAGAGCTACAGCCTCGGCCGCGAACTAGACCCGCGCAAGGTCGACGAGATCGCCGCCTTGGCCGAGCTGCACGGCTACCGCCTGGCCGGCTTCCGGAGCTTCGAGCGGCAGCTCACCGACGAGCAGAT
>CAYONP010000129.1:0-13569 GCA_964405335.1 uncultured Fimbriimonadaceae bacterium
ATGCTTGACTCCTCACGACAGCGCGCTGTCGCTGGTCCGGCGAACCTCGCACCTCGAGCCGCTCAGGCAGCGTTCGGCGCATGCCGGCCCGTCGTGGTCGGTTCGGTCTCTCGTCACGCGAGAATCCTGGCGGAGAGCTCACCGTCTCACGGGGCTGAGCTCACGACTCGACGCAACCGCCTACCGCACAGCGCCGCTGCCGTCGCAGCCCGTCGGGCGCTGCCGGCGAGGCGGCGGACGCCGATCGGGGCGTGATCCCACCAATTGGGCGGAATCCATCGTTACATGTAATGCTGGACTATCGTCCACGCCGGTACCACGTCCATCGTGACTGCCGGTCCTGGCCGCGAGTCCGCGCGGTCTGCGTTTGGCCGCGGCCGGCGCGTCGCTGTCGGCCAGGACAAGCACTGCGTACGCGACGGCATGTGCCGACGCACGCTTCGTCCTGGCAAGACTGCAGAGCCCATCATTACATGTAATCATGGATTCCATGCCGCAGCGCTCCTACCTCCGCCGTGACGGCGTGCGATACCCACAAGGCCGCGCAGGCCGCGTTGGGCTGAGGTTGGCACTTCGCAGTCGGCTCGGCCGGCACGCCTGGCTGCAGACCGGCGACCAGGCGGCGCGGTCACGCCGCTCGGACCTGGCTCGCATGGCACGGCCCCGCCGCGGCGGCCGCCTCCCGCTGCCGCTCCGGACGCAACGTCGCATCCCGCCGGACCGCCGCTAGTCAGCGACGAGGTGCTGCATGGCCAACAGCTTCAGCTCGGGGGCGGTGGCTTGACCTGCGATAGCCATCGTCGTGAGATCGATCCGCAGGCGCGCGGCGTTGCTGCTCACGGCTCGGGTCGGTCGACCTCACCGGCGATGCTGCGGGCATGTCGGACCAACTCCGGTACCGTGGAGTCGATAATCCGGTAGTAAACGAACGGTCCCTCGCGCCGTGACCCGACGATGCCACGATCGGTCAAGCGCTGGAGGTGATTCGACGTCGACTGGTAGCTGGCCTCGCTCACCTCCGCCAGATCGCCGACCGACAGCTCGGCGGAATCCATCATCGCCTGGAGCATGCGCAGCCGAGTCGGGTTGGCAAGCTCACGGAACAAGCCGGCCAGCGCACCCGCCTCGCCGGCGGAGATCAGGCCGCGCGCGGCGCGAAGGCGGCTCAGCGCACTGCTGGTGGGCTTCGTGGTAGACTCCATGATTACATGTAATCATCGCCGCTCCCCGGCTCGCCGTCAAGGCGCTCCATCGTCGATCGTTGCGAGCTGCGGCGGTGACCATCGGCCGGTCCAACCCCACTGACAGCTCACCGGCAGGCTTGTGATCGGATGCCGTGGGCTTGTCACAAAAAGTTCACATCAGCATGGCTTGACATCCGTCTAGTCTGGCTACACACTCTGTGGTGACGGAACGGGAGCGGTTCGGGCACCGCGCGGCCGGGCTGGAGGCGGTCATGACGTGGGCGTGCATGGCTACCGAGGCTTGGTATAACGGACTTGGCCCGAACGGCCGGGGCTCTGCCCTGGTGACGGCTCGCGTTTCGAACGTCCCACGGGGGACGTACCGGTCCGGTCGCAGGCCGGCGGATGGCGAACGGCTGACCTGGGGAGCGTCGGCCCTCGCCTTTCTGGTGGCTTCTGGCCGGACAGCTTGCGACGCGCGGCGGCCTGGACATCAGGCCGCCGCGTGTCGTTAACCAGACTGGGCAGGCGAGGAGCTGGCGGTGGACCTCCGGCGCGCCGAGGGGCGGCGCGAGCAAGGGCGGCGCATTCAGGCGGCGTTGGACGACGCCGGCCTGTCCGCCGCTGCCCTGGCGCGTGAGATCGGTTGCTCCCGCGCGCTCGTCTACCAATACCTCGCCGGCCAGGTCCTGGCCCAACCCGACCGGGTGCAGGCCATTGCCGAGCTGTGCGGCAAGCCGCTGGCCTGGTTCTACAGCGATGAGCCCGAGTCGGCCGCGGCGGCCGAGGCCGAGACCGCCCGCCTGCACCGCGAGTTTGAGGCCGAGAAGCTAGCCCATGAACGCGGCCGCTCGGCCGAGCAGGCCGATGCGCTGCTGGCCCTCGCCGCGGCCCACGAGTCGGGTCCCGACTTCGCCGCGCTGCGGCGGGTGTGCGAGCGGTTGGTCGAGCGAAGCCGCGACCTGGGCGATCCGCGACGGCTGGCCGAGGCGCAGTTCAAACTCGGCAACGCCTGCTACGCCCTGGGCGACTACGAGGCGGCGCGGGCGGCGCTGAGCGAAGCGACGGCGGGGTTTCGCGAGCAGCAAGCGTACGACCGGGAACGGGCCGCGCGCCAGACGTTAGGGGGCGCGTTGGCCGGCCTGGGTGAGCGGGATCGGGCGCTGGCCGAGTTCGAGGCGGTGCTCGATTCCGCTGACCCGGCCGACCTCTGGCGCGGCCGGCTCGGCCGGGCCGATGTCTTCGAGGCCCTCGGCCGCGGCGAGGAGGCGCTGGCCGAGCTCGAGGCCGCCGAGGCGGCGCTGCCCGACGACTCTGCCGAGCGCGGCCTGGCCGAGCTTTACCTCTGCGCCGCGACGGCCAACGTCTACCTGCTCCACGACGATTTCGCCGCCGCCGCGGCCGCCGCCCGGCGCTGCCTGCCCCTGGCCGAAGAGCAGGCCGCGGTCACCCAGGTGGTCGAGGCGCGGCTCAACCTGGCCTGCGCCGAGCGGTACCTGGGCCATTGGGTCGCGGCGCTCGAAGCGTTCGAAGATGCGCTCCGGTTGGCGCGTTTGACCGGCGATCGCGAGCGTCTGGCGACCGCCGGCGCCGGCTGGGCCGAGCTGCTCGGCGCGCTCGGCCTGTGGGATCAGGCCCGGGCAGCGGGCAAGGATGCGCTCGCCGCGGCGCTGGCGCTGGGCTCGGTGCGCGGCGAGATCCTGGCTCACCAGGCGCTGAGCGAGACCTACCGTCGCGCGGGCGACGCGCAGGAGGCGCTCTACCACGCGCGGCAGGGCGCCGCGGCCGCCGGTGGGCATCGGTTGGTCAAGCTCGAGGCCTCGCTGCGGCTCTGCCTCGCGCTGGCCCTGCGCGCCGGCGGCGCCGCCGGTGCCGAGGCCGAACTGCGCCGCGTCGCCGCCACGGCCGACGAGATTGGCGCGCGGCGCCTCCAGGCCGAGGCGGCTTTGGCCCTGGGCGGTGACGAGAACCTCGCCCTGGCGCGGCGCCTGGCCGACGAGACGGGTGCGTTCGAGACGCAGTTGGCCGTGGCCCTGGCGACCGGCGAAGGCGACGCACTGGCGAGCGCGGCGGGCCGGCTGCTCGACCTGCGCGAGGTGCTGGTCGCCGCCGGTCGCGACGAGGCCTTGCTCGAGGAGGCGGGTCGCTTGACGCTGCTGCGTGAGTCGATTAGGCTCCTGCAGGCCGCCGGCCGGACCGCCGAGGCGGTGGCGCTGCGCGAGCGGGCCGCTTGGCCACCGCTGGACGAGGGCACCGGCGGCAACTGATCGGAGGAACCCGTGGCGAGTGCCGCCCGAGCGCTGTTCTGCCTGGTGGCCGCGACGCTCTGCGCGCTCGCCATCGGCTGCAGCGGCGGCCTCACCGGCGGCAGCATCCCGCCCGGCCGGTCGAAGGCCAGCGGCATCGTCGTCCGCGGCGACGACTCGACCGTCCGGCTCCCCGGCGCGCGCATCCAAATCGCCCCCGACACGCGCGCGCGGCAGCTGCCGAACGACGACACCGAGACGCCGACCGACCCACCCACGCCACCCGACTTCAACGGTGGCGGCCCGGTCATCCAGCCCGATGGCCGGCCGTCGGGCAGCGTGACGGTCAACGCCGACCGGTTCGGCGAGTTCAACGTCGAGGGGCTGCCCACCGGCGCCGCCACGCTGACCATCACGCCACCGGCCGACAGCGGCCTCGACCGGATCGTCTACGACCTCGACTTCAGCGGTGGGGCAACCTACTGGATCATCTCGGCGCCACCGCCGCGCAGCGTCAGCTACGCCGGCATGACCGGCCTGTCGGTCAGTCCCGCGCGGCTGGACCTGACCGTCGGCGACAACCTGCAGCTCGTCACCTCGCCGCTCGGCGGCGACCCGCCGCGCGTGGCGCCCAGTTTCCTGGTCCGTGGCGGCATGGGCATCGTCTCGGAGCGCGGGGTGTTCAGCGCCGTGCGCGCCGGGCGCGGCAGCGTGCGGGTGGTGCTCGGGCCGTTCGAGCAGACCATCTCGGTCACCGTCGAGGCGGCGCCGGTGGTCAGATGAGCTTGTTGATCGGCAGCTCGATGATCCCCGACGCGCCCTGAGCGCGCAGCCGCGGGATCAGGTCGCGCACCACCGTCTCGGCGACCACGGTCTCGACGCTCATCATCTCGCTGCCGTGCAGATGCGCCACCGTCGGCGCGTCGATCGACGGCAGCAGCGCGCTGACCGCCTCGAGCCGGGCCGCCGGCACGTTCATCTTCAGCAGCACCATGCCGTCGGCATCGAGCGCGGCCTGGAGCAGCAGCGCAATCTGGTCGATCTTGCCGCGCTTGAACTCGTCGGACCAGGCAGCCGGGTTGGCAATCAGCTTGGTGTTCGTCTCGAGCATCGTGTCGATGATCCGCAGCCCGTGGGCGCGGATGGTCGAGCCGGTCTCGGTCACCTCGACAATCGCGTCGACCAGCCCCTCGGCCACCTTTGCCTCGGTCGCGCCCCAACTGAACTCGACCTCGACGTCGATCCCGCGCTCGGCGAACCAGCGGCGGGTGTACTCGACCAATTCGGTCGAGATGCGCTTGCCGGCAAGCTGCTCGACCCGCTCGATGTCCGAGTCGCCGCGCACCGCGACGACCCACCGCGCCTGGCGGCGCGAGACCTTCGAGTAGACCAGGTCGGCGACCTGCACCACCTCGGCGTTGTTCTCGAGGATCCAGTCGAGGCCGGTCAACCCCGCGTCAAGCACGCCGTCGGCGACATACTTGGCCATCTCCTGTGCGCGGACCAGACTGCAGTCGATGTCGTCGTCGTCAATCGCCGGGAAGTAGTTGCGCGCCGACGGGCGGATGCGCCAGCCGGCGCGGCGGAACAGGTCGTAGGTCGCCTCTTCCAGGCTGCCCTTGGGCAGTCCGAGCTTGAGCACGCTCATCGCCCGTAGACCTGCGCGGCGTCGAATACCGGCTCGCTGTCAATCACGAAGCCGTGGTCGCCGCGGACGCGGTAGAAGCAGCTCCGCCGGCCGGTGTGGCAGGCCGCCTCGCCAACCTGCTCGACGCGCAGCAGCACGCAGTCGAGGTCGCAGTCGAGCCGGATCTCGCGCACCTGTTGGACGTTGCCGCTGGTCTGGCCCTTGACCCACAGCTCGCTCCGCGAGCGGCTCCAGTACGTCGCGATGCCGGTGGCCAGGGTCTGCTCCCACGCCTCGCGGTTCATGTAGGCGACCATCAACACCGTGCCGTCGGTATGGTCCTGGGTGACCACGGTGACTAGCCCGGCGCCCTTCTCGAAATCGGGCGTCAACTCGCCGACCAGCTCGTCCTTGGCGCTCAACGCAGTCCCTCCACCACGGGCGGTCAGTCTAGCAGCGGCCGGCTATCTGTCAACGCACGCCTCCGGGGTCAGGTCTCACGATCACGCCGATGGTTACGAGCGCCCGGCAGGGTCGCAGCAGAATGCGTGAAACCGGGATCTGACCCCGGGTGGGTTTGACACCGCGGGTGGGGTCTCTACAATGAGCGCGCGGCGGGAGGCGTGGCATGTATCTTACGCGCGAGAAGGTCGCGGTGATGGGCGCGGCGGGGGCGATCGGCTCGAACCTGGTGCAGATCCTGCTCGACAGCGGCACGGCGAACCGGATTGCGATGTACGATCCCTTCGCCGCCGGGCTCGAGGGCGCGTACGAGGAGATCTGCCACTGCGCCTTTCCCGAGGCCGCGGTGAGCTGGACCACCGATGCCGCCGAGGCGCTCGACGGCGCCGGCTACGTGGTCTCGTCGGGCGGCGCGCCGCGCCGCGAGGGCATGACCCGCGAGGACCTGCTGCGCGGCAACTGCGAGATCGCCGCCGGGCTCGGCCGCGACATCAAGCAACACGCCCCCGGCTGCCGGTTCGCGGTGGTGATCTTCAACCCGGCCGACATCACCGGCCTGACGGTCCTGGTCCACAGCGGCCTGCAGCCGGGCCGCGTGTCGACCCTGGCCGCGCTCGATTCGACCCGCCTGCAGACCCGCCTGGCGCAGCATTTCGGGGTGCCACAACACCGCGTCACCGGCTGCGCCACCTATGGCGGTCACGGCGAGCAGATGGCCGTTTTCCGCGGCGGCACGCGGGTCGACGGCGTGGCGCTGACCGAGCTGCTGCGCGGCGCAACGGTCAACGGCATCGGCCTGAGCGACGAGCAGTGGGCCGGCATCGTCGCCGACGTGCGCGGCGGCGGGGCGCGGATCATCCAGCTGCGCGGGCGCAGCTCGTTCCAGTCGCCGGCGCAGCAGACGGTGATGATGCTGCGCGGCTTCCTCGGCGAACGGTACGACTGGCCCTGCGGCTGCTACCTCAATCGCGATCCGTTCCGGCAGGTGATGATGGCCATGCCCTGCCGGTTCGGCGAGCAGGGCCTGGAGCCGCGCCAGCCCGAGGGCGACGCGGACGACCTGGCCGCCCTGGATGAGTCTTACCGACACGTGGCGGCGCTGCGCGACCAGGTGATCGAGATGGGCGTGCTGCCGCCGCTCGGTGAGTGGCAGCGGCACAACCCGCATCTGTAGGCTCAGCCGCTCGGTGCGGCGCCGCGGGTCTGCCCGCCGAGCCGCGTCGAGCTCCCCGGTTGGCCCTCGGGCGGGGTCATGAAGCGGCCGGGGTTGAACGCCCGCAGGTCGGCCGGCTCGCCGCAGACGGCCGCGGCCAGCCGGGTCGCCGTGGCCGGCGCGGTGGCGAAGCCGTTGCCCTCGTGCCCGACCGCCAGCCACAGGCCGCGCTCGAGCTGGCCGAGCAGCGGCATGCCATCGGCGGTGGCCGGCCGCAAGCCGGCGACGGCGTGCGACCAGGTCAGGCCCTCGGGCAACTCCACGTAGCGGCGGGCGTTCTCTTCGACCCGGCACAGGATGCGCGACGGGCGAGAATCGTAGCCGGCCCACTCGCGCGAGCCGCCGAGTTTGATCACGCCGTCAACCGTCTGCTCGAGGCTGAAGCCGAGGTCGCTGCCGCCCTGCTTGGCCAGGTAATAGTCGGCGCCGAGCAGCAGGTGTTGGTACGACCGCCGGCGCGGCATGGCGAGCAAGAGCTGCCCGCGCCGCGGGCGGACCAGCGCGGCATGGGTGTGGGGCAGCAACGCCGGCGTCCAGCAGCCGCTGGCGAGCAGCACCACGCCGGCCTCAAGCACGCCGTAGCGGGTTCTCACCCCGCTCACGCGACGGATGTCACGGAGCAGCTCAATCACCACCTGCTGCTCCCGAATCTCGACCGAGAGCCGGGCGAGGGCGTCGCGGTAGGCGGTCAGCAGCCGCCGCGGATCGACCTGCAGGTCACCGACGGCATAGAGCGCGCCGCGGACCGACTCGCGGCAGAGCGGCTCGAGTTCGCGCACCGCGGTGGCATCGATCCACTCCCACGGCCGCGGCTGCTCGGTCGTGCCGCGGCGGTCCTGCAGCACGGCGGCTTCCTCGTCGCCGGCGGCCAGCATGAGACAGCCGCAGGTGCGCCGGCCGAGGTCGGCGCCGAGCTCCTCGCCCAGGGTGTGGTAGCGCACCTGGCTCTCGCGCACCAGTTGCGCCGTGGCGCCGTTGACCTGCGACAGCCGCGCGCAGAACCCGCCGCCGACACTGGAACAGCCCGAGCCGGTGCGGCCGCGCTCGAGGATCAGCACCCGCTGCCCGCGGCGCGCCAGCTCATAGGCCGCCGCCAGGCCGATGATGCCGCCGCCGACCACGATGGTGTCGGGCGTGGCCACCTCAGACCGCCGCCATCTGCGCGCGGGTCCACTCGAGGGTCCGCCGCAGGCCCTCCTCGAGGGTCACCTCGGGCCGCCAACCGAGCCGCTCGGCGGCCCGCTCGCTGGCCAGCACCTGGCGGTCGATCTCGCCCGTGGCGGTGCCCAGGATCTCGGGCTCCAGGTCGGCTCCGGCGACCTCGATCATCGTCCGCACCAGGTGGAGCACGCTGACCTCGCGACCGGTGCCGAAGTTGAACGCCTCGCCGCGCACGCGGGGCGCCGCCTCGGCCAGGGTCAGATAGGCCGTCACCGCGTCGTCGATGTAGAGATAGTCGCGGGTCGGCGTGCCGTCGCTCCGGATTTGCGGCCGCTCGCCGCGCACCACCGCGCGGCAGAGCTCGGGCACCAGGCGCGAGGCGTGCAGGTCGGCCGGGCCGTAGAGGTTGGCGCAGCGGGCCACCGCCACGGGCAGCTCGAACGCCTCGCCATACATCCGCGCCAGCACATCGCAACAGACCTTCGAGGCGTCGTAGGGACCGAGCCCGTTGAGCGGCGAATCCTCGCGATAGGGCAGCTCCGGCTGCCGGCCATAGGCCTTGTCACTCGAGGCGACGGCAATCCGCTCGACGCTCGGCGCCCGCCGGCAGGCTTCATAGAGCAGGTAGCTGCCGCGGACGTTGGCCTCGAGCGTCGGCAGCGGTCCCCGCGCCGCCACGCCGACAATCGCCTGCGCGGCGAGGTGGAACACCGTGTCGATCTGGTAGCTGGCCAGCACGCGCTCGAGCAGGTCGAACTCGGTCACGCTGCCGTAGACGCGGGTCACCCGCTCGACGCCGAGCAGCTCCATCGCGGTGGTCGGCCGCTGGTCGAGCAGCAGGGCCACCACCTCGGCGCCGCGCCGTTCCAGCGCCGCGACCAGATGCCCGCCGACAAACCCGCCGGCGCCGGTGACCAAGACCCGCCTGCCCGACCACCTATTCGGCATGATCATCCCGGCGCGGCGATTGGCCCACAGCGTGCGGAGTCCTTGCCGGCGGCGCTGAGTGGTTCAATGTCCCGGACCATCGTCAGGGGCCGCTGGGCTGCCAGCTCCGTCGACCGCGCACCAATGGGCCGCGCAGCGGCCCCTACGGCCGGCAGCAAGGAGGTGTCGGAACCAAAGCGAAACGACCACTCCGGATCGGGCTGATCCGCCGTCAGGTTCAGCGCTATGGGGCCATGCAAAGAGATGACTGAGTCGAACGCCGACCGGAACTGTCCGATTGTCATCTGGGATGGGCTGTTCTCCATCCCCGTGCCGGAGCACTGGACGACTGACGAGGATGAGTCCATCTCCCTCTATGATCCGGTGAACGGGGTGGGAGCCGTGACCATCTCTGTCTACCGTCGGCAGGCCGGACCCTCGCCGACCGCCGACGAGGCGTTGCGCTTACTCAGGCAGTTCGCCAAAGGGCATGGCATCCGGCTGGACCGGGCGAGCGTTGAGGCGAAGGCGGGCAGGCCAGGAACATCCGCCCACGCGCAAGGCATCCAGCGCAAACATCGGAGCTTCTGGGAGATATGGCAGTTCGTCAGGTGCCAGACACTCGTCTTGATGACCTACAATTGCGACCTGGACGCGCGCGATGTCGACGAATGGTACCGAGCGCTGCTCACGGGTAGTTTTGCCTGGGACGGTGCTGCAGGGCAGGAGTCGTAGGGGCCGCTGTGCGGCCCATCCGGAGGGCCACCGGTCAGCGCGCAAGCCGAGGTTCGTCCACCGGACAGGAGCCTGCAGTCACCGGGCCGCGGAGCGGCCCCTACGGCTCCCAGCACCCCCGGCCGGACGTGCTCGTGGGGTCTGCGTCAGATCCGGTGGAGCCACGGGTTGAAACCCGTGGCTGGTAGAGCGAAACCCGTCCTTCGGGCGGGTTTGGCTTTGGAAGACCCGCACTTCAGTGCGGGTTCGCCACGCGGCCACCTACCCTGAAGCACACCCGCTCGTGCCGCGCGTTGACTCCGCCGCCGACCCGCCGTATGCTGACCGCCATGCCCCAGCGCGCGCGGGTCGCGGGCCGGGCCCGTCTTGGGCTCGCGCTGGCTCTCATCGCGGCCGCGGGCGCCGCTGACTGCCTCTATGTCGTCCCGCTCGTCACGCATCCCGGACTGCTCGGCCAGCCCGCCTGGCTGACCGGCTTCGCGCGCTGGGCCGGCGACGGCGCCGTGCTCCTGCTCATCGCGCTGCTGCTCTATGTCGGGGGGCTCGGCTGCCGCCGACTCGAGCGGGCCGGCGTCTGGGTCGTCTGGACCGTCGCCCTGACCGGCTTCTGGGCGCAGGCACTGAAGCACCTGATCGGCCGGCCGCGACCGCGCGTCTTTGCCACCGACGCTGCCTGGCTGCCGGTCGGGCCGACCTTCGCCAAGTCCATCGACGCCCTGCCGTCGGGCCACGCCATGGGCGCCTTTGCCGTGGCGACGCTGCTCGCCGCCGTTTTGCCGCGCGGCGCGGCGGTCTGGTACGCGCTGGCCACGCTGATTGCGCTCGGCCGTGTGGTCGGGGGCAGCCACTGGGCCACGGATGTGCTCGCCGGCGGTTACCTCGGCTGTCTGATCGGCGCCTATACCGCCGAGCGCTGGCGCGCGGAGCTGGCCGATGCGGTGGCGTGACTGGCGGCTCGAGCTCCTGCTCTGCGCGGGCATTCTCGCGTTCAACCTGACCCGCCTGGGCTACTTCGGCCTGACCGACGTCGACGAGGCGATCTTCGCCGAATGCACGCGCGAGATGCTGGTCAGCGGAGACTATGTCACCCCGCGCTACAACACCGACTTCCGCTGGGACAAGCCGCCGCTGACCTACTGGGGCATGAGCCTGACCATGCGCCTGTTCGGCACCACGCCGTTCGGCGCGCGGGCCTGGTCGGCTGCCGTCGGCGCGGCCGCCTGCCTGATGCTGATGGTCTTCGGCCGCCTGCTGTTCGACCGCCGCAGCGGACTCTGTGCCGGCGCGCTGCTGGCCTTCTGCCTGCACGGCTTTGCCCTCTCGCACTTCTGCATCGCCGACATGACGCTGACCGCCTTGATGGCCGCCGGCTGGCTCTGCCTGCTGGTCGCCACCGAAACGCGGCGGGCCGGCTGGTTTGTCGCGGCCGGAGTCGCGCTCGGGCTGGCGACCCTGACCAAGGGCCCGGTGGCGGTCGTGCTGCCAGGCTTCAGTTGGCTCGTCTGGCTGCTCTGGCAGCGGCGCGGCCGGCTGCTTGCCGCGCCCGAGTTCTGGCTCGGCCCGCTGGCCTGCCTGCTGGTCATCGCGCCCTGGTGCCTGGCCATCTATCTGCGCCACGGCGACGCCTTCTTCGCCGAGTTCATCGGCAAGCACAATGTCGCGCGGCTGAAGGCCCCCAACTCCGGCCACAGCGGGCCGATCTGGACCTATCTCGTGATCGTCGCCGGCGGGCTGCTGCCCTGGACCGGGTTCGTCGCCGCCGGCCTGGTCGACGCCTGGCGACGCCGCGCCGACGGCGCCGCGGGCCGCGCCGCGATGCTGCTGCTGCTCGGCGCGGCGACGGTCATTGGCCTGTTCTCGTTCAGCGGCACCAAGCTGCCGAACTACGTCGCCCCGGCCTATCCGCTGCTCGCCCTGCTGGGCGGCCGCGTCGCCGCCGAGGCCTCGGCCACGCCGGGCCGACGACCGTGGGGCCTGCTCTGGTTCCTGAACCTCGGCGGACTGGTGCTGCTCGGCTGCGGGCTGCTCGCCGCCGGCTGGATCATCGCCCTGCCGGCGGTGGCCGGGGTGATCGAACGCCAGGTCGGCGCACCGCTCGAGCTGGGCGGCGGCCCGGCGTTGGCGGGGGCGGTCATCCTGCTCGGCGTCGTGGTGCCGCCGCTGCTCTGGCGGCGCGGCCGACCGACCGAGGCGGTCATCGCCACCGCCGGCCTGGGCGCGGTGGCGCCGCTGCTGGTCTGGCTGACCGCCGGGCCGCTGCTCTATCGCTACCAGCAGGGCACGGTGCGGGTGATGGGGCTGATCGCCGCGCGGCAGACCGACTCGCTCGACGAGTTCGCGACGCTCAACGTGCACCTGCCCAGCGTGCCGTGGACGACGCACCGGTTCATCACCCGCGCCACGGCCGACCCGGCCGATGCGGGCGCGGCATGGTACTGGCTCCGGCGCTTCGAATCGAGCCGCCCCCTGTTTCTGATCACGCGGCCGAGCCGCATCGGGGACCTTCTCGCCTTCGAGTCCTGCTATGATTGGGGTGCGCGTGAGGGCTGGGCGCTGTTCAGCAACCGCCCGCCGCCGGCCGGCTGGCGGCTGCCGCCGTCGCCAAGGACGGAGGCCGAAGCGCGCGCGCTGGAGACCTGGCGGTGAGTGACGAGACGTTGGCTGCGAGCCTGGCGGGCGGCCCGGACGGACACGGCGTGCGGTTCCTCGACCCCACCGAGCTGACCTTTCTGCGTTCGCCCGGCGGGGTGCTGCGCCTGACCGTGCCAGACCGCAGCTATCGCCAAGTGACCGTCACCTGCACGCAGCCGCTGAGCGCGCCGCAAGAGTACCTGAGCCTTGCTTCGGGCGAGGAGGAGATTGGCATCATCCGGCGGCTCGGCGACCTGTCGGCCGAGCAGCAGGAGTTGGTTCGCGCCGAGCTGGACCGGCGCTACTTCCAGCCGGTGATCGAGAAGGTCGTGTCGGTGACCGACAACTTGGGTGCCTATCACTGGGAGGTAGTGACCGACCGCGGGCCGATCGAGTTCGAGGCGCAGCACCCACGCCACAGCGTGATGCGGGTCGAGGACGGCCGCTGGCTGATCCGCGCGGCCGACCAGAACCGCTATGAGATTCGCAATCTCAGCGCCATGGACCGCCGCAGCCAGAAGATCCTCGCCGAGGTGCTGATCTAGCGCGCGCGCCGACTGGCCAACGAACACGCCGCGCCCCCACCGTAGCGGCGCGCTGCGCGCGCCGACCTGACCACGACCACGCCCGCACCGTAGCGGCGCGCTGCGCGCGCCGACCGGCCAACCCAGACGCTGGCCCAACCGAACCGTGGCGCGCCGACGACCTCGTCGTCCTCAACACCACGGTACCCTACGCCGTTCGGCGGACCGGGTTCTCAGGATCGTTGGCCCATCGCGCTGGGTTGTCGCGGATGTACTGCTCAATCCTGGCCAGGTCCAACTCGTCCCGCACGATGTGCTCGTAGTAGTTCCGCTGCCAGAATGGACCACACCACCCATGCTCGTCACGGGCACGCCGCGTGACCGTCGATTTGAACCCGCCGACGATCGCGCCGAGCGGGGCAACCGGCCGGCCGTCGTCGGTCTCGGCCAACCACAGCACGGCGTGAAGGTGGTTCGGCATCACCACGAAGGCACCGAGCCGCATCGCCGGCCGGATCTCGCGCGTGTGGAGGAGCTCTGTTTCGACCAGCTCTCCAAGCGGCGTGAGGCCCGCCGAATCGCCAGCGATGCGGGCCAGCACATCGCCGCGTTGAGCCGTGCAGATGGTGATGTAGTATGCGCCGGCGGCAGCGTAGTCCCAGTCGCGGAGGCGGATCGTGCGGCGGCTCTCGCGTAGCGGCGTCAATGGCATGGCGGGGTCACCGGGCGGGACGATTCGGCATCGGGCGGCGCACTCCCTTCGTCGGTTTCGGTGGCCGGTGGCGCACGGTGTGGTGGGGTTCGGGTCGGCGCGCGCAGCGCGCCGCTACGGGGTGGGCGTGGTCGTGGTCAGGTCGGC
>CAYONP010000130.1:0-13191 GCA_964405335.1 uncultured Fimbriimonadaceae bacterium
GCGACAACATCGCCATCACCGGCGAGTTGCACGCGCCGATCGCGATGGAAGAGGGCTTGCGGTTCGCTATCCGCGAGGGCGGTCACACGGTCGCTTCGGGGGTGGTGGCGAAGGTGCTCGAGTAGGCGACTGCGGTCGCGGAGCTGGTCATGGCGGGACAGACGGTACGCATACGGTTGAAGTCATTCGACCACAAAGCACTCGATCGGTGGGCGCAGAAGATCACCCAGACGGTGGTCCGCACCGGCGCGCAGGTGCGCGGTCCGGTTCCGTTGCCGACCGAGGTACGGCGCTTCTGCGTGCCCAAGTCGCCGTTCATCGACAAGGAGTCGATGGAGCACTTCGAGGTCCGCACGCACAAGCGGCTGCTCGATATCCTCGAGCCGACGCCGCGCACCGTGGAGGCGCTGATGCGGGTCGATATCCCCGGCGGCGTCGACATCGAGATCAAGGTCTGAGGGACGGACGATGAAGGGTCTGATCGGCCGCAAGGTGGGCATGACGCACCTGTTCCGCGCCAGCGGTGACCGGGTGCCGGTGACCGTGCTCGAGGTCGGGCCGTGCGTCGTGACGCAGCAGAAGACCGCCGAGCAGGATGGTTACGGCGCGGTGCAGTTGGCTTTCGAGCCGGTGCTCGACGAGGCAACGGCGCGCAGCCTGGCGCCCGAGCAGCGTGAGCGGCGCTTGGCCAAGCGGGTGGCCAAGCCGCAGCGGCGGCACTTCGACAAGGCCGGTGTCGAGCCGCACCGAGTGCTGCGCGAGATCCGCGTCGACCAGCCCGAGGATTACGCGGTGGGCACCGTGCTGACCGCCGAGCTGTTCACCCTCGGCGAGGAGGTCAAGGTCACCGGGACCAGCCGCGGCCGGGGCTTCGCCGGCGCGATGCGGCGGCACAACTTCAGCGGCCAGGGGGCCAGCCACGGGGCGAAGATCCACCGCAAGCCGGCCAGCGCGGGGGCGACCGACGCGGCGCGGGTGTTTCGCGGCAAGCGGAGCCCCGGCCAGATGGGCAACGCGCGGGTGACCTGCCGCGGGCTGCGGATCGAGCTGGTCGACGCCGAGGCGAACCTGATTGCCGTCCGCGGCGCGGTGCCCGGTCCCAAGGGCGGGCTCGTGCTGGTGCTGGGCGAGGAGTAGACCATGCCGCGTGTCGAGGTCCTGGGCGCCGGCGGTGAGTCGGTCGGCGAGGTCGAGCTGGACGCCGGCGTGTTCGGCGCCGAGGTGCGCGACGACCTGGTTCACGCCGCGGTGGTGGCCCAGTTGGCGGCCAAGCGGGCGGGGACGCATCAGGCCAAGACCCGCGGCGAGGTGCGCGGCGGCGGGCGCAAGCCTTATCGGCAGAAGGGCACCGGCCGGGCGCGGCAGGGCTCGCGCATCGGGCCGCATCAGCGCGGCGGCGGCGTGGCCCACCCGCCGCGGCCGAAGGACTGGAGCCTGTCGCTGCCGCGCAAGGTGCGCCGGCAGGCGCTGCGCAGCGCCTGGTCACAGCATGTCGCGGCCGGCTCGCTGCTGGTCCTCGAGGCGTTGACCGCGCCGGAGCAGAAGACCCGTGAGGTGGCGGCGCAGTTGCGCGAGGCGCTGTCCGCCCACGCGGCGGCGACGGCGGCGGCGTTGACGCTGCCCGAGCGCGACGAGGATGATTCCAGGCCGCCGCGGCGGGCGAAGAGCCGGCAGCGGCTGCTGCTCCTGCTCGGGCCCGACGACGAGCTGGCGCTGGCGCTGCGCAACCTGAGCGAGTTGGAGCTGCGGCCGGCCGAGCGCTGCACGGTGCAGTACGTGATTCAGCGCAATACCGCGCCCTATGCCTCGGTTTACGATCTCGCCCTGGCCGACCTGGTGGTGCTCACCCGCTCGGCCCTGGCGCGGGTGACGGCGGAGTTCGGGGACGGCGCATGAAGGAACCGCACGACATTCTCATCCGGCCGGTGGTGTCGGAGAAGAGCTACGGTCTGGCCGAGCAGGGCAAGTACACCTTCGAGGTCGCCGGCGAGGCGAACAAGATCGAGATTCGGCGGGCGGTCGAGGAGCAGTTTCACGTCGTCGTCACGGCGGTCAACACGTTGTGGGTGCGGGGCAAGCAGCGGCGCATGGGCCGCCTGCCGGCGGGCCGCACCAAGCGCTGGAAGAAGGCGGTGGTGACGCTCCAGGCGGGCGACTCCATCGACATCTTCGAGGCCGGGTAAGGAGTCAGCGGTGGCGATCAAGGAGTTCAAGCCGACCTCGCCGGGGCGACGCTCGATGAGCGTCACCGTGCGCGACGAGCTGACTCGGGAGAGCCCCGAGAAGAAGCTGGTCAGCGGCAAGAAGCAGCGGGCCGGGCGCAACCACCAGGGCAAGCTGACCGTCCGGCACCGCGGCGGCGGGGCCAAGCGCAAGTACCGCCTGGTCGACTTCAAGCGCCGGCGCGACGGCGTCGACGCGCGGGTGGCGCAGATCGAGTACGACCCGAACCGTTCGGCTCATCTGGCGCTGCTGCACTATGTCGACGGCCACAAGGCCTACATCCTGGCGCCGGTCGAGTTGCGCGTCGGCATGACCGTCCAGAGCGGCGACGAGGCGCCGGTGGCGCCGGGCTGTTGCCTCCCGCTGCGCCGCGTGCCGCTGGGCAGCGTGGTCCATTGCGTCGAGCTGCAGCCGGGCCGCGGCGGGCAGTTGGCCCGCAGCGCGGGGAGCTTTGTGCAGCTCATGGCGCGCGAGGGTGATTACGCCTTCCTGCGCCTGCCCTCGGGCGAGCAGCGGATGGTCTTGAGCGACTGCCGCGCCACGCTCGGTCGGGTGGGCAATGCCGATCACGCCAACCAGACGATGGGCAAGGCGGGGCGCAACCGCTGGCGCGGCAAGCGGCCGACGGTGCGTGGGTCGGCGATGAATCCGAACGACCATCCGCATGGCGGCGGCGAGGGCGGGACCGACATCGGTCGGCGCAAGGGCCCGGCGACGCCGTGGGGCAAGCCGGCGCTGGGGCGCAAGACGCGGCGCCCGCGGCGGCCGAGCGACCGGCTGATCCTGCGCCGGCGCAAGCGATAGGAGGCGGCGATGCCGCGGAGTCTGCACAAGGGACCGTTCGTCGACGAGCACCTGCTGCGCAAGGTCGAGCAGTTGAACCAGCGCGGGGTGAAGGAAGTGATCCGCACCTGGAGCCGGCGCTCGACCATCACGCCGGAGATGATCGGGCACACCATCGCGGTGCACGACGGCCGTCGGCACGTGCCGATCTACGTCACTGAGAACATGGTCGACCACAAGCTGGGCGAGTTCGCGCCGACGCGGACCTACCGCGGCCATGGTCGCGACGAGCGCAGCAGTCGCTCGCGCTGAGAGAGTCGATGCCGAACAAACAGAAGCGTCGGGCCGAGGAGAAGCGCGAACGCGAGCCGCGGCCGATGGCCCGCTCGCCACGGCTGCGCATGTCGGCGAGCAAGGTGCGGCGCGTGGCCGACACGGTGCGCGGCCTGCCGGTCGACCAGGCGCTGGTCGCCTGCGACTATCTGCCGCACCGGGCGGCACCGCATGTCAAGGAGACGGTCGCCGCGGCGGCGGCCAACGCCGAGGAGAACTGCGGGTTCGACCGCGAGCTGCTGGTGGTGGACCAGATCTTCGTCGAGGAAGGGTTCACCATCCCGCGCATCCGGCCGCGGGCGCAGGGCCGGGCGTATCGGATCCGCAAGCGCACCAGCCGGCTGATCGTCGTGCTGGCCGAGCGCGAGGAGGATTAGCGTGGGACAGAAAGTCCATCCCGTCGGGTTCCGGCTCGGCTACATCCGTGACCACGACGCGACTTGGTTCGCCGATCGGAACTACCACGAGTTCTGCGTCGAGGACCAGAAGATCCGCGCCTACCTCGACCGGTTCAACAAGCAGAAGCCCCCGACGGTGGCGGCCAACCTCGAGGAGCGACGGTACGAGGAGGGGCTGGCGCAGGCGAGCATTTCGCGGGTGGTCATCGGCCGGTCGGTGAACACGGTCAATCTGACCATCCACTCGGCCAAGCCGGGGGTGATCATCGGCCGCGCCGGCCGCGGAATCGAGCTGCTGCGGCTGCTGCTCCAGCGCCTGACCCGCCGGCAGGTGACCGTCGACGTGGTCGAAGAGCGCAACCCCGACCTCGACGCGCGGCTGGTGGCCGAGAAGGTGGCCAGCCAGTTGAGCCGCCGGATCAGCTTCCGCCGCGCGGTGCGGCAGGCGGTGCAGAGCACCATGCGGTCGGGCGCGCAGGGGGTCAAGGTGCAGGTCGCCGGCCGGCTGGCCGGTGGCGACATGGCCCGCCGGCACGTCCACAAAGAGGGCAAGATTCCGTTGCAGACGATGCGCGCAGACATCGACTACGGCCGCTGCGAGGCGATGACCACCTATGGCAACCTGGGCGTCCAGGCCTGGGTCTACCGCGGCGAGCGGTTGCCCGAGCGGGGCGACGGCGAGATCGCCACGCCGGTGGTCATGATGGTCGACGACGAGACGGTCACCGCCGCGCCGGAGAAGCCGGCTGAGCAGCCGCGCGGGCGGCGCCGCAGCCGCCGGCGGACGAGCAGCGAGGGGGCCGAGAAGCCGGTCGCCGAGACCGTCGAGGCGGTGGTCGAAGAGGCCGCGCCGGCCATGGCCGAGGCGCCCGAGCCGACGCCTGAGCCGGAGGTCACACCGGCGCCCGAGCCGGCGGCCGACGAGGCGACGGGAGAGTCGGGATGTTGATGCCCAGGCGCGAGAAGTACCGGCGGCAGCACCGCGGTCGGATGCGGGGCACGGCGCAGCGCGGCAACGAGGTCAGCTTTGGTGACCTAGGGCTGATGGTGCTCGAGCCCGGTTGGATCAAGGCCAGCCAGATCGAGTCGGCGCGGGTGGCGATGACCCGCACGGTGAAGCGCGGCGGTCGGATCTGGATTCGCATCTTCCCGCACAAGCCGATCACCAAGAAGCCGGCCGAGACGCGGATGGGTAGCGGCAAGGGCGTGCCCGAGTTCTGGGTCGCGGTGGTGCGGCCGGGCCGGGTGCTGTTCGAGATGGCCGGCACCGATCCCCAGCTGCTGCGCAAGGCGCTCGAGAACGCCGCGCACAAGCTTCCGCTGCGCTGCAAGGTGGTCACTCGGGAGGGGCTCGACGATGGCTCATGAGATCAGCGCGCTGAAGCAGTTTCTGCGCGAGTCGTCGGACGATGAGGTGGTGCGGCGCCTGAAGGCCCTGAAGCAGGAGCATTTCAACCTGCGGGTGCAGCAGGCGACCAGCGCGTTGGACAATCCGAAGCGGATCTGGCTGGTCCGCAAGCAGATCGCGCGGGTGCAGACCGAGCTGACCCGGCGGGCCGGAGAGCAGGCATGAGCGAGGGACGGCAGCAACTCGAGGGCGTGGTCGTCTCCGACAAGATGGACAAGACCGTCGTGGTCGCGGTCGAGCGGCGGACGCGGCACCCGCTGTATGAGCGGGTGGTGCGGAGCACCAAGAAGTACCACGCCCACGACGAGACCAACCAGGTCCGCGCGGGGCAGCGGGTGCGCATCGAGTCGCGCCGGCCGCTGTCGCGGACCAAGCGGTGGGAAGTCGTGGCGGTGCTCGACCAGGGTTAGGAGGGTCCCGATGGCTGGGACGCAGAACATCCGCAACGTGGCGCTGATCGGACACCGGGGCGCGGGGAAGACTTCCCTCGTCGAAGCCCTGGCGTACGCGGTCGGGGTCACCAATCGGATGGGCTCGACCAGCGCCGGCAACACCATCGGCGACTTCGACGACGAGGAGCGGAAGCGACAACTGACCATCTCCAGCGTGGTCGCCAGCTTCGACTACGCCGGGACGCGGATCAACCTGATCGACACCCCCGGCTACGCCGACTTCATGGGCGACACCTACGGCGCACTGCGCGCCGTCGACGCGGCGCTGCTAGTGGTCCATGCCGAGCAGGGCGTCGAGGTCGAAACCGAGCGGGTGTGGGAGTATGCGGCCGAGTACCACCTGCCGGTGCTGGTGGTGCTCAACCACCTCGACGGCGAGCGGGTCGAGCTCGAGCGGGCCCTGGGCGACCTCGAGCGGCTCCGCGCGCGGACGGTGGCGGTGCAGGTGCCGGTCGGCGAGAAGGCCGGCTTCGAGGGCGTGGTCGATCTGGTCAGCGGCGAGTATTACCCCGGCGGCCAGACCGGCTCGGCCAAGCGCGCCGCGCCGCCGTCGGCGGTGGCCGAAGCGGTGGCGGCCGAGCGCGCGGCGCTGGCCGAGTTCGCCGCCGAGAACGACGAAGCGTTGATGGAGAAGTTCTTCGCCGCCGGCGAGCTCGAGCCGGCCGAGCTGACCGCCGGCCTGCGGCTCGGCGTGGCCGACCGGAGCCTGGTGCCGGTGACCTTCGCCGCGGCGACGCGGAACATCGGCATGTTGGCGCTGCTCGACCTGATCGTGGGGCTCTGCCCGACGCCGACGGAGCGGCCGACGGTGCGCGGCGTGAAGCCGCGGACCGAGCAGGAGGTCGAGCGCCGGCCGGTCGAGTCGGAGCCGTTCTGCGCCTACTGCTTCAAGGCCCTGCACGGTGACGGGCGGAAGGTCACCCTGATGCGCGTCCTGTCGGGCGCGGCCGAGGCGGGGTCGACGATCTACAACGGCACCCAGGAGCAGAAGGAGCGGCTGGGCAACGTCGGCTACCTGCTCGGCGACCAGTTGAGCGAGGTGCCGCGGATCGTCGCCGGCGACATCGTCGGCGCGGTCAAGCTCGGCGCGCGGACGGGCGACACGCTGTGCGACGAGAAGGAGCCGGTGGTGCTCCGCCCGACGGTCTACCCGACGCCGCTGCTGTCGGTCGCGGTGCACCCCAAGTCGCGCGGCGACGAAGAGAAGATTGGTGCCGGCGTGACGCAGTTGCGGGACGAGGATCCGAGCATCCAGTACGTGCGCAACCCGGAGACCGGCGAGAGCATTCTCAGCGGCATGGGCGACATGCACCTGCAGGTGGTGCTGGCCAAGTTGTCCAGTCGGCACAAGGTCGAGGTCGACACGAGCAAGCCGAAGATCGCCTATCGCGAGACGTTCCGCGCGAAAGTCGAGTCGCAGGGCCGGTTCAAGAAGCAGACCGGCGGCTCGGGCCAGTTCGGCGATGTCTATGTGCGGGTCGAGCCGCTGCCCCGCGGCAGTGGGTTCGAGTTCGCCGACGAGGTTTTCGGCGGCCGGGTGCCGGGTCAGTACATCCCGTCGGTCGAGAAAGGCGTGCGCGCCCGGCTGGCCGAGGGCTTCGTCGCCGGCTTTCCCGTGGTCGACGTCAAGGCGGCGCTGTACGACGGCAGTTCGCATCCGGTCGATTCGAGTGACCTGGCCTTCCAGATGGCCGGCCGCATCGCGGTCGAGGCCTGTGCCGAGAAGGGTCAGGTCTACCTGCTCGAGCCGATCTGCGACCTCTGGGTCACGGTGCCCGACGACTGTGTCGGCGACATCATGGCCGACCTGCCGCGGCGGCGCGGGACGGTGATGGGCAGTGACGGCAGCGGCGGGCGGCAGACGGTCCAGGCCCAGGTGGCGGCGGCCGAGTTGGCCACCTACGCGACCGACCTGCGGTCGATGACCCAGGGCCGGGGGACGTTTCGGGTCGAGTTCAACCGCTACGAAGAGGTGCCGCACGAGATCGCCCAGCGGGTGATCGCCGAGCGCGCCGCCGAGCAGGCCGAGCAGCGCAAGTCGTGACGCGGAGGGTGCTGTGATTCAACAAGAGACGCGGCTGCGAGTGGCGGACAACACGGGCGCCCTGGAGATCCTCTGCATCCAGGTCAAGGGCGGCAGCGGGCGGCGCTATGCGCGGGTCGGCGACATTATCCGGGCGACGGTCAAGTCGACCCGGCCGGGTTCGCCGCTGCCCAAGGGCTCGGTGGTGACGGCGGTGGTGGTGCGCACGAAGAAGGAATACCAGCGGCCGGACGGGTCGAGCATTCGGTTCGACGACAACGCCGCGGTGATCGTCGGCGACGACGGGATGGAGCCGCAGGGCACGCGCATCTTCGGGCCGGTGGCGCGCGAGCTGCGCGACCGGCGCTACATGCGCATCGTCTCGCTGGCGCCGGAGGTGCTCTGATGCGACGTCAGCGGCCGGACAATCGGACTCAGCCCAAGCCGCGGGTGCGGCTGATGATTGGCGACACCGTCGAGGTGCTCTGCGGCAAGGAGCGCGATCGCGGCAAGCGCGGGCAGGTCACCGAGATCATGGCCCGCGAGTCGCGGGTGCGGGTGGCCGGGATCAACTTGCAGATCAAGCACCAGAAGGGCGGCCGGCGGCGGACCATGCAGCAGCAGGCGGGTCGGATCCAGTTGCCCGGACCGATTCACATTTCGAACGTGCAGTTAGTCTGCACCACCTGCGGCCAGCGGACGCGGCCGAAGTACGAGGTGACCGAGACGCCGGAGCGGGTGTACAAGCGTCGGATCTGCGGCAAGTGCGGCGCGGAGATCGCGCGGCAGAGAGTGGAGCAATGATGGCGACGGCAACAGCGGAAGAGATCGCCGTGCCGCGGCTGCAGGCGCGCTACCGCGAGGAGATCGTGCCGGCGCTGATGGCCGAGTTCGGCTACCAGAACGTGATGCAGGTGCCGCGGCTGGTCAAGATCGTCTGCAACATGGGTGTCGGTGAGGGTCGCGAGGATGTCAAGAACGTCCACGCGGCGGCCGAGGATCTGGCCCGCATCTGTGGTCAGAAGCCGCGGCTGAACCGCGCGCGGAAGTCGATCAGCAACTTCAAGATCCGCGAGGGGATGATCATCGGCTGCCACGTCACGCTGCGCGGGCAGCGGATGTACGAGTTTCTCGACCGGCTGGTGTCGATTGCCCTGCCGCGCATCCGCGACTTCCGCGGCCTGCCGCCCAAGGGCTGTGACGGGCGCGGAAACTACACGTTGGGATTGCCCGAGCAGACGGTCTTTCCCGAGATTGACCCGGACAAGATCGCGGCCACGCGCGGGCTCGACGTGACGCTGGTGACCACGGCCGCCAGCGACCGCGAGGGGCTGGCGCTGCTGCGCCGGCTGGGCCTGCCGCTGCGGGAAAGCTGAGGAACAGCGATGGCCAAGAAATGCCTGATTGCCAAGGCCAAGCGGCGGCCGAAGTACGCCGTACGCGCGTACCGGCGTTGTTCGGTCTGCGGGCGCTCGCGCGGCTATCTCCGCCATTTCGGTCTGTGCCGCGTCTGCTTTCGCGAGCGGGCGCTGCGCGGTGAGCTGGCCGGCGTGACCAAGTCGAGCTGGTAGCCGGGAGAGACACGCATCATGATGACCGACCCGATCGCGGATATGTTGACCCGGCTGCGCAACGCCAATGCGGCGAAGATGCCGCAGGTCGACGTGCCGCACTCGAAGTTGAAGGCGCAGATCGCGCGCATCCTGCAGGCCGAGGGGTACATCAAGAGCTACCGCGTGGTCGAGGAAGGGCCGCAGGGTCTGCTGCGCATCAAGCTCAAGTACGGGCCCACCGGCGAGCGGGTGATCGATCGCCTCGAGCGGGTCAGTCGGCCGGGCCGGCGGGTTTATGTCCCACGCCGCGGCCTGCCGCGCGTGCTCAGCGGTCTGGGCGTGGCCATCGTCAGCACCTCACGGGGGGTGATGACCGACCAGGAAGCGCGCAAGCTCGGTGTCGGCGGCGAGGTGCTGTGCACCGTGGCGTGATAGGAAAGAGCATGTCGAGAGTAGGCAAGGCGCCGATTGAGCTGCCCCGCGGGGTCAGCGTCCAGCTCGGCGAGCGCAACTCGGTGACCGTCAAAGGGCCCCGCGGCGAGCTGACCCGGCGGTTCGACCGGCGGCTGACCATCGCCGTCGACGACGGCACGCTGACGGTCGCGCGGGCGACCGACCACCGTGACGAGCGGTCGCTGCACGGGCTGACCCGCGCGCTGCTGCAGAACATGGTCACCGGCGTCAGCGAGGGCCACAAGCGAACGCTGCTGGTCACCGGCATCGGCTTCCGCGCCGAGCAGCTCGGCGACATGGTCAACCTGCAGGTTGGGCTGAGCCACCCAGTGATGATCGCGCCCGATGAGGGCATCACCTTGACCGTCGAGACGGTCAACCGGGTGACCGTCAGCGGGATCGACAAGGAGCTGGTCGGCGACACGGCGGCGCGCATCCGAGCGGTGCGGCCGATCAAGCCGTACATCTTCCGCGGCGACTTCCAGGGCATCCGCTACGACGACGAACGGCCGCGGCGCAAGGCCGGCAAACAGGGAGTCTGAGGTGTCGAGCAAGGTCTCACGTTACACCGGCCGGGTCCGGCGCCAGCGCCGGGTGCGGCTCAAAGTGCGCGGCACCGGCGAGCGGCCCCGGCTGTCGGTCTACCGCAGCCTGCGCCACATCTATGCGCAGGTGATCGACGATTCGACCGGCCGCACGCTGGTCACCGCGTCGACCCTCGACCCGGAGCTACGCGAGTCGGCGGGAGCCAACCAGACCGCGGCGCGGGCGGTCGGCCGCCTGGTCGCGGCGCGGGCCCGCGACGCCGGCATCGAGCGGGTCGTGTTCGACCGCAACGGCTACCTGTACCACGGCTGTGTCAAGGCGGTGGCCGAGGGCGCCCGTGAGGGAGAGTTGCAGCTATGAGAGAGCCACGGGGTGGTGGCGACCGCGATCGCCGCGGCGGCGGGCGCGACCGGCGCGGCCGGCGCGAGGATGCCCTGGCGCTGGATGAGCGGGTGGTCGACATCGCCCGCGTCGACAAGGTCCACAAGGGTGGCCGCAACCTGTCCTGGCGGGCGCTGGTGGTGGTCGGCGACAACAAGGGCAACGTCGGCGCGGCGATCGGCAAGGCGCGGGAGATTCCCGACGCCATCCGCAAGGCCTCCGAGCGCGCGCGGAAGGACATGGTGGCCGTGCGGCTGGTCGGCGGGACTATTCCGCACGCCATCCAGCGGCGCGTGCAGACCGCCGACGTGCTGCTCAAGCCGGCGGTGCCGGGCACCGGCGTGATTGCCGGCGGCGCGGTGCGGGCGGTGATGGAGGCGGCCGGGGTGAGCGACATCCTGACCAAGAACCTGGGCAGCAACAACCCGGTCAACATCGTCTGGGCGACGCTGGAATGCCTGCGCCAACTCAAGACGGTTGACGAGGTGGCGGCGTTGAGAGGGAAGTCGGTCAGCGAAATCGGTTTTCGGCCGCGCGGCTAGGAGCGATCATGGCACGGCTGCGGATCACGCTTAAGAAGAGCGCCATCGGGCGCCAGCAGCGGCAGCGCGAGACGGTTCGCTCGCTGGGCTTCAAGCGCCTGGGGCAGACCGTCGAGCATGACGACTCGCCGGCGGTGCGCGGTCAGATCAACGCCGTGCGGCATCTCGTGGCGGTGGAGGAGGTCGAGTCATGAAGCTCGGTGAGTTGTCCGGTCGGCCCGGCGGCAATCGCGACCGCAAGCGCGTCGGCCGCGGCCATGGCACGGGCAGCGGCAAGACCTCCGGGCGTGGCCAGAAGGGCCAGCGCTCGCGCTCGGGCGGCAACGTGCGGCCCGGCTTCGAGGGCGGCCAGACGCCGCTCCACATGCGCACGCCCAAGCTGCGCGGCAACACCAAGAAGCGCTCGCGCGACATCGGCATCTTCCGGCGCGACTATGCCATCGTCAACGTCGGCACGCTGGCGGCGCTGCCGGCGGGCAGCGAGGTGAGCCTCGAATCGCTGGCCGAAGCCGGGATGGTCAAGCGGGCCAAGGACGGTCTGCGCGTGCTTGGCGGCGGCGAGCTGGCGGTGGCGTTGACCGTCACCGCGCGCCACTTCACCGCCGCGGCGCGGACGAAGATCGAGGCTGCCGGGGGCACCGCCACGTTGATGGAGTGAGCGCGGGGCCGCGGGGCCCGAGGTATCTGCGCGATGAAGATGATCAACCAGCTTAAGGAGGCCTTCCAGCTCGAAGACCTGCGCAAGCGGTTCCTGTTCATGCTCTACGGCTTCGCCATCTTCATGGTCGGCCGCGTGGTGCCCCTAGCCGATGTCAATCCCGACGCCCTCGCAGCGCTGTTCGGCGGCGACAGCCTGTTCGGCGTGCTGAACATGTTCAGCGGCGGCGCGCTCGAGCGGATGTCGATCTTCGCTTTGGGCGTGATGCCGTACATCAACGCCTCGATCATGTTCCAGTTGCTCACCGTCGCCGTGCCGTCGCTCAAGAAGCTGCAGCAGGAGGGGCAGACCGGCCGTGACCAGATCGCCGGTTACACTCGCTGGCTGACCGTCGCGCTGGCCATGTTCCAGGGCTTTGGGCTGACCCAGATTCTGAAGAGCGGCGGGGCCATCGCGCTCGGGCCGTGGGCGCAGGTGCAGGTAGTCTTCACCGTCACCGCCGGCGCGATGTTCATCCTCTGGCTGGGCGAGCAGATGACCGAGAAGGGGATTGGCAACGGCGTCTCGCTGATGATCTTCATCGGCATCATGGCCGAGCTGCCGAGCCAGATCTGGCAGACCATCCGCCTCGTCTACGACGGCGCCGTCGGGGTCGACAAGGCGGTCCTGCTGGCCATCATCATCATCGCCACGGTGGCCGGTTGTATCGCCATCCAGCAGGGCGAGCGGCAGATTCGGGTGCAGTACGCGCGGCGAGTAGTCGGCACCCGCATGATGGGCGGTGCCTCGACCTACCTGCCGATGAAGGTCAACCAGGCCGGCGTGATGCCGATCATCTTCGCCATCTCGGTGGCCCTCTTCCCGCAGACCATCGCCACCTTCCTGCCCATCCAGGCCGACTGGTGGACCGGCGTGCAGAACTTCATCAAGGACTGGCTGACGCCGGGTCTCGGCCCGCACGCGCTAGTCTCGCTGACGCTCTACTTCATTCTCGTCGTCGCCTTCACTTACTTCTACACCGCGGTGACCTACGATCCGACCGAGGTGGCCGACAACCTGAAGAAGTATGGCGGGCAGATCAAGGGCATTCGGGCCGGCGGCGAGACGGCCCGATACATCGACAAGGTGCTGACCCGCATCACCTTCGCCGGGGCGCTGTTCCTGGGCGTGATTGCGCTGATGCCGTACCTGGTCCCGGCGCTGACCCAGATTTCGACCTTCGGCCTGGTCGGCGGCACCTCGCTGCTGATCGTGGTCGGCGTGGCGCTCGACACCATGCAACAGGTCGAGGCGCACCTGCTGATGCGGCATTACAAGGGGTTTATCGACTAGGAGCGCGGGGTGAGGTTACTGATCTTCGGACCGCCGGGCGCGGGTAAGGGCACGGTGGCGCAGCAGATCACGGTTGGGCTGGGTCTGCCGCACATTTCGACCGGCG
>CAYONP010000131.1:0-12851 GCA_964405335.1 uncultured Fimbriimonadaceae bacterium
CAGCTTCGCCAGCCGCTCCTGCAGCTTCTCGCGATCGTAGTCCGAATCGGTGTCGTCGATCTGCTTCTTGATCTGGTTGACCCGACCCTGGATCGCCGACGCCTCGCCGCCGCCCTCGACGATGGTCGTGTTGTCCTTGTCGATCACGATCTTGCGCGCCGTGCCGCACTGGTCGAGTTCGAGGTTCTCGATCTTCAGCCCGAGGTCCTCGGTGATGAACGTCGCGCCGGTCAGCACGGCGATGTCGCCGAGCATGGCCTTGCGCCGCTCACCGAAGCCCGGCGCCTTGACCGCGCAGGCCAGCACCGTGCCGCGGATCTTGTTCACCACCAGGGTGGCCAGCGCCTCGCCCTCGACATCCTCGGCGATGACCAGCAGCGGCTTGCCCGCGCCGTGGGCCTTCTGCATCAGCGGCACGATGTCGTTGACCGCCGAGATCTTCTTCTCGTAGACCAGAATGTAGGGGTCCTCGAGGCTCGCCTCCATCGCCTCCGGATCGGTGACGAAGTAGGGCGAGATGTAGCCCTTGTCGAACTGCATCCCCTCGACCACCTCGACCGTCGTGCTCGAGGTCTTCGACTCCTCGATGGTGATCACGCCGTCCTTGCCGACCGCGTCGATGGCCTCGGCGATCAGCTCGCCGATCCGCCGCTCGTTGCCGGCAATGCCCGCCACGTTGGCGATCTCGTCGCGCTCCGAAATCTCGATCGACTTCTCGCGCAGGTACTCGATCACCGCCTCGACGGCCTTCTCGATGCCGCGCTTGACCAGCATCGGATTGGCGCCCGCGGCGACGTTCTTCAGCCCGGCGCGGACAATCGCCTGGGCCAGCACCGTCGCGGTGGTGGTGCCGTCACCGGTGATGTCGTTGGTCTTGCTGGCCACCTCGCGGACAAGTTGAGCACCCATGTTCTCGTACTTGTCCTCGAGCTCGATCTCCTTGGCCACGGTGACCCCGTCCTTGGTGATCACCGGCGAACCGAACTTCTTGTCGAGCACGACGTTGCGGCCCTTCGGGCCGAGGGTCACCTTGACCGCGCTCGCGACGGCGTTGACGCCCCGCTCGAGCCCCTTGCGGGCGTCTTCACCGTAGCTCAGCATCTTGTCTGCCACAGCTTGCTCTCCTAATCGGCCGTCTTGACGGCGAGGATGTCGTCCGCGCGCAGGATCAGGTACTCCCGCTCGGCGATCTTCACCTCGGTGCCGCCATACTTGGTATAAACCACGGTGTCGCCGACCTTGACGTCGACGGGAACCCGCTCGCCCTGGTCGTTGAGCCGCCCCGGGCCGACGGCCAGGACAGTGCCCAGTTGCGGCTTCTTCTGCGCCGACTCGGGCAGGACGATCCCACCCTCCACGGTCTCCTCGCTCTCGAGGACCTCTACGATCACTCGGTCGTCGAGGGGTCGCAAGTTCATCTGCTCGCCTCCTTGCCACCACAAGCGCGGACACGACCGCGCTGCGAATAGGGGTATCGGCGAGGTGTCAATCGCGTGTCACGGAGGTGTCAAGGGGGTGTAACGGTCGGGGGTGAGCGGCGCCGGCACAAGCGTCGCCGCGACGCCGGAGCATCGCGTAGCACTGGTGGCCGACCGGCTCCCGAGCGGCGGCGCGGCCCGGCAGCCGGCAGGTTACGCGCCTCGCTCACCCCCGCCGGTCTGGCCCAGCTCGTCGCGCAGGCGGGCGGCGAGCTCGAAGTCCTCGGCCGCGACGGCGGCCGCCAGCTCGCGCTGGATCCGGTCGCGCTCGCTCTCGCGGCGGCCGCCCGAGGTGCGGCGCTCGAGCAGCGAGCTGCGCAGCTCGCGTAGCTGCTGCAGCTCATCGCTCTCCTGCAGCAGCTCGGGGCGGTTGTAGTCGTCGCGGAAGAGCTGCACGATGCGGTCGATGCCGGCATCGAGCGCGCCGATGGCCGTCTCGACATCGCCCGTTTCCAGCGCCGCCAGCACGCGCGCCCGCGTCCAGTGACTCAGCACGTACGGCCGGAACTGCTCGCTGCGCTGCCAGTCGCCACGCTCGACGGCGTGGTCGCGAAGCAGGTCCATCACCGCCAGATTGTGCTCCGCATCGGCGGCGGCAGCGGCGTAGTCGCCCAGCCGCATGGCGGTAATGCGGCGTTGATAGTATTGCATCGCCTCGCGCTGTAGTTCGAGGCAGGCACGGTGGGGCAGGCCGAACTCGTCGCCGGCGGCTTCGATGGTGGCCAGATAGTGGTGGAGCAGTGATTCGCTGCCGTGCGGCCGGGTGCCGTCGGGCCGGCCGTCGCAGCGCATTTCGATCAGCCCGAGTTCGAGGCGGATCTGCAGCCGAGGCTCGCCGCCGGCGGTGGTGATCCGCCGCACCGTCAGCTCTTCTTCAGGCTCGTAAGGCCAGCCACGCAGCAGGCCCGCGAGGTCGACACTCACCCCCGACTCCTTCGCCTGGTCGCCTCCCCAGACAGTCTTGTCACGCCGCCGCCCGGCTGTCAACCGGTGTCTGCTTGACGCGCTGCCCGCGCCGGCGGCACACTATTCATGGGTTCGACGACGTTCGTTGCGCCGTCGGCCGCTGATCGGGGAGATTCGATCATGACCAAGTGGAGGGGCGCGCTCATCCTGGCGGTTGGTTTCGCGCTCGGGCTCGGCACGGCGCACGGTGCGGGCGATTTGCTGGCGCGCCTGCAGGCGGCCGACGACCAGTACAAGGCGGGCGAGCAGGGCGCGGCGTTCGGTACCTATCGCTCGCTGCTGCAGGAGGCGCTCGAGGCCGACGAGCTGACCGAGGGCGACCGCTTCGCCGCCGCCGGCGCGGCGGTCAGCCTGGCCATGGGCACCTTCGGCGACCTGGCCGCCAACGCCACCGACGAGACCATCAAGCACAGCAGCGCCAACATGGCCGACGGCTGCACCAGCCTGGTCGGCGCGCGGTTCGTCAAGGCGGTGAGCCACGGCGAGCGGGTCGACATCAACGAGCACCTGACGCCGGGACGCACGACGATTGTTGACTTCACCAGCGTCTACTGCCCGCCGTGCGAGGCGATTCGCCCGAAGCTCGAGCGGATGGCCATCGAGTGGGCCGACAAGGTGGCGATCCTGAAGGTCGACATCAACCGCCCCGACGTGCGCGGCATCGATTGGGAGTCGCCGGTGGCGCAGCAGTACGGCCTGCGCAGCATCCCGCACTTCAAGATCTTCGACGCCGAGGGCAAGCTGATCGCCGAGGGTGACCGCGCCTACGGCATGGTTCAGCAGTACATCCAGCAGATGGAGCAGTAGGCCCTCGACGACAAGCCGGCGCCCGGTCTCAACCTCTCGGTGACACCGGCGGCTCGTCCGCCAGTGCTGCCAACGAGTTCTCCGCGAGCACTGGCGGGCCACCCGCCAGTGGCACCGGGCTCCGTCAGCGGCGAGACGCGGACGCGGATGGAGCAGTAGGCTACTCGGCGGTCAGGCGCGTGACGCCGGGGTAGTCGTCGACGAGGGCGTCGCCGTTCGGCACCACCAGCCGGGTCGGCCCGCCCTCGTCCTCGGCCAGCGGCTGGTCGGCCGCGCCGTAGACAATCATCGCCCGATCGAGCAGCTCCGCGAGCGGGAGCGTCACCGCCGTCTCGCCCAGCCCCGAGGCGACCAGCCGGACACAGCCGGCGCGCAGGTCGGCCGCGTCGAGCACCGCCCGCAGCGGCGCCGCGGCGGCCTCGACGTCCCAGCCGACCGGCGTTTCGGCACCCGGCAGCGCCGCCAGCGCCTCGTGAGTCAGCGACAGCGGCCGGCCGACATTGCCGTCGACGGTCAGGATAGCGCGCCGGCTCGGGAGCGCCTCGTCGTCGGCCAGCACCGCTTCGCGGCGCGATTCGTGCAGGCCGATGACCTGAAACTCGAGCACCGGATAGGTCCGGGTCGACTTCTCGAAGAAGGTGCGCAGCGCCTTGCGCCCGGCTCGCTCGACCGCCGCGCGCTGGTGTCGATCATCGCCGTCGAGCGTGTCGAGGCGGCTGATCACGCTCCAGGCGGCCTGTTCGAGCAGCGTTCCAGGGTCGACCTCGGGCAGTCGCACGCCGCGCACGGCGACGTGTGGCGTGCCGACCAGCTCGCCGGCGGCGAAGTCCCACACCAGCGCGCCACAGATGACCCCGCTCTCAGCCAGGAAGATGCGGTCCTGGACCACCTGGTCACTGGTCCCCAGCTCGTTGATCCGCCGGCCCTCGATGGTCCAGGTGCCGTGCTCGATGCCCGCCTCGAGCGCCGCGCCGCCGGCGTCGAGGCGCAGCACGTCGCCGTTCTGGAGCAGGAAGATGCGGTCGTGCGTCAGGCCGACGTCCTGGGCCAGCTCGCCATACTGGCGCATGTGGCGATACTCGCCGTGGAACGGCACGGCATAGGCCGGCCGGAGCAGGTTGAACAGCAGCTTGATCTCTTCGGCGCTGGCGTGGCCCGAGACGTGGACGGCGGCCGAGCGGTGATCGACCACCTCGGCGCCGCCCCATTCGAGCTCGTTGATGATCCGCCAGATGGTCGCCTCGTTGCCGGGGATCGGCGTCGCGCTGAGCACCACCGTGTCGTCGGGGTGGATGCGCAGTTTCGGGTGCGTCCCGTGCGCCATGCGCGTCAGGCCGCTGACCGGTTCGCCCTGCGAGCCGGTGATCAGGATCACCACCTCGTCGTCGCGGTAACGCGGCAGGTCGCCATAGCCGATGCGGGCGTCGTCGGCGAACTCGAGGTAGCCCAGCTCGCGGGCGACGTTGACATTGCGCTCCATGCTTCGCCCGGCGACGAGCACCTTGCGGCCCTCCTCGGCCGCCACGTCGACCACCTGCTGAATGCGGTGAATCTGGCTGGCGAAGGTGGCCACGATGATCCGGCCGGGGCAGCGGTGGAAGAGCTGCCGGAAGGCGTCGCCGACAATCGCTTCCGACGGCGTATGGCCGGGCTTGTCGATGTTGGTCGAGTCGCTGATCAGCAGCCGCACGCCCTCGTCGCCGAGGCGGGCGAAGGCGGCGAAGTCGGTCACCTCGCCGTCGATCGGCGTGTGGTCGAACTTGAAGTCGCCCGAGTGGACAATCGTCCCGGCCGGCGTGCGGATGCCCAGCGCCAGGCAGTCGGGAATGCTGTGGTTGACGCGAATGCACTCGATGTCGAAACAGCCGATCGTGAGCCGGTCGCCGCGCTCGATGCGGTGCATCTCGGGCGGCTCGACATGATGCTGGCCGAGCTTGGCGCGGACCAGACCGAGAGTCAGCGGCGTGCCGTAAACGGGCGCGCTGATCTCGCGCAGCACATAGGGTAGGCCACCGATGTGGTCTTCATGGCCGTGGGTCAGGACGATGCCGACCAGCCGTTCGGCGTGCTCGCGCAGATAGCTGAAGTTGGGGATCAGCAGCTCGGCGCCGAGGGCCTGCTCCTCGTCGGGAAAGGCGATCCCGGCGTCGATCAGCAGGAGCTGCCCGCGGCAATCGAGCAGCAGCATGTTCTTGCCGATTTCGCCGAACCCGCCGAGCGGAATGAGCCGCAGCGCTTCCATCACAGCAGCCCGAGCCCTGCCAGCGCCTGGCGCAGCGCGGCGCGGACCGGCTCGGGTGCCGGCGTCAGCGGCAGCCGCGTGCGCGCCGCACAGAGCCCGAGCAGCTCGAGGCCGGCCTTCAGCGGTGCCGGGTTCGGCGAGGCCGCGGGGAAGAGCGCTTCGAACAGCGGCGTCAGCGCGAGATACTCCTTCGCGCTGCCGGCCAGGTCGCCGGTCAACAACGCCGCCATCAACGCCGCGATGCGCCGGCCGGCCAGGTGCGAGGCGACGCTGACCACCCCAACGCCGCCGCAGCAGAGGATCGCCGGCGTGTCCGTGTCGTTGCCGCTGTAGAGCAGGAATCCCGGCGGCACCGCGCGGGCCATGGCGGCGAACTGGGTGATCTTGCCGCTGGCCTCTTTCAGGGCGACGATGTTGGGCACGTTGGCGGCCAGCCGGCCGATCGTCTCCGGCTCGATGTTGCGCGCGGTCCGCGGCTCGATGTTGTAGATCATCACCGGCCGGTCGGTCGCCTCGGCGGCGGCCTTGAAGTGCTGGTACAGCCCCTCCTGCGCGGGCTTGTTGTAATAAGGCGTGACCAGCATGATGCCGTCGACGCCGAGCTCGGTCGCCTCGCGCGTCAGGTCGACCGTGGCGCGGGTGTCATTCGAGCCGGTGCCGGCCAGCACAGGCACACGGCCGGCGACGGTGCGCTTGACCGATTGGATCAGCGCGAGCTTCTCATCGTGCGTGAGGGTCGGCGATTCGCCGGTGGTGCCGCAGACCAGGATGGCGGTGGTGCCGGTGTCTAGGAGGTGCTCGCAGAGCCGCTCAACCGCCGGCTGGTCGACCGCCAGGTCGGCGTCGAACGGCGTCGCCATGGCGGTCATCATCGCGCCCCACATGCTCGAAGTCTCCGCCTGCCAGGCCGCGCGGCAGGGTGATGGTAGCATGGCGTGACACGGGCGTCAAACCGCCCGCCCGGTACGCCGGCACCATCACCGGCGTGGTATCGTTGGGATGGTCGGAGAGCGGCGATGACGGTCGATGAGATCATCACGGGCCTACGCGAGATGTCGCCCGCGGATCGAGCGCGCGTCGAAGCCGAACTCGCACGTCTCGGTCACGCCACCGATGACACGCCGAATGAGCAACGGCAGCCCGCGGCCGACCCCTGGCTCAGATTGCTCAACGGGCTCGGCACGGCCGGCGGGAAGTGCCTGTCCGAGGGCATCGACGAGGCCCTGTACGGGGATCGGCAGTGACCCGCCGGCGGGTGTTCATCGACACCTGGGCGTGGGTGGCCGCCGCGGTTGTGGACGATGCCGGTCATCCGCGGGTGGTCGAACTCGGCCGGCAGCTCCATCGTGACCATGCCGCCCGATACACCTCGCACTTCGTCCTAGCCGAGGCATATACGCGACTGCGCTATGACGCGTCACTCGCGATGGCCCTGGACCTCGCCGCGGCCGTCGATGAAATGGTCTCCCTCGGCGACCTGGTGCTCGTGCCTGTGGACGATCAGCGCTGGTCCGCCGCGCTGACTTGGTTCCGGCGCTTCGCCGACCAGCGCTTCTCGTTCGTCGACTGCACCTCGTTCGCCATCATGGCCGACCTCGGGCTGACCGAGGCGCTGACCTCCGACACCCACTTCGCCACCGCCGGATTCGTGCCGCTGGGCGCCGTCTAGCCCTCGGCAATCAAGGCTAGGAACTCATCTTCGGTCAACACGACCAGGCCGAGCTGCGTCGCCTTGTCCAGCTTTGATCCGGCCTTCTCGCCGGCCACCACGTGAGTCACCGCACGGGTGACACCGCCGGCCACCTCACCGCCGCGCCGGCGGACCTCGTCGCCGGCGGCATCGCGAGTCATGCTCTGCAGCCCGCCGGTGAAGACGAACGTCAGGCCGGCCAGCGTGCCGCCGGCCGCCGGCGTGGCGACCTCCTCCGGCCTGACGCCGGCGGAGAGCAGTCGGTCGATCAGCGCCTGGTTCGCCGGCTCGGCGAAGAAGTCGACCAGTGACCGGGCCGTCGCCGGGCCGACGTCGCGGACCTGCGCGAAGGCCTCTTCGTCAGCCTCGCGGATCGCTTCGAGGCTGCCGAACGCCTGGGCAATCGCCCGCGCCGCCGTGTCGCCGACGTGGCGGATGCCGAAGGCGAACAGCAGCCGGTCCAGCTCCGGCTCGCGGCTGGCTTCGATCGCGGCGATCACATTCGCCGCCGACCTCTCGCCCATCCGCTCCAGCGCGGCGAGCTGCTCGGCGGTCAGGCGGTAGAGGTCGCTCGGGTCGGCCACCAGACCGGCGTCGATCATCTGCGCCAGCAGGTTCTCGCCGACGCCGTCGATGTCCATCGCGCCACGGCTGACGAAGTGCTCGAGCCGGGCCTGCACCTGCGCCGGGCAGCCGCGGCGGTTGGGGCAGCGGGTGATCGCCTCGCCCTCCGGCTTGACCAACCGCGTACCGCAGACCGGGCAGGTCTCGGGCAGGCGATAGGGGGCCAGGCCCGCCGGCCGCTGCTCGGTGACCACACTGACCACCTCGGGGATGATGTCGCCGGCCTTCTGCACCACCACGCAGTCGCCGATCCGCACGTCTTTGCGGTCGACCTCGTCCTGGTTGTGCAGGCTGGCGCGGCTGACCCGGGTGCCGGCCAGGATGACGGTCTCGAGGATGGCCGTCGGCGTCACCGCGCCGGTGCGGCCGACGCTTGCCTCGATGTCGACGACCCGCGTCTCTTTCTGCTCGGCCGGCAGCTTGTAAGCCACCGCCCAGCGCGGCGAGCGGCTGACCATACCAAGCCGCTCCTGCAGCGCGCGCTGGTTGACCTTGATCACCACCCCGTCGATGTCGAACTCGACGACGTGCCGGCCTTCGATCCAGCCGGCGTGATAGGCCACCGCGGCGTCTAAGTCGGGCAGCACGGTCGCCTCGCTGCTGACCCGAAACCCAGCGCCGCGCAGCCAGGCCAGGTAGTCGCTCTGCCGCTCGAACTCGAGGCCCTCGAGCAGGCCGTGGGTGTAGGCCAGGAAGTCGAGCCGCCGGCCGGCGGTGATCCGGCTGTCGAGCTGCCGCAGCGACCCGGCGGCGGCGTTGCGCGGGTTCATGAACAGCGGCTGGCCGGCCTGCTCGCGCTCGTCGTTGATCCGCGCGAACTCGCGCTTGCTCAGATAGACCTCGCCGCGCACCTCGATCCGCGCCGGGTGCGGCACGTCGCCGCGCAGGCGCAGCGGGACGCTGCGGATGGTGCGCAGGTTGTGGGTGACCTCCTCACCCGTCGAGCCGTCGCCCCGCGTGGCACCGCGGATCAGCGCGCCTTCCTCGTAGAGCAGCGAGATGCCGAGGCCGTCGATCTTCAGCTCGCCGATGTACTCGATCGGCTCGCCGGCATCGAGCTCGAGCAGGCGGTGAAGCCGGGCGTCCCACTCGCGCAGCTCGGCCTCGTTCATCGCGTTCTGCAGGCTGAGCATCGGCACCGCGTGCGGCACGCCGGCGAACTGCGCCGAGGGCGGCGCGCCAACCCGCTGCGTCGGCGAATCGGGCGTGCGCAGCTCGGGGTGCGCATCTTCGATCGCCTGCAGCCGGCGCAGTTTGGTGTCGTACTCGGCGTCGCTCAGAGTCGGCGCATCGAGCACGTAGTAGCGGTGGTTCGCCTCCTCGAGCTCGGCCCGCAGCGCGGCGGCTTCGGCCTCGAGTCGGGGTTCAGCCATGCACCTCTCCGGTCAAGCGCAACCAACCGGACGCCGAACGCCACCGGCGGACGGCGCCCGGTGCCGCTACGGTGCTCACCGAAGGCATGGGATTCTGCTTCGGCTCGGGTCACTCCTCTTCCACCCGCTCCACGGAGACATAGCCGAGGTCGAGGTCCATGATGTCGTGCCCGAAGACGACCCGTAGCGTGTTGGTCGACGGTACATACTGCACCACCATGCCGACGCCGTGTTTCGGGTGCCGGACCTTCTCGCCGTCACGGAACGGCGCGGGCCGCAGAATCGGCTGCGGCAGCTCGTCGCCGGGCCGGTCCGGCACGTTGATCAGCCGGCGCTCGCGTCGGACGAAGGTCGCCGCCGCATGCGGGTCGAGTTCGCGCCGCGACCCGCCGACCAGCGACCGCGGCAATTGCTCGGCGCCGGCCAGCAGGTGCGCTGGGATCTCGCTGAGGAAGCGGCTCGCCTGGCTGGCCTGGGTCTGGCCGAAGACCGTCCGCCGCCAGGCGCGGGTGAGGTAGAGCCGTTCCTCGGCACGGGTCATGCCGACATAGCAGAGCCGCCGCTCCTCGGCCACCGCGTCTTCGTTGTCGAGGCTGCGCGCGTGCGGGCAGAGGCGCTCTTCGAGCCCGACCAGGAAGACCACCGGGAACTCGAGCCCCTTGGCGCTGTGCAGGGTGAGCAGCGGCACGGCATCCTCGCCGCTGGCCAGGTCGTCGGTGTCGCTGACCAGCGCGACCTGCTCGAGAAACGCCGCCAGGCCCTCGCGGCCCGGCGGCAGACTGCGCTCGGCCACCGCGCTGAGCAGCTCGCTCAGGTTCTCCAGCCGGCTCGAGGCCTCGATGCTCGCCTCGCTGCGCAGCGCGTCGAGATAGCCGGTCTGGTCCAGCACCGCGCGAAGGAAGTCGACCACCGGCAGGCGATCGATCACGTCCCACAACGGGCGGATCTGCTCCCAGAAGGCCCGCACCTTCTTGGTCGGGCCGGTGGACAGAATCTCCTCACCGCCGGCCACCGCCTCGACCGCCTGGGCGAGGGTGAGCAGGTGCGACGAGGCGAAGGCCTGCAGCTTGGCCACCGTCGATGTGCCGATACCGCGCGCCGGCTCGTTGATCACCCGGACCAGGCTGACGTCGTCGGCCGGGTTGTGCAAGAAGCGGAGGTAGGCGACCAGGTCGCGGATCTCCTTCCGCTCATAGAACCGCACGCCGCCGATCAGCCGGAACGGGATGCCCCGCGTGCCGAACACCTCCTCGAACGGCCGGCTCTGGGCGTTGGTCCGGTAGAGCACCGCATGGTCGCTCCAGGAGCGACCTTCGCGTCGCCCGGCGGCAACCATGTCGGCGACGTAGAGGGCCTCGTCCTGCTCGTTGTTGGTCACCTGCAGGGTCACCGCCGCGCCGCCCTGCCGCTCGGTGTAGAGCTCCTTGCGCTGGCGCCGCGAGTTGTTGGCGATCAGCGCGTTCGCCACCTCGAGCACCGACTCGGTGCTGCGGTAGTTGCGTTCGAGCTTGACCGTCGTCGCGTCGGGATAGTCCTGCTCGAAACGAAGGATGATGTCGACCCGCGCGCCGCGCCACGAGTAGATGGCCTGATCGTCGTCGCCCACGACACAGAGATTCCGGTGCGCGGAGACCAGCCGCTGCACCAGCTCGTACTGCGCGCCGTTGATGTCCTGGTACTCGTCGACCATGACGTAGCGGAAGCGCTCGCCGAGCTGGGTACGGACCTCGTCGTCGCGCTCGAGCAGCCGCACCGCGCGGAGGATCAGGTCATCGAAGTCGAGGCTGTTGTTGCGCTCGAGCTGCTGCTCGTACCGCTCATAGACGGCCGCGGCGACCTTCTTCGGCGGCGACAGCAGGCCGGCCGCCTGCACCGCCGCCTGGCTCGGACCGAGCAGCTCGTTCTTCCAATCGCTGATGGCATAGCCGACGTTCCGCGGCGGGTGCAGGCTCGGGTCGTGGTGCAGCTCCAGCAGCAGCCGCCGGATCAGCGAGTTGCGGTCACTCTCGTCGATGATGCTGAAGTTCGGCTGCAGGCCGACCCGGTCGGCGTAGCGGCGCAGCAGCCGGGCGCAGGTGCTGTGGAAGGTGGCCACCCAGACGCCGGCCTCGGCGCCGACCAGCCGCTCGACGCGCTGTTTCATCTCGCCGGCGGCCTTGTTGGTGAAGGTCACGGCGAGAATGCTGTGCGCGGCGATATCCCGCTCGCGCACCATGTGGGCGATGCGGTGGGTCAGGGTGCGGGTCTTGCCCGACCCAGCGCCGGCGAAGATCAGCACCGGGCCGTCGATCGCCTCGGCGGCGCGGCGCTGCTCGGGGTTCAGGCCGTCGAGCACCGAGGGCATCAGCCCGCCGCCTCGCTCAGCCCGATCCCCGCCTGCCGGCAAGCGGCCGCGACGAACTTGGCGAACAGCGGGTGTGCCTTGGTCGGCCGGCTCTTGAACTCGGGGTGGAACTGGGTGGCGATGTAGAACGGGTGGTCGGGGACTTCGATGATTTCGACCAGTTGGCCGTTGGTCGACAAGCCGGAGAAGCGCAGCCCGGCCTCGCCCAGCCGGCTGCGATAGTCGTTGTTGACTTCGTAGCGGTGGCGGTGGCGCTCGTAGATCACATCGCGGTCGTAGCACAGGCGGGCCAGCGTCTCGGGCTGCAGGTAGCACTCATAGGCGCCGAGCCGCATGGTGCCACCCATGTCGACCACCCGGCGCTGCTCGTCCAACATGCAGATCACCGGGTGCGGCGTCTGCGGGTCGAACTCGGTGCTGTGCGCCCCGCTCAGTCCGCAGACGTGGCGGGCGAACTCGATCACGCCGCACTGCAGGCCGAGGCAGAGGCCGAGGAACGGGAGCTGGTTCTCGCGGGCGTGCCGGATCGCGGCGATCTTCGACTCGATTCCGCGGTCGCCGAAGCCGCCGGGCACCAGCACGCCGTCGATCCCGCGTAGCGCCGCCGGGATCGCCTCGGGGGTCACGTCGCCGGCGTGGATCCACTGCAGGTCGACCTGCACCCCGTGCGCCACGCCGCCGTGCTTGAGCGCCTCGATCACGCTGATGTAAGTGTCGACGCCGGCCTCGACGTACTTCGCCACCAAGCCGATGGTGATCGACCGCTGGCAGTCGCGGATGCTGGCCGTGACGCGCCGCCAGTCGCTCAGGTCGGGCTGCTGAGCCGGCAAGCCGAGCCGCCGGCAGACCAGCTCGGCCAGGCCCTTGTCCTCGAGCACGAGTGGGATTTCGTAGATCTCATCGGTGTCGACGCAGTCGAACACCGCCTCGTCGGGCACGTCGCAGAAGAGCGCGATCTTCGACCGCTGCTCGTCGTTCATCGGATGCCCGGTGCGGGCGAGCAGCACATCGCAGTGGATGCCGACGCTGCGCAGCTCGCGCACCGAATGCTGCGTCGGCTTGGTCTTCACCTCGCGCTGCGGGCCGACCGTCGGCACCAGCGTGACATGGCAGAACAACGAATCCTGCGGACCGACCTCGCGCCGGAACTGGCGAATCGCCTCAAGGAACGGCAGCCCCTCGATATCGCCGACGGTGCCGCCGACCTCGACAATGGCCACGTCGGCCTCGGCGCGCTCGGCGTTCTTGCGGATCAGGCGCTTGATCTCGTCGGTGACGTGCGGGATCACCTGCACCGTGCCGCCGAGGAACTCGCCGGCCCGCTCCT
>CAYONP010000132.1:0-12780 GCA_964405335.1 uncultured Fimbriimonadaceae bacterium
GCCGATGGCGACCTATCTCGAGCTCTGGCTGCCGGCCGACGCGCTGTCCACGCCGGCGGCGCTGCGCTATCAGCGCCTGGACACCGAGATCGGGCGCTCGGCGGTGCGCGAGGTCGAGTTCGACGGCTGGCGCGCCCACCTGCCGACCGGCCTGCGCGAGACGCAGCGGACCGAATGGGGCGAACCCCGCCGCGAGCTGCCCGAGCAGACGGTGGTTTACAGCAAGTTGGCCACGGCCGCCGCCGCCGACGCGGCGGGCGGGCTGAGCCTCAGCCGGCCGATCGAGCCGCTCCGGTGAGCGGTCCGGCTACTCCGGCGGCGGCAGGTCGCCGAACAGGCGCTCCATGCGCTCGGACTCGTCGACCTCGAAGACCGCGAACCAGAGGTCGAGCAGCGTGACCCAGAGCTGCTGCCGAGCCGATTCGCTGTCACACTCCAGGGAGTCGACCAGGAACCGCTTGACCACCCCCTCGGGCGTGTCGAGCGGCCCGCCGCCGAGGTCGTACCGGCCGTCGGCATCGACGGTATCGAAGGTGGCGTAGTACCGCGCGGTGAACGCGCGCACGCCGTCGGGGGTGAGGTTCTCCAGCCGACGGCCAAAGGCCTGGTAGACCTGTGCTCTGAACTCGTCGGCGTTCACACTCACTCCGGCTGGATCAGCCCGTAGTCACCCGAGCGACGGCGGTAGACGACGTTCAGCTCCTCGCTCTCGGCGTCCTTGAAGACGTAGAAATCGTGGCCCAGCAGGTCCATCTGCAGCGCCGCCTCCTCGGGCGACATGGGCTTGACCGAAATGCGCTTCACCCGCACCACCCGCGGCGTGTCGTACTCCTCGTCGGGCTGGTCGATCTCGACTTCGAGCAGCGGTGGCGCCTCGCGGTGCTCGGGCACACGGCTGCGGCTGACCAGCCGACCCTTGTGCCGGTGCAGTTGCCGTTCGAGCTTGTCCAGCGCCGAGTCGACCGCCGTGCCGAGGTCGTTGCTGCGCTCCTCGGCGCGCAGGATCTGATGCTTGACGTGCAGCGTGATTTCGCCGGTGAACCAGCTCCGCTGCTGGGTCACCACGACATGTGCCGCCTCGACGAAACGGTAGCGGTCGGCCAGTTGGTCGAGCCGCGCGTCAACCTGCTCGGCCACCGCCGCCGGCAGTTCGAACTCCAGATGCTTCGCCTCGATTGTCGTGCGCATGTCGTCCTCCTACGCCGGCACCAGCAGGGCCACGGCGTGCACCGCGATGCCCAGCCCGGCGCCCAGGTCGTCCAACTCCTCGTGCGTCGTCGCCTTGACCGATACGCGTGCCGAATCAACCTCCATGACCGCCGCGATGGCTTCACGCATCGACGCGATGTGCGGCGCGAGTCTCGGCCGCTGCGCGATCACCGTCGCGTCGAGATTGCCCAACGTGTATCCCGCCTCGCGTGCCAGTCGCCAACATTGCCGCAACAACTCGCGGCTGTCGGCTCCGGCGTAGGCCGGGTCCGTGTCTGGGAAGTGAGCGCCGATGTCGCCCGCGCCCAGCGCCCCGAGCACCGCGTCGCAGATGGCGTGGAGCAGGGCGTCGGCGTCGGAGTGGCCGAGCAGGCCCAGCTCGTGCGGCACCTGGACCCCGCCGAGCCAGAGCACGCGGCCCGGCGCCAGGCGGTGGACGTCGAACCCGTAACCGATGCGAGGCGAGCGCGGGCGCAGCAGTTGCTCGGCCAAGGCGAGATCCTCCGGATGAGTGACCTTCAGGTTGCGCCGGCTGCCCTCGACGATGTACACCGGGTGCCCCGCCGCCTCGACCAGGCCGGCCTCGTCGGTGCCCTCGAACCCGGTCACCGCGGCGCGGGCAAAGGCCTCGACGAGCAGCTCGCGGCGGAAGCACTGCGGGGTCTGCATCGCCCACAGCCCGGCGCGGTCGACCGTCTCGACGGCCCGACCGTCGGCCACGCGCTTGAGCGTGTCGGACACCGGCACGGCCACCACGCCGCTGCCGTGCTCGCCGGCGCTGGCCAGCGCCGCGGCGAACTGCGCCGGCTCGGCCAGCGGCCGTGCGGCGTCGTGCACGGCAACGAGGTCGATATCGGGTTCGACCGCATGCAATCCGCGGGCGACCGACGCCTGCCGCGTCGGCCCGCCATCGGCGAAGGCGGCCGCAATCCCGGCGCGGTCGGCCAGGGCGGCCATGGTCGGCCGCTCGTCGGGCTGGGTAACCAGGACGACCTGATCGAACGCCACGGCGGCGATGACGCGCAGGGTGTGGAGCAGGATCGGTTCGCCGGCGAGCAGTTCGAGCAGCTTGTTGCCGCCGGCGCCGAGACGGCTGCCGCTGCCGGCGGCCGGAACCACCGCGGCGCGGCTGAGCGCTGTCGGTGTCACCGGCCGTTGCCGCCCTTGTGGCGGTTCTGCCCACCGTCTTTCAGTTCGGCGAAGATCATCTTCCCGGCCAGCGTCTGGAGCAGGCTGGTCACCACCACGTCGGCCACGCGACCGATCTTCGTCTCGCCATCCTCGACCACGACCATCGTCCCGTCATCGAGGTAGGCCACGCCCTGCCCCGGATCGCGGCCGGGCTTGATGATGTGGACCTTCAGCTCCTCACCGGCGATGAACGCCGGCTTGAGCGCGATGGCCAGGCGGTTGAGGTTGAGCACCGGCACGCCCTGCACGTCGGCGACGCGGTTGAGGTTCGAGTCGTTGGTCAGCAGCGCCGCGTCCATGTGCGCGGCGAGGGCGAGCAGCTTGCTGTCGACCGTGTCGACGTGCTCGAGCACGCCGACGTAGTCCTTCGGGGTGAGCACGCGGAAGCCGTCGATCTCTTCCTGCATCTTCTTCAGCAGGTCGAGCCCGCGGCGCCCGCGGGCGCGGATCAGGTCGTCGGCCTTGTCGGCCAGCAGTTGCAGCTCGTCGAGCACAAACTGGGGCAGCAGCAGGTCGCCCTCGACGAATCCGCTCCGGTAGACGTCGAGTAACCGGCCGTCGATGATCACGTTGGTGTCAAGCAGCTTCGGCAGTGCGCGCGCTTCGCGGAGCTGCTCCTCGAGCGAGGCGCCGCCCGAGAACATGCCGGCCAGCTCCTTCTTCATGCTGAACGTGAACAACATGCCGCCGAACACGCCGATGACATACATGACCGCGACCATCGGCGGGCCGTACGTCCTCACCGCGCCGACCAGCGGGCTCATCAAGTAGGCCACGCCCAGCCCGAGCAGGATGCCGACCACGCCGGCGATCTTGTCGTCGATGGGCAGCCGTTCGACCGCGTCGAGCACATCGATCAGCTTGCGGAAGGTGATGCTGGCGAGCAGGAAACCGACCCCGAGGCCGATGATGATCATGCCGTAGACCGACAGGTCCTGCAGCGGCTTCTCGAGCTGCGCCGAGACGCTGCCGCTGGCATCCGACAGGTAGCCGACCATGGCGTCGACGTAGAGGTCGCCGACGCGGCGGCCGATCAGCCCACCGATCACCGTCAGCACCCCGCTGAACACGATGTGGACCCAGCGCCGGGCCGCGCGCAGGCCGGGCGAGCCGCTCACCGTCGGGTTCAGCGTCGGTCCGTCGGTCAACTCCGTGCTCATGGCCTCAGATGTGCTCATCGCCCTACGTACGCTCCGCGACCGGCTCCTGCGCGATGATCAGCGCCTGGCGCAAGGTCGCCGCCAGCTCGAGCCGCAAACTGGCCGGCACGCCGTCGTCGTTCCCGGCGGCCGGCGCCAAGCAGCGACCGAATCCGTGTCGCGCAATCTCCTCCAGGCGACGCTGCCGCTGGCTCACCGGCCGCAGCTCACCCGTCAGACCCACCTCACCAATCACTGCGCAACCGGCCGGCAGCGCCACGTCTCCTAGGCTCGACGCCACCGCCAGGGCCACCGCCAGGTCGACTCCCGGCTCGACCACCCGCAGGCCGCCGGGCAGATTGACGTAGACATCATACTGCCCCAGCCGGATCCCGCAACGTTGCTCGAGCACCGCCAGCACCAGGTGCAGCCGCGCCAGCTCCACGCCGTTGGCCACCCGCCGCGGCGCGGCGAACGGGCTCGGCGCGCAGAGCGCCTCGACCTCGACCAGCAGCGGCCGGGTGCCCTCGAGCACACAGGCCGTCGCCGTGCCCGAGACCGGCTCGCCGCGCTCGGCCAGCAGCCAGGCCGTTGGATCGGCCACCGGTCGCAGGCCGGTGTCGCCCATCTCGAACAGCCCGACCTCATTGGTTGAGCCGAAGCGGTTCTTCACCGCTCGTAGCACCTTCAACGCGCCGCTGGTTTCGCCTTCAAACATCAGCACCGCGTCGACGATGTGCTCGGTCGCCTTCGGGCCGGCGAGCTGGCCCTCCTTGGTCACGTGCCCGACCAGCACCACCGCCGTGCCGCTCGACTTCGCCACCTCGGTCAGCCGGGTCGCGGCCTCGCGCACCTGGCTCAGCGTGCCGGGCGCCGACTCACTCGCCGCCGAGCGGACAGTCTGAATGGAATCGACGACCAGCACCGCCGGCCGGTTCTCTCGGACCAGATCCTCAAGCCGCTCGAGCTCACCCGTGGCCGCGACCTCGAGCGCCGTCGCGCCGAGCCCGAGCCGCTCGGCGCGCAGCGCCAACTGCTGCGGCGACTCCTCGCCCGAGACATAAATCACTGTCGCCCCGCGCGTCAGCAGTGCGTGGGATGCCTGTAACAGCAGCGTCGACTTGCCGACCCCCGGCTCGCCGCCGACCAGCACCACCGAGCCCGGCACTAGCCCGCCGCCGAGCACGCGGTCGAGCTCGCCGATGCCGGTCGACAGCCGCGGCGAGTCGGCCAGCGACACGTCGCGCAGGCGGCGCAGTACCGGCGCCTCGCCGGTCCGCCGCGGTGGCGGCGCCGCCTCGGCGGTCATGGTCTGATACTCGCCGCACTCGGGGCAGCGGCCGACCCAACGCATGGTCTGGTGGCCACAGCCCGAGCAGCGGTACCCCGGCTTGGTCTTCAGCACCCCGGCGCTCCCATGTGGACGCGCCCGACACGCGCCGCGCGAGTCAGGTTACCGACAGGTTATGCCCGCCCGGTCGGTTGCCAAACCTCGAACCGCTGCGTCATCCGCCGCCCGCCGTGTCGAAGGTCCAGCTCAGGTTGGCCGTGTTGCCCGCGGCGTCACGCACGCGGAGCGCGAAGACGACCGGACCGTCGGCGGTGTCGATCGCCGGCAGCCGAACCGTCTCGACCGGCGAGTCGAAGATGCCGTCGAGCGGCAGCAGCGCGACCCACTTGCCGTCGTCAAGCCGATACTCGGCGCTCGACAGCCAGCTCCCGGCATCGCGCAGAACCAGCTCGGTGACCGGTGGCACCGGCTCCTCGACCGGCGCCGGCTCGGCCGCCGGCGCGCTGTTGTCAATCCGCACCACGCCGCTGATCACCTCCGCCTCACGCGGATCGTCGGGGTTGCGCACCGCGTCGCTAGCGGTAATCCGCAGGCGGTACAGACCATCCGCCACACCCGTGGTGTCCCAGGTTACCGAAGTCTCCTCCAGCGGCTCGGTCTCGGCCACCTCGACCGCCTCGTCACCCGCCGCCTTGGGCTGCTCCTCCGTCTCGGCCGGCTCCTCCTCGTCGGGCGCCGGCTGCTCGGCCGGCTCCTCATCGGCCGCCGGCGACTCCTCGCCGCTCGCCTCGTCCTCGTCGGCGGCCGGGCGGATCTCCTGCCAGTCGTCGCTGCCCAGCGGCGCGAAGTGGGCCCGATAGGTCAGTTTGTCGTCGTCGGGGTCCTCCGCCTCCCACTCGAGCTCAAGGTCCTCGCGGGCCAGTGCACCGTCGGTCGGCGCCTTGAGCGTCACCGTCGGCGCGCGGTTGATGGTGCGATAGAACAGGCTCACCCGGTCCAACGCGCAGACGTCGCCAGCCTGGCCGAAGAAGCTGGCGCGGAACTGCACGTAGCGCGCCGGCGGCGAGGTGACCGGCTGGCCCTCGTGTTCGACCATGCCGGTCGACCACTCGCTCCAGGCCGCGTCGGGCGTGGTGCTGTTGCCGCTCCGCGTCTCGATCGCCACCACGGCGTTGTTGGTCGAGTCGTAGCCCCACCGGGCGACGCCCCAGCGCGCGGCGACGCCGGCGTCGTGCACCGGCGAGAGGTAGTAGCCACGTTCGCTGCCGCTCAGGTCGAGCGCCAGCACCTCGCCGGTCACGGCCACCGAGCAGATCAGCCGCGCCGGATCGGCCGACAGACCGAGCAGCAACGGCTCCTCGGTGCGGTAGACCTCGGCCCGCTGCGCATCGCCGTTGAAGCGCAGGATGCGCCCGGGCGAGCCGGCGGCGGCATAGACCAGGTCGCCCGCCGGCGCCAGGGCATAGATGTTGCCACCGTCGCCGGAAAGCAACTCGGCCACGTTGCCGTCGCGGTCGAGACGGTAGACCTGCCCGCTGCCGGCGGTGCCGACGTAGAGGTGTCGCGCCGTCGCGGCGAGGCTCAGCACGCCGGCGTCCTCGGCCTGGAAGACCGACTGCGCGACGCCGTCGGCGATGCGGTAGACCCGGCCGGTGGGATAGGCCCCGACATAGACGCCGCCCTCGGGCGCGGCGCAGAGGGCCAGCAGGTGCCGGTCACGGCTCTCGAAGACGAGCGTGGCGGTGCCGTTCGCATCGACTCGGTAGAGCCGCCCGCGGTTGCCCGTCGCGGCGTAGACGCCACCGGCGCCGTCGGGCACCATCGCCCAGATGTAGGGCTCGGGCAACTGCGCCAGTTGCGTCGCCTGCTCGCCGGTGACCCGCCAGAGCGTGCCGGAGGGCGCGGTGGCGGCCAGCGCGGTGGCTCCGTCCAGCGCGCACAGCGCGGTTACACCGGCGTCTTCGGCGGCCAGCAACTCGGTCGGCTCGCCGCCGGGGGCGACGCGGTGCAGCGTGGCCCGCTCGCCCCAGCCGCCGACCAGCACGCTGCCGTCAGCGCGCGGCAGCACCGCCCAGGCGCGGTCGGTCTCGGGCCGGCCCAGCTCGGCCCGGCGCGGCGCCATGGCCACCTTGCCGTCCTCGCTGAGGTAAGTGCCGTCGAACCGCCCGGCGCCGAACGCCTCGGCATCGGCCACGGTCCAGACAGAGACGGGGCGGGCCAGCGGCTCACCATCGCCGGTCTCGGGCGCGGCGCCGGTCGGCGGGCCGCCGACGCCCAGGTTGCCCCGCTCGACATCGCGCAGCTCGCGCCAACTCGGCATCGCCGGCGGCGAATCGAGGTCGAGATCACCGGTGATGTCAGGCGGCTCATCGGCCGGCGGCTCATCGGCCGGCGGCTCTTCCGCCGGCGGCGCGGCGCGCCGGCGCCAGGCATCGGGCGCCATCGGCGTGCCGGCGCGTAGCCGGCGCAGCCCGGCCTGCTGCACCGCCGCCACCGGCGCCGCCGCCCAGGCAATCCGTTCGAGGAAGCGGGCGTTGCGGGCCTCGGCCGCCGGCTGCCCGGCACTCACCGCGGCGGCCAGGCGGGGCATCCGCTCGAGCCCGGCCAGCGAGCTCAGGCCAAGCGGCATGCCGCCGCCGAGGCCGACCTCGAGCCCGCCGCGCTGCGGCACCAGGTTGCCGAGCGAGACATCGCCGCCTTCGCCCTGCTCGCCCTCGGGTCCCACCACCTCGACCACGACCACGCCGATGCCGCTCACCGGCCGGCCGAACTCATCGACCTGCTCGACCACGTCGGGCGTGCTGTTCAAGCCCTCGGCGGTGGTGGTCAACAGCGCTTCGGCCATCGGCGCGGGCAGGTCGCGCAGCTTGTGGCCGTTGAACTCAAGCCCGGCTGAGGCGAGCATCAGCTCACAGTAGATGGCGTCGCTGCGCCCGTCGGTGCCGAGCCACTCGATCAGGCTGGCCATGTCGGTCGGTTCGGGCGCGGGGTTGATCCGCGGCCGCAACGCGAAACCGTCGCCGCCGCCGATGAGAATGATGCCCAGCGGCCCGAGCGGCGCATTGCCGGGCACCTCGACCTGGATCGTCCGCGACTCGGACTCGCCGCCGAACGGCTTGAGGTCGCAGACCACCTCGAGCGTCTCGCCCGGCTTGACCTTCGTCTGCGTCGACTGCGCCCGCTCGATCATCAGCGGCTTGTGCGCGCGCGAGAAGGTCAGGTCGACCTGCACGCCCTCGATGGTCGCCTCGCCGAACGGGTTCTCGCGCAGGAGCGTCAGCGCGGTGAACAGGTCGAGCATCGGGTTCATGCCGAACGAGGCGTTGCCCTGTTCGCTGAACGAGTTCAGGCGCACGACCGACTGCGGCTCGGCCTCCTCGCTCGGCCGCGCGCTGATCTCGATCCGGCTCTCGACCACCCCGTCGTATTCGGCGCCGGCGACGTTCTCCATGGCCAGGTTCATCAAGGTGACGGTGAACATCGTCGCGATCTGGTGCTGGCGCGACATCTGGACGCGGAACGTCCGCTCGTTGGCCCGGTCGAGCTCGCGCAGCCGGTACTCGACCGGAATGGTCGTCGGCGCCGGCCCGAGCGTCGCGCCGATACAGGTGGCGCGGTCCTGCGACATCGTGCCGATCGGCGCGATCAGACCGCCCAGCTTGTTGCTGTCGGCCACCGACGAGATGACCGTGTGCACGAAGGCCGAGCAGAACGGCAACTCAACGCCGCCGAAGCCGAAGAACGGATGCCCGAAGGCCAGCGCCACCTCGCCGTCGACATAGGTCAACGTGCCGACCGCGCTGAAATCGATGTCGCCGCTGGCAATCGGCACGCCGACCGCCGCGCCGGGCGCCAGCTCGAACGGCGTGTCGGGCGGCGCCGCGGTCGACCCGGCAGCCATCGGCAGCAGGTTGTAGGGCCGCAGATACTCCTCCAGGTCGCGCAGCGCCCGGCCGCCGACGCCGCTGATGTAGAGCGGCGTGGCCACCGGCCGGAAGACCGCCAGGTCGGGCCGCAGGCGCTGCAGGTGGTTGGCCTCGTCGGCGTTCGGGGCGACCATGATCTCGCCGACTTCGCGCCCGCCGAGGCGGACGGGACCGTCGGCCGGCAGCAGCCGCCCGCGCAGGTCGAGCGGCGAGTCGCCGCCGGCACGCCGCTCCCGCGCCGCCGCGGCGACCGGATGCTGCGGGTCGTAATGCTCGAGCATCTGCTCGATTGGCGTCACCCCCGCGATGGGCTCGATCTGGAACGCCCAGCCGTAGGCCAGGGCGCCGATCAGGCGGCCGTCGATGTAGATCGGGCTGCCCGACATGCCGCCGATGATGCCGGTCTTCTTCTCGACCACCGGCCCGCTGTCGAGCCGGATGAGGATCATGTCCATCTGGAAGTCGAAGCTCTTCATCACCCCGATCACGGTGATGTCGAACTCCTCGATCCGAGTGCCCTCAAAGACGGTCTTGCCGATGCCCTTCATGCCCGGCTTGACCTGGTCGAGCGGCAGGATCGGCACCGCCGCGCGCGCCGACCCGACCGCCAGCACGACGGCCACCCACACCGCTCGCCACCTCGACGTCATCGCGAACCTCCCTCGGTCAGCGCGCCAGCTCGGTCCCTACCTGTACCCGCAACTCGACCTGCGCCGGATCCATCGGCAAGCCGGCGCCGGCGCCGAGCTCGAGCGCGAACTTCATCGTCCCGCGCGTCGCGGTGCTCTGCGTCCGGCCCGCGCCGACGTCCCACCAGGTCGTCGAATCTCCCACATACGTGCCCTGCATGGCGATGGGCAACTGCATCCCGCCCAGCTCCATGGTCCCCTCGGACCGCGGAATGGGCACCTCGAACCGCGTCGAGATGCGCGCTAGCGGGCCTGCCTCGCCGGCCGCCAGCTCCTCCAATCGGTTCGACGTCCGGGCGGTCAGCCGCCGGCCGTCCTGCCCGCGCACCGGCAGCTCCTTGTCCCAGGTGCCGCCGACCTGCACGTCATGCTCGGGGAAGCCGACCACGCCGAGCAACTGCCCGACCGTCGAGAGCGCCAGGTCGACCATGCTGCCGGCCACCGGCGGGGCGTCGAGCCGGCCCACCTCGAGCACGTCGCCGAGCAGGTTCATGCGCAGGCGGAAGCGCGTCGCCGGCCCGCGCTGTTGCTGCTGCTGGCCGAGCACGCTGAAGCTGATGTTCGCGCCGTCGCTCCGGCTCTCGACCCACACCGTGCCGTCCCGCTCGGGTTGCCCGGCGGTCAACGTCCGCCGGTCGCGGGTCTCGATCTGCAGCGGCAACGCCTGCTGCTCCTCGCCGAACTGCAGGGACATCGTGCCCTGGGCCGAGAAGGTCTCGTCGTAGGTCAGCGCCACGCCGGGCCGAAATTGGTAGCGCAACGGCACCGCCGCGGCGGCACCCAGCGTCAGGGCGCCGAGCAAGAGGATTCGGGTCCGCATCACGGTCTCCCGGCGGCGCGTCGTGGGCTCACTGCTCATCGAGAGGCTCCGCCGCCACGTCGAGTTTCCAGCTCATCCGCGCGGCGACCGTCCCTGACCGGCCGCGCGCGGCGAAGACCAGCTCCAGCTCCAGTGGACCCTCGGCCCGGCTCACCCGCCCCGCGGCGAGGTCGAACCAGACCGTCACCCGGCCGCGCATGGTGCCTCGGGCAACCAGCGACGGATCGGGCGTCTCGCGCTCGGGAATCGTTGCCTCGTACGACGTCTCGAGCACCGCCGTCGTGTCACTCAATTCGGCCAGTCGGCCCGACAGCTTGAGCGGCAGCGCCGCCGCGCCGGGCTGCTCGTCGAGCGACCAGCGCTCGCCCACCGCGAGCGGCCGCGGCGGCAGCAGGCCCAGCTCGAACAGGCAGAACAGCTCGCTCAGGTCGAGGTCGAGTGGCAGGCCGGGCGGCGCCGGGCCCAGCTCGGGCACCGGCTCGCGCTCGACCGGCTCGGCCCGCAGCACCTGCGCCAGCCGGCTACAGCGTAGCGCGAAGCCCCGCCACGGCCGGCCGTCGCCATAGCTCTCTCCTCCGGCGGTGAGGGTCAGCCGGCCGCGCGGGCAGACCGCGAGCGCGTCAAACGCCTGCTCGTCGACTTCGCCGACCGACCAGCGCCGGACCGCCTCGCCGCTGGCCGAGAGCGACAAGCGCTGCTCCTGGCCATCCAGGTAGCGCAGCAGCTCGCCCTCGCCGCGCAGCGTCTCACGGAAGGCGTAGCGGTCGCCCGGCGAGGGCGAGAGCACGAACTGTCGCCCCTGCGTCGCCGCGAGGGCGAGCAGCGGAAGCAGCCCGGTGGCGAGGGCGTAACGGCGCAGGTCAATCCTCCAGCACGGTCTTGATGTTGCACTTGAGTCGGCCGCTGACCGCCAGCCTCTGGCCCGCCCCAGGCGGCGCGATGGTGAACGAGCCATGCACGCCGAGGGTGGCCAGCTCGACGATGGCGCGGCCGCGCTCGATCCCGAAGTAGGTGGTTAGGTGGCCGATGATGTTGCCGCCGATCTTGATGTTCAGCTCCCGCGTTTCGGCGTTGCGCGGCTCGCGCAGCGGAATGACGAAGTCGGTCACCAGTTCGGCGCAGCGCTCGCCCCGCACGGTGACCAGCCGCGCGAAGGTGGTCTTGGTGTCGACCTTCTGCTCCGTCTTGTCGTCGGTCCCGGGGGTCAGGTTCACCGTGATCGGCGCCGACCACTCGGCACCCGGCTCGACGTCGTCCTCGGGCAGCTCGAGCGCATCGAAGATCTGCTGCACAATGGCGAACTCGTCGAGCGGCGTGACGAACCCGCTGCCCGGCGACTCCTCCTCCTCGGCCTCGATGTCTTCGCGGCTGACGATCCGCCCGCGCGCGGCCAACTCAATCCGCTCCGGCGAGCCGAGATTCTCGAGTTTGGTGGTCTCGCCCGTCTCGTCGGTCCGCTCGGTCTGGTTATCGGTCATCCGGACCTCGATGGTGTGCACATCGCCCTGGACCCGGGTGACCTTCTCTTCGATGGTGCTCCGCGAACGGAGCTGCAACCGCCGCCGCTGCCCGACATTGGCGTCGGCCTCGAAGGCCATGACGAAATGGTCGGTGTAACGGAAGGTCTCGCCGGCGGTGAACCGGTAGCGCAGCAACTCGGCCCGCGCGCCTGGCGCGAGCAGGGCAATCAGCAGCAGCACGCGCACCCCACGCAGGCTCATCGGCTCACCTCGCAATAGGCCGCCAGCAGGTCGGCCAGCACCGCGGCCAGGCCGCCGGCGAGAAACTCGTCGCGACGGACCAGCTCGAACTGCACCTCGTCCAACTCACCCCGCCGTTTGACCGACAGTCGAGGGCCGGAACGGTCCAGCGGCGGGTCCAGGTTCCGCCAGGCCGGCAATCCCGCCCGGGCCACCAGCGACGCGTCACGAAAGCGACCCTTCGCCGTGCGCACGATCAGCCGCAGGCCGTTCGGTCGGCAGGTGCGGATCCGCGCCCACCACTTTCGGTCGTCGCCGACGCGCAGGGCGACGAACTCGCGGTTTCGCCAGTCGGGTTCGCCGACCCTCTCGTCCAACCCGCGCAGCAGGCCGACCAGCGCCAGCAGGTCCTCACCGGTCCATTGTGGCTCCGACTCGTGGCTGAACGCCATCTGCAACCGGTGCCACCGCTCGGCCGCATCGGCGATCACCGTCAGCTCACCCGGTCGGCTCTCGAGTCGCACCTCGCGCTCGGGCGCCAGCACCCGCCGCAGCGCCGCGCCGGTGTGCGAGCGCGGACAGGCGGCCACCTGCTCGGGTGTCCCGGCGACGACCAGCTCACCCCCGCGCTCGCCCGCCTCGGGACCGAGGTCGATCACCTGGTCGGCGCACTTGACCACCTCCAGGTTGTGCTCGATCACCACCACCGTGTTGCCCTCCTCGACCAATCGGTCGAGGACCAGCAAGAGCCGCCGCACGTCCTCGAAGTGCAGGCCGGTGGTCGGCTCGTCGAGCAGGTACAGCGTCTGCCCGGT
>CAYONP010000133.1:0-12441 GCA_964405335.1 uncultured Fimbriimonadaceae bacterium
GCCCTTTGGTGCGGCGCGCAGGCAGGTCGATCGGCGCGTTGCGATGCGCCGCTACGGGGTCGGCTTAGCGTGCCACGACACCTGACGTAGGGGCGCATGGCAACGCGCCCTTTGGTGCGGCGCGCAGGCAGGTCGATCGGCGCGTTGCGATGCGCCGCTACCCGATGCCCTTCACCCGCCGGATCACCTCGGCGACGAGGTGGGTGAAGCTGTACTGCTCGTCCTCCGGCCCGACCGCCTCGGGGTGCGGGTACCAACTCTGGATCAGGATCCGTTCCGGTGTGCCGCCGGCGGCACGGTAGGCTTCGAGGAACGCCAGCGTGCCCTCGTAGAACGCCTGTGCAGAGGTGTTGCCGCCCATCTCGCTGTTGACAATCAGGTTGAACTCGAGTCCTTCGGCCTCGACGTAGCGCTCGAGGTCGAGGATCCGGTACATCCAGTCGACCTGCGCCGGGTCTTCGAGGGTGACCGAGCGCCGCGTACCGTTGGCGTATTCCCACGGGTTGTCGCAGGTCACGCCGGCAATCGGCACGCCGGCCTCGCGCGTGCGGCGGATGATGCCGGCGAGCACCGGCGCATAGTCGCCCCATTCCTGCCGCATCTCGCCGCGGCCGTGATACGACAGGCCGCCGCGCCAGCCCCAGTTGGGGAAGTTGGTCAGCGCGTAGAAGGCCGTCTCGGGGAACTCGGCGCGGACCAGCGTGAGGTAGTCGCACAGCTCGGTCAGCGCCGCCTCGAGGTCACCGAACCCCTGCCGCCCCTCGCCCGGGTGCATCAGCCGGCGCACCGGGCCGTCGAGATCGAGGGCGAACAGCTCACCTCCGTGTTCGCGCAGGTTGCGGAACGAACGCAGCTCGAGTTCGGCCGACTTCTCGCCGTTGGTCTCGTCGAGCGGCATGAAATCGAGCGTGCCGCCGCACTCGATGCTCAGCCGGATGCCGGCCTCGGCGCAGACGGCGCAGAAAGCGGCCAACGCGTCGGGGTCCCACGCCTGCCGGCCCGGCCCGACCTTGCCGATGTAGAGCTTGATCCCGTCGAGATGCTCGCGGACGAAGCTCCACTCCAGCTCGTCGGTGACCAGCCGGGCGGTGTCGAAGTGACAGATCCAGACCTCGGGCACCTCGGGCGCGGCGGCGAGCAGCAGGGGGAGGATGGCCATCATGGTCGCAGTACCTCGCGGATCGCGTCGAGCCGAGCCGTGCCCTCGGCCAGGGTGGGGCAGAGCCAGCCGCCCTCGTCGAACTCGTTCCAGGCATAGATGAGCACCGCCCGCGCCTGGGCCGCCTCGTGCCGGTCACACCAGTCCAGCCCGCGGCGCAGGTGGGCGGCCAGCTCAGCCGGCGTCGGCGCCTCGTAGTATTCAGCCAGGTCGCCGCGCGGTCCTTCCCACGGCACGGGGTTAATCACCCGCGGCCGGCGGTCCCAGCCGCTGGTTACCAGGGGCACCACCGGCAGCCCGGTGGCCGCGAGCTGGTCCCACCGCCCCTCGGCGCCGGTGGCCAGCTCGGCATAGCTCGCGCCGCGGCCGCCGGCGTTGGCCGCATAGGCGCCCAGCGCGTCGAGGCCGAGCTGCCGCGCCTGATCGGCGCCCGCCGCCGGCGACCAGACCTGGCCGACGACATACGGCTCGCCCACGCCGGCCGCGCGCGCCGCCTCGCGCAGCCGGTCGATCCCCGCGCGCGCGGCCGCCCAGCTCTCGAACCGCCCCGGCGCGACGAGGTGGTCGGGCTGGAAGAGGAACAGCAGCGGCCGGCCGTCGAGCACGCGCTGATAGCTCGGCTCAGCCCACGAGCCGAGCAGCCGGGTAACCCACTCGTCGAGCGTCGCCGGGCCGAGCCGGCCGGCCTCGACGATGTGGCAGAAGCGAATACGCTGCCGCTTGTCGCTGGCCAGGTAGAGCTTCAGTCCGTCGGACATCGGCGCGGCCAGGTCGTAGGTCACAAAGGCCCAGTAGTCGATCCCGGCGTCGGCGGCATAGTCGATCTCGCGGTCGACCACCGCCTGCGTGTTGCCCCGCGCCTCGACCGCCTCGGGCCCGACCACTCGGCCGAAGAAGGGCAGCCGATGGTGCCACTGCGCCGGGCCGAGCGAGCGTTCGACGGCCAGGCCGACCGGCGAGGCAGCGCCATGCCAGGCGTCCCAGCGGATGGCGCCCACGACGGGACGCGGCGCGGCGAGGATCAGGCCGGCGAACAGGATGGCCACATCGGGCTCCGGCCGATGAGTTGGCCACCGTGGCGGCCGGTCCTACCTCGGAAGGCCCGACCGGCGCGACCTCATCGCGCCGCCGCCAGCGCCGCGCGAACCTCGGCCGGCGTGGTGCCCAGGCTGTCGCCCAGCAGCTTCAGCTCCGCCGGCAGCGCGGCATAGAGCTCGCCCAGCCGCGCCGCGCAGGCGTCGTCGGCGGCGTAGGCGCTCAGGCCACGCAGCACGTCGGCGCGCTCGGCTTCGGGCCAGTCGAGCAGGTGGATCGGCCGCGGCTCGCCGCCGTCGGGGCGAATCTCGCCGCTCAGGTGCTGCCGCCCGGCATAGCGGTTCATCAGCCGCGCCAGCTTGGCCCCGTTCAGTTGCTCAGGCAGAATCCCCCGCTCGCGCACCCAGGCCCGGAACGGCGCGCTGTCGAGCGCCCAGGCATACTTGAAGTGCCCGACCTGCGGCTCGCACGGCCCTTCGTCGAGGATGGTCACGCTCCAGCGCCGCTCGCGGCTGAACGGCAGGGCGAGCGCCGGCGGCGTGCCCTGCGCGGCGGTGCCGTCGGCCTGCATCGCCGGCGGGTTCTCGGGCAGCTCAGGCACAAACCACTCGGCCTCGTCGTGCCCCAGCGCCTCGGCCAGCGTGCGCACCGGCCGGCCCGGTAGGCAGGCCGTCGGCGCGGTGCTGAAGCCGGCCGGGAACAACGCCGCGTCGAACGGCCGGACATGCTCGGCGCCGACCTGGTCGACCGGCACGAGCATGTCGGCGGTGCTGAAGAAGACCTGCACCGGCGCGGTGATGGTCTCGAGCTGGGCGATGGGCGAGAGCGCCGTGAAGGCAGCGGAGTCGTACGGTACGTTGTAGAAGGTCGCCAACTGCTGAACAATGCTGTAGACCGCGGCGAGGATCGGCGTCGGCGATTGCGTCGGATCCTCCGGCTCGTCGCCGGTCGCGCCCTGGGTGCCGATGAAGGCCGCGTTGTAACCCCAGTCGAGCGGCGGCACGGCCGGCTGCGCGCCGACGATGGGGAAGGTCTCGGCGGCGACCATGAGCGTGGTCCAGCCGCCGGCGCTGCCGCCCTGGATGTGGATCTGCCGGCCGTCGACGAAGGGCAGGCCGCGCATCGCGTGGAGCAGCGCGCAGTCGAGGTTCGGGCCGCGCGCCAGGGGGTTGAGCGGATGCGCGTGCGGCGTCGAGACGATCACCCCCTCGCGCATCAGCCAGGCCGCGCCGTTGTCGTCAAGCTCGTAGCCTGCCTGGTGGATCAGCGGCCGCGGCGTGGCCGGATCGTCGAGCAGCTCGGGCGGCAAGAAGATGCGGCCCTGGCCGATCTCGGCGGTGCCGGCCAGCGTCGGATACTCGAACTCGACGGTCACCGCCGCGGCGGGCCGGCCCTCGACCTCGAGTTCGGTCACCTCGAGCCGCCGCAGCCGATGTTCAAGCCGGTCGGCCGCCTCGGTCCAGGGAAACAGCGTCGCAATCGCGGCCGGCACCGGTGCCGGCGCCTCGGGACCAACGTCAGCGGCCAAAACCAGCTCTCCCCACCCGGCGGCATCGTCGGCGCTGCCGCCGTACAACCCGCCGATCTGCATACCCTCGCCGCCGGGCTTGAAGCCATCGGCAAAAACCAGATTGAACTTCACTCGATCACCCGGCGCCAACTCGACATCCTGCCGGTCACCGGAGTTGAGCGGAACCTGCCATTCGATCACGTAGTACCCGCCCTGGTCGGCGTGCCAGGTCATCCGCGAGGTGCCGTGCCGCGCGGTATCGTCGGCGTCGCGGCCGGGCGCGACGAAATGCTTGTCGGCGAAGATGCCGGGCAGGCAGACCCGCCGGTCGTCGCCCTCGGCCAGCGCCGTGCCGGCGCAGAAGGCGAGCACCGCCAGGTCGGCCGTGGCCTGGGGCAGGTCCAGGTCGCGGCGCACATCCGGCACGCGCAGAGCGACATAGAGGTTCATCCTGGAGTTCTGAACCCACAGCACCGCCTCGCGCGGGGCGGCTGCGCCGGCAACGGAGGTCATCGGCATCGACCAGCGGGTTTGTCCGGCCGCGGGCCACTCGTCCGCGCCGATCACGCCGTCGATCCGCGGCGCGGTAGGGCAGGGCACCGAGCGAATCTCGCCCGGCGCCTGGGCGCAGGCAGGCAGGGCAGTGAGCAGCGCGACGAGGCTGGCAGTCCGCATGATAGCATCCACCACCGGACCTTCGCCGGCGGAGCCGGAAGGCCTGCCGCGGCACGCGAAGCTGAATAGGAGGACGCCACTCGTGATTGGCCAGGAGCTTGGGAGTAGGGGTGGGGTCGCTTGTTTGACTATGCCTGATCGGACAACCCGTGTCGTAGAGGGACTCGGCGAGTTCAGTCGTGGGTGGCGTCACTCGGCTGCGGCGACGCGATGGCTTGGCTGAGTAGTAACGTGGCGCCCCTCGTTTGACCCCAACGTCAACCGCCGCAAGCCGTTCTGCCGCCGTACTGGCAGCTGCTTCCTGGCCCATGTCAGAATCCGCACACCTATGTCGACGACCGCCGGCTCCGCCATGCCGTGCTCCGGCCTTCTCCCGCCGCGTCTGCCGGCCCTTGCCGCTCACCGCTACTGGCCCCGCTCGAGCCGCCGTTCCAGACTTGCGGTGCGTCGCCGCCGCGCTGTACACTGCAACCAGGTTCGCTCCGGCGACACGGAGAGCATCTCATGGCTCGCACCAAGGCAACGGGCAAGAGGCGCAAGAAGAAGCGAAAGAAGTGCAAGCTGTCAGCCGGAGTGCTCCACGCCACGCACGGCAACAAGCGCATCACGTCCTCTGGCCGCAGCCGTCGGGCATCGCACATCCGGCTCTGGACCGGCTGACCCTTCGGCCTTCACGCCACGAACTCCGTCCAGGCCTCGCTCAACCGCCACACATCCTCGTCCCACGGGACAACAGGGGAGGATTGGGAGAAACTAGGGACGCCACCCTATTCTGGCCAATCCCTTAACAATACGAGCGGCGTCCCTGGTCTACCGCCCCGCCCGCACCCGCTCCAGCTCTGCGTCGATCAGCCGCGCCAGCGTGCCCGGGGCGGTGCCGACCAGGACCGCGTTGACGATCAGTTCGGCGGCGGCCACCGCGCCGTCGAGCGCGCCGTCGACGGTGGCCGGGCGGTCGAGTGCCGTGGTGCGGATGAGGACCGTCGCGGCGCCGGCCGACAGGCGTGATTTGAGGTGGCCCTCGACCGGCGCGGGCGAGCCGGCGAGCAGGCCGGCCAGCCAGCCGTGGAACTCGACCAGGCGGGCGACCAGGCGCTCGCCCGGCACCGGCGGGTCGAAGCGGAGCGACACCTGCCGTGCGACGGTGACCGGCCGCGGGCCGTCGCCGGGCGTCGGGTCGTGGTCGCGCGGCGCGGCGCGGAGCTGCTCGAGCAGCGGCTCGAGCCCGACTCCGTCGCGCGCGGCGGTGTGGAGCAGCGGGCCGCTCGGCCGCAGCGCGCGCAGCTCGGCGTCGAGCGCGGCCAGGGCGTCGGGGTCGAGCGTGTCGACCTTGTTGACCAGGCAGATGTCGGCGCGGGCGATGCTCCGCTCGAGGAACGGCCCGCAGACGAGGCGGATACGCTCGAACCGCTCGGCGTCGACCAGCACGACGGAGTCGATCCGCTCGAACGGCAGGCCGGTCTCGGCGGCGGTGTTGATCACGTCGGCCGGGTCGGCCACGCCGCTCGGTTCGATCAGGATGACCTCCGGCGCGAACGTCTCGGCCACCTCGTAGAGCGTCTGGGCCAGGTTGTGGCGCAGGGTGCAGCAGATGCAGCCGCCATAGACTTCGCGCACGGCCAGGCCGCGGTCGGCCAGGATGCGGTCGTCGACGCCGGGGCTGCCGGCCTCGTTCTCGATCACCACCACCTTCGCCGGATCGTCGGCCAGGCGCGGCGCGAGCCAGGCGAGCAGCGTGGTCTTGCCCGATCCGAGGAACCCGGCGACGAGGAGTAGGCGCACGTCGGTCTGCCGCGTAGCGCTTCGCCGTCGCCGCGGGCTGCCCTGCCGGCGACGAGGACTCGCCGCGCCGGCGTCGGATTGGCGGCGCGGAGGCGGGTGTGAACCGGGCCGTCATCGCGGGTGCGCTGCGACCGTGGCTGGTGCTCGCCCTGGTCTGCGGCGGATTCTCGCTCCACCCCGCCTTCACGCGCACCTTCTGGGATGTCGGCTACCTGCCGGTGATCGGCCAGCAGGCGGCGACCACGATCATCCTTGCCGTCGGCATGACCTTCGTGATCCTCACCGGCGGCATCGACCTCTCGGTCGGCTCGGTCCTGGCGCTGTGCGGCGTCACCCTCGGCCTTTGCGCCACCACCGGCGTGCCGCGCTTCGTCGGCGTCGGCATGGCCCTGCCGGCCGGTCTGCTGGCCGCCGCGGCGGTGGCGCGCCATGTGAACGATCGGCGCTGGCAGGCAGGCGTCGCGCTGGCGGTCAGCGTCGCGCTCGGGCTCGCGATTGCCGCGGCCACGGCGGGCGGGACCAGTCTGCCGATCGCCATCATGGCGGCGCTGGCGCTCGGGCTGGGCTGCGGCCTGATCAACGGGCTGGGGGTGAGTCTCGGCCGGGTGCCGCCGTTCGTGGTCACGCTGGGGATGTACACCGCGGCGCGCGGGCTGGCGGTCCACGCGACCGATGGTCAGAGCGTGTCGGTGCCGTCGGCAGTGCTCAGCGAGCTGGGCCGCGGCTGGCCGGTGGTGTTCCTCAGCCTGGCCACCGTGGCGCTCGGCGTGGTGGTGCTGCGGCACACCCGGGCGGGGCGTTACCTGCAGGCGATCGGCGGCAACGAAGAGGCGGCGCGGCTGTCGGGGGTCGATCTGGCGCGGTACAAGACGCTGGCCTACATGCTCAGCGGGCTGACCGCGGCGCTGGCGGCGGTGGTGGTGACGGCCAAGTTCCGGCTGGCCGACACGGGTGCCGGGTCGACGGCGGAGCTGAACGCCATCGCGGCGGTGGTGATTGGCGGCACGCCGCTGTCGGGCGGCTCGGGCAGCGTGGTCGGCAGCCTCGTCGGCGCGCTGACCATCGCCGTGCTGAACGCCGGGCTGGTGTTGGTCGGGGTGAAGGACACGCTGCAGGGGGTGGTCATCGGGGCGGTGATTGTGCTGGCGGTGATGGTTGACCAGTGGCGCGGCGGGCACGCAATCGGTCGGATGGAGCCACGGGTTGAAACCCGTGGCTCGTAAGACAAAACTCGCCCTTCGCGCGGGTTTGGCTTTGTCAGACCCGCATTTCAATGCGGGTCCACGGCGCGGCCAGGAACTTCGACGCACACGCTGGTCGTCTGCCGGGCAGGCACGGGAGCCGTGACCTACACCAGTCGTTCACGCATCGGGGCCGACGCCAGACCGGACTCGCAGCGGGTCACCCTCTTGCCAACTCGCCTGCTCTGGACTAGGATGTCGTCGCGACGATGGACTGAGGACAGGGCTTTGGCACTCAACTACGCGAAGCTGTTGGAGTTCGACGGCGGCCGGCTGCACGATCTCGATCGCCGGGTCGACAACGATGTCAACCGCGATGTCGACGAGATGAAGCGAGCCATCGAGGCGAGCCGCGAGAAGAAGCTGAAGAAGGCGCGCAAGCGGCGCAAGCAGGAACAGGCCAAGCGCGGCCTGAACTGAGCCTCCGACGCAGAAGCGCCCCGGCGGCCGGGCCGCCAGGGCGCGGTTGTTTCCACCCACCACCACACCGTCATTCGAGCGCGTGTTCACCCAGGAACCCGAGCAGCGCCGCGTCGGGCACGTCGGCGGCATCGGCCAGGTTGCGTCCCACCAACTCCGCGGGAACCGCCGGCCGGCGGTAGCGGACATAGTCGAAGATGGCGATCACGTCGGGATTACCCTGTTGGATCACCGTCGTGTTGTGTTGTTGCACGCCGACGCCGTTGCAGGTGGGCCAGTCGGTATAGGCCGTCAGGCCGACCTGCAGAGCTGCCGGCATGTCCGGTCGGTGGTAGCGAGCCACCACATGCCACGCCGTATCGGTTGTGCGGGCGAGGAGCATCACGTGCGGGCCGATCTTCGCGATCTGAAGCATCGCGTCGGACCCCTGGCGATCGATCACCTGCAACTGCGAGTCGCTGTTGACGGTGGTCTTCGCCTCGAGCTGGTAGCGGCCCGGTGCGTTGGCCGCCCCGTAGGACAGAAAGCAGTAGTTCTCGCCGCCCGGCCGCCAGGTCTGCGGCGTGACCTCACGCGGGGTGCGGATGAGCAGCCCGCCGAGTGAGAACTGGCTCTGCGGCGCGCCGTTCTGAGCGCGATTCAGCGCCCGCAGATAGGTGCTGACGACGAAGTCGCCGCTGACCTCCTTGAACAGCAGGATGCCGCGAAAGTCCTGGTACCAGACGCTGGTGCGGGGGATGAGCGTGAGACAACCCGGCACGCTCTGGCCGATGTCGAGCCGCTCGACCTGATCGTTCGGCCAGCCTTCGACCTGCTGCAGCCGCTGCCAGCCGGCCAGGCTGGCCGCGTCGTCGAACTCGTCGCTCAGCCCGGCCAGTTCTTCCTGGGCGGCGGCCGCGACGGGCAGGGCCGCCAAGCAGCCGACCAGCAGCCAGCGGAAGCGCATCGATACCCTCCCGCCCAACCGTCCCAGCCGACAGCGATCGTGCGGCGCGCTCCACGCACCAACCGCTTCTACCCATCGGTCGCCGGTGGTAAACCGCCGACGGACGGTTCACACCCATCTACCGGCCTCGCGTTGCGGTATGATGAGGTCGGACCTCAACGCGCCAGGAAGGGGCACCGATGGGCATCAAGCCGGCTCAGACGCTCGACATGTCGGCCGACGAACTGCTCGCCGCGTTGTGCCGTGCGTTTCACCCCACGGCGGCCGAGCGCCGGCTGTGGCGCGACGACCTGGACTTCCTCTACGGCATCGACCCGCCGCCGAGCCGGTATGTCCGCTGGCACTTCAAGCGCCTGGCCGATACGCTGCACCACGCCGTGCTGCGCGAGGCGCCGCCCGGCGGGCGGATCCTCGACCTCGGCGCCGGGCCCTACTCGCTGGCCCTGCTGCGCCACCGCTACCACGGCACCGTCGACTATACCGACCGCGATCCGCAGCCGACCACGCTGCGCCTGCCCGGCGGCGAGGTGCTGAACTACGCGCCGCGGCGCTACCACCTCGCCCCCGGCGAGCCGCCGCCCGAGCGCGAGGCCTATGACCTGGTCATCTTCACCGAGATGATCGAGCACATGAAGTTCGACCCGGCCGAAGCGCTGGAGGTCATCCGCCAGAGCCTGAAGCCCGGCGGCAAGCTGGTGCTGACCACGCCGAACCTGACCGCCTGGAAGAAGATCTGGCGGCTGATGCTCGGCGGCCACCCCTACGACTCGATCCTGGTCACCGGCGACCCGGGCCCGTGGGAGCACGCCCGCGAGTACTCGCCGACCGAGCTGCGCGGCCTGCTGCGCGCCGGCGGTTACGCCGTGCAGCGGATGGAGACCCGCGACGTCTACTTCGACGACCGGACGCTGCGCGACCAGGTGGCCAAGTACCTGACCGCCGGCGTGCTGACGGCGGTGCTGCGCTATCGCGACGCCGGTCGGATCCTGCTCCGCGGCGGCTCGACCACATTCATCGTCGCCCAACGCCTGCCCGAACCGGCGCCGGTGCCGCCCGAGCCGATCCTGGTGCCGCAGGCGTGACGGGCGTGTCGATCTTCGTGGTAGGGGCAGGTCTCAGACCTGCCCGCCGGCGAGTAGTGTCACTCGGGAAGCGGGTCCATCGGCTTGCGGGCGGGTCTGAGACCCGCCCCTACCGGAGGTCTGCGCTCGAAGGTGAGCGCCCACGGAGCAGGGCTGCCACCGGAGCGCGGCCGTCTCCGGCCGCAGGTGACGAGCGCGTCGCCCACGCCGGACGAGGAGGCCCGAACTCCGAGCAGGGCTATCCGCCCCACAGCTTCTCGCGCAGCCCCTGGATCACGCCGAGGCAGGTGACCGGGTCGTCGGTCAGGATGCCGTCGACGCCGAGCCGGACCATGCGCTCCATGTCGTCTGGGGCGTTGATGGTCCAGGCGAAGACGCTCATCCCGCGCCGGTGCGCGCCGCGGACAAACTCGGCGGTCAGGCTGCCGCCGTTGTAGTTGAACCCGCGCACGTTGCTCTGGCGCAGGCCCCAGAAGAAGCCGCCCGGCAGCTCGGCCGGGGCGCTGCCGATATGGAAGCAGGGCACCAGCGGCGCCTGTTCGCGCCAGCGCGCCGCCTCGGCGGTGGTCCACGGCCCGGCGATGACGTGATCCTCCATCCCCGCGGCGACCACGTCGCGCCAGATCGCCTCACCCATGCCCTCGGTCTTGAGGTCCATCAGCAGCGCGCCGTTCAGCTCGCGGGCCAGGGCCAGCAGCTCGGCGAAGGTCGGCACCGGCTCGCCGCGGAACTGCTCGTCCTTCCACGCCCCCGCCTCGAGCTGCTTCAGCTCGGCGACGCTCTTCTCGGCCACCGGCCCGGTGCCCTCGGTGGTGCGATCGACGGTCTTGTCGTGCATCACCACCACCACGCCGTCGCTCGAGATCTGCAGGTCGCACTCGACCAGGTCGGCGCCGGCTTCGAACGCCTCGCGAAAGGCGCGGAGGGTGTTCTCGGGATAGTGCATCGAGGCGCCGCGGTGCCCGATCACTAGCGGATCGCTGCGCTCGCCCAGCAACATCTGCATGCGCTCCTCGGCCGTCAGCGGCGGCAGGCTCTCGACCTTCAAGTTGTCGAAGGTCACGGTCGACTCGTTGATCACCAGGGCCAGGTCGCCCGTCTCGCGCCTCGTCGCGCCGACCCACGCCTGGGCGACCAGCACGCCGTCGATGTAGCCGCGGGCCAGGTCGCCGCGGATTTCGAACCGCAGGCGATGCGCCTCGCCGAGCACCGGTGGCACACGGGCCGGCCCCGCGTGCAGGATCTGCCACTTCGCGTCGGCGGTGCGGTGGCCGATCTCGACGCCGTTGTTCAGCGTTCGGTCAAACCGACTGGTGAAGATCAGGAAGGGCTCGAGCGCGCCCGGCTCGCCGCGTACCTGGAGCGCCATCCAGCGCGCGTTGTTGTTCGCCGCGAGGAACGCCACGTCGGCTTCGATGGCCACATCGGCCTGCGGCGGCAGCGGCAGCACCAGCTTCGAGAGGTACTGTGTGGCAACCCCGCGCAGCACTCCGTCGACGATGCTCCACTCGCCGCCAAGGGCGACATAGCCGGCCGGCACCGCGGGCCCGTCGAAGGTCTCCTCGAGCAGCACCTCGCCACGGGCGGCGGCGGACAGCAGTAGCAGCGGCAGCAGCCGGATCATGGCGCGCTCCTTGCCCGCCTGTATCGTGCCAGAAAGCCGGCTCGGCGCCAAGGGCGGCGGGGCCAAGGGCGCGCTTCGGGGTTTGTGGCCGCGTCGAGGACCCGCACTGAAGTACGGGTCTGTCAAAGCCAAACCCGCCCAAAGGGCGGGTTTCGCCCGACCAGCCACGGGCTTGAACCCGTGGCCCCACCAGATCTGACGCAGACCCCGGTAGCGGGAGACTACCGCCCGCGCCGCATCCCGGCGGCGGCCAACCGTCCGCCGTAGATTCCCGCCTTGCGCGCCGGCTTGGTCCGCGCCACCGGCGCGAGGCTGCTCCGCGACGTCTCGGTCACCGGGATCTGTTGGCGGATCAGCTTCTCGATGTCGCGTAGCAGCGTCCGCTCGGGGTAGCTGCAGAACGAGATCGCCGTCCCCGCGGCGCCGGCCCGGGCGGTGCGGCCGATGCGGTGCACATAGCCCTCCGGCTCGTGCGGCAGGTCGTAGTTGATCACGTGGCTGATCCCGTCGATGTCGATCCCCCGCGCGGCGACGTCGGTGGCGACCAGGACCCGGACCCGGCCCTCGCGGAAGCGGTCGAGCGAGCGCTGCCGCTGACCCTGGCTCTTGTTGCCGTGGATCGCCTCGGCCCCGAAGCCCTGCCGCGCCAGGTGGTCGGCCAGCCGGTTGGCCCCATGCTTGGTCCCGCAGAAGACCAGCGCGCGATCGACGCCGTCGCCGGCCAGCAGCTCGCGCAGCAGCTCGCGCTTGTGCTCCGGCTCGATGTAGACCAGCCGCTGCTCGACCTCGTCGACCGGCGTCGCGTTCGGCGTCACCGCGGCCTGCGCCGGATCGGTCAGGATGCCGTCGGCCAGCCGCCGCGCCGCCGGGCCGAGGGTGGCCGAGAAGAACGCCGTCTGGCGCTGCGCCGGCAGCTCAGCCAGGATCTTCCGGAGCAGAGGGCGGGGCAGATGTACCAGGAACTCGT
>CAYONP010000134.1:0-12381 GCA_964405335.1 uncultured Fimbriimonadaceae bacterium
GCTGTCCAACAGCACGTCGGCGGCACTGGCGGGCGAGCCGCCAGTGGCACCGCCGCCTCGTGCTGAGCCCAACGAACACGCCGCGTGGTCGGTTCCGACGGCTACTCGCGCCGCAGCACCTGGGTGCAGCAGTGCGCCGCGCCGTAGCCGCCGGTCAGGTTGGCGAAGTCGACCCAGGTCACTTCGGCTCCGGCCTCGCGCAGCGCCTGCTGATAGGCCTCCGATGCGCCGGCCACCGCGATCAGGCGGTTCGGACCGATACAGAGGAAGTTGATCGCATAGGCAAGCTGATCGTCGTTGCTGACCGGGATGACCTTCATGCCGAGGTCGAGTTCGAGGTAGCGCTGGAACTCGACGTCGGCCTGGACGCGACGGTAGCCGTCGGCGCCGAGCTGATAGACGTCGGCCGTCGGCTGTTTGGCCGGATCGGCCGGCGCGCCGGGTCGGTCGAGCCGGTCTTCGACCATGACCACCGTGGTCGGCCCGACGATGTTGAACCAGGTGTCGAGGTGCATCTGCACCTGGTTCTGCCACGGGTCCTTGACCACCACCACCGTCTCGGCACCGAACGCCCGCGCCTCGAGGAGCTGACGGACACCCTCGGCGTTGGTCCGCAGCCCCTGGCCGATGAAGGCGACCTCGCCGGCGGGCAGGAAGTCGCCGCCTTCGAGCCGGCCGTCGCCCGTGACCTCGAGGATCGGTGTGATGCCCAGCCGGTCGAGGGCGAAGCGCAGGATCTCGGTCTCGACCGCTCGCTGCTCGCTGTTCATCCGGCCCATGACCACCCCGCGCGCGGTGGTGATCTGCTGGTCGCGGCAGAAGTAGAGGTTCATCACCGGCGACAGTTCGTAGGTCGCCGTGTAGCGTGTGTTCGGCACCAGGCTCGGGCGCAGCCGTACGGTCGGCCGCTCGAACACGATCCGCACCAACTCGGCCGCGCTGAGCGCTGCGAGCGTATCGTCGAGGTAACGCGCCTGCTCGGCCTGTTCGGTCGCCGGCAGCGCCGAAGCGTCAAGGGTGACGAACCCGCGGGCGAAGGCGCGCAGCTCGTCGCTCGGCCCGCTCATCAGCGCCTCGACGAGCGTGTGCACCCGCACGCCGCGGTCGCGCAGGAGCTGCTGATAGGCGCGGTGCTCGGCGGCGGCGCCGGCCAGGTCGAACGGCCGCTCGAACAGCGCCGATTCGGGGTGGACCACGCCGAGGAACAGCTCGTCGCCGGGGGTGTGGACCAGCACGTCGACCGGCCGGTCCCACTCGGCGCGGCAGCCGACGGCCGGGACGATCTGCGCCCAGGCCGGGCCGAGGGCGAACAGGACCAGCAGCAGGCAGCGCCGCACGCGCATGTCGGTCTCCGGGTCAACCCTCGCGCACGACCGCCTCGCCGGCCTCGGCGACCAACCGGAGCAGGTCCACCAGGTCGCCCTCGGTGGTGAACGGATTCATCAGCACCGCGCGCAGGTGGACGCCGGTCGGCAGGCGGGTCTGCACCAGGTAGAATGCCCCCGACTCCAGGATTCGTCGCCGGATCGCCGCCTGCAGCGCGTCGAGCCGCTCGCCGCTGAAGCCCGCGGGCCGCCAACGGAAACAGACGATGTTGCACTCGGGCGCCACCGGCAGCTCAAAGCCGGGCTCGGCGGCGAGCAGCTCGCCGAACCGCCGGCCGAGGTCGAAGCGGCCGGTGACATAGGCGTCGAAGACCTCGGCGCCGTAGCTGGCGATCGCGAGGTAGAGCGGCACGCTCATGGTCGGCTTGGTGCACTCGAAGGTGCGCGAGCAGAGGTTGTACCACTCGTCGCGCGGGTCGCCGCGGTGGAGCAAGTAGCTCGCCTCCTGCGCAAAGGCCTGGTAGCTGTGCAGGCCGTCGCGATAGAGCACGGCGGTGCAGCAGGCCGGGATCATCATCATCTTGTGCGCGTCCCAGACCACCGAGTCGGCGCGCTCGACGCCGGCCAGCAAGTGCCGGTACTTGCCACTCAGCGCCGCCGAGGCGCCGTGCGCGCCGTCGACGTGCAGCCACAGGCCGTGCTTGGCGCAGAACTCGGCGATCGGCTCGAGCGGGTCGAACGCCCCGGTCGCCGTCGAGCACGAGCTGGCCACCACGGCGATCGGCTTGCGACCATCGGCGACGGTCTGGCGATAGACCGGCTCCAATGCCGCCGGATCGAGGCGGTAGTGTGCGTCGACCGGCACCCTGACCACGCCGTGGCGGCCGAGCCCCATGACCGCCAGCGAACGGGCGACGGAGTAATGCGACTCGGCGCCGACCAGCACGGCCAGCGGCAGGCCGCCGGCCTCGCCCTCGGTCCAGACGTCGTAGCCCGCGGCCGCCTGCCGCGCGGCGAGCAGCGCGGTCAGGTTGCCCAGCGAGCCGCCCGAGGTAAGGATGCCGTCGGCCTGATCGTCCCAGCCCAGCCGCGCGGCGAGCCACTGCACGGCGGCGCGCTCGGTGGCCGTGCCGACGGGTGACATCTCATACACCGCGGTGGCGTTGTTGAGCAGGCTGCACGCAAGGTTGGCCAGCGCCGCGCCGGGCAGCGGGACGGTCACCTGATGGCCGGCGTAACGCGGGTGGTGCAGGTGGTTGCCCTCATCTTGGAAGCGGGCCAGCAGCTCGGCCGGGTCACCCGCCTCGCCGAGGAGCGCTTGCCACTCGAGCGCGGCGTCGTCGGGGTCGCGCCAGGGCAAGACGCGCATGACGTCGGGTGGCGGACCCGAGGTGGCGCCGGCGAGGTAGTCGGCCAGGCGGTCGACCAGCCGGTGGCCGAGCTCGCGGAACGCTTCCGGGTCGAAGGCGGCGGCCAGCGGGTCGGGCACAGCACCCATCGCACCTCTCGCGCGGCGTGGGCTTCGGCGCGGGTGCGTCGGCTCCTGCGCGGCGGGGCCGGGTCAGTCGGGCAGGCGTGGGATCTCGACGCCGTACTTGGCCGCCACCTCGCGGGCCTTCGAGTGGTTCGGATCGGCTTTGAGGGTCATCGCGATGGCGTAACCGATGTCCTTGCGGCGGCCCATCTTGCCGTAGACCCGGGCGAGGTTGAACCACGACGAAGCATGGTGGCTGTCGCTCGAGACAACCCGACGGAAACAGTGCTCGGCCCGGTCGTACTGCTGCGCCCAGGCATAGGCCACGCCGAGCGTCGAGAGCACCTTGAGGTTGTCGGGATGGCGGTCGTGCAGGGCCAGCAGCAGGTCGATCGCGCGCTTGTGCTCGGGCACGCGGAGTGCCTGTCGCGCGCGCCGCCAGACGGCATGGTCGTCGGCGCTGAAGCCGCTCATCTCGTCGACGTCGTCGACCGCCGGCCGCGGCCGTGGGTTGACCTCGCTGGTCGTCTGCCCGCTGCCCAGCGGCGGGAACTTGAGCTTGCGCGTCGCGTCGCAGATCAGCTCGTAGAGATCGACCGAGGCGCGGATGCCGGGCAGCTCCTGCGCGCCGAGGAAGCTGAGCCGGCCGCGCAGGTCGGCATCGCCCTGCAGTGCCTTGGCCGTTTCGCCGGTAACCAGGATCTGGCCGCCGTGGCTGGCGTCGCAGACGCGCGAGGCGAGGTTGACCGCGGCGCCGCGGTAGTCGTCGCCGTGCCGGCGCGGGCTGCCGTAATGGACGCCGATGCGGGTGCGGACGGCGCCGATCTCCTCGGGCCAGGCGGTCAGGCTGAGCCGGGTCTGAAGCTCGAGGCAAAAGCGGGCGGCCTGGACCGCGTCGGGAAAGGCGAGGAAGAAGCCGTCGCCGGTGTGCTTGACCTCACGGCCGGCATAGCGCTCGAGGCACTCGCGCACTTCGTGGTCGTGCTCGACCAGCGCCCAGCCGAAAACGTCTTCATCCACCTGCCACAGTTCGGTGGAGCCCTCGACGTCGGTGAAGACCAGGGCCATCGGCCCGTCCGGCCACGGCCGTGGTGCGTTACCGTCTGACACCCGCGACTTCTCCGCCCGGCGCTCGACTGCGGCAGACGGGTACACTGTACCCCTCGCCACAGGCGGCGTCAAGCCGATCCGTTGCGGTCTCTGGCCCATGGTAGGACTGCTCTCCCGCGCGGCGAACCTGCCTCGCCGGCCCGGCGACGCGACATCCGCGGAGGTCTCAGCATGGCAGCGCGCGGCTCGACCATCCCTTACCCAACTCGCGACCTGTTCGACACCTCGCCGCCCGACTGGCTCTCCGGCCGGCAGCTCGACGAGGTCGCCTTCCCGCTCGGCGGACTCGGCACCGGCTGCATCAGCCTCAGCGGCTGGGGCCACCTGGTCGACTGGGAGATCCGCAATCGACCGGCCAAGGGCTTCGCCGTGCCGTGGGCCTTCGCCATGCTCCGCTGCCGCGGCGACGGGCTCGACGTCACCCGCGTGCTCGAAGGACCGCCCGGCGGCCGCTACGCCGTCGGCGGCCACTCACTCGGCCACGAAGGCGGCCAGGGTCTGCCACGATTTCGCCAGGTCCGCTTCCGCGGCACCTTCCCGCTCGCGCAGGTCGAGCTCCGCGACCCCGACGTCCCGGTCGATGTGGAGCTGGAGGCGTTCAACCCCTTCATACCGCTCAACGACCGCGACTCGGGCCTGCCCGCCGCGATACTCATCTATCGGCTGCGCAACCGCTCGCGACAGCCCCTGCGCCTGACCCTCTTCGCCTCGCTGACCAACATCATCGGCGACCCGAAGCAGCACACTCGGCAGAACCGCCGGCGGGCGGGCAAGGGCGCCTGCGGCCTGTTGCTCGACACCGCCGAGTCGCCGGCCGACGACCCGTCGCTGGGCAGCCTGGCCGTCGCCTCGCTCGGCGAGGTGGCCGTGCTGCCGCGCTGGTTCCATGCCCACGGCCACCGGCGGATCAACCACTTCTGGTCGGCCTGCGCCGAGGCGCCGAGCTTCCCGCCGCGGCGGCCGAAGGGCCTCGAGCCGGCCAGCGACACCGGCACCATCGCGGTCGAGCTCGAGTTGCCCGCCGGCGGTAGCGCCGAGGTGCCCGTCATCATCGCCTGGCACCAGCCGGTCTTCACCCACTGGCACACGCCCGAGGGCGGCACGCCGGCGAGCTGGACCAACTGGTATGCCACGCAGTCGAAGGACGCCTGGGACGTGGTCGGCTACGTGGCCGAGCATCTGCCGCGGCTGCACCGCGAGACGACCGCCTTCCGCGACGCGCTGTTCGCCTCGACCGTGCCGCGGGTGGTGCTCGATGCGGTCAGCTCGCAGATCAGCATCCTCAAATCGCCGACGGTGCTGCGCCTGACCGACGGCACCTTCTACGGCTTCGAGGGCTGCTCGGACCAGGGCGGCTGCTGCGAAGGCTCGTGTACCCACGTCTGGAACTACGCCCAGGCGCTGCCCTACCTGTTCCCGGGCCTGCAGCGCTCGATGCGCGAGGCCGACTGGGCCAACTCGCTGCTCGACGACGGCTATGTCACCTTCCGCATGCCGCTGCCGCTGGGCACCCGCGCGCGGCCCGACTTCCACCCCGCCGCCGACGGGCAGCTCGGCACCGTCGCCCAGGTCTGGCGCGAGTACCTGGTCTGCGGCGACCGCGACTGGCTGCAGCGCATCTGGCCGAACTGCCGCCGCGCGCTCGAGTTCGCCTGGCTGTACTGGGATCGCGACCGCGACGGCGTGCCCGAGGGGATGCAGCACAACACCTACGACCAGGAGTTCTGGGGCCCGAACACGATGATCGGCAGCCTCTACCTGGCCGCCCTCCGCGCCGGCGAAGAGATCGCCCGCGAGCTCGGCGACAGCGCCGCCGCCGAGCAGTACCGAGCGCTGTTCGAGCGCGGCTCGGCCTGGACCGACGCCAACTTGTTCAACGGTGAATACTACGAACAGAAGGTCAACCCGACCGCGCACGAGGTCTGGCCCGAGACGCAGCTCAAGCTCGCCGTCGCGCACGGCAAGGACAGCCGCTTCACCGACCAGCCGGCGTGGCAGTACGGTCGGGGCTGCCTGAGCGACCAGCTTATCGGCCAGTGGTACGCCGAGATGCTCGGGCTCGGCAAGCTCTACCAGCCGAAGCACATCCGCACCGCGCTGCAGGCGATCTTCCGCCACAACTGGCAGCCCGACCTGGCCGGCCATGCCTGCACACTGCGGGTCTATGCCACCGCCGGCGAGGCGGGCCTGCTGATCTGCACCTGGCCGCGCGGCGAGCGGCCGGGCGACCCGTTCTGGTTCGCCGACGAGGTCTGGTGCGGGATCGAATACCAAGTCGCCTGCCACCTGATCTGGGAGGGCTTCGTGGCCGAGGGGCTGGCGATTGTCAAGGGCCTGCGCGACCGCTACACCGGCGAGCGGCGCAACCCCTGGGACGAGATCGAGTGCGGCCACCACTACGTCCGCTCGATGGCCAGCTACAACCTGCTCGCCGCCCTGGCCGGCCTGCGCTACCGCGCCGACAGCGCGACGCTCGAGCTGCGGCCGAAGCTGAACGCCGAGCAGTTCACCACCTTCGTCAGCGTCGCCGCCGGTTGGGGCACGGTGAGCCAGACGGTCACCGGCGACACCCGGACGGTGACGGTCACCGCGCACCACGGCACGCTGCCGGTGCAGACGCTGATCCTGGACGGCAAGGCCGGGTCGGTGACGGCGAGGGTGGGCCGCAAGTCGGTGCCGGCGATGGTGGAGTCATCACGCGCGGGCTGCCTGGTGCGGTTTGATGCGCCGGCGGTCGCGGAGGGTGGGGCGAAGGTGGTGGTGACACTGGGCGGGTAACGCCGCCCCGTCCGTCACCCCAACAACGCATCCTCGGCGAGTGTCGGCCGGCCGGTGCCCTCGCCGAGCGTGGTGGCGAAGTCGCGCAGTTCGTCGAGCAGTTCGGTGATCCGCTCGGTGCTGTCGAGGATCGACTGCAGGTGGCGCTGGTGGTCGGGCTGGTCCTTCAGGCGGAGCTGCAGAAGCTGGGTCAGGCCGACGATGCAGGCCAGCGGGTTGTTGATCTCGTGTTTGATCCGCCGGATCTCCTGCTCGACCAGACCGGGCGCCGGGTGCGGAGCGAAGCCGCGTGGCGCGGTCGCCGCCGCGCGCGGCTCGGTCGGCCGGCGCGCGGCGCGGAGCAGCACGCGAATGCGGGCCTCGAGCACGAGGGGATCGACCGGCTTGGTCAGGTAGTCGTCGGCGCCGGCGGCGAGGGCTTCGATGATGGCGTCGTGTTCTTCGACCGCCGAGACGATCAGCACCGGCGTGTTGCGGCACTCGTCGGATTGCCGCAGGCGGCGGAGAACCTGCCGGCCGTCGAGGTCGGGCAGAATCATGTCGAGCACGATCAGCGCGGGTTGGCGGAGCGCGGCGAGTTCGAGTCCGCTCGCTCCGTCGGGCGCCTGAATGGGCCGGCAGCCCATGTTGGTGACAATCGAGTCGAGCAGCGCACGGTGTGCGCCGTAGTCCTCGATGAGCAAGATCTCCGCGACCATGTCGACCCCGCTTCCGGACCGGCGGCGTCCCCGCGCCACTCCCGCAATCCATGCATATGGAGTGTCGGCACACCGATCCGTTGCTTGATGATGGCGACCAGGCTCGCGGAACAACAACAACCCAGCGCGGCCGATTCACCACCTCACCGCCGCCGTGATACCATAGATTGGCCAGGGGGAAGACGACGATTCGCTTACCGTTTGCTGAACGGCCGGCAACGGACGCGCCGGGCCGGGCCCGGCGGAGCCGGCAAGAAGGCGTGCGAGCTGCCCAGCCCGCGGGGGAGACCGCAGTCCGCGGCCAACGAAACCCGCCCAAGGGGCGGATTCGGCGTGACGGGGGTTCGCCCCCGGCGGCAGCCGGGGGCCATATGGCGCGGCCGGGACTTGCCCGCCGCCCAGGGCAAACGATTGTTCCGCCAACCTCCCCGTGGTACACTGCGCGCGGAGGCGGTGGGTGGTCCTGCTTGGTATCGATCCCGGCCTGGCGGCGACCGGCTATGGCTTGGTGCGCCGTGCTGGGGCTCGGTACGTTTGCCTCGAGTACGGCTGCCTGCGCACCTCTCCACGCGACGAGCTGGCCGTGCGGTTGGCCTCGTTGCGCGACCGGTTGTGCGACCTGATCCGCGCGCATCGGCCCGAGGCAATGGCGATGGAGCGGCTCTACCAGCTCCGCGACGGCTCGACCGGCCTGGCCGTTGGGCAGGCCATCGGCGTCATCCGGTTGGCTGCGGGCGACGCCGGACTGGCGATCCACGAGTACTCGCCGACGCACGTCAAGACGACCCTGGTCGGCAATGGTCAGGCGACCAAGGAGCAGGTGCAGTTCATGGTCCAGCGGCTGCTCGGCCTCGACGCGCCGCCTCGACCCGACCACGCGGCCGATGCGCTGGCGCTCTGCATCTGCCACTGGCACAGCGGGCTGAGCCGCGCGCGGGGCGAGCCCGCCTCGGGCGGGGCCGAGCGCATCGCCGCGGCGCTGGCCGCCGAAGAGGCGCGTCGACGCGCGCATCTCTCGGGCGGGGCCGAGCCATGATTGCCCATCTGCACGGACGGCTGACTCGGCTCTCGGGCACGTCGGCGGTGATCGAGTGCCAGGGCGTCGGCTACGAGGTGCAGCTCGCCGCGGCGACGGTCGCCGCCCTGCCGCCCGTCGGCGAAGTGCTGCGAATGCCGGTGCATCTCAGCGTCCGCGAGGACGCGATGACGCTATACGGCTTCGGCGGCGACGACGAGAAGGAGCTGTTCGGCGTCCTGCTGCAGGTCAGCGGGGTGGGGCCGAAGGTGGCTCAGAACCTGGTTTCGAGCCTGCCGCCGGCGGTGCTGGTCGAGGCGATTGCCACCGGTGATGTGGCCCGGCTATCGAGCGTGCCGGGCATCGGCAAGCGGCTGGCGCAGCGGCTGACCGTCGAGCTGGCCGACAAGATCGGCGAGCGCGGCTGGAGCCAGGCGGCGGCCGAGCCGAGCGCCGCGCAGGATCTGGTCGAGGCGCTGCTCGGCCTCGGCTTCACGGCCGTCGAGGCGCGGCAGGCGGCGCGGGCGGCCATCGCCGCGGCCGACGACGGCACGCCGCTGGAGCAACTGGTCAAGCTGGCCCTGAAGGAAGTGGCGAGGTGACATGCGCCAACGCGACGACGACCTGAGCGGCGAGCGGCTTGACGGCGATCCGGCCGAGCGCAGTGTGCGGCCGTCGCGGCTGGAGCAGTTCGTCGGGCAGGAGCAGGTCAAGGCGCAGCTCACGGTCGCCATGCAGGCGGCGCGGCAGCGCGGCGAGCTGGTCGACCACCTTTTGTTCCACGGCCCGCCCGGGCTCGGCAAGACCACCCTGGCGCACATTGTGGCGATCGAGATGGGTTGTTTCGTGCGCGCGACCAGCGGGCCGGCGATCGAACGCGCCGGCGACCTGGCCGCCATCTTGAGCAACATCGAGCCGCGCGCGGTGCTGTTCATCGACGAGATCCACCGCCTGCCGCGGGCGGTCGAAGAGGTGCTCTATCCGGCGATGGAGGACTTCCAGATCGACCTGCTGATCGGCAAGGGCCCCGGCGCGCGGACCCTCAAGATCGACATCCCGCGGTTCACCCTCATCGGCGCGACCACGCGGCTCGGGCTGCTGACCTCACCGTTGCGCGATCGGTTCGGGCTGGTCGAGCACATCGATCTCTACCGCACCGAGGATCTGATCTGCATTGTCGAGAACTCGGCCCGTATCTTGGGCGTCCCAATCGATCAGGCCGGGGCGCACGAGATTGCCCGTCGCAGTCGCGGCACGCCGCGGGTGGCCAACCGGCTGCTGCGCCGCGTGCGCGACCATGCCGAGGTGCATGGCGACGGGACCGTCAACGCGCGCCTGGCCGACGAGACGCTGTGCGGCATGGGCATCGACGAGCTGGGGCTCGACTCGGGCGACCGGCGCTACCTGCTGGCGATCATCGATCGGTTCGAGGGCGGGCCGGTCGGCGTCGATACCCTGGCTGCGTCGCTGAATGAAGAACGTGGTACCCTGGAGGACGTGGTCGAGCCGTTCCTGCTGATGCTCGGCTTCATCCAGCGGACGAACCGCGGGCGGTGCGCGACGCCGTCGGCGTATCGGCACCTGAAGCGCCCAGCGCCGGCGCCGAGCGGGCAGGGCACGCTGTTCGACGACCTGTAACACTGTTTCTGAGCCGGGTGGGTAGGGTATCGATCAAAGACCGCTGGGCCGGAGTTGGCATGACACCCGAGCAATCCGCCGAACTCAAACGACACCTCGACGAGGCGTTCCGCGCCTTCGAGGCGGGCGACGACGGCACCGCGCGGCGGCTCTGCCGCGAGGCCTTGTCGATCGACCCCGAGAGCAGCACGGCGCACTCGTTGATGGGCCTGCTGTACGAGCGCGAGGGCCGGCTCAGCGAGGCGACCGGCGAGTTCGAGACCGTGCTCGAGCAGAACCCGCGCAGCCGCGCCGAGCGGCAGACGCTGCGCCGCCTGCGCGACGAGGACGAGCCGGACGAAGACGAGCCAGTGGCCGAGGCGCCGGCCGAGCGGAGCTGGCTGGCCTACCTGCTGCCCGGCCTGGCGGCGCTGCTGGTGCTCGCCGCGACGGTGGTGATTGTCGGCAAGTTGACTGACCGCGGGCCGGAGGTCGCCTCGGCGGCGACCATCGACGAGCACCTGGCCCGGGCGCGCGAGGCGTTCAACCGCGGCGACTACCAGGTGGCCGCCGACGAGGCACAGGAAGTGCTTCAGCTCGAGCCGACCAACGTCCAGGCGCGCAACATCTATGACCGCGCGATGGCCTTCCTGGCCGGCACGCAGGGCCCGCCGCGCGAGGCCGCGCCGAACGCCTTTGCCCAGAACTACTACCAGCCGGGCACCGCGCCGGAGGTGCAGCAGACGCCGGCCTTTGGCCCGAACGCGGCCTCCGGCACGGCGCCGAACACTAACCAGTCGAACTTCGGCACGCCGTCGACCGGCCCGCAGCGCGTCGAGCCGCGCTACTCGCCCGGCCTGCCGCCGTTGCCGGTGGTCACCTCGCCGCCGGCCGGGCGTGGCGGCACGTCGCAGCCGGTGCGGCCGGGGCTCAGCCCGTACACGCCGGGAAGCCAACTGCGCCGCACAGCGCCGGCCACGCGCGAGGTGGCCGATGTGCCGACCGATATCCGCCCGCCCGAGGACGGACAGCCGACACAGGCACCGTCGACCCAGCAACCAGGTCGGCCGCGCCAGCCGACGGTGACCGTCGGTCCGCGCCAGCCGATTGAGCCGGGCGCAGCGATGCCGGCGGTCGAGCCCGACAGCGGCGGTTCGGCCGGGCAGGAGGCCCAGCCGGCGGCGCCGGTCGATCCGGCGGTGCAGCGCTTCCGCGAAGAGCAGGAGCGGTTGCGCCAGCAGCGCGAGCGCCAGCGAGCGGCCGAGCTGAGACGGCTCGAAGGCCGCTGAGTTGGCCGCCGGGCGGGGGGTCTGCGTTGTCCTGCTGCTGGCCCTGCACAGCCCAGCCGGCGCGCGGCTCTGCCTGCTCCCGACGACCCCTGGTCCGCCGGCCGAGGCAATCTGGGGCGAGTTCCACCGTGCCCTGCGCTGGCGGCTCGACGTCACCACCGAACCGCCCGGCCCGCGCGATGATCGGCTGGCACTGCACCTTTCCGACCAGGCCGTCGAGCTGGTGCTGTCGGTCGCCGAGCCCGCCGGCCTGATCCGCTTTGCCGTGCCGCGCGAGGTCGATCGCCGCTACCCGCTCGCCGCGGCGCGGCGGACCGCGCGGCGGCTCTTCGCCGGCCTGGCCCGCCGCTGGCCGGTGCTCGGCGCCGCGCCGTTGGAGCCGCTGCCCGGCGGCGGCGAGGGTCTGCTCCGGCAGGCCCGCACGGCCGCTCGACAGGGCGACCTGGCCGGCGCCGCGGAGCTCTACCAGCGGCTCGGCACTCCGGCGGCGCTGGCCGAGCTGGCGCAGGCCTATCGGCTCGCGGGCGACGACGAGCGGGCCGAGGCGGCGTTGCGGCTGGCTGTCGCCGCGGCACCGGGCGAGGTTGGGCTTCGCTTGGCCCTGGCCGACCTGCTGCGCGACACCGGCGAGCTGGGCTTGGCGCTCGAACAGCTCGACAGCGCTGCCGAGCGGTCCCGCGGCGACGCTGAGCTGGCCGCGCTGGCGGCGGTGCAGTGGCGCTGGGGGCGGCACAATGCCGCGGCGCGGACGCTCGAGCGCCGCGTGGCCGTGGCCGACGATCCGTGTGGCGCGCGGCTCGACTGCCTGGCCGCCTGCCTGGCCGTCGGCGACCTGTCCGGTGCGCGGGTGTGGCTGCGCGCGGCGCTGGCGCTCGCGCCCGATCGGGCCGAGGTCTTCTGGTGGGAGGCCGAGCTCGAGCGCCGGGCGGGCAACCGCGACGCGGCCATGCGCGCCGCCGCCGGCTGGCTGCGCCGCGCGGACCGAACCCTCAGTCCGACCGCCGAAGCGCTGGTTGCCGAGTTGTTCCACGCCGAGGCCGAGTACCTGCGGCTCGACCTGCTCCACCGCCTGCGC
>CAYONP010000135.1:0-12359 GCA_964405335.1 uncultured Fimbriimonadaceae bacterium
GCCCGCGCCCCGCGCCGCCCGGGCGGGGCGGCCTCCGCTTCGGGCGCCCGTCCGGGTCGACCAGGCGGATGCCGCATGACCTCGGCGCCAGGGCCGGCGGGCGGGCGGGGACGCCCGCGCTCCGGGGCTCGCGCCGGCGGGCCAAGGTAGCGCGCATTCGCCGAACGCGCGGCCCGCAAGCCCGCTACCCCGCGCGGCGCGGGAGAGGGGAGTGTTGTCGTCCATGCCCTCCTGAGACCGCGACCCGCGCCGACCGGGACGGTCGGCCTACGGGAAGGTCGACCGTTCCGGTCGACGTCGATGGCACCTCCTGGCGCCGCCGCGCGGGCTCCGACCTTGGTCTCAGGCGTACCGCCGTCCCGGCGCCGCGACGTCGGCGATGGTGGCCGCCAGGGTGTTCAGCGCCACCGGCTTCTGCAGCCGTGCGTCGACCTCGTCCGACTCGACCACATCGCGCGGCAGGTTGGTGTCGAAGCCGGTGACCAGCACAATCGGCGTGCCGGGTGAGCGACCCTTGATGCTCCGTGCGACCTGCAGGCCCGACATGCCGGGCATGCCCCAGTCGGTGATCACCACCTGGTGCCGCGCCGGGTCGAACAGGTCGAGCGCCTCCTGACCGCAGGCGGCCAGGGTGACCATATGGCCGAGCGCCTGCAGCATCTCGCCGAGTGTCTGGCGGACCATCGACTGGTCGTCGACGACCAGCACGTGCAGCGGCGAGACAATCGCCGGCGGGCGTGACCGACGCGCCTCGTCGGGCGGCGGCAGCGGCACCGCGTCGGCGGTTTGCTCGAGCGCCGGCAGACTGAGCGTGAACTCGGCCCCCTCGCCCGGCGCCGACTCGACGGTGAGCGTGCCGTTGAGCCGCTGCACCACGCCGAAGGCGACGCTCAACCCGAGGCCGGTGCTCGCCTTGCCGCCGGTGGTGAAGAACGGCTCGAAGCAGCGCTGGCGGGTTTCCTCGTCCATCCCCACGCCGGTGTCGCGGACGGCGATACGCACCTGGTCGCCGACGTCGCGCGTGCTGAGGTAGATGTCGCCTCCGTGCGACATGGCGTTGACGGCGTTGAGGATGAGGTTGATCAGCACCTCGCGCATGGCCGCCGCATCGACATCGACCAGCCGCCGGGCGCGCAGGTCGAGGTGCATCTCGATGGGATACTCGACCCGGTCGGCATGGTGCCGCCAGCGCGGCTCGGTGATGGCAATCGACTCGCGCACCAGTTCGCTCGGGTCGTTCGGGCTGCAGACCAGCGCCTCGTCGCGACTGAACGAGCGCAGGCGCTGGACCAGCAGGCTGGCATCTTGCGAGACCTGCTCAATCACCCGCATCCGCGCGATGGCGCTCGAGGGCAGGTGCTCCTCGCGCAGGATGAGCTGCGTCGAGCCGAGGATGGCGGTCAGCGCGTTGTTGAAGTTGTGCGCCACACCGCTGGTCATCTCACCCACGGCGCGCATCTTCTCCAGGTTCAGCGCCTGCTCGTGCGTGTGCTCGAGCTCGCGATAGGCCTGGGCCAGGCTGGCCTGCTGTTCGAGCAGCATCTGCTCCTGGCGCACCCGGTGCACGGCGATGCCGGCCTGGGTGGCCAGCACCTCGATCCGCTCGATATCGTGGCTCTCGATCACTCGCCGCGAGCCGACGGCGAGCAGACCGACCAGCTCATCGCCCATGACCAGCGGCACGGCCAGCAGCGAGTGGAACCCGACGGTGCGGCAGAGATCCTCGACCACCGCGTGCGAGTAGCGCGGCCCGAGGTGCGAGCGGACCAGCGTCGCCAGATCGTGGCTGATGACCAATTGCCGCGTGCGCACGGCGAACTCGAGCGGCGTGCCCTCACGCAGCGTCAGCGCGCCGTCGCGCAGGCCGCGGCGGAGAATCGCCTCACAGGCGCCCAGCAGCCGCTCGGCCGAGGTCGAGACGCGGGCCAGGCGGAGCTTGGCACTCTCGGGCTCGCGCAGGAGCATGGCCGCCTCGGCCTGGGGCAGAATCTCGCCCACCGAGTCGACCACGCGCTGCAGCACCGTGCCCAGGTCGTCGCTCGAGTGGATCGCGTCGTTGATGGCCTGGAACTGCAGCAGCTCGTGATTGCGCGCGCCGAGCGCGGTGTTGCTGGCCTGCAAATCGGCGGTGCGCTGGCGCACCTGCTCTTCCAGGCTGGTCGCCAGCCGGCGGTAGGCGTCCTCGCTCTGGGCCAGGTCCTGCTCGATGCCGTCCAGCGTGCGGATCAGGTAGTTGAGGATCCCCGCCGCGGCGAGCAGCGAGCAGATGACCATGAACGTGGCGGTCAGCGCGCCAAGCACCGGATCCTCAGGCACCGCGCCGCCGGCCGCCGGCCAGAGGCCGTTGACCTCGAGCGCGACGCCCACCGCGTAGCCGACCGAGCAGAGCCCGGCGACCAGAAACAGCCCCTCGCGCGGCCAGAGCAGCGTCGCCCCGATGAGCGGAAACAGGAACAGGAATTGCGCCGCCGGCGTGAGCACCTGGCCGTAATGGACGGCCGCCACGGTGACCAGGCTGTCGACCACCAACTGCGGCACGGTCCAGGCGACGGCGTGGGCCGGCACGCGCTTGAGCCGCCAGGCAATCAACGCGTTGTAGACCAGCACCGCCGCGGCGACGAACAGTCCTTCGACGGCACCGCCGGCCGACCAGGCGCCGAGACCGAGGGCGACCAGCAGCGTGGCGAAGATCCAGCGGATCCCGACCACGCGCTGCAGCCGCAGCGGCACGGCGACGGTGGTCATCGCTCAGCGCTCCAGCAGCGCCGACAGCGTGCCGACGGCCAGATCGGCCTGCTCATACATGACCAACATGCGCGGCAGCGCCCGGGCCGTCGCCTCGGACCCGCAGTGGCACAAGACGATGGTGCCTGGCTCCAGGCCCTTGGCCCGGATCTTCTCGAGCACCGCGTCGGCGGTCGCATCCTCTTTCCAGTCGAGGCTGTCCAGCGTCCAATAGACCGGCAGGTAGCCGTGCTGAATGAGCAGTCGGTTGACGCGCACGTCGCGGTCGCCGTAAGGCACTCGCAGGTAGGGCCGGTAGGCCCGCCCGGCCTGCGCCACGAGGTCCGCCTCGGCGGTCTCGATCTCGCGCAACAACCGCGCGTCGTCGAGTTTGGTCAGCTCGGGATGCCCGTCGCTGTGGTTGCCGATCTCGTGCCCGGCGGCGGCGATGCGGCGAACAGTCTCGGGGTACTGCCGTGCAAACCGGCCAGTGAGAAAGAAGGTCGCCGTCACCTCGTGCGCCTGGAGCGTCTCGAGGATCCGGCCGACCGGACCCGGCTCGAAGTGGCCGTCGAAGGTGATCGCCACGCGTCGCCGGTCGGTCGGCCCGCGGCCGATCTCGTTGGCGGCGATGGTCAGCGCCGCCGGCCCACCCGACCACTCGCTGGTGAAGCCGTCGGGCGGCACCACCTCGGCCAGCCGCGAATGGCGCTCGCTCGGCTTCAGCGCGCCGCTTATGGCCGGGGCGCGTTCCGGCTCCGGCCGCGGCGTCGGCCGGCTCGGCTCGGGTCGTCGCTCGTCGCGCTCGGCCGGCGGCTTCGGCTCGGGCTTGAGCCGCTCGAGCAGCCCGGCCGGCGGCCTTGCGCGCGGCACCGGCGGGCCGTCGTCGGGCTCGGCGTCCTCGCTCGGTACAGCGCTCGGTGGCTGAAACTCGCCGATGTTCAGGCGCGGCGGCAGCCGGTCTGGGTTGAGCTGGACCAGCAGCCGGTCGCGCAGGTCGGCGGGGATGAGGCCGGCGTTGTTGGCCAGTACGCCGCCGGCGCCGATGACCAGCAGCAGGCCGACGATGCGCGCGGTGCGGGTGCTGGCCGCGCGGGCCGGCTTCGGTTTCGGCCGGGCCTTGCTGGTTGTCCGCTTGGGCGGCACGCTGTTCGTTCCTCGAGACCCGTTCGGCGGCGGGCCGTGGCGCGGGCTCCAGAGCATATGACCCGTGCTCGCGACAAGAGTTGCCCGCCGCCGCCGGGCGCGCGCCGGCCGAACGGCGTTCGGTTTGCGGGCGGCGTGCGAGCGTGCGTGCCGGTCGTTGACCGATCGTACCGCCTGTGTTAGCTTCACCCCATGGAGTCGGTGCGGCCATGAGGTGTAGGCCGGCGATGGGGGCGGGTCTGCTCGTGCTCCTCGCCGCGCCACTGTCGGCCGACGCCTACCTCGACGCACTCGACACCGGCCTCGACCGCTGCGCCGCGGGGCACTGGGACATCGCGCTCAAGGAGTTCGCCGCCGCCGCGGCGGTCGATCCCGACGATCCGCTGGCCTACATCGGCCAGGGCCTCTGCCACCTGGCCGAGCGGCGGCTCGATCAAGCGGCCGCCTTCTTCCGCCGCGCCGAGCAGAGCGACCGCGCGGTGGCGGTCAGCGCGCTCGGGCTGGGCCTCTGTTACCTCAGCGTCGGCGACCAGGCCGCCGCGTCGGGGCTGTTTCAACGCGCGGTCACGCTCGATGACGGCCTGCCCGCGCCGCGCTTCTACCTCGCCGTGCTGGCCCTCTGCGACGGCGACCTGGGCGCGGCCGAGAGCTACCTGCGCCGCGCCGACGAACTCGGCGCGCCGGGACAGGTGCTCGACTACACGCGCGCCCTGCGCCTGGTCGCCGCCGGCCGCTGGGCCGAGGCGGCGACCGCGCTGCGCCGGCTCGAACCCCGCGCCGCCACCGAACTGCCCGGCCTGCCGCTGGCGCTGCCGCTCGAGGTGATCCACGCCGCCGACGGCTCGACCAGCTTCAGCATTCCGCGCGGGCCGGCCATCGGCGAGCTGGTCGCCCCGCGCATGGCGCTCGGCGGCGGCGACGAGACGGGCCCGGCGCGGTTCGGACCATTGACCGTCGAATCGCCGCTGCCGGGCGAGATCGTGTCCGACCGGATCCCGATCCGGATGCGGCTGCTCCAGGCCTGGAACTACCGCATGGTCTCGGTCAAGATCGACGGGCGCCTGCTCGGCATGACCAACCGCGAGCCGCTCTACCTGGTCTGGGACACCCGCCACGTCGACGACGGGCCGCACACCATCGACGTGACGGCCAGCGGCCTGACCGAGCACACCGCCAGCCTCCGGGTCACGGTGCAGAACCGCGCCGCCGGCACCAATCCGCACCCAGCCGAGGCCTATCGCCAGCGGCTCCGCCGGCTGGGCGGCTTCTTCCTGCACAGTCTGCCGTCGCAGGCGGTTGAGGAGTTGATGCGGCAGGCCTATCGCGAGCAGGACCCGGAGCTGGCGCTGGAGCTGTGCGAGCGGGTGCTGGCCCGCGATGCGGCGCGCGTCGACGTGGTGCCCGAGCTGGTCGCGCTGTACCGCCAGCAGGCCGTGGCGCTCAGCCCCGAGAGCATGCCCGAGCCGCGGCACGGCATCGCCGGCGGGCGTCGCGTGGCGCTCACCTTCGACGACGGCCCGCGGCCCGACTTCACCCCCGATATCCTCGCCGCGCTGGCGCAGTACCGGGCGCGAGCGACCTTCCTGGTCACCGGCCGGATGTGCGAGCGGTACCCCGAGCTGGTCCGGCAGATCGCCTCGGCCGGGCACGAGGTCGCCTCGCACACCTACAACCACTATCGCCTCGACGGCTTGAGCGAGGGCGAGGTGGTCTACGAGCTGATCAAGATCAAGGTCATTCTCGATGACCTGCTCGGCGGCTCGGCGCGGTTCTTTCGCCCGCCCGGCGGGCACTACAGCCCATCCGTGCGCCGGATCGTCGCCGCGCTCGGTTACTTCCCGGTGTTCTGGAGCGTCAACGGCGGAGAGTATCGTAACCTGCCGCCGCGCCAGGCGGCCATGGCGGTGATGCGCCGGATCACCGACGGCGGCATCGTGCTGCTCCACAACGGGCCCGACAACACGCTCCCGATGCTGCCCCACCTGCTCGAGTTCCTGACCGAGTCGGGCTATCGCCTGGTCACCGTCTCCGACATCCTCCGCGCCCCGGCCGACACCGCGCCGCTCGAACTCGCGGGCGGGCCCGGCATGGGGCCGCTCAGCCCCGACGACCTGGCCGGCTATGCGGGCACCGAGTAAGCGACTGCTCGGCCTGCTCCTGCTCGGTCTCGGCGCGCTCGCCGACGGACCTCGGCCCGACCCGCCCACGGCCCGACCCGCGGTGCCGCTGCTCGACCCCACGGCGGCCGAGTTCCCCGAGGCCAGCCTGATCGACTTCGGCGCGCGGCGTGAGCCTCGGCCCGACGGCTTCCTCGGCACCGACGGCGAGGGGCACTTCGTCTGGCCCGACGGCAGCCGCGCGCGGTTCTGGGGCATCAACGTCGCCGCCGAGAGCGTGTTCCAGCCGTTCGAGCGGATCGACACCTGCGTCGAGCGGATCCGCCGCGCCGGGTTCGACCTGGTGCGCATCCATCACGTCGACGGCACGGCGCGCGGAATCCTGGTCGGCGACGGCGAGACGGCGACCTTCGACACCGCCAAACTCGAGCAGCTCGACTACTGGATCTGGAGCTGCGGCGAGGCTGGGCTGTCGGTCTATCTCGATCTGCTCGATTACCGTGACTTCCTGCCCGGCGACGGCGTCGAGCGGGCCGGCTCGCTCGGCCGTGCGGCCAAGCCCTATGCCGTCTTCGATCGCCGGCTGATCGAGCTGCAGAAGCAGTACGCCCGGGCGCTGCTGCGCGAGCGGGTCAATCGCTTCAGCGGCCTGGCCTACGCCGACGACCCGACCATCGTGATGATTGAGCTGTTCGACGAGAACGGCCTGTTCATCCGCCGCGGCGACTGGCCCAACCTGGTCGAGCCCTATCGCTCACGCCTGACCCGGCTGTGGAACCAGTTCCTGAGCGGGCGGTACGGCAGCACCGAGGCGCTCGTGGCGGCCTGGTCGGCGGCCGGGGCGGGGCCGCCGCTGGCCGGGCATGAGCGGATCGAGCGCGGCACGGTGCCGCTGCCCCGCCTGGCCCTGGCCCGCGACGAGCCGGCGAGCGACCCGCGCGAGAAGCTGGCCCGCGCCAAGGCGGCCGATGCGGCGCGGTTTGCCGCCTGGGTCCATCGCGCCTACTTCCGCGAGATGAAGGCCTATCTGCGCGAGCAACTCGGCGTGCGCGTGCCGCTCTCGGCCGTCGGTGACGGCAACATCCTGCCCGACCTTCAGGTCGTCGCCGAGGAGCTCGACTTCACCGGCACCAACTGGTACTGGGACCATCCCCTCTTCCGCGCCGGGCGCGAGTGGCGGCTGCCGTTCCTGTTCCACTACCGCAACCCGCTGGCGGCCACCGACGGCGAGGCGTTCGGGCCGAAGGTGAGCCTCGCCCGAATGCACCGCACGCCACTGGTGGTGCGCGAATGGAACCCCTGCTTCCCCAATCCGCACCGCCCCGCCGGCATGGTCGAGGCGGCCGCCTACGCCGCGCTGCAGGACATCGACGCGATGATCCTGTTCACCTATGGCGCGGTCCCCACGCACCAGAAGCTGGGCTACTTCGATGTCCACCAGGACCCGACCCGCTGGGGCCTGGCCGGCGTGCTGGGCGAGCTCTACCGCACGCGCGCCGTGGCCCCGGCCCGGCGGCGGATCGACCTCGGCTACAGCGCCGTCGACAGCTACCGGTTCGCCGACTATCGCACCGCGGTGCGCGACTTGGCCTATGTCAGCCGGCTGGCCAACCGCCCGTTCGCCGACCGGCTCGAGGCCGACGCCGATCTGACCCTGACCAGCGGCCGTAGCTCGACCGGCGTCTACTCGGCCGGACCGCGCCTGCTCTTCCGCAACGATCCGGGCCTCGACACCAGCGGCCGGGTGGCCATCGAGACGCCCGACCACTTCGGCTTCCCCGTCGGGCTGGTCCAGGGCGCGGCAGGCAGTTTCGCCTGGGATGGGTCGGTGCTGCGGGCGCCCGGCACCGAGCCGCGTGGGCCGGGCGGGCGGTTCATGCTCCGCGACCTCGCCGCCGCCGGCGCGCGGCCGCTCGGCGTCGGCGGCGACGAGGCGCTCGGCTACGTGCACCTCGACCAGCAGGTGATCGGCTTCGGTCCGCTCCCGCCGGGCGATCAGGCGCGCGCGGCGCTCGATGCCCTGGCGCTCTTCTACGGTGACGACGTCGGTCGCGACGACTACTCAGCCGGCCGCCTGCGCTCGGACACCGGCGAGCTGTTGCGCGACAGCGGCGCCGGGCGGATGACCATCGTCGCGCCGCGGGCCGTCGGCGTCGCCGGCGAACTCGCCGGCACGACGATCCTCGGCGACATCCGGCTGAGCAGCGCCACGGCGCGCGGCGCGGCGCTGATCGTCAGCCTCGACGGCCGGCCGTTGGCCGAGTGCGAGGAGTTCATCGCGCGGTTCGTCAGTGACGCGCAGAACCGCGGCATGAGCGTCGCCCCGCCCGGCCCGACGAGCAACCCGCGCGACCGCTGGGAGCTGACCGCCGATGGCCACGGCCCGCCGCTGACCGGCGGCCGGCCGAGCGAGCGCGGCTGGCGGGTCGAGCGCGGCGGGCGGCTCTGGTTCGCCGTCGGGCTGTCGGGTGGCACGTTCGAGCTGGTCCGCGACGCCGACGGCTGGCGCTGGTTCTGCGACACGCCGGCGGTCGCGGTCGAGGTGCCCGGCGCGCGCCGCGCGGTCAGCGTCACCGCCGAGGGGGTCGAGAGCGAGCTACCCGGCGCGGGTCGCTGGCTCTACCCGCACGGCGCGGCGATGGTCCGGGCCGAATAGAGAAACGCCGCGCGGTCGCGAGACCGCGCGGCGATCAACGACGAGTCAGCAGGGCTAGGCGCGGCGACGTCGCCGCACCAGGGCTGCCGCCCCAAGGCCGAGCAGGCAGATGCTCCCCGGCTCGGGCACGACCGCCCCTTGCTTCAACGAGCCGACGTACTCGATCACGTTCGGCGCGTAGATGGTGTTGATGTTGCCGCGGGGCGGATCGGGTCCATTGCCCGCCAAGTAGTAGTCGAGCGGGATGGTCGAGTAATAGACCACGCCCGACCCGTACAGGTACGAGAAGGCCGCGATCTGGTCCAGCATCGTGCCGATGCGGAGGATCTCGGTCGCGCTGCCGGGCAGCGTCGTGGCATCGGCCCAGCCGTGGCTCGACGACGTGCCGCCGTCGAGGTCCGTGTCACCCAGCGTGCCGTGCGGGCCGTCGGTCACCAGCGTGTCCGGCGGCACGACGTCCAGGTCGGCGTCGATGGTGAAGTCGCGCGTGACCAGGATGCCCGGCGCGCCGACCAGGAACGGATTGGGGCTCGCCCCGCCGCCCGGCTCGACGAAGCGGTCATGGACCACCAGGCAGCCGCCGCCGAAGACCCAGGCATCGATATCGGCGATCCGACCGAGCATGTCGCCCGACAGGCCGCTGTTGGACGACTCGTTGATGAACAGCAGGTCGACCGTGCTGAAGTCGAAGACGCTGATGTCGGTGATTTGCACCGGCGTGTTGCCGGTCTGCAGAATCGGCGCCTCCGGGTCGGTCACCGTCTCGTTGTTGTCGGTGTAGTAGCCGATCAGCGCCGCTCGCGAAGGCATCGCGGTCAGCGCGAGGAGCACCGCACCCACAGCCAGTGTACGGAACGCACTCGTGTGCATATGCATCTCCCCCGGATTCTCCCACCCCACCGCGGCATTCTACTGCGCCGACGGCCGGATGTCAGGTTGGGAGGTTGCGCGGCGACGGGCGCCAATAGCTGGCCGCCCGAGGAGGGGCCGCTCGCGATGGTCATCGGCGTACCGAAAGAGATCAAGCAGGGGGAGAACCGCGTGGCCCTGACGCCCGCCGGCGCCAGTGCGCTGCTCAACGGCGGCCACCGCGTGCTGGTCGAGCGCAGTGCCGGACAGGCCTCGAGCTTCTCCGACCGCGACTACGCCGCGGTCGGGGTCGAGCTGGTCGACGCCGCGGCCGAGGTCTGGCGCCGCGCCAATCTCGTGGTCAAGGTCAAGGAGCCGCTGCCTGACGAGTTCGACCACCTCCGCGAGGACCTGACGCTGTTCACCTACCTCCACCTCGCCTCGTCGGTGGAGCTGACCCGTGAGCTGCTCAACCGGGGCGTGACCGCCATCGCCTACGAGACGGTGCAGAAACCCGACGGCGGCCTGCCGCTGCTGGTCCCGATGAGCGAGGTCGCCGGGCGCATCGCCGTGCAGGCGGGGATGCACTACCTGCAGGCCAACAACGGCGGCCGCGGCATCCTCATTTCCGGCGTGCCCGGCGTACCGCCCGCCGAAGTGGTGATCATCGGCGGCGGCATCGTCGGCGCCAACGCCGCCACGCTGGCCGTCGGCCTCGGCGCGCAGGTGACCGTGTTCGACGTGCGGCACGACCGGCTCAAGTACCTCGACGACGTGATGCACGGCCGTTGCATCACCGTCTATTCGACCAAGGCCGGCATCGCCAAGGCGGCCGAGTACGCCGATCTGGTCGTCGGCGCGGTGCTCGTGGCCGGGAGCAAGGCGCCGATTGTCATGGACGACGAGATGGTCCAGGCGATGCGGCCGGGGACGATCATCGTCGACGTCGCCGTCGACCAGGGCGGTTGTGTTTCGACGACCAAGCCCACCTCGCACTCCGACCCGGTCTACACGCAGTTTGGCGTGATCCACTACGCCGTGCCGAACATGCCCGCGCTGGTCCCGCGCACCTCGACCATGGCCCTGACCAACGCCACGCTGCCCTACATCCTGGCCATCGCCGACGAAGGGGTGCGGAAGGCGGTGGCCACCGATCCCTCGCTGGCGCTCGGCGTCAGCGCCGTCGGCGGCGTCTGCACCAGCGCGCCGGTGGCCGAGCTGTTCGGGCTCGACTGCGCCGAGCCGCTGAGCCGGTTGTGACATGAGCGGGCGACTGATCATCCTCTGCGGCCCCTCGTGCGTCGGCAAGGGCCCGCTGCTCGCCGCGCTGCGTCGTTGCCGGCCCGACTTGCCGTTCGCCCAGCCGACGCTCTACGCCTCGCGGCTGCCGCGACCGGGCGAACGCGACGGCGTTGAGTTCCACTTCCGCACGGCCGATCAGATCCGCGCGCTCGACCCGGAGCGGCACCTGATCTTCGCCATGCGCAACCAACTGCGGGCGATCGACCTGACCGAGCTGCACCGGCTGCTCGAGGAGCACGAGCGGGTCATCCTCGAACTGCACCCAACGCAGATCGAGCCGCTGCGCCGGCGGCTGGCCGGCGTCGAGATGGTCACCGTGCTGCTGCAGCCGCTCAGTCTGGTGGAGGCGAACGAGCTGGCTCAGGTGGCCGGCACGACCGCGGCGGAGGCGGTCGCCGAGGTGATGCGGGCGAAGCAGATTGACCGCGCGATGCGGCAAGGCAAGCTGCTGACCGGCGCCGAGCTGGCCGACATCGAGGTGCGGGCGGCCGCCGCCTGGGACGAGCTGCAGCCGGCCGGGCTCGACCAGGTGCTGGTCTGCCACGACCACGAGGGCAGCGACCACTGGCGCTTCACGCCGCCCATCGGCGACGCCGGGGCCACGCTGCGGGCGTTCGCGGCGCTGCTCTGACCCACTTCAGCCTTCGAGCGCAGCGCCGTCCCAGGGGCAGTGGCTCCAGGCGCCGTTGAGCGCCTCGCCGCACGTCGGGCAGCTCTTCTTCGGCACCAGCGCGCCGAGCGGCGTGCGGAAGCGGAACGAGGTGGTGCCCAGGTGGAGCGTGAAGTGACCGGGCTGGTCGACCACGGCGATCTTGGCCCCGCCCGGCTTGCGCGCCCGGAAGACGAAGTAGTGCAGACCATCGCCGGCGATCGAGCCTCTGCGCTCGGCGCCGATCACGTCGTCGAGCAGCCCGCGGACATCGTGTCCGATGGCGTCGGGCGCGACGGCCTCGTACTTGTTGCCCTCGCTGTCTTCGAGCCGCATGGTCGCCCGGATGGCGCCCTCGGAGCGGAACTGCAACCGGCCGTCCTCGTTGACCTTGCCGTCATGGACCAGGAAGACCATGTACGGCCGCAGCACCCACTGCAGGTCGTGGATCACTTCGCGCGGCACGTCCGGATCGTCGGACAGCTCCACTTCCCAGTAGAGCTCGGGCCGCCATTCGACCATGGTCACCCGGTCGGGTTCGCTGTCGTGGCGCTTGCATTCGTAGAAATACAGGTCCTGGTCGTAGAAGGCCGACGGCGGCGGCTGGTCGGCCCGCGGCGGCACCGCCGCCGAGAGCAGGACCAGGCCGCTGCACAGCAGGATCAGCACCGGCGGTCGTCGAGTCATGATGCCCTCTCCGCATCGGACGTAGTTCCTATTCGCCGCCGAGGCGGAGCTTCCCTGCTGTTACGGCCGACGCAACCTAACCCCCCGACCCCCTTCCCGCGGCGGGAATGGGGAGTCAGGGCCGAGCGCGGCTGCTGACCGCGCTGCGCGCGCCGTCCGCCGTGGGTAGGGCCCGGCCGCCGGACGGGCCGGCTGGCAACCCGACGCCCCCACCCCCTGCCCGACGGAC
>CAYONP010000136.1:0-11581 GCA_964405335.1 uncultured Fimbriimonadaceae bacterium
GGCCGCCGGACGGGCCGGCTGGCAACCCGACGCCCCCACCCCCTGCCCGACGGACGCCGTAGCGGCGCGCTGCGCGCGCCGGCCGCATCGGCGAGGCGGCGCTACCGCCGTTGGCCGTCAGTCCTCCGCCGGCCCGCCGCGGGCCATCAGCACCAGGCGGGGCATGAACTCGGCCAGCGGGTCGACCAGGTCGCCCTGGGCGGCCATCACCTGGCCGATCCGCTTGTATGCCTGCGGGCTCTCGTCCAGCCCGCCGGCGAGCAGCTCGACACCGCGCTCGCGCAGCCAGTCGCCCCGCTGCTGGCGGGTCAGGCTCTTGGTCGCCGCCTTGCGGCTCATCTGCCGCCCGGCACCGTGTGCGGCCGAATGCAGCGACTCGGGCCGGCCGCGGCCACGGACCACGTAGCCCGGATCGCCCATGCTGCCGGGGATGACGCCCAGCACGCCCGGCCCGGCCGGCGTGGCGCCCTTGCGGTGGACCACCAGCGTCTCGCCATCGTGCTCCTCGAGCCAGGCATAGTTGTGGTGGTTCTCGACCGTCGCCCGGACGGTCAGCCCGGCGGCGGCGGTGACATGCTGGTGGACCAGCTCGTGGTTCGCAGCGGCGTAGCGGCCGGCCAGGGTCATCGCCGTCCAGTAGCTCTGGCCGGCGTCACTGGCCAGGTCGAGCCAGGCCAGGTGCTCGGCCTGGCGGGGCAGGCGGCACTGGCCACGGGCGACGCTGGTGAACCAGGCCGCGATTTCGGCCCCCAGGCCGCGGCTGCCGCTGTGGCTGAGCAGTGCCAGATAGCGGCCCGGCGGCAGGTCGACCTCGGCGATGCCCGACTCGCTGGTCAGCTCGCCGAACTCGACGAAGTGGTTGCCCGAGCCCGACGTGCCGAGCTGCGCCCAGGCCTTCGACTTGAGCTGCCGCAGCAGTTCGAGGCTCGACCAGGCCGGGTCGTCGAGCACCTCGTGCCGCCGGCGCGTCTCCGCCTCGAAGTGCGCGCCGACGCCGAACCGCGTCTCTTCCCACAGCGCGCGTTTGAGCGAGTCGCGCCGGTCCTGCAGTGTGCCGAGCGGCTCATCAAAGATGCTGAGCCGCATGCGGCAGGCGATGTCGACGCCGACGGCGTACGGGATGACGCAACCGCGCGTGGCCAGCACGCCGCCGATGGGCAGGCCGTAGCCGACGTGGCCGTCGGGCATCTGCGCGCCGCGGACCGCGACCGGCAGCCGGCAGGCGGTCTCGAACTGCTCCAGGGTCCGCTCGTCCATCAGCTCGCGGCCCCACACCGCGTGCGGGACCAAGGTCTCGCGCAGCTCGTGGTACCCGGCGGCCGGCAGGCCGTCGTCATCACGGACGCCGGCGGCCAGCAGCGCTTCGGCCAGCGGGCCGAACAGGGCGTCGTCGCGGTAGTCGCCCGGCCGGCGCTTGACCTCGCGCAGCAGGTGACCGATCTTCTTCTTGCTGTTGCCGGCCCGGCGCAGGGCATCGGCCGCCTCGTGCGCGGCAGCCAGTACGGCTTCACCCTCGAACCCCAGCTCGACCAGGCTGTGTCGCACGGCCATGACAGGCTCCTTGGTTGGTGGTGCGGAAGAGGGATCTAGCGAAGGAGGCGCGGAGTTGGTTCCCGGCGGTGCGGGTAGGGCCGCCTCGCCGAGGCGGCCGGTGCGGGCGGCGACGCCCGCGCCCCGGGCGAGCACCGGCCCGTTCGGCGAACGGGCCCTACCGTGCGGGCGGGGACGCCCGCGCCCCGGGCGCGAGTAGCGCGCCGCTACGAGCGAGTGCGTCGCCGTAGCGGACGGCGGCCGCTGTAGCCGGCGTCGAGGGTGTGCCAGTGGCCGACCTCATCCTCGCCGAGCTCCCAGCAGAGGAAGACCTCCTCGCCGGTCTCGGGCAGGAGGTGGGGGAAGTCACACAGGCCGCGGGGCAGGTTCTTGACCAGCACGCCGCTGCCGGCAATCAGGCGGGCGGTTTGCTGCCACTCCCAGCTCAGGCGCAGGTAGTCGGCCAGCTTCGGCCCGCCGATGCAGTTGCGGCTCTGGGCGAGCAGCTCGCGGTGCTCGGTGAACAGCGGCTCGAGCTGCTCGTCGAGCCGCCGCAACGTGTGCAGCCAGCGGCGCAGCGAGGGCAGCAGCGCATTCGCCTCGTCGACGGTGAAATGGCGTTCGAACTCCCACATCCGGCCAGTTGCCTCCCAGTTCAATCAAGTTCGGCGACGCTCGCGGCTCAGGAGCGTTGACAATCGCTGCAGATGCCGGTGATCACCAGCCGATGCCCCGAGGCGACGAAGCCGTGCTCATCGAACGCCTGCTGGTACATCCGCGGGATGAATGTGTTCTCGACCTCGATGATCGTTCCACATTCCAGACAGATGATGTGATCGTGGGCCGGTTCACCGTAGACATTCTCATAACGCGCCGCACCGTCGGGGAAGTGCCGCACCTGGGCCAGACCCGAATCGACCAGCATCTTGAGCGTGCGGTAGACCGTCGCCAGGCCGACGCGCTCTTCGCCGTCGGACAGTTGATGATACAACTCCTCGGCGCTCAGGTGGCCCTCGGATTCGAGGAACCGGTCGGCGATGGCCAGGCGCTGGCGGGTCAACTTGAGGCCGTTCTCGGCGAGGTGCTGTCGGAGGATGCGCATCTCGGGCCTCATGGTTGACTCCCCGCGCCGGCAGCGGATTCGCCCAGGCCGAGCCGTCTCCTGCCGAGGTCGAACCGGCGCCGTGGCGAACCAGCCCGACCGCGGCGCGTCTGTCGCCGTGGGAGTCTCGCCATGCGCCGTCACTTGCTCGCCGTCGCCGTGCTCCTCATGCTGGCCGGCTGCGGCGACAGCGGCACGGCGCTGGGCGATGTGATCGGCCGCGTGCTGGCCGGCGGCGCACCCGTCGCCGGCGTCACTGCGCGGCTGGCCGGTACCGGCATCACCGCCGTCAGCGGCGACGACGGCGGCTTCCGGCTCGACGGCGTGCCGAACGGCAACCACACGGTGCAGCTCGAACGCCTGCTCGACGGACGGCTCCAAATTGCCGACAGCCCGCTGTTCCGCTTTGCCGGCGAGACGGTCGACCTGGGCGACCTGACCATCCGCGACGCCGGCACGGGCGGCCGCGACGTGGGCGAGATCACTGGCCGCATCCTGGACGACGCGGGCGAGCCGATCCTCGGCGCCGGCGTCGAGCTGTCCGACGGCGCGGGCCTGGTCCAGACCACGCGCAGCGGCACACAGGGCGGCTATGCCTTCCGCAACGTCTCGCCCGGTACCTACCGCGTCGCCGCCATCTTCCGCGCCGGCGACGAGTTGCTCGAGGGCGCCCGCGAGGCTCTGGTGGTCGCCCGCGGACTCGAGGCGCGACTGCTCCAGGCGGTCGACCTGGTGCTCGCCGACGGTGCCGACCTCGGCGGACTCGAGGGCACGGTGACCGACTCGCGCGGCGACCCGATCGCCGGGGCGACCGTCAGTGTCAGCCTCCGCGGCGATGCCGATGAGCCGCCGATCGCGGTCTATACCGCGGTCACCAACGCCCTCGGCGCCTATGCCCTGACCGCCCTGCCCGGCACCGGCGAAGAGGCGGCGGTGACCGCCGGCGCAGCGGGCTTCGCCGGCGTGGGCGCCGCGGTCTCCATCCGCGGTGGCAGCGTGGTCCGCCTCGACTTCGAGCTGGCCGGCCAGGCACCGGTGGCGCAGCGGCCGCCGACTGGAATCAGCGGGCTGGCGTTGACCTATCCGATTGGCGGCGGGCCGGCGGCCCGGGCGCTGGCCGCGGCGCGGCATCCCGAGCTCGCCGCCGCCTCCACTCGCGCCGCGCCGCCCGAGACGCTGATTGAGGTGCTCGTCGGCTACACGCCGGTCAACGGCGCCGACACCGTCGGCCAGGTGCTCTATCGCTCGCCGTTCAGCGACCGCGGGGGCTATGTCGAGGTGGCCCGCAGCGGCTCACCCAGCGCCACGCAGGTCGCCGACCTGTCGGGCGCGCTGAGCATCGCCACCGACTACTCGTACCGACTGACCAGCCTGGCCGCCGACGGGCGCGAGAGCGAGCTGAGCGAGGTGGCCGACGTGCGGCCGCTCGAGCGGCTGGTCGCCACCGCGCCGGCCGACGGCGCGACCGACGTCGATCCGGCGGTCTTCGCCTTCGAGTGGCGTGACGTCGACCAGGCGGCCGCCTATCAGGTGATGCTGTTCGACCGCCGGCCCGGCCTGGCTGGCGAGCCGGTCTACACCAGCCCGGTGCTCAACGGCGGGACGCTGCGCCACCTCTACGCCGGGCCGGCGCTCGAGCCGGCCGGCGAGTACTTCTGGTCGGTGGTGGCGTTCAACCAACTCGACCCCCAGCGCGCGACGGCGGAGAGCTATAGCGCTATCATGCGGTTCACCACGGGCACGCCGTGAGCGGCCTGCCCCGGCGGGTGAAGCATGAGGTTCAACACCTGGCGTGAGTTCCTGACCGAGCTCGAACAGCGCGGCGACCTGGTGCGCATCGCGCGCGAGGTCGACCCGGTGCTCGAGATCACCGCCATCGCCGACCGCTGCGTCAAGCGCGACGGGCCGGCGCTGCTGTTCGAGCGGCCCAAGGGCTCGGACATCCCCGTCGCCATCAACACCTTCGCGGCCAAACGGCGGATGCACCTGGCGCTCGGCGTCGAGCAGGTCGACGAGATCGCCGCGCGGATCGAGAAGCTGCTCACGCTGCCGCAAGCGCTTGGGCGGATGAGCCTGGGTGAGAAGCTCCGCGCCGGCCTCGACGCCCTCGGACTGCTGCCCAAGCTGCGGCCGAAGCTGGTCGGTCGCGGGCGCTGCCAGGAGGTGGTCCGCCAGGGCGACGAGGTCGACCTGACTACGCTGCCGGTGTTGCACTGCTGGCCGCAGGACGGCGGGCGGTTCATCACCTTGCCGCTGGTGTTCACCCGCGACCGGCGCACCGGCGCGCGCAACTGCGGCATGTACCGGCTGCAGGTCTACGACTGCAACACGACCGGCATGCACTGGCATCTGCACAAGGGCACCAGCCGGTCTTACCAGGACTACGAGGCGGCCGGCGAGCGGATGGAGGTCGCCGTCGCGCTCGGCGGCGAGCCGCACCTGACCTACTGCGCTACGGCACCGCTGCCCGACGGCATCGACGAGATGATGCTCGCCGGCTTCATCGCCGAACGGCCGGTCGAGATGGTCCGCTGCAAGACCGTCGATCTGGAGGTGCCGGCCAACGCCGAAATCGTGCTCGAGGGCTATGTCGAGCCGGGCGAGCGCCGGCGCGAAGGGCCGTTCGGTGACCACACCGGTTTCTACAGCCTGGCCGACGACTACCCGGTCTTCCACGTCACCGCGCTGACCCACTGTGCCGAGCCGCTCTACCCGACGATCGTCGTCGGCAAGCCGCCGATGGAGGACACCTTCCTCGGCTGGGCCACCGGCCGCATCTTCCTGCCGCTGATCAAGCTCACCGTGCCCGAGGTGGTCGACCTCGCGATGCCGCTGGCCGGCGTGTTCCACAACTGCGTGGTGGTCAGCATCGACAAGCGCTACCCGATGCACGCGCGCAAGGTTTGTTACGCTGTCTGGGGCACCGGGCAGTTGGCCCTGTCGAAGTTCGTCATCGTGGTCGACCAGCAGGTCGACGTGCATGACGAGCAGGCGGTGATGTTCCATGTCTGGAACAGCGTCGACCCGCGGCGCGACACCTTCTGCGTCGACGGCCCGCTCGACGCCCTCGACCACACCTGCCCGCAGCCGGCGTGGGGCTCGAAGATGGGCATCGACGCAACGAAGAAGTGGCCCGGCGAGGGCTTCGCGCGCGACTGGCCCGACGAAATCGACATGAGCCCGGAGGTGACGGAGCGGGTCGAGGCGATGTGGTCCGAGCTGGGCCTCGAGCTCGGGCGGCTGCCCTGGGAGTTGGGGTAGAATGGCGGTGCACCGCGCGGAGACCTACCGCGAGGCGGCGAAGGAGCATGCCCTCCTCGCGCGGCGGCTGCACGACGAGTGGCACGAGTATGCTGCGGCCCACTACTGGGCCGGACTGGCGGTCGAGTGCATGTTGCGCGCCTACCGACTGAGGCACTCGCCTGGGTTCGACAGCCGGCACGATGTGCTCGGGCTGGTACACGAGGCACGGTTCTACGCCTCGCTTACCGACGAGCTGCAACAGCAAGCGAGCGCAGCGATCGGTGAGGTGGCCATGCGGTGGCGCAACGACCATCGCTATCGAAGCAAGCGGATGCTGCTCCGCTGGCTGCGCGACGAGGCGCTGGACCGGCGGGTCCGTGGTGACCGTCTGAAGTTCAGCAGCCGGCAGGTCGTTGACGCCGCTCTGGTGGTCGTGCAGATCGGAGACCGAGCATGGCTTTCGACGCCGCTTTGACCGAGTGGCTGGGGACCGAGTTCCCCGGCGCCGAGCTGGTCGACTTCGGGTTCGATCCTGGCGGGCGCGTCGCCGGCGTGGTCGCCTGGACCGGGTTCGACGGGCTGGCGCAGATCGACCGGCAGCAGAGGCTGTGGGCGGCGCTACGGGAGCGCTTCGATCGCGACGATCTGCGGCTGGTCGGTATGATCCTCACCTTCACCCCCCGCGAACTCCAGTCCATCGACGCCGACCGCTGATCGGGGGCCGCGATGAGCCACGCGCTGCTCGCCCTGCTCACCACCGCCGCCGCGCCTCAGTACTATGCGCATCCGGCGGTGCTCGATGACCACGGCGTCATCGCCCCGTGGTTCGCCGGCGCTGGCGGGCAGGCCGACTTCCGCATCCGGGTGGCCGCCGAGACGCTCAAGCGCTACCCCTGGACCGAGCCCGGTCAGGCACCGGTACCGGCGCCGCACTATCTCTGGTCGGGCGCCTGGCAGATCGATGCCGATGGCCGAATCACCACCCCGCCGCTGAGCGACTGGGCCAACGGCGACCTCGGCCAGCGCGCCGCCTACGTGCTGCTCGGCTGGCTCGACTACTACCAATACTCGGGCGACGCCGCGGCGCTGGCGCACGTCGCCCTCTGCGCCGACCTGCTGCTCGACTACCAGCAGACACCCGACGACCATCCGTGGCCGCGCTTCCTGGTCAGCGTGCCGGTCAAGGGTAGACCGTACGGCACGGCCGATCCGACCGGCTTCATCCAGCTCGACATCGTGGCCGAGTGCGGGCTCGGCCTGATCCGCGCCGGGCAGGTGATGGGCAACGAGCGCTGGCTGGCGGCCGCCCGCCACTGGGCCGACCTGCTCGCCGAGCACGCCGACCTGACCCCCGGCCGCCCGCCGTGGGGACGCTACGCCAATCCCGCCGACGCGCCGTGGGAAGATCTGCAGACCGGCGGCGTGGTCTTCATCCTCGAGTTGTTCGATGCGCTGGCCGCCGCGGGCTACGCGCCTGAACCGCTGCGCGATGCCCGCCAGGCAGGGGTGGATTACCTCCAAGCCCTGCTCGACCGCTGGACCGTCGACGACACCTGGGGCCGCAATTACTGGGATTGGCCCGACCCAGTGCAGGCCGAGAACGTGACCGAATTCGTCGCGCGCTACCTGATGCGCCACCCGGACGAGTTCCCGCGCTGGCGCACCGATGCCCGCAACCTGCTGGCGCTGTTCTTGCACCGCACCAGCGTGGCGCCCGGCTCCGGTGGCGACGTCTATGCTGGTGCCTGGGCCTACCCCGAGTCGAGTGGCTGCTGCGGCCGCTCGCTCTGGTACGGCCCGCTCGAGTTGGCCGGCGTCTGGGCCGAGTACGCCGTCCGCTGCGACGACCCGTGGGCCCGCGAGATCGCCCGGCGCAAGCTGATCCTGGCCACCTACGACGCGCACGAGACCGGCGTGGTCGAAGACAACCTCGACGGCGGAGCCATCGTCGCCGGCGACTGGTTCAAGATCGCCCACCCGATGGCCCTCCGCCACGTCCTCGCCGCGCTCGCCTGGCTGCCCGAGACCTTCGCCCCGCCCGGCGAGAACCACCTCGTGCGCAGCCCTGCACCCATCGCGGCGATCGAGTACGGCCCCGGCAGCATCCGCTACCGCCGCGCCGTCGCCGTCCCCGGCAGCGACGTGCTGCGACTCGCCTTCACGCCAACCGCCATCCGCCTCGACGGCCGTGAGCTGACTGCCGACCGCTACACCATCGCGCCGATCGACGGGACCGACGATGTGATCGTCACCATCGCCCATGATTCTGCCGGCGAGGTGCTGATCACCGGCGACGAACCGGCCGTCGAGCAGCCCGCCCGCACCGGTGAGGGGCTTCGCTTTCGTGGCAACAGCGTGCGGCTGATCGGCGAGGTCGGGCCGGCGGGCGGCCTGGCCGAAGTCTGGCTCGACGGCGCACCGCACCGCGTCGGCATCGATGCCTGGTGCCCACAGCCCCGGACCCGGCAGACCCTGTTCCAGCTCAACAGCCTGCCGGCCGGCGAGCACAGCATTGAAGTCCGCCCGCTCGGCCGCGGCAATCCGCGCAGCGAGGGCGACGCCGTCGCGGTGACCAGCCTGATTGCCCGCGACACCGGCGGGCCGGCCAACCCCGGCGGCGGCGGCGGGCCGACCGGTCCACAGCGCATGGTCTTCGGCTACAGCGGGCGCGACGACCTGCTCGACTCCGCCGGGCAGACATGGCGACCGGCGACCGAGTGGATCGTCCGCCTCGGCCACCTGGCCGACGCCGTGGCCGCCACCTGGTACCAGCAGCGGCGGCTGCACCAGGTGACCGGCACTCGCGACCCGGAGCTCTACCGTTACGGCGTCCACGCCCGCGACTTCACTATCCACCTCACCGTCGGGCCGGGCCGCTACCATGCGCGGCTGAAGTTCTGCGAGACGCGGCAGCTCCCGCCGCCGCGGCGCGCCGTCGATCTACTGGTCAACGGCCAGGAGCGCTACACAGGGATCGACCTGGCCGCCAGTGCCGGCGGGCTCGGCCACGCCTACGATCTGGTTCTGGCCGACCTGGCGCCGGCCAACGGCGTGATCTCGATCCGCCTGCGCGGCAGCCGCGGCGGCGAGGCTGTCCTCCAGGCGCTCGAGCTGCTGCCCGGACCAGGCGAGCCAGGCGCGGCGCCCGCGTTGCTCGAGCCGGCGCCTGCCGGCGGCAACCTGCTCGCCAATCCGGGCTTCGAGGAGGGCGTGACCGGCGCCGTCGGCCGGCTCGGCCACCGCGTCGACAGCCCTGGCTGGCAGATCCTCTTTCTCAGCCCCAGCCAGTGCTACGTCTGGGCCGAATCGGCCTACGTCCAGCACCCCGACTGGGGCCTGCCGGTGATCCGCGCCGGCGCCCAGGCGCTGCGCACCCACACCGATGGCCACGGCCACACGGCGGTCTGTCAAGAGGCCGAGGTCGAGCCCGGCCGCGGCTACCGCGCCTCGGTCCAGGTCCTCGCGGTCGACCTCCACGGCCGCGGCTTCGGCACCGAGCCGGGCGACAGCGCCGGCCTGATCATCCACGAACTCGACGCCGACGGCGCCGTCGTCGCCGAGCACCCGAAAGCCGCCGTGACCGACGCCGGCGACCAGCGCGAGGTCTCGCTGCGCCTGGTCACCAGCGAACGCACGGTGCGCCTGCGGTTCATCCTCGACACGGTCCTCGCCGGCGCCTACGACCAGGGCCACGTGACGTACGATGAGGCCGTGCTCGCGCTGGCCGACTAACCGCCCTCCAGGTCCACATTTCGACCCAACCGATCGCTCGGTGACGGCGACCTACCAACCAGAGGCGTGGCACGGGACTTGTAGCAGAATCGTAACAAGGACTCCCGCAAGCCGCGCCAATCCGGCTCGTAGTGCCAGTTGATCGCCAGGGCCAGGGGGCCGGCGATTGCGCCGCCGGCGGCAGGGCAAGGGCTGCCGCCGGCGGCGGTGCACGGTGCGGTTGTCAGGGAGGGTGGATCTGGTCGCAGATCCGACCGACACAGGGGTCCGAAGGATGCAACCGACCGGAACCGCGGCGGGTAACAGGGCCGCCGCGGCGTCGCGAGCAAGCTAGGGGGTTACGTGCAGGTGGGAGCTATCGGGCGCTGAGGCAGGCGCGGGAGCCACCCAAACGGGCAGGTACGTCGTACCCGTATCCGCGCATCGCCCACACACAGGGGCTGACTGAACGAGACGGCATGCCGTCACCCAGGCCGACGTCCGCTGCACAAACGCAGCCAGCGTCTGCTGAGGATACAAACGTGCCATTCTGTTCAGCCAGACAAAATCGTCCAAAATCCCATTTGACACCCCATATTCAGCTCTGGTACCGTGTCCGCGGCGCCACTCGCGGAGCGCTCAAGGGTCGCCGCCCGTGAGCGCAGGAGACGGGTAATCCGGAGGGGGAGGCGCCGGTGGCCCTGACAACGCTGGCGCTGACTCAGGCTACCGGACTTCTGTCGTCGGGTGAGCGCTCCGCGGTAAACAGCGGGGCGCCGGTTACGGCAAGGGGCGAGACGATGCGGCAAGCGGGTCGAGGCAGGGCTGGCACAGCGGGCACCGCGCTCGCGGTCTGCCTCGCGCTCGGCCCGGCGGTCGCCTGCGACGATCCGGTCGTCACCGTGCTCCACCGCGATGTCGAGATCACCTTCGCCAACACTCGGCCGTACGACACCGGCTGGATCGACGCCATGGACGCGGGCGGCACGCAGCTCGACCTGGCGGGGGTGGTGATTGAGACCAACGTGCCGGTGACGGTGAGTTGGTCGACCGGCAGCGACCTGCGGCTGGAGGCCGGCAACGCCTGGCTGCCGCTGCAGTTCGCGGCTCGCGTGCGGGGGCGGGGCCGCTGGTCCGGCGGCCAGTGTTTCGACACGGGCGCGCACTGGAGCCCGTGGTCGACCTGGCACGCCGCCGGCGGCCCTGGCGCGGGTGAGGTTTGGTTCGAGGCCGATCAAGTTTTCGCGCTGGTTGTCCGGGCACGGGCGCAGCGCAGTGGTTTGAGCGATCCCGCGGGGGTCTACCGCCAGCCGGAGCCGCTGGTGCTGACCTTCGCGGTCGAGTCGCCGTAGATCCCGGCAGGTGCCGGGGGGCGCGCGCAAGCGCGAGGGGCCACGGCCCCAACTGGGCCCGCCCCCGTCCAGGCAAAGGGCGGACGGGGGCGGTAGGTGCAACCGACCCTGCGGTCGGCAGTGGAAGTGTACCACGCCGGCCCGCGGGGAGTGTGCTCTGAAGGGAGCAACTGATGCGGAAGTACATGATGGCCGCGATCGCGCTGCTGATCGCGGTGCCGGCGTGGGGGGTGCCTGACGCCTCCGTGGCCGTCAACGTGACCGTCGAGACCTACTACGACTTGGTGGTTCCGGCGACCACGTGGAACATCACCATCGATGATGACACCAACTACAACAACCACGTCTCTTGCCAAATCTGGACCAACAACCCGATGCAGGTAGACGTCACTACCGACGGCGGGGATCTGTGGACTCAGCCGGGAATGGTCATCACGTACGCGCTCAGCGACGTACTCTACACCGGCACCCACACGTGGGAGTGTGGCGACACGGGTGACGCAGGCGACTCGACGTATCTGTGGCTGCAGATCATCTCGTCGCACGACACCAACCCTGGCAGCTACTCCGGCAACCTCCTGCTGACGGTCTGCGCTGAACCCCTCCATTTGTACACCTAAGGCCCATCGGCTCGTGCGGCGTA
>CAYONP010000137.1:0-11365 GCA_964405335.1 uncultured Fimbriimonadaceae bacterium
GGGGGGCACGGGGGGGCTGGCCCGCCTGTGCCGCCGCCGAGGTGCGGGACAGAAGGGGGGGACACGCCGCCAGTGGCACCAACCGCCGATGTCAACGACAAACTAACGCCTATGCCCTTCCCCACCCGATCCTTCGCCCAAGCCGGCGCGCCTCCTGCTACCAGCCGAGACGGAAGTCGGTGATCACATACCGCGGCGCGCTGTCGCTGGTGTAGTCGTCGGCGGTCATCATCCGCTGCTTGTCCGGCATCTCGCTCAGCGGCCCGACGGTCAGCACCACCTTGGTGCCTCGGGCCGGGCTGGCCACCATGCGGTTGACCCGCCCGTTCTCCATGCCCGGCGCCAGGACGTACATCGTCTCGCCGCGGAAGCGACCCTCGACCACCTCCTCGACGCGCACCTTCAGCACCGTCAGGCAGTCGTCATAGGGCACCGAGCCCGGCTCGGGCACGGTCGAGCCGCCGAGCACCTCGACCTTGACCACGATCTTCGTCTCGCCGCTCTCGGCCGGGTGTTCGCGGTTCCGCGGCGCATCGGTCGCCTCGGCGTTGCGCCGGCGGTTCGCGCGCTCGGCCCGCTCGGTGTTGTCGCGCGAGGCGTTCGGCGCGGTCTCGCGCTGGGCCGGCCGATTGAGGCCCGAGCCGGCCGGCGGGTCGATGCTGCGCACCGCCCCCGAACGCGAGTCGCGGGTGACCTCGGGCGCCTCGGCCGGCCGGCGACGCACCGGCCGATCGGACACCGGCGCCTCGTCGGGCGGCGTGTCGGCCTTCTCAATCGCTTCGATGCTGCCGCCGCTCTCGCCCGTCTTCTCGATCGGCGGCGCGGCATGGGGATCCATCGTCGGCGCGGCGTGGGGGTCCATCGCCGGGGCCGAGCTCGGTTGGCTGCGAATGGCCATGTCGGACGGATCGGCCACCGGCGGCGGGCCCTCGTCGAGCACGGCGCGCAGGCCGCTGAGCGACTGCTCGCCCGCCCACGGCACTAGCGCGACCTCGACCTCGGCAGCCGAATCCGGCTCACAGCCGGCGAGAGCAAACAAGGCCAGGGCCAGGGCAATGCGTCGCATGGCTACTCCACCTCGGCGAGCGGGATGACCTGCCAGTCGTCAGCCCGGATCGAGAGATCGCGCACGGCGAACTGCCAGACCACCAGGCGGGCCCGCTCGAGCCGCTCGGGCTGCTGCGCCAGTCGCGCGCGAGAGCCGTTGACGCCGCCGTCGTTGAGAGCGATGACGTCATACGAGCGGCCGAGTTCAGCGGCCAACTGCTCGGCCAGGCCGGCGCCCGCACCCCATTCTAGCGTCTCGTCGCTGTAGATGTTGGTGAAGCTGTCGCCCAGCACCACCATCTGCGCCGGCGACTCGGGCGGCGACAGGCCCACCGGTCGCGGCACCGTCACTTCGCTCGGCGCATAGAGCGTGTCGGCCGGCAAGTCGAGCATGTCGTACAGGTCGCCCCGATGGCCGACCTCGACCGGCTCGCGCGCGGGCAACCCCTGCCACCGCGGTCGCATCTCGCGCACCGCCGCGGCAACGGCCTCGCTGACCAGCATCAGCCCGCGGGGCGTCCAGTGCGTGTCGCGCGGCAGGTAGAGCGGCTCGCCCGCGTCGCGCGCGGCCCAGAGCAGCGGCGCTGGGTCGACCACCCGCACGCCCTCCGCGCGCAGCGCCGCGAACAGCGCCAGCTCGCCGGCATTCCGCGGCGGCGCCGGCGCTTCGGCCAGTGAGCCGACCAGCTTGTCGGGGTAGAGCGAGACCTTGTCGGGCACCGGCAGCACGACCAGCTCGATGCCGCGCGCGGCCAGCGCGTCGCGGAAGGAGACAATTGCCGTCAGCGGCCGACCCTCGCCGGCGGCCGACGAGACGGGCGGGCCGACAACGTGCCCCAGCCCGGGCCGGTAGAACAGCCAGCCATCGTCGCCGATCACAACTTTCTCGTTGCCGCGCCGCAGCAGCGCCGCCTGGAGCAGCATCACCGGCGGCCGAACCGCCTCGGCGACGAGTGACTCGCGCTCGAGCTGATCTTCCCACGAGTGTAGATGCTCGACCGTCGGCGGCGCGACAAAGAGCCAGACCAGGTGTGGCAGCCTGCGCTGCAGCCCGTCGGCGGCGAGCTGGCAGAACGGCACCAGGGCGATCAGCAGCACGAACCCGGCGCAGAGCAGCCGCGACCCGTCGGGCGGGTCGGGCAGCCGAGTTGTGCGCCAGCGCAGCTCCATCATCGTCGCCTCAGAACCGGAAATAGAGGAACGGGTTGTAGGCCTGGGTGAACATCACCACCACGGCCACGAGCATCAAGACCAGCGCCCAGCGGGCCTTGGTCACGGTCACCGGCTCGACCAGCTCCCAGGTATCGGGCAGCAGCCAGACCGCGCCGGCGGCGGCGAACAGCGCCAGCAGGTGGTCGGGCGAGTAGAGCACGCCGGCGCTGAGCGTCGGCTGCAGCCCGCCGGCGAACATGGCGCCGAGGTAAGCCCAGGCCGCGCCGATGCCCTCGGCGCGGAAGAAGACCCAGGTGAGCAGGATCAGGCCGAAGGTGACGATCACGCGCAGCGCGCGCGGCGCGTTGGCATAGAGCGGCTGCTTGCCCATCAGCCGTTCGGCAATCAGCGCCGCGCCGTGGATCATGCCCCAGACCACGAAGGTCCATTCGGCGCCGTGCCACAGGCCGCCGAGGAACATGACCAGGATCAGGTTGCGATAGGTCGTCGCCACGCCCCGGCGGTTGCCGCCGAGCGGAATGTAGAGATAGTCGCGCAGCCAGGTCGAGAGCGAGATGTGCCAGCGGCGCCAGAAATCGGTGATGCTGTCGGCGCGGTAAGGGTGGCAGAAGTTGCGCGGGAATTCGAAGCCGAGCATCAGCCCCAGCCCGACGGCCATGTCGCTGTAACCGCTGAAGTCGAAGTAGATCTGGAAGGCATAGCCGAGCACGCCGACCCAGGCCTCGGGCGCGGCCAGCGTCCCGGCGCCGAAGGCCGCGTCGGCGACCTCGCCGCACGGGTTGGCAAAGAGGATCTTCTTGACGAACCCGGCGACGAAGAAGAGCACCCCGAGCCCGAACTTGCGCACCGAATGCTCGCGCTCGACGAGCTGCTCGGCCAGCTCGTGGTAACGCACGATCGGCCCGGCAACGAGCTGCGGGAAGAGCGAGACGTAACAGGCGAAGTCGAGGAAGCTGCGCGCCGGCCGCGCCTGCCCGCGGTAGAGGTCGATGCTGTAGCTCATCGACTGAAAGGTGTAGAACGAGATGCCGACGGGGAGCGTGACCCGGAACACCTCCATCGTCGGGCGGCCCAGGTGTTCGAGGATCCAGTTGAGATTCGCCTGCGCGAAGCCGAGGTACTTGAACACCCCGAGCAGGGTCAGGTTGACCACCACCGAGAGCGCCACGCCGGCGCGCCGTTGCCGCTCGGGCGCCGGGCTGGCGCCCCACTCGCCAACGATCAGCTTGCCCGCGGCGTAGTCGATGATGGTCGAGAAGAGCATCAGGAAGACGAACCAGGGGTTGGCCCAGCCGTAGAAGAGGTAGCTGACGAGGGTCAGGAAGAGCGCTCGCCACGGTCGCGGGCAGGCGTAGTAGAGCGCCAGCACCGGGGGCAGGAAGTAGAACAGAAAGAGGTGCGAGGAGAAGACCACGGTGACCTCGCGCTAAGGCAGCGGGACCTTCGCCCAGGGGGCCCAGTAGTGCCACAGATCGCGGGCGACCACGGTCCAGATGACCAGCCGCTTGCCGTCCAGCGCGCCGGGCCCGCGCTGGGCCAGATTGGCGCGGATCTTCGGCCCGCTGCCGTGGGCCATGACCAGATCGATCGGCACCCCCAGCTCGCGCGCCAGGTGCGCCGAGACCCCGGCGTGGCCGCAGTCCTCGTGGTGGAACGTGCCGCAGAAACTGTCGCCGAGCATCACGATGGGGCTGGTCGGGTCGTCCTCGTAGAGCGAGCCGTTGGGGTTGACCACCTGCTCGGCCACCAGCTCCATCGGCGGGAACTGCAGCTTCTCGGCGTCGGGTAACATGCCGCGCAGGTCGCCCATGCGGCTGAACGCCGCCTCGCGCGTGGTGTAGGCCCGTGGCGCCGGCAGATTGGCGAACCAGTCGTACTGCTTGACCCGCTCGGCCATCAGCCGCGCCGCCAGCCGCGCCGCGCGGTTTGACCAGTGGGTGTCCTGGAACATATAGAACGGCTCGTCCTCGGGCGTTTCGCCGGCCGCCGCGGCGACGAACTCAGGCAGCAGGTCGACCGCCTCGACGCCCGCCTCACCCAGCTCGAGCAGCAGCTTGCGGGTGTATGGCTGAGCGATGCTCATGCCCACAGGCAGCGGCCCGGCGGCGCGGGGATAGACCTCGGGCTTGGACGGAATGACGACCAGCAGCAGGTCGATCCCGCGAGCGGCGAGCTGCTGCTGATAGTCGACGATGGCCGGGAACGGGTCGCGCTCGTCGGCCTGCTCGCGCAGGTCGCCGGCGATCAGATACTCGAGCGAGCCACGGAAGAAGAGCTGGCCGTCGAGGCCGAACAGCGCCTTGATGCGCTCCGGCCGCGAGTCGAGCTGCGCCCGCACGAACGCCCGGTAGTCGGTCAGGCGCTCGGCCCAGGCTGCCCAGGTGCCGCCGTTGGCCGCCAGCTCGGCGCGCCAGCGCGCCAGATTGGACTCGTGCGCGGTCGCCGGCGAGGCAATCAGCACGAACTCGCCCGGCGGCTGCTCAGGCCGGCGGCGCGGTGGTCGCCCCTCGCCGTCGCCGCGCCGGCCGCGGCCGGGCGCGGCACCGGGCGTCGGCACCTCGCCGCCCTCGCCGACGGCGGGGATGGTCGGTTCGGCCGGCGCCTCGGTCGGCGCCTTGGCCGGGTCGGCGTCGACGCAGAAGACGAGGTAGAGGATGCGCCCCTCTTCGGGCTCGGCGCGCATCACCGCCGTCGGCGCCTCGAACGCGGTCTCACCGAGCAGCGCCCGAATCGGCTCCTCGGTCGCCTCATTCGGCCAGGGCCGCATGGCCGGTTCTTCGACGAGGGTCGTGTTCGCCGTCGGGTACCAGGCCGAGGCGAGCTCGAAGAAGTAGGTCTTGACCTCGTCGTCGCTCAGCCAGCGGTGCAGGTAGTCGTCGCGGATGCGCTGCAGCAGCTCGATGGGGAGCTGGTGCCCGGCGACCTGGGCGAACATCTCGGCAAAGCCGTCGCCGTCGCCGTCGGTGACGCCCTTGACAAAGGTCACCGCCGGGTCGAACTCGACCTCGACCCAGAGCTGGAGCACCATCTCGTCGCGGCGCAGATAGACCGCGCTGATCTGCTGCAGCGGCACGCCGCCGTAGGGATTGCCCCAGGTCTGCTGGCTGACCGTGGCGAGCATGACCAGGAACGGCTCGGCGGCGGTGAAGTTCCACTTGGCCAAGTAGTCGGCCAGCAGGCCCGGCGCCATCGGTTGCACCTCGGCCAACGGCGTATCGGCCATGTCGTCGACCACCGTGCCGGGCACGAACAGCCCGTCGAAGGTGAGCGTGATCGGCTCGGGCGCCGGCGTCGGCGCCGTCAGGGTCTGGTTCGCCGTCTGGTAGAGCACCGGATTGTCGTGCCGTGCCTGCCAGTCGAGCAGCGCGCGCGTCGGTGCCTCGACCAGTCGCGCGGCGACCAGGGAGCTGGCCGGGTCAAAGCCCGAAGCCAGTGCCGCGACCGCGGCGCGGTCGGCCTCGCTCACCGGCACGGCGCCGGCGGCCAAGGCCACCAGGATGGCGAGCCGGGCGAGCATCACTGGGCCACCCAGACGTACGGCCAGCGGTCGGTGGTCGGGTTCCAGCTATAGCGCACCGGCGTGCCGACGGCCTGTAGGTCGCGTAGTTCGGTGACGTAGATCTCGTAGTCGCCGGTCTCGTGGCTGTGCTGGCCCGGGCTGGCGCCATAGGCAAGCAGCCGGCCGTCGCCGCAGATGGTCGGGAAGTAGGTGTAGTTGTACGGCTCCGTCGGCGGCTGGCCGAGCAACTGCTTCGAGTCCTCTTCGCCAAGGCGCAGCAGGCGGAAGTCCTTCGGGCCCTGCACCCAGTAGAGATACTGCCCGTCGCGGGTGAACTGCGGCTCGCAGCCGCCGAGCTGGAACGTCGTCCGGCCGGCGGCGAAGGGGAAGAACTCGTTCGCCCGCGCGGTGCGCAGCACCATCGCGTCGAGGCTGGCGGTCACATCGCCGACCATGCCGACATCGAAGTTCGGAATCTCAACGTCGTTCAGCGGCGCTTCTTCGCCGGTGGTGACGTTCAGCCGCCAGACCCGCCGGTCGCGGGCGAACAGGACCTCTCCGCCGCCGTTCTCCCAGCGCAGCGGGTGGCCGTCGGTCAGTTTGCGCGGCTCGCCGCCGTCGGCGGGCACGCTCCAGACCTCGGCCGCGCCACCGCGCCGGCCGTTGGCGAACAGCACCTGCCGGCCGTCGGGCGAGACCTGCGGCCGCAGGTAGGCGGCCCAGGCCAGCGGGTCGTTCGGCGCGTGGAGCTGAGTCAACTGCCGGAAGCCGGTGCCGTCGAGGTTGATCCGAAACAGCTCCCACGCCCCGGTCCGCCGCGACTCCCAGACGACGAAGCCCTGGTACCGCAAAGCCAGCGTCTGCATCGCGATCAGCTCGTCATCGCTCGGCGTCGGCCCGCCCTCGAACGCCGGCGCCAGCGCCTCGCGCAGGCCGCGGGTCCGCTCGCGGAGCGTGCGCCAGACGGTGCCGTCGGGCTCACCGCGATAGACCGTCAGGCCGCGCTCGAGAGTCGGCACGTAGACCATGTCGTCGACCACCAGCGGTGGCCACATGCAGCCAGTGATGACCTGGTTGAGGTCGGGCACGTTGCTCACCTGCAGCCGCTCGACCACCTCGCCGGTGGCCAGGTCGAAGGCGGTCAGCGAGCCGTCCTTGCCACCGGCCCAGCCGATGTCGCCGGTCGGCGTCGGCGGGCAGGGCCGCGGCGCGCCGGCGACCGAGGCCCAGACCTCGCGGCCCGACTCGGCGTCGACCGCGTGGATGCGCCCGTCGAGCGAGCCGTACAGCAGCTTGCCGTCGTGCAGCACCAGCGGCGACCAGTTCGACGGCCCGGTGCCCATCGCCGGTGCGTTCTCCGGCCGCGCCGACCAGAGCTCGCGGCCGGTCTCGCGGCTGAGGGCGAACAGCGCGTCGGTCGGCAGCTTGACGTAGATCGTGTCGCCGTCGAGCAACGGCATCGAGTCGACCGCGCCGCCGGCGTCGAAGCTCCAGAGCTGCGTCCCGCGGACCGCGTCGAGGGCATAGAGGTGCCCGTCGTACGACGGCACGTAGACCACCCCGTCATCGACCACCAGGCCGCTGCCCATCCGGTCGCCGAGGGTGAACTGCCACTGCTCGTCGCCGTCGTTGAGGTCGATGGCGAAGACCGCACCGGTGGCGCCGCCGCCGATGAAGATAGTGTTGTCGCCAACCACCGGCGTGGCGTAGAGCGTCTGGTCGACCTGCTTCTGCCACCGCACTGTGCCGTCGGCCGCGGCGAGGCAGTGCAACATGCCGTTGTCGCTGGCGGCGACCAACGTGTCGCCGACGACGGCGATGCCGCCGTAGACCCGCCCGCCGGCGTCGAACTGCCAGCGTATCGTGCCGGTCAGGCGGTCCAGCGCGTAGACGCTGTTGTCTCGGCTACCGATGTAGACCGTGTCGCCAACGACGGTCGGGGTCATGTAACAGCCCTGCTCGAACCCGACTTCCCACGCCTTTTCCAGCGGCGGGTAGAGGTCGGCTCGGGCGAGGGAGGCGGTCAGGACGATGAACCAGGCGGTTCGGCGCACACGCATCGCTCTCTCTCCCATGCTGCCCTGCACGGCACATATGCGTGACGCCGGCCGCCGCGCGAGGGTTCCGGGATGCCTACCCGCCGAACATGCCGATCAACGCCCGCACGCTGTCGACCGCCTTGACCGCCGCCAGGGCGGCGATGATCACGGTCACCACCACGGCCGCCGGCAGCAGCCAGCTCGGCGCCGCCGCGCCCGCACTGCCGCGGTCGGCCTTGAGCTGGCGGTGGAACAGAGTCAGGAAACCGTAGTAGGCAATCGGGAGGAAGAGCAGGGTCAGGGCGCTGGCGGCGACCGGCAGCCAGCCCTTGAGTTGGAAGAAGACGCCCAGCGCGCCGACGGCCGGCAGCAGCGAGCCGAGCTTCCACTCGCGGCCATACATCGGCCGGTCCATCATCTCGCTGACGATAAACCCGCAGGTCAGCATGTGCAGCGTGATGCTCGACAGCGGCATGGCCAGAATGCCGATGAAGTAGAGCGTCGGCCCGACCCTGCCGAGGTGGTCGAAGATCTGCGACATCTGCACGATGGTGCCCTTGTCGAGGCCCTCGACCTTGCCGTGGACCGTCGCCGCGGTGGCGATCACCAGCAGGCCGGTGGCGATCATGTAGGGCAGCATCATGCCGCGAATCAGGTCGCCGCCGGCGGTGCGCAGCGCGTCGCGCGACCAGCCCTTGCTCTTCAGCGAGTAGGGGTAGAGGAAGGTCATGTTGATCCCGACCGCCGCCGAGAGCAGGCCGAAGATCTGGGTCGTGTCGACCGCACCGTCAGGAGTGTAGGCGAGCCGAAAGCCGAACAGCCCGCGGAACACCGCACCCCAGTCGACGTCGGCGACCGCGACGACGATCAGCAGGCAGAGGCAGGTCATCCAGACCAGCAGCTTCATCGCCAGTTCGTAGAGCTTCAGCCCGGCGCCGCCCCGGGCGTAGCTCCAGACCAGCCAGATCGAGAGTGACAGAATGCCCGCGCCGACGAGTAGCTGGGCGATGAAGCTCTCACCAAAGCCGAACAGGCCCTTGACCGAGTCGTAGGCCAGGCCGTACTGCGGGAAGTGCCAGATGATGCTGGCGAACAGCGACCCGGCGCCCCAGGCGACGGCCAGCGCCGGCGAGACGCCGGCGAACAGCTTGTACGGCCGCTCCTCGTTGCGCAGCGTGACATAGGCCGCGCAGCTCATCATGATCACGCCCATGAGCATCGAGACGGGCTGCACCCAGAGCAGGTCGTAACCATACTGCGCGCCGGCCCAGAGCGAGCCGGCCGCCGAGCCGGAGCCGAGCGTGTAGGCGCTGAGCAGCCAGCCCGGCCCGCTCTCCTTGAAGCTGTCGACGAACCTGTGCAGACCGCTCTTGGCCGGCTCCGACGCCATGGCTCGCTCCTCCGCCGGCGGGCCCTTCGCCGCCGGCCGGCGACCGCCTCCACCGCGGCCGGCAAGAGGCAAGCACCGACGCGCGGCGGATTAGCATCGCACGGAGCCCCGATGTCTCGCCGCGCGGTCATGGCCGGTGCCGCGTTGACCGTCGTCCTGGCGGTGGTCACGCCCTACAGTGACCTCCGCCTCAACGGCACCTGGCTGGCCGCCTGCCACCTCCCGGTCGGCGCCTTCTTCTGCTTCCTGCTCATCGTGCTGCTGCTCAACCCCCTGCTCGGCCGGCTGCACCGCCGACTGGCGCTCAGCTCGGGCGAGGTGACCACCATCTACGCCATGACGCTGGTCGGCGCCGGCATCCCGAGCTTCGGGCTGACCGCCTATCTCATCCCCACCCTGGTCGGCGCGGGTTACTTCGCCACGCCCGAGAACCTCTGGGCGCAGTGGTTCTACCGCTTTGTCCCCCAGTGGCTGGTGCCGTTCGACCTGTCGCGCCTACCCGGCTCGCCGGTGCCGGCGCTGCCGCCGCTGTACCAGCACATCCCGCCGGTGTTCCACCCCGCCGGGCCCGAGCTGCTGACCCAGTTCTACGAGGGCATCCCGGCCAGCCGGGCGATCCCCTGGGAACCATGGGCCGTGCCGCTGGCCGCCTGGACCGCCCTGGCGCTCTGCTTCTTCGTCTGCTGCTGGGGCCTGGCGGCCATCCTCCGCCGGCAGTGGGTCGAGGGTGAGCGGCTGACCTTCCCGCTGGTCCAGCTCCCGCTGGCGCTGGTCGAAGGGCATCAGCCGGGGCGGCTGCCGCCGTTCCTGCGCCAGCCGGCGGTCTGGGCGGGATTCGCCATCCCGCAACTGGTCCACCTGACCAACGGCCTGCACTCGCTCTACCCCGCGGTGCCGCAGATCCCGCTGCGTTTCGACCTCACCGCGGCGCTCGGGCCGCAGTTCGGTCAGGTCGGCATCTTCTGGCTCTGGCTCCACTTCAGCGTCATCGGCCTGACCTTCTTGCTGCCCGCCGACTTCAGCTTCAGCCTCTGGTCCTTCTACCTGCTGTTCAAACTCGAAGGCCTGCTGCTGGTCCAGCTCGGCCACCAAGTGCCGTTCATGCGCGATTATCCCGTCCCGAAATACGCCGGCCTGCAGATGCTCGGCGCCTTCACCGTTCTGTCGGGCTACCTGTTCTATGCCGCTCGGCCGCATCTGCGCGGGGTGTGGCAACGCATCGTCGGCCGCGGCGGGCTCGACGACTCACTCGAGCCGAGCGGCTACCGCACCGCCGGCGTCGGCCTGGTGCTCGGCCTGCTCGGCGCCGCCGGCGTGCTCGGCCTGGCCGGGCTGCCGCTCGGGCTCGGCGTGCTGGCGGTGGCGCTCACGCTGATGGTCATCCTCGTGCTCACCCGCATGATTGCCGAGGGTGGGCTGCTCTTCGTCCAGGCGCCGTTCCGGCCGACCGACATGATCGGCACCTTCGCCGACCTGCGTGGGATCAGCCCGCGCGGCCTGACCGTGCTGGCCTACTTCGAGCGGATCGTCAGCTTCGACGTCCGCGCCTGCCTGCAGCCGAGCCTGATGGACGCCTTCCGCCTGGCCGACGGGCCCGGCCTCAACCGCCGGCGGCTGAGCTGGGCGCTTTGGCTGGCCATCCTGCTGGCGGTGGTCACCTCCTATGCGGCAACGCTGCACACCGCCTATCGCTACGGCGCGGTAACCGGCTCGCCCTGGTTCATGATCGGCTCGCCGCAGCAGCCGTTCGGCCGGCTGGTGGCCCAACTCAGCACGCCGGTCGAGGTCAACCCTGCCGACGCGGCGACGGTCGGCCTGGGCGCCGGGGTGATGCTGCTGCTGTGCATTGCCCGCAACCGGCTGGCCGGCTTCGCGTTCCACCCACTGGGCTTCGCCATGGGGCCGAGCTGGCCGCTGATCCAGCTCTGGTTCAGCCTCTTCTGCGGCTGGGGCCTGAAGGTGCTGGTCCTCCGCTCGGGCGGCATGAAGGGCTACCGCCGCGCCTACCCGTTCTTCCTCGGCCTGGTCCTCGGCGAGTTCTGCGCCGCGGGTCTGTGGGTGATCATCGGCATGGCCACCGGCACCAGTTACCGGTTCCTGCTGACTTGAGTTGCCTGACCAGTAGAACAATGGGGACGGACCCAATTATCGCACCAGGGGGCTGTCCACGGCACCGGTTGGCCAGTGGTAACCCGTCGGCCATCATCCGGGGACAGA
>CAYONP010000138.1:0-10668 GCA_964405335.1 uncultured Fimbriimonadaceae bacterium
CACCATTCTCGCCACCAGTCGCGCCGCCGGGCCTCTGAAGTAGGGGACGTGGCCGTGAATGCAGACGTGCTGGCCGAACAGGCGCTCGACGCGGCGATCACCGATTGCTGCGAGTTTCTGGCCATCGATCGCCGGACCTACTTCGAGCTGGCGCTGGCCTGGGACGAGCTCGGCGCGGCGCTCTGGCCGAGTCACACGCCGGAGACCTTTTACACCGCCTGGACCGGCGACGCCGGCCGGGCCAACCTGTGCCGCAACCTGATCGACCAGTTCGCCCGCCGCGATGTCTGGGCGGTGCTCAGTCAGTCGACCGACGGCCAGGACGGCTGGTGGCTGCTCGACTACGGCTGCGGCAGCGCCGCCACGGCGCTGGCGGTGGCCCCGCGCTGCCGCCAGGTGGTGTTGGTCGATGTGCCCAACCTGGCCCAGGAGTTCGTCGCCTGGCGCATCGAAAGACACGGGCTGAAGCAGGTCAGTTGCCTCACCCCCGCCGAGGCCGAGGCGCTGCCGGCCGAGAGCTTCGATTACCTCTGCTGCATCGACGTGCTCGAACACCTGCCCACGCCGACGACGACCTTCGAGCGGCTCGAGGCCCTGCTCCGCCGGGCCGGCTGCCTGCTCTTCCGCGCCCCCTGGGCACGGCCCGACGAGGACTTCAGCGAACACCTGCCCGAGGCCACCGCCGACTGGCACCGCCCCGGCGGCGGCGCCGACCGGCTCGCCACCCGCTACCACCAGGTGCTCACCATCAGCTTCGGCGGCCTCTACGTCAAGCGCTGACCATCGGGGTCAGGCCCCGGATCAGGCGCGTTCGACGCGGATTAGGTTGGTCGTGCCAGGCACCGCGAAGGGCACGCCGGCGGTGATGATCACTTGCTCGCCCGGCTCGACCAGACCGGCGGCGCGCAATCGAGCAATGGCCTGGGCGGTCATCGTGTCGCTGCTGGTCGGCTGCTCGTCGGTCAGCGGCACCACGCCCCATTGGAGGGCCAATTGCCGCGCCACCTCGACGAACGGCGTGAGGGCGACGACCAGGGCGCTGGGCCGGTGTTTGGCCACCTGCCGCGCGGTGCTGCCGCTCCAGGTGAAGCTGGCGATCACCTCGGCGGGCAGGATCTCGGCCAGCCGGCAGGCGCTGTGGCAGACGGCGAGCTGGACCGACGGCGTTGCCTCGTCGGCATACTGGTAGAGCTGCCGGCCGTAATCCTCGCTCGATTCGACCGCCTGGGCGATGCGGTCCATGATCGCCACCGCCTCGACGGCGTGCCGACCGACGGCGGTCTCGCCGCTGAGCATGACCGCATCGGCGCCGTCGTAGATGGCGTGACCCACGTCGCTCGCCTCGGCCCGCGTCGGGCGCGGGTTGGCGATCATGCTCTCGAGCATCTGCGTGGCGACCACCACCGGCTTGCCGACCGCCTGGCAGGCGCGGATGATCGACCGTTGGATGACCGGCACCTGCTCGGGCGGTAGCTCGACGCCGAGATCGCCGCGGGCGACCATGATGCCGTCGGCGGCCTCGAGGATCGACTCGAACCGGTGCACCGCGCCGGGCTTTTCGATCTTGGCCATCAGCCGTGCCCGCGAGCCGACCCGCCGCAAGTGCTCGCGCGCGGCGCGGAGATCGTCGGCGGTGCGGACGAAGCTGAGCGCGACCCAGTCGACGCCGAGCCCGGCGCCGAACTCGAGGTCGGCAATGTCCTTCGCGCTCAGCGCCGGCACGCTCAGGTCGGCCGCCGGGACGTTGAGCCCCTTGTGGTCGCTGAGCGGCCCGCCGGTGATCACCCGGCAGTCGACCCGCTCGTCGTGCTGCTCGACCACCTCGAGCTCGAGCATGCCGTCGCTGAGCAGCAGGCGCTCGCCCGGCGCCAGGTCGCCGATCAGCGCGGGCAGGCTGAGCCCGACGCGGCGCTGGTCGCCCGGCGCGGGGTCGGCGGTGAGGCTGAACCGGTCGCCCTCGGCGAGGGTGATGCCGGCCGGGTCGGCGAAGCGGCCGATGCGGATCTTCGGCCCTTGCAGGTCTTGCAGCACGCCGACCGGCCGGCCACAGTCGGCCTCGGCGGCGCGGATGGCGCTCATCCGCGCCGCGTGCTCGACGTGCGTGCCGTGGCTGAAGTTGAGGCGGAACAGGTCGCACCCGGCGGCCAGCAGCGCGTCGATCTCGCCGCGCGTATCGGTCGCCGGGCCGAGTGTGGCGACGATCTTCGTCCGCCGGTCCTGAGCGTGGTGGATCACCGGCGTAGGCACCTCAGCCCTTCGGCTCGGCGGCGACGACCTCGGCCGAGGCGTCGGCGGCGTAGCGGGCGAAGTTGTCGCGAAACATCGCCGCCAGCTTGCGCGCCTGCGCATCATAGGCCGCCGGGTCGGCCCAGGTGAGCCGCGGGTTGAGCACCTCGGCGGGCACGCCGGGGCAGGCGAGCGGTAGCTCGAAGCCGAAGAACGGTTCGGTCTCGAACGGACCATCGTCGAGCGCGCCGTCGAGGGTGGCCGAGACAATGGCCCGGGTGTGCGCGATGGACATCCGCCGGCCGGCGCCGTAGGGCCCGCCGGTCCAGCCGGTGTTGATCAGCCAGGCCTGTGCGCCGTGCTTTTCGATTCGCTCGCCGAGCAGTCGCGCATAGGCCGCGGGGGGGAGCATCAGGAACGGCCCGCCAAAGCAGGGCGAGAAGGTCGCCGACGGCTCGGTGACGCCCTTCTCGGTGCCGGCGACGCGGGCGGTGTAGCCCGACAGGAAGTGGTACATCGCCTGGGCGGTGCTGAGCCGCGCCACGGGCGGCATCACGCCGTAGGCGTCGCAGGTGAGGAAGATGATGTTCTTCGGGTGGCCGCAGCGGCCGGACAGGTCGCAGCCGGGGATGCTGCTGATCGGATAGGCGGCGCGGGTGTTCTCGGTCAGGCTGTCGTCGTCGAGGCAGAGCTCGCGGGTGTGCGGATCGACGACCACGTTCTCGAGCACCGTGCCGAAGGTGTGCGCCGCGGCGAAGATGTGCGGCTCGGCCTCGGGCGAGAGGTTGATCACCTTGGCATAGCAGCCGCCTTCGAGGTTGAAGATACCCGAGTCGCACCAGGCGTGTTCGTCGTCGCCGATCAGCGTGCGCGCCGGGTCGGCCGAAAGCGTCGTCTTGCCGGTGCCGCTGAGGCCGAAGAAGAGCGCCGTATCGCCGTTCGGCCCGTAGTTGGCCGAGCAGTGCATGGTGACCACGTCGCGGAGCGGCAGCAGGTAGTTCATCAGCGAGAAGATCGACTTCTTCTGCTCGCCGGCATAGCCGGTGCCGCCGATCAGCACCAGTCGCTTGCCGGGATGGACCAGGATAAAGGTCGCCGAGCGGGTGTGGTCGATCTCTGGCCGGGCATACATGCGCGGGGCATGGATGACGGTGCAGTCGGGCACCAGGTGGGGCAGCTGGTCGGCGGTCGGGCGGAGGAACAGGCTGCGCACAAACAGGTTGTGCCAGGCCAGCTCGTTGATGAACCGGACGCAGAACTGGTATTCGGGATCGGCGCCGACGAGCAGGTCCTGGACGAACAGCTCTTTGCTCTGCAGGTAGCTCATCACCCGGTGGTGCATGAACTCGAACCGCTCGGCCTCGAACGGCAGGTTGACATTGCCCCACCAGATGTTGGCCTCGGTGCCCGGCTCACGGACGACGAACTTGTCGTTCGGTGAGCGGCCGGTGTGGACACCGGTCTCGACCACCAGCGAGCCGCCATGGGCGACGATACCCTCGCCGCGCATCACGGCAGCCTCATAGAGCTGGGCCGTGGTCAGGTTCCAGTGGACTGGTCCAGGGTAGGCAATCCCGTGGTGGTCCAACCCAAAGTGGCTCTCGCGCGGCCCGATCGTCGGCATGGCAGGCTCCGCCAGTCTTCGGCGACGCGGCGATTATACGGGGGGATGGGGTTACGCGCGAGTCGCGGCGGATCGGCAATAGGGAGGTCGCGCGCGGGGCCGTGGCGTATCGCCGGCGCGACGGATCGACTGGGAGGACGAGTTTGCTCTCCGATGCGCCGGATACGTCGTCGCTCGAGCACGAGAAACGGAAGCTGGAGCGGCGCGTGCAGATGCTCGAGGGCGCCGAGTACCGGGTCGCTTCTCGCGCGGCACATCGGGCCGTCGTGCTGACCATCCTCATCGGCGTAGTACAGGCCGCCGCCGGTGTGGCGTTGATCGCTGCGGCGTTGGCCGGTGGCTCGGGCTCGGTCGAGGCCGGCGCGGCACTGCTCGGAGCCGCGGGCGTTACGGTCGGTGCGGCGAAACGCTTCATGCCGGAGCCGGATGAGGAAAAGCTGCGGATCGAGAACGATTGGCTCCACGAGGCGTTAAGCAAGGAAGAGGGTCGCAACGCCGAACTGCTCGCGCGGCTGGAGCACGCCGCCCCGGCCACCGCGAGCCGCTTGGCGGCCGACGCGGAGAAGACCGACGATGGCACGATCACAGCCTAGCTCGCCGACCAACCTGCTCTGGCTCGGCTGCTTTCCGCTGGCGGCCGCCATCATCTGGGTGGCTGTGAGCACGCCGGTCGAACAGCACACCTTCGCCAGCATCCTCCTCTGGGCCGTCACCGGCGCGCTGCTGACCGCCGGAGGCTACCGGCTCGTCTCCGCCACCTGACGCCCCTCCCGGCTCGCGGTCGCAATCCCCAGCGCCACCAGGCCGACGCCGAGCGCGACCCAGACCGTCACCGCATCGCCCAAGATCAGCGCGCAGAAGAGCACGCCCCAGAGCGGCGTGGTGAACGTCCAGGCGGCCACCTCGCTGGCCCGGTGGTGCTCGTAGAGCCAGGCGTTGACACAGAAGCAGAAGCCGGCGATGACCAGGCCCTGGTAGAGCAGCGAGCCGACATGCCGCGCCTCGACCGGCTGCCACATCCCGCGCTCGAAGCCCAGGCTGCCCAGCGCGAACAGCGGCACCGCCAGCCCGGCCTGCCAGGCCAACGCGCGGAACAGCGGCGTCTGCTGCACCAGGCGCTTAAGCATCACCAGTCGCAGGCCGAGTAGCACCGCGCTGAGCACAATCAGGCTGTCACCGAGCAGCCGGGCGGTGGTGCCGGTCAGCCCCTCGGCAAACGTGGCCACGACGCCGCTGAAGGCGAGCAGCAGGCCGGCGGTGCGGGTCGGGCGGAGCCGATCGCCGGGGATCAGCCAGGCGGCGAAGAGCGCCACGCAGAGCGGATGCGCGGCGAGGAAGACCGTACTGCGCACCGCGCTGGTCAGCTTGGTGCCGATGTTCAGCGCGCCAATCTGGAGCAGAAAGACGAGCGAGAGCAACGCCAGCGCGCGCAGCTCGCCCGGCGCAGGGCGGAGCGAGACGCCGCGCAGCCGCGCCAGACCGACGATGAACCCGAGACCGAGCGTGAACCGAATGGCCGCCGCGGCGAGCGGCGGCACGGCCTCGACCGAGACCTTGATGGCCAGCGTGTTGGCGCCCCAGAGCGCGAAGATGAACAGCGACAGCGCCGCCGCGCCGGGCCCGAGACGTCGGTCGCCCGCGGTGGCCGAGCTCACCAGCCGCGCGCCGTGGCGGCAATCTCGTCGTGCAGGCGCAGGTAGCTGTCGTGCCGGCTGGCGGCAATCTCGCCGGCGGCGACGGCGGCGGTCACCGCGCAGCCCGGCTCGCTCCGGTGCGAGCAGTTGTCGAACCGGCAGGCGGCCAGGTAGGGGGCCAGGTCGGGAAAGAGGTATTGCAGCTCATCGGGCGCCAGCGTCTCGGTGATCAGCGCGATGGTCTTGATCCCCGGCGTATCGGCCACCCAGCCCCCATTGTCCAGTGGCAGCAGCCGCGTGTCGGTGGTGGTGTGCCGCCCCTTGCCGATGCTCATCACCTCGCCGCAGCGCAGACGATAGCCTGGGTTGAGGGCGTTGAGCAGGCTCGACTTACCGGCGCCCGACGGTCCAATCACCGCCGTCACCCGGTCGCGCAGCAGCGCCGCCAGCCGGTCGAGGTTGTCGCCCCGCGCGGCACTGGTCACCACCAGCTCAAAGCCGAGCGGGCGGTAAAGCGCCAGGATCGCCGCGGCCACCTCGCCGGTCTCGTCCAGGTCGCACTTGTTGAGCACCAGCAGCGGTGGCACCTCACAGGCGGCGGCGAGCGCGAGGTAGCGGTCGATGGTGTGCAGCGAGGGCTCGGGCTGGTGGGCGGCGACGACGATCGCGAGCTGGTCGAGGTTGGCCGCGACGAGCTGCGGCGGCTTGCCCGGCCGGCCGCGGCCGACCAGGCTACGGCGCGGCAGGATGGTCTCGATCACGCCGCGCTCGGGCTCGTCGAGGAACCGCCGGCCCTCGACCTGGTCACCGACGACCAGCCGGGCGAGCGGATCGTCGCCGGCCTTCAGGCGGCCGGTCAGGCGGCACGAGACGGGCAGTTCGCCTACTTGCACGGCCCACTCGCCGCCGCGGCCGCTGTGGATCACCAGGCCACGGAACGGCTCGGGCGCCAAGCGGCGGCCGGCGGTCGTCTGCTCTTGCGATTCGGGCATGGGCCGGACGAGTCTCCCAGGTTGGCTCACAATACCATTGTGTTGACACCCGCGCGCGCATTCTAGGATGAATCCGATGGCGAATGAGCTTCCCACCACCGCGACGGCGACCGAGCGCCCCCCTCGCGAGGGCATGGCCGGCGAGAATGTCGCCATCCTCGTCCTCTCCGCGTTGCTCGTCGGGCTGCTGGTCGGCAACGCCCTGGGCCGACGGCAGGGCCTGACGCTCAACCAGGTGGCCCTGCCGGGCGACCCGCACGCCGGGATGCAGGCCCCCGCGCCTGAGGCGATGCCCAGCGGCATGGACGCCGCCACCGATCCCGACGCCGCCATGGCCGCCAGCGCGCCGCCAGCGCCCGAGACCCTCGACGAGGCGCGGGCGATGGTCGAGCAGATGGGCGGCGTCGATTTCGCCACCCTGGTCGACCTGGGCAATCGCAAGTTCGACAACGGCAAGTGGCTGCTCGCCATCGCGTTCTATGAGGGCGCGGTCAAACAGCAACCCAACGCGCCCGATGTCTGGTGCGACCTGGGCATTGCGTACCACCAGGTCGACGAGAACAGCGAGGCGCTACGCTGCTTCGATGAGGCGCTGGAGCGGCAGCCCGAGCACCTCAACTCGTGGTACAACCGCGGCATCGTCTACAGCGCCATGGGCGACGCGACGCAGGCCCGCGCCGCCTTCGAGAAGGTGCTGGCCATCGACACCGAGGGCAAGCTGAGCGAGTCGGCCAAAGCGCTGATCGCCAAGCTCGGCGCATGACTGCTCGGCAAGGGTAGGGCCGCCTCGCCGAGGCGGCCGACGCGTAGGTCGACCGTCTCGGTCGACGCGCAGGAGCCCGTCCCGCCGGCATCGGCCCGTGGCGGGCGCAGCCCGCCCTACATCTGCTCCGCCGCGAAGTCGAGGTACCGTTCCCAATCCCACGCGGTGATATCGTGCTCGCCCTCGCGCAGGTGGTAGCCGATGCTGCCGGCCACCTGGCCGCCCGGCGCGGGCGGGTCGGTCGCCGGCATGCCTTCGGCGCCGAGCAGCCGGTAGACCGGCGTCGCCGCCACGGTGGCGAGGAACTCGCCGCGCGGGTCGGCCCAGCGATCGCCGGTCGCGCTGGCGACATAGAGCGGTCGCGGGGCAATCAGCGCCATGACCCAGTGCTGGTCGAACGGCAGCGCCGCTTCGTTGTCGCTGTACTGCCGGAAGTTGGCGCAGAACCAGTGCGGGAAGGCGGTGTTCAGGCGCGCTACCGTCTCGCCGTAGGCGCGCATCGACAGCGCCGCGCCGCCGGCGCCCGAGTTGTTGCTCACCGCCAGGGCGAACCGCTCGTCGCGGGCGGCCGCCCAGAGCGAGGTCTTGCCCATGCGCGAGTGGCCAATCGCGGCCACGCGCCGCGCGTCGATGTCCGCGTCGGCGGCGAAGTAGTCCAGCGCGCGGCTCAGACCCCAGGCCCAGGCGGCGATGGTAGCGAAGTTGTCGCCCCGCTGCTGCAGCTCGGGGTAGACCGCGTGGATGCCGTTGGCGAACTCGTCATGGTAGTCCGGATCGATATCGCCGGCGTAGTAGGTGGCGACGGCGAACCCGCGCGAGGTGATCAGCTCCACCGGCCAGCGGCTGGCGGCCACGCCGCGCGACGCGTCGGTGGCTCGATTGTCCACCACGCCCGGCCGGTTGCCCGCCATCCAGCGGGTCGAGAGCCGGATCGCCGGGTCGGTCTGGCAGGCATGGTTGCCCTGGAAGTTGACCCCGACAAAGCAGGGCACCGGGCCCGTCGCGTCGGCCGGCAGGTAGATCAGCAGGTCGAGCTGCGGGCCGTCGTCGTCGGGCGTGAAGTAGAGGGTGACCTGCCGCCGCGTCGCCCGGCCGTCGAGCGCCGGCCCCTGCTCGAACACCCGGAAGCGCAGCGGTGGCGGCTCGGGCGAGCGGCCGTACATGTCGTGCTCGAGCAGGTCGAGCATCTGCCCGCGCCGCCGTCGCCACAGCTCGGGCGTGGTGACCGGCGTGCCGTCGGCGAGCAGCAGCGGGTCGGGCAGCACATAGTCGGGCACGCGGGCTTCGTCGTAGTTGGTTTCGCGTTGAGCCAGCACGGCGCAGAGCGCCAGCCCGCAGGCGGGTAGGGTGACGAACATGGTCGGCTCCAGGCTACTCGGCCAGAGCGTACCGCTGGGCCGGGTCCTTGACCAGCACCAGGCGCGGGATGTAGCCCTCCTGCTCCATGTAGTAGTGGCCCGGGCGGTGGCAGCCGGGCGCCTGGGTGCCGAAGACCACCGCCGCGCGGAGGCCCTCGTTCGGCCCGTCGGAGCCGTGCTCCCAGCCGGCGGGCATGAGGATCACGTCGCCGGCCTCCAGGTCGAAGTCGGTCCGCTCGCCGGCCGGGTCAATCCAGTAACCGGTGCCCCGACCCTCAAGGATGAGCCAGATTTCGTCGTGGTCGTGGAAGTGCTTCTCGACGAACTCGACGGCAAAGCCGCCGTTGAGCAGTCCCTTGTGAATCATGGCAGACTCCCTGGCGCGGCGCGACGGCCGGTGCTTCGCGCGGGTGGTGGCGCGACCTCCGCTACCAGACCATCCGCACCTTCACCCCCGCCGCGGTCATCTCGCGCTTGATCTGCTCGCAAGTGTAGGCGCCATAGTGCACCATGCTGGCGACCAGCGCCGCGTCGGCCCGGCCGGCGGTCAGCACCTCGACCAGATGCGCCGGCACGCCCGCGCCGCCGGAGGCGATCACCGGGATGCCGACCTGCTCCGAGATCAGCCGGGTGATGGTCAGCTCGTAGCCATCCTTGGTCCCGTCGGCGTCGATGCTGTTGAGGCAGATCTCGCCGGCGCCGAGCGACTCGGCCCGCCGCGCCCAGGCCAGCGCGTCGAGCCCCGTGCGTGTGCGGCCGCCGCGAATGACCACCTCGTAGCCCGAGGAAATCGTCTCACTCACGCCGACCCGGAGCGCATCCATGCCGAGCACGATGCACTGGTTGCCAAACTGCCGCGCCCCCTCGGCGATGATCTCGGGGTGCTGCACCGCCAGGGTGTTGACCGACACCTTGTCGGCCCCGGCGAGCAGCGCGCGGCGCATGTCGTCGACGCCGCGGAGGCCCCCGCCGACGCTGAACGGGATGAACACCTGCGCAGCCACCTGTTCGACCATGGCGAGGTCGATCGGCCGCCCCTCGGCGCTGGCGGTGATGTCGTAGAAGACCAGCTCGTCGGCGCCCGAGCGGCTGTACTCGGCTCCGAGTTCGACCGGGTCGCCGATGTCGACGTTGCCCTCGAACCGCACGCCCTTGGTGACTTGGCCGTCGCGCACGTCGAGGCAGACAATCAGCCGCTTGCTTAACATGGCCGGCCGTCCCAGGCGAGGAAGTTGGCCAGCAGCCGCAGGCCCGCGCGGCCCGACTTCTCGGGGTGGAATTGCGTCGTCACCAAGTTGCCGCGCCCGCAGACGCTGGCGAAGCTGACGCCCTCGTATTCGGTCGTGGCCAGGACCAGCGACTCGTCGGCCGGCTGCGGGTAGTAGCTGTGGACGAAATAGTATTCCCAGCCCGGCTCGAAGCCGGCGAAGAGCGGGTGGGCACGGACCAGGTCGAGCCCGTTCCAGCCCATGTGCGGCACTTTCACGCGGGTCTCGGGCGCGAAGTCGAAGCGGACCACTTCACCGGCGAGCAGGCCGAGGCAGTCGGTGCCGCCGTCCTCGTCGGAGCGGTCGAAGACGAGCTGATGCGCGATACAGATGCCGAGCAGCGGCTTGCCCTCCGCCAGCGCGCGGCCAATGGCCTGGTCGAGCCCGTCGCGGCGGAGATTGGCCATGGCCACGCCGGCGGCGCCCTGGCCGGGGAAGATGACCCGCTCGGCGGCGTCGACGGTGGCTGGGTCCGAGGTCACCCGCCCGTCACCGCCGATGTGCCGCACGGCGAGGGCGACGCTGGTCAGGTTCCCGGCGCCATAGTCGATGATCGCGACCACCCGCGGCTCCAGCGGCAGTGTAGCGCAGGGGTTGCCGATGGGCAATCAACGGGCCGGCCACGATCGCGACCAGGCCCGCACTCCCCGTAGCGGCGCGCTGCGCGCGCCGACCGGGTGGCGCCGGTCACCCGGCCACGGTGCCGCCAGCCGGCGACGAGGTTGGTCGACGACTGGGTAGGGACGCCTCGCCGAGGCGTCCTGCCGGCGGCGCTTTCGGCGAAAGCGCCCTACCCGCTCCGC
>CAYONP010000139.1:0-7722 GCA_964405335.1 uncultured Fimbriimonadaceae bacterium
CTACAGGCGATGCGCGGCGGAGAAGCGGCCGGCCCGTTCGGCGAACGGGCCCTACCCGGCGGAGCGCGGCCGTCCCCGGCCGCAAGTTCACGAGCATGCTCCCCTGCGGGCGGCGACGCTCGCGCTCCATGCGGATCGACCGACGGGGTTGCTTACCGACCTTGGCGGGCACAGCCCGCCCTACAGAGGTAGCGCGGAGTGGTCAGGCCCGCTCGAGCGGCCGGCCGAAGCGGCTCAGCACCTTGCCCAACGGCGATAGCGCCCGCGAGCGGGTGTAGCGCTCGTGCTTGATCTTGCGCTGCAACTGCAGGATGCCGTGGATCAGCGACTCGGGCCGTGGGGGGCAGAACGGGATGTAGACGTCGACCGGGATCACCTGATCGGCGCCCATGAGCACGCTGTAGCTCTCCTGGAACGGCCCGCCCATCGTCGCGCAGGTGCCCATCGCAATGGCGTAGCGCGGCTCGGCCATCTGGTCGTACAGCCGCTTGACCCGCGGGGCCATCTTCTTGACCACCGTCCCGGCGATGATCATCAGATCGCTCTGCCGCGGCGTGGCGCGAGGAATCATGCCGAACCGGTCGAGGTCGTACCGCGGCGCGGCGGTGGCCATCATCTCGATGGCGCAGCAGGCCAGACCGAAGGTCATGTACCAGAGCGAGTTCGCCCGCGCGGTGTTGATCAACTCGTCGAGGTAGTTGGTGTTCATCATCATGATGCCACCATCCGGCATCGCCTCGGCGATTCCAAACGACGGCGGCAGCGCGGAACCGTTGGACTGGTCAGACATGCTAAGCCTCAACACCGTCGGTCAGTTTGCGCAACGCCGCCTCACGCGCACTCTCGCCCCGGCCGATCTTCTCTTGCAGCAGCATGATCCCCTCGAGCAGCATCTCGGGCCGCGGGGGACAGCCTGGGACGTAGACATCGACGGGCACCACGCGGTCGACGCCCTGGACAATCGCGTAGTTGTTGAACACCCCGCCACTGCTGGCGCAGGCGCCCATGGCGATGACCCACTTCGGCTCGGGCATCTGGTCGTATATCTGCTTCAGCACCGGGGCCATCTTCTGGCTCACCCGGCCGGCGACGATCATCAGGTCGGCCTGCCGCGGACTGGCGCGGAAAACCTCGCTGCCGAACCGACTGATGTCGAAGTGCGCCCCGCCAACGGCCATCATCTCGATGGCGCAGCAGGCCAGGCCGAACAGCGCCGGCCAGACCGAGTTGCGCTGCGCCCAGCGCTCGACCCCGCGAACCGTCTCGCCGACCAGGCTCTCGCGACTGATCAGCCCGTCGACCCGGCCGCGCAGCTTCTCCTGCTGCTCTTCGGCCCAGCGCAGGATGGTGCTCACCCGGGTGGTCAGCACCTGCTCGTCCATCGCTCCGTTCTCGGGGGCCATGCGTCGCTCCCCTCGCCGGGCCGAGTCTAGCCGAAACGTACCCGGCTGTCACCGCTATTGTGACCGCGCGACGACCGAGCGTCACCAGACGCCGTAATTGGGTCCGTCCCCATTCCTGCTCGTTGCCGTGCGGCGGTCGGGCGTGCTATACTCCTCCGGCGCGGAGGCTGCTGTTCGAGCGCCCTTGCGCTGGGCTCGGGTCGGCGGCATGAGATACGGCCTGCTGGGCGACATCCACGGCAACCTCGAAGGGCTTCAGGCCGTCGTTGCCGCCCTCGACAGCGAGCGGGTCGACAGCTTCCTCTGCCTCGGCGACGTGGTCGGCTACGGCGCCGATCCGAACGCCTGCTGCGCCCTGGTCCGCGAGCTCGACGCCGTCTGCCTGTTCGGCAACCACGACCAGGCCGCGCTCGGCATGGTCGACCTGACCTGGTTCAATGTCTACGCTCGCGACGCCGCCGAGTGGACGCAGCACCAGCTCGCCCCCGAGCACAAAGAGTGGCTGGCCGCGCTGCCGCCGGCGCGGATCATCAACGGCTTCGTGGTCGTCCACAGCTCGCTGCCGAACCCGTGGAAGTGGATCTACGTCAGCACGCCGTCGCTGGCCGCCGAGACCATGGCTGCCTGCGAGCACAGCCTGGTGTTCCTCGGCCACACCCACGTGGCCGAGGCATACCGCAAGGTCGGCGGCGCGGTGGTCCGCCGCCGCCCGCTGACCGACGGGGGCCACATCGACCTCAACACCGGCGACCGGTGGGTGATCAATCCCGGCTCGTGCGGCCAGCCGCGCGACCGCAATCCGCTGGCCGCCTATGCGGTCTATGACGAGGAGGCCGGCACCGTCGAGGTGCGGCGCGTCGCCTACGACATCGACACCGCGGTGGACAAGATCCGGCAGTCCGACCTGCCCGACTTTCTCGGCCTGAGGTTATACTACGGACGATGACCTACCCCGACGCCGTCGCCTGGCTCGATCAGTTCGCCAATCTCGAGCGCCGGCCCGATGCGGCGCACTGGTCGGGCATCAAGCTCGAACGGGTGCAGTCGCTGCTGGCCGAGCTGGGCGACCCGCAGCGCGGTCTGCGCGTGGTCCACATCGCCGGCAGCAAGGGCAAGGGCAGCGTGGCGGCGATGATCGACGCCATGCTCCGCTCGGCGGGCTATCACACCGGGCTATACACCTCGCCGCACCTGGTCTCCCCGCGGGAGCGGATCCGGCTCGACGGCGAGCCGATCGAGCGCGAGACGGCGGCGCGACTGATCACCCAACGGCTAAAGCCGGCGGTCGAGGCGCGGCAGGCGGCCGGCGAGACCGAGCTGTCGTGGTTCGATCTGCACACCGCCCTGGCCTTCTGCCGGTTCGCCGAAGCCGACGTCGACTGGGCCGTGGTCGAGGTCGGCCTGGGCGGGCGGCTCGACGCGACCAATGTGGTCGAGCCGGCGGTCTGCGCCATCACGGCGATCAGCCTCGAACACACCATGTTCCTCGGCCACACGCTCGAGGCGATTGCTGGTGAGAAGGCCGGGATCATCAAGCCCGGCGTGCCGGTGGTGACCGCGCCGCAGCCGGCCGAGGCAGCGTCGCGCATCGCCGCCGCGGCCGCGGCGGCGCCGGCCCCGCTGATCGACGCCGACGGCGTCGAGTCGGCCGGCGAGGCGCTGGTCGACCGGCCCGACGGCGGGCTCGGCCAGGCGCTGCGGGTGCGCTTCGAGGGCGTCTGGCTGCCGGTGCTGCTGCCCCTGATCGGCGCGCATCAGCGCGACAACGCGGCGGTGGCGCTGCGCTGCGCCGAGCTGCTGCGTGACCGCGGCGCCGAGCGGCTCGACGCCGCCGCCGTCGTGCGCGGCCTGGAGACGGTGCACTGGCCGGGGCGGCTCGAGGTGATCGGCCGGCGGCCGTGGCTGGTGCTCGACGGTGCGCACAACCCGGCCTCGGCCGAGGCACTACGCCACGCGTTGGGCGAGATCCCGCACCGCCGGCGCTATGCGGTGATCGGCAGCGCGCGCGACAAGGACCTCGACGGCTTCCTCGCCGGGCTTGGCCCGGTCGACGGGCTGATCGCCGCCGGCGTCCCCGACAACCCGCGCAGCCGGCGCGCCGATGAGCTGCTGCCGCTGTTCGCCGGCCATGCCGAGCAGGTTGCCGCGGCGGATGACGTCGGCGGCGCGCTCGCCGTCGCGCAGCAGTGGGCCGAGCCCGACGACCTGATTGTGGTCACCGGCTCGCTCTACCTGGTCGGCGCGGCGCTCAGGATTCGTCACGGCGACCAGCCGGTGTGATCGGCTCCAGGTCGCCGTTCGGTCGGAGCTGGTAGCGCCGGCCACCCCAAACGATGGTGTTGCCCAGATAGGCGCCGATGAAGGTCAGCCACTCGATCAGATCGAGCAGCGGCAGCAGCCACCAGGCGCGCGGCCAGTCGGGCATCCGCACCAGGCGGGCATTCAGGTGCGCGGCGAGCAGCCAGCGGAGGGCGAGTACCAGCAACGGCACGGGCCAGGCCGCCGGCAGCGCGGCGGTCAGGAACAGGCTCCAGACCAGCGGGTGGCAGAAGGCCATGCCGGCATAGTCGCGCGGCCGGCAGCGGCGGATGGTGCGCTTCCAGCGCAGCAACCGGGCGTAGGCCGCGCCGACGCCCTCGCGCGGCATCAGCGTGGCGAGCAGCAGGGCCGGCACGACGACGCGGCGGCCGAGCTGAGCGATGCGGTTGCCCAGCTCGTAGTCGTCAGCCAGCGCGTCGGCGAAGGGCGCGAATCCGCCAATCGCGGCGAGGTCGTCACGCCGCACGGCCATGGTCATGCCGATGGCGAAGCGGATGCCGGTGGTCCGCACGGCCATCATCCACTGCGGCAGGTAGACCTGAGCATAGTGCAGCGCGACCAGCCGCCCGCCGACCGTCCGCGCGTCGGTCGGCCGGGGCAGGCAGGTGACGCAGCCGACGCCGTCGGCCAGCAGCTCGGGCACCAGGCGGGTCAGGTAGTCCGGGGTGACCTCTACATCGGCGTCGGAGAAGAAGAGCAGCTCGCCCCGCGTCTCGCCCGCGAGCGAGTGCATCTTGGCCGTCTTCCGATTGGCACCGAGTGGCCTTGTGATGACCATCCGCAGCGGCGCCCCGGGCAGCTCGGCCTGGAGCTGCTCGACGACCGCCACGATGGGGTCGTCCGGGTTCATCGTGCCGACCAACACCTCGAAGTCGCCGTGGTAGTCCTGCCGGCAGAAGGTGGCCAGCGCCTCGCGAGAGTGCTCGTCGGCGCCGCGGACCGGCTTGAGAATCGAGACGGACGGCCAGTCTGCCGGTGGCGTGGCCGGCGTGGCGGCGAAATGCCGCAGCGTGGCGAGATGCGCGAGCACCAGGTAGACCACGCCGGCGACGGCAAGCAGGCCGAGGATGATGGCGATCATGGCCCCGTCGTCCGCCAGCCGCTGCGCGCGATCAGCGCCACGCCGGCGAGCACCAGCACAATGCCGAGCCAGCGCGTCCAGGAGACCTGCTCACCCAGCATCGCCCGGCCGAGCAGCGCGGTGACGACGAAGTTGAGCCCGAACACGGGCACCACCACGCTGACGTCGAGCCCCCAGGCGAACAAGGTCAACATGCCGGCGAACTGGAGGATCATCAGGACGATGCCGACCGGCAGGTGCCAGCCGACGCCGGGCAGGTCGCCCGGGGCAACCGCGCGCGTGCCCGAGGCGAGCAGGATGTTGCCCAGCGAGAGGCAGAGAATCGAGCCGGCGAAGACGGCCACGACGCGGGCCGTGCCGTCGGTCATCAGGCGGCCGACGAACGCTGGCGGAAGAAGCTCAGGAACTCGCGCCCCTCACGCAGCCGGCGGCGGAACATCGCCGGGTCGCTGAGCATCGGCTTGATCTGCCCCCAGAGCACCCGCGGGCGGCGGTAGAAGGTCTTGTACATCCGCTCGACCGCCTCGTTCATCTGCACCGTGGTCAGGTTGTCATACCGCAGCGCGGGGATCTGGATGCCCTGCTGGTCGACCACCGGGTCGCCGTCGAACCAGCCGTTCTCCAGCGCCTGGGCATACAGCTCGGTGCCCGGGTAGGGCGCGGCCAGGCTGACCTGCAGGCTCTCCGGCTCGAGGTCGCAGGCGTACCGGATGGTCTCCTCGATGGTCTCGGGCGTCTCGCCCGGCAGGCCGACGATGAAGGTGCCGTGGATGCGGATGCCGAGGTCCTTGCAGTGGGCCACAAAGTCGCGCGCGCGGTCGACGCGCAGGCCCTTCTTGATGTTGTTCAGGATGCTCTGATTCCCGCTCTCGAAGCCGACCAGCAGCAGCCGGCAGCCGTTCTCGCGCATGATCTTCAGCGTCTCGTACGGCACGTTCGCCTTGGCGTTGCAGCTCCACGGCAGGCCGATCTCACCGAGCAGCCGGGCGGTCGCCTCGGTCCGCTCGCGGTCGTCGGTGAAGGTGTCGTCGTCGAAGAAGACTTCCTTCACCCGCGGCCACAGCTCGCGCACGCGGGCCACCTCGCGAGCCACCCGCTCAGGCGACTGAACCCGGTAGTTGTGCCCGCCGATGGTCTGCGGCCAGAGGCAGAAGGTGCACTTGCTGCGGCACCCGCGGCCGGTGTAGAAGCTGACATAGGGGTGCAGCAGATAGCCGATGAAATAGGCCTCGAGGTCGAGGTTGTCGCGATAGACGTCGAGCACCGAGGGGAGCGAGTCCATGTCGGCGATTTCGGCCCGCGGCTTGTTGTGGTGCAGCTTGCCGTCGCGCCGGTAGCTAATCCCGTCGACCTCGCTCAGGTCGCGGCGCTCGGCAATCTCGCGCAGCGTGAAGTCGAACTCCTTGTTGCAGACGAAGTCGATCGCCTCCGACGCCTCGAGGCTCGGCGTCGGATTGACCGCCGTGTGCGCGCCACACAGGCCAACCAGCCGGTCGGCGCGCCGCGCCTTCAACGCCTCGGCGAAGCGGACATCGTTGGCGAAGCTCGGCGTGCTGGTGTAGAGCACCACCAGCTCGTGGTCGTCGGCCGCCTCCAGCGCCTGCTGCCAAGAAACGTGGTGCGGCGGCGAGTCGATCAGCCGGCTGCCCGGCACCAGCGCCGCCGGCTGGGCCAGCCAGGTGGGGTACCAGTAGGAGGTGATCTCACGCCGCGCCTGGTACCGCGCCCCCGCGCCGCCGTCGAAGCCGTCGTACGACGGGGCGCAGAGAAAGAGGGTGTTCATCAGCGACAAGCGCGAGCTCCCAGACTGCGGCCATTATAGGTACCGGCGGTGGGTTGTCAAACGGCGGGGCGTGGGCTCGATTGACGGCGCGGGGGCCGACGTGCTACCGTTGGCCCCGGCATGGTCGCCCCGGAACGCCGGGCGTGAGGGCTGGATGGGGCTCCTCGGCAAGTTCGAGCGCCGCCTGACCGACCTCTTCGAGGGCGGCTTTGCCCGCCTGTTCGGCGGCCGACTGCCGCCCAGCGAACTGCTCCGCGCCGCGGCCGACGCCGTAGTCGGCCTGCGCGACCACGCGGGCGAGCCGGCCGCGGCCAACCTGGTCACCGTGCGGCTCAACCCGCTCGACCTGCAGGCGCTCGGCGAGCCGCTCGAGCCACTCCAGCGCGAGGCCGCGGCGCGGCTGCGCGAGGCCGCCCGCGAACGGGGCCTGCCCCTCCGCGGCCGGCCGGCGGTGGTGCTGCTGGCCGACGAGACCGTGCCCCGCGGCGCGCTGGCGACCCAGGCCGAGCTGGTGCCCGGGCCGGGCGAAGCAGAGCTGCTCGACGGCCGCGGCCGCGTGGTGCTCGAGCTGACTGGTCGCTGCGCCCATGTCGGCCGCGATCCGGCGTGCGAGCTGCAGCTCGACCATCCCGATGTCTCGCGGCGGCACGCCAAGCTCGAGCCGGGTGAGACGGCCTGGTCGGTCTGTGATCTGGGCAGCACCAACGGCACGGCGGTCAACGGTCGGTCGATTGGCAGCCAGCCGCTGGCCGACGGCGATCTGGTCGAGTTCGGGCCGGTGCGGCTGGTCTATCGGGAGCGCTGAGGTGGCCGTCGCGGGTCTGGCGCTGGCGCGGCTGCTCTTCCTCGCCCTGCTGACGCTGTTCTTGTGGCAGCTTTACCGCGCCATGCAGCAGGACCTTCGCCGCGCGGCGCGCCCCGCGCGCGGCGGCGGGCCGCTGGCGCTGGTGGCCACCGCCGGCAGCGGCATGACCGCGCCGGGCCGGCGTTACCGGGTCGAGGGTGAGCTGCGGCTCGGCCGCCTGCCTGATAACAGCATCGTCATCGACGACGACTACGCCAGCGGGCATCATGCGCGTATCTGGAGCGACGGCGGGCGCTGCCTGATCGAAGACCTGGGCAGCACCAACGGCACG
>CAYONP010000139.1:7732-10139 GCA_964405335.1 uncultured Fimbriimonadaceae bacterium
GGTCGAGAACGGGAAGATGCGGCTGCGCGACCTGGGGTCGAGCAACGGCACGTTGGTCAACGGCCGCGCCGCCCGCGGGACGGTGGTGCTCGAGCCCGGGGCGACCGTCCAGGTCGGCGGCGCGGTGCTGCGGCTCGAGGCGGAGCGGGAGTAGCCGGATGATGGACTACGCGATGGCGAGTGATGTCGGCCGTCATCGCGACCACAACGAGGACCGGGTCGGCGCGGCGCCGCTGCCCGACGGTCTGCTCGGCGTGGTGGCCGACGGCATGGGCGGCCATGCCGCCGGCGAGGTGGCCAGCCAGATTGCGATGGATGCCCTGCTCGCCGCGGCCGGGCCGGCGGCCGAGGGCGAGTCGCTGCTCGGCGCGCTCGAGGCGGCGGCGCTCGCCGCCCACGCGGCGATCCAGGCCGCCGCGCAGGACGGCCGCGAGGGAATGGGCTGCACACTCACCGCCGCCGCGGTGCGGCCGGGCAGAATCGAGCTGCTGCATATTGGCGACAGCCGCGCCTATGTCATCGGCGAGGCGGGCATGCGGCAGATCACCACCGATGACACCCTGGTCCAGGAGATGGTCAGCGAACGGGTGCTGACCGCCGAGCAGGCGCGCAGCCACCCCGCCCGCAGCGTGCTGACCCAGGCGCTGGGCGTCGGCGAGCGGCCGACTTTCCTGCAGATCGAAGAGCCGGTCGCCGATGGCGTGCTGCTGCTGCTCTGCAGCGACGGCCTGACCGCCCACCTGTCAGACGAGAAGATCGCCCGGCAGATCGAGCTGAGTCGCAGCCTGGGCAGCGCCGCCCGGCGGCTGGTCGAGGCGGCCAACCGCGCCGGCGGGCGCGACAACATCAGCGTGCTGCTGGTCCGCTGCGGGCCGCAGGGCACCTGATGGCCGCCCGCTCGCTCGAGCGCGGGCTGCTCGTCCCCGCCCTCGGGCTCGGCCTGGCCGGCACGGTGCTCGTCGCCGTCGCCCGCGGGGCCGAGTTCGGTGGCGACCCCGGTACCGTCAGCATCGGCTACATCGCCCGCATCTGGGCGCAGGTGGCCGCCGCCGCCGTCGCCTGTCACCTCCTGCTGGCCGCTCGCCGGCGCGACTGCGACGAGTTGCTCTACCCGCTCAGCCTGGCCCTCTGCGGCCTAGGGCTGGCGACCATCTTCAGCCTCGCGCCCGATCAGGCGCAGAAGCAGATGAACTGGCTCTGGGTCAGCCTGGCCGTGCTGCTGGCCACGTTGCATCTGCCCCGCCTGGCGCGGCTCAAGCAGTACACCTACACCTTCGGCCTGCTCACCGCCGCGCTGCTGCTGCTGCCCATGCTGTTCGGGCGCGAAATCAACGGCGCGCGACTGTGGCTGCAGTTCGGCGGGGTGACCATCCAGCCGGGCGAGCTGGCCAAGATCACCCTGGTGCTGTTTCTCGCCGGGTACCTCGAACGGCACGGCGAGACGCTCGCCGCAGGCGGGCGGAAACTACTCGGCATCACGCTGCCCGACCCGCGTTATCTCGGCCCGCTGCTGGTCCTCTGGGGCGTCGGCATGGTGCTCCTGGTCCGGCTGCGCGATCTGGGCACCGCGCTGCTCTTCTTCGGCACCGCCGTGGCGATGCTCTACGCCGTCACCGCACGGGCGAGCTACCTGGTCGCCGGCGCGCTCTCGTTCGCCGGCGGCGCGGCGCTGTGCATGCAGTGGTTCGGCCACGTACGGCGGCGGATCGAGGTCTGGCTCGACCCGTGGCCTCAGATTGACGGTGACGGCTACCAGATTGTCCAGGGCCTGTTCGCCCTGGCCGCCGGCGGCGTGAGTGGCGTCGGGCTGGGGCTGGGCTATGCCTCGCGCATCCCGGCGGCGAGCACCGACTTCCCCTTCGCGGCGATCGCCGAGGAGCTCGGTCTGTGGGGTGCGGCGCTGGTGATCGCCCTCTACCTGGTCTGGATCTACCGCGCCATGCGGGTCGGCGTGAGCCAGGCCGATGACTATCGCGCGCTGCTCGCCGTCGGCCTGGGCAGCCTGATGGCGCTGCAGACGATGGTCATCCTCGGCGGCGTGACCAAGCTCATCCCGCTGACCGGCATCACGCTGCCGTTCATCAGCTACGGCGGCAGCAGCCTGGTGACCAACTTCCTGATGCTCGGCCTGCTGCTGCGCTGCAGCGAGGAGGGGCGGTGATGGCCGAACGCCGCGGCCGGACCGAGCGGGCAAGTCGGAAGTGGCGGGCACAGCCCGCCCTACAGCGGCCGCCGTGCAAGGCGGGCGGGGACGCCCGCGCTCCGTCCCGCTCGCCGGCAACGGCGCGCTCGGCGAGCGCGCCCTACCACGGCGCGCGCAGCGCGCCGCTACGGTGGGCAGCCACCCAGGGTCATGACTCCCCCTTCCCGCCGCGGCTCATCTTGAGTCACATCTGCCGGGCGGTTG
>CAYONP010000140.1:0-9991 GCA_964405335.1 uncultured Fimbriimonadaceae bacterium
CGTGGACCCGCACTGACGTGCGGGTCTGTCAAAGCCAAACCCGCCCACAGGGCGGGTTTCGCCCGACCAGCCACGGGTTTCAACCCGTGGCTCCACCGGATCCGACGCCGGAGCCCTGCATCGACGATAAGCCGCCGCGGTGTCATACTCAGCGCAGGCGGTCAGCGTGGCGAAGTCGAAGGCCGAGACGGTGCGGGAGATGTTCGCGCAGATCGCGCCGACCTACGATCTCCTCAACAGCCTGCTCTCGTTCCGCATCCACCATCGCTGGCGGCCGGTGGCCGTGCGCGCGGCCGAGCTCGCGACCGGCGGGCGGGTGCTCGACCTGGCCAGCGGCACGGGCGACTTGGCGCTTTGCGCCGCGCGCGCGGTCGGGCCGGGCGGGCTGGTCGTCGGGGTCGACTTCTGCGCGCCGATGCTCCGCCTCGGCCAGCGCAAGATCCGGCGGCGCGGTGCCGGCGTGGTGATGAGCCTCGGCAGCGCCGACGACCTGCCCTTTGGCGAGGCGGTGTTCGACGCGGCGATGATGGCCTTCGGCCTGCGCAACGTGCCCTCGGTCGAGCGCTGCCTGGCCGAGATGACCCGCGTCGTTCGGCCGGGCGGTTGGGTGGTCAACCTTGAGCTGACCCGCCCGCGCCGGGCCTGGCTGCAGCCGTTCTATCGTTGGTACCAAGATCGCCTCATGCCCTGGCTGGGCGGGCTCATCTCGGGTCGGCGGCAGGCTTACCAGTACCTGCCGCGATCGATTCAGCAGTTCGCCGGTCCAGAGCAGGTGGCCGACGCGTTCCGGCGCGCCGGGTTGGAGGAGGTTTCGTGGCAGTCGCTCACCGGGGGCCTGGCGACCGTGCACCGCGGGCGCAAGCCGTGACCGCCGGCTCGGCGGCCGAGCTGTTCCCGCGCATCATGGGCGACCTGGCCCAGGTCGAGGTGCGCCTGCGGCGGGTGGTCCACTCGCGCCTGCCGGTCGTGCCCGAGGTCTTTCTGCACACCGTCCACGCCGGTGGCAAGCGCGTCCGGCCGGCCTTGGCTCTGCTCGCCGGCCAGGCCGCCGGGACGGTCTGCGAGGCGACCTTCGACGTCGCCGTGGCGGTCGAGCTGATCCACCTGGCCAGCCTGATCCACGACGACGTGATTGACGAGGGCGGCCGGCGCCGCGCGCGACTGACCGCCAACCGCGCCTTCGGCAACAAGAACGCCGTGCTGGTCGCCGACTACACCCACGCCACGGCCTACCGGCTGCTGGCCGAACGGTGCGGCGTCGGGACTGTCAAGCGGCTCTCCGAGACGGTGGTCAGAATGGTCGAGGGCGAGCTGAGCCAGATGTACAACGAGGGCTCCGGCGACGTCACCGAGCCGCTCTATGTGCAGATGATCCAGGACAAGACCGCCTCGCTGATGGCCCTCGCCTGCGAGCTGGGCGCCCGCGTCTCCGGTGGCGACGAGGAGAGCGTCGCCGCGCTGGCGCGCTATGGCCTCTGCGTCGGCACCGCCTTCCAACTGGTCGACGACCTGCTCGATCTGACCGGCGACGAGGAGCGGCTGGGTAAGCCGATCGGAAACGACATCCGCAATGGGCGGTGCACGCTGCCGTTGATCTACACGCTCCAGGCCGGCGGCGCGCCGGCCGAGGCGCTGCGCGCGGTCCTCGGCGGCGAGATCGGCACCGCCGAGCTGCGCCGCGTGCGCGAGCTGGTCGGCCAGGCGGGCGGGATCGACTACGCCGCCGCCGCCGCACATCGACTGGCCGACGAGGCGCGGGCCGAACTCGAGCCGTTCGCCGAGGGTGAGGAGAAGCGCGCCCTGGTGGCGCTGGCCGAGTACGTCGTGGCCCGGACGCGGTAGGCCGGCCATGGCGTCACCCCGCATCGACCCTCTCTACGACGGCCATACCCACACCGGCTGGTGCCCGCACGGCAGCCGCCGGCCGCTGCGTGAGTACCTCGACCGCGCGGTGGCGCTGGGGCTCCGGCGCTACGCCGTCACCGAGCACAACCCGCTGCCGCCCGGCCTGCGCGATCCGTTCGGCCCGTGCCAGTGCGCCGCCGCGCCGGCGACGCTCGGGCCTTATCTCGACGAGGCCGAGGCGCTGCGCGACGAGTTTGCCGGTCGGCTCGAGGTGCTGGTTGGCCTCGAGATCGACTATCTCGGCGCCGCGCAGGGCGGGTTCCACGGCGAGCTGTTGGCCATGCTGGCGCCGGTCTGGCCGCGGCTCGACCACGAGGCGACGCTGCTCAGCCTGCATTTCATCGATGGCGTGGTGATCGACGGCACCGCCGACATGACCCGCGACCACCTGCTCCGCGGCGAGCCGCCCGACTCCGCGCACCTGCGATATTACGCCGCGCTGACCTCGGCGCTGCGGGCTGGTTGGCGGTTCGGCCGGCGCGATCTTCGCCCGCGCCGGCTGGGCCACCTGACACTGCCGCGCAAGTTCATTCGCGGCCTGCCGCTGCGCGAGCCCGAGCGGGTGCTCGACGCCGCCACGGCGGTGCTCGAACTGGCCGTGCGCGAGGGGCTCGAGCTCGACCTCAACACCGCCGGACTGGACAAGCCCGAGTGCGGCGAGGTCTATCTGCCCGAGCCGCTGCTCGGCCGCGCCAAGTCGCTCGGCGCGACCATCGTGCTGGGCAGCGACGCGCATGACCCGAGCGAGGTGGCTCGGTACTTTGCCGACTGGGCCGACTGAGGGTTGCCACCAAGCCGGCGGGCGGGCGTCCAACCGCTTAGGCGGCGCGATTGACGATTGCCGTCCGAGCAGGTAGATTCGCGGCGATGATCCTCCTGGTCAGCCTCCTCCTTGCGCTGGGCCCGGCGGCCGAGCCGCTGCCGAGGGTCGGCTATGTCGACCTGGCGCGGCTGGTTGCGGCGCATCCGTCGCAGGCCCGCGTGGTGGCCCTGCGGGCCGAGGCGGCGCGCCTGCGCCGGGCCGCCGCGGCGGAGCTGCCGAGCCACCTGACCGCCGCGCCCGAGGCCACCGAGGTGACCGTCGAAGGCGGCTTCGGCGACGATGTGCAGGCCTTTGCGGCCAACGCCGCGGCGGTCGAGCTGAGCCTGATCCGCGAGGCGCTGGCGTTCCGCACTGCGCGGCAGCGGCAGCAGGAGCAGGCCGGCCGGTCGCGCCAATTGCAGCAGGAGCTGTGGGATCTACGCACGGCCGACCGCGAGCAGCAGCGGCGGTGGGAGCGGGCGCAGGCCGAGCGGCAGCAGATTGCCGCTATCGAGGCGCAGGTGCAGCTCGACCTGGGCACCGCCGCGCCGCCGGCGGTCGAGGCGCTGAACCGCGAGCTGACGGTCATCGCCGAGCTCGATGCGGCGCTGCTCGATGCGCGGCTGCAGCAGCTCGACCGCGCGCACACGCGGCGCACCCGCCAGGCCGCCGCGACGCTTTACTCCGAGCTCGATCGGGCAGCCCGCGCGGCCGAGCGCAGCGCCGATATCGAGCTGGCGCGGCGCGCCGCCGAGCTCGAAGCACAGGCCGAGCTGCGCGAGCGAATGCGCGCCGAACGGCTCCAAGGCGCCGAGCCGGTCGAGGTCGACCTGCAACTGGAGCCGTGGCGCGCGCGGCTGGGCCAGCGGCCGGCGGCGCAGACCGAGCGGCGGAGCGGGCAGGCGACGGCGTTCATCGCCGCGGCCGAGCGCCTCGAGCGCGAAGCAGACGAGCTGGCGGCCGAGCTGGCGGACCGGCTGCCGGCGCGGCTGACCGCCTTCATCGATCTGCTGGCCCGCGACGAGGGCGTCGAGCTGCGGCTCGAGCCGGCCGAGGGAGTGCCCGACGTGACCGACCAGGTGGCGGCGCGCATGAGCGAGTCGCAGCGCAACCCGTTTGCCCTCGAGCCGAGTGAAGGACAGCCGCGATGACACTCGGCGAAGTGGCCACGCTGGTCGGCGGCGAACTGGACGGGCCGGCCGAGCTCGAGCTGACTGGACTCTGCACGCCCGAGGCGCCCGAGCCGGACCGGCTCGCGGTGGCCTTCGGCGCCGACGCCCTCGCCCGCGCCGTGGCCGCCGGCGCCGCGGCCGTGATTGCTCCCGCCGGGCTGACCTGCACCGTGCCGGCGGTCTTCGTCGCCGAGCCACGCATCGCGCTGCTCACCCTGCTCCACGCCTTTGCGCCGCCGAGGCCCGCGCCGGCCGGCATCCACCCGACGGCGGTGGTCGATCCATCGGCGCGGCTCGGCGCCGGCATCACCGTCGGGCCGCATGCGGTGATCGAGGCCGGTGTCGTCGCCGGCGAGCGCTGCCACCTCGGCGCCGGCTGCTTCGTCGGTCAGGGCGCGCGGCTGGGCGACGAGGTCACGCTCCACCCGCGGGTGGTGCTCTATCGCGAGGTGATCCTCGGCAACCGGGTGATCATCCAGGCCGGCACGGTCATCGGCGGCGACGGGTTCGGCTACCGGCCGGTCGACGGGCGCCACGTGCGCATTCCGCAGATTGGCACGGTGGTGATCGGTGACGATGTTGAGATCGGCTCCAACACGACCATCGACCGCTCGACCGTTGGGGCGACGCGGATCGGGCGCGGAACGAAGATTGACAACCTGGTGGTGATCGCCCACAACTGCGCGATCGGCGAGGACTGCATCATCATCTCGCAGGTCGGCATCGCCGGCAGCGTGAAGGTCGGCGATCGGGTCATGCTCGGCGGCCAGGTCGGCATTGCCGACCACCACACCATCGGCGATGGGGCGCATCTCGGCGCCCAGTCGGGGGTGATGAACGACGTGCCGCCGGGCGAGCGCTGGTTCGGCTCGCCGGCCATGCCGCAGACCATCTTCTTCCGCATGATCGCCGGCGCGCGGCGGTCGCGCGAGGTCTTCGCCCGCCTCCGCGCGCTCGAGACGCGGAGCAAAGAGCGCGATGAGTCGTAGCCTGACCTGGTTGCTCCTCGTCACCCTCGCCGTCGGCCCCGCCGCCGCGCTGTCGAGCCTGCGCTTTGCCGCCCAGGCCGAGGGCGCAGCCGCCGCGATCACCGGCGCCGGCGGAGTGGTCATCCGCATCCGTGATGCCTCGCCCGAGCAGGCGCTGACCATCGCCAGGACCATCGCCGGCCGGCTCAACGAGCTGGCCGAGCAGGGCACTGCCGCAGCGGCCTTCGCGAGCGTCAAACAGGACGACGGGTTCGCGCTCACCGCCGGCGCCACCCGCATCTGCCTGGTCACCCCGGCGGCCGCCCAGCGCGCCGGCTCCACCCCGGAGGCGCTGGCGGCGAGCTGGCTGGCGAACCTCAAACGCGCCTTTGAGCAGCCTTACCTGAGCTTGCCGGGCGAGACCATCGAGGTCGCCCTCGGCGAGGACCTGGGGCTGCCGGTCCGCGGCCAGCCGCCGAACCTGGCGGTGACCATCGACGGCATCGACGGTGCCGCGGTAACCGCCACCGTCACGCCCGACGGTCTGCGTCTGTCCGGCGCCGCTGTGGGCCTGGCCACGGTGCGCCTGCGCCGCGGAGCTGCGTCGCTCAGCCTGCCGGTGCGCATCAAGCAGCGCGCCGGACGCGTGCGGCTGCCGATCGAGACCACCGTGACCGGCACGGGCACCGATGCCGAGACCATCCGCGCGGCGGTGACCAGCGCTATCTTCGCCAACTGCGAACTGCAGCCCGGCGCGGCGATCGATTGGCAGCTCCCGACGACCTTGACGCCACCCGCCGTGGCCGGGGTGAGCAGCGTGAGTGTCGAGGTGACGCTGTCGGGCGGCGATTATCTGACCACCCGCCAGACGGTGCCGGTGACGCTGCGCGGCGCGGCGTGGGGCGATCAGCCGGCCGACCGGCTGCTGGTCAGTAACAAGCCCGAGTCGGTGGCCGGCACGCAGTTGCTGCTCCGCGCGCCGCTGCCCCGCGAGAAGCGGTCGCGACTGCTCTACCACCACAAGACCATCGCGCCGACGCCGTTGATCTACGAGCTGCGCTTGCTCAACGAGGGTGACGAGACCGCCCAGGTCCACGTCCGCGACGCCCACGCCGGCCCGAGCCGCGACGAAATGTGGGTCGGCCACCTGGCCTGCCGCGACTACTGGGCGCAGCGACTGAACATGCGCGGCGCGGTGCTGACCATCCCGCCGCGGACGGCCTGGACGCTGGTCAGCGTGGCCACGCCGCCGCAGCAGGTGTTCAGCGGGTTGAGCGAGTTTGCGCCGCTGGTCGGCGATGCCGTCGAGGTGCAGGTCGTCGCCACCGCCGGACGCGAGTACCGCGGCCCGGCGCGGATCGACGGCACCGCCCGGGCGCCATACTCCGACGAGTTCATCCACGAGACGGCTTTCCGGTCGGTCACCCAAACTTACCGCCCACCGTCGGTCTGGGCCTTCCTCAACATCGGCCGCGATCCGATCACGAGCCTGAACGGCAACAACCTCTTGGGAAACTTCGGTGTCGAATACGGCATTGAGCTGACCTATGAGAATCCCGACACGGTCGAGGCGCGGTTCGAGCTGACGTTCAGCGCCGACGGCGGCGTAGCGAGGGGGATCGTCGTGATCGATGGACAACTGGTCGAGACCGGCCTGGTCCGGCCGAGCGAGCAGGAGCGGCTGCTCGATTTCACCCTGCCGCCGGGCGGCCGGCGCTCGTTCCGGCTGCGCATCCTGCCGCAGTCGGGCAGCAACTACCCGCTCCGGCTGGTCGGTCGGCCGTTCCAGCGGGGCTGGTCGGGTCGCGGCGCCGGGCCGTGACCGAGGGGGCGCGCCGGCGACTGGTCGCGGCCCTCGGCGATGACTGCCGGGTGCGCTTCGACGTGCCCCTCGCCGAACTCACCACCTGGCGCATCGGCGGGCCGGCCGAGGTGGTGGTCGAGCCGGAACAGGTCGAGACGATCATTCGCCTGCGCCGCCTGGCCGCCGCCGAGGGCTGGCCGCTGCGCGTGCTGGGCAACGGCTCCAACGTGCTGGCGCCCGACGGCGCGGTGAGCGGGATCGTGCTGCGACTGGCCGGCGCGCTGAACCGGGTCGACTACGAGGACGACCTCGTCCGCGCCGAGGCCGGCGCCTTCCTGCCCAAGCTCGCCCGCGACGCCGCCGCGCGCGGCCTGACCGGCCTCGAGTGCGTCGTCGGCGTGCCCGGCACCGTCGGGGGCGGAGTGGTCATGAACGCCGGCGTGCCCGAGGGCACACTGGGCCAGGTGGTGCGCTGGGCCGAGGTGCTCCGGCCCGACGGCCGGATCGACCGGCTGACCGCCGCCGACCTGGCCTTCGCCCACCGTGACAGCCGGCTGCAGCACGAACCCGGCCTGGTGCTCCGCGCCGAACTGCGGCTGGGCGAGGGTGATCCGGCGGCGATCACCGAGACGATGGACCGCCACATGGCGCACCGCCGGGCGACGCAGCCGCTCAACCTGCCCAGCGCCGGCAGCGTCTTCCGCCGCCCGCCCGGCGCGCACCCCGGCGCACTGCTCGAAGAGGCCGGCTGCAAGGGCCTGCGCCGCGGCGGCGCCGAAGTCAGCGAGCTGCACGCCAACTGGATTGTCAACCGCGGCGGCGCCACGGCGGCCGAGGTCCGCTGGCTGATCATCGAGATGCGCCGGCGTGTGCGCGAGCAGTCGGGCGTCGAACTCCACCTCGAGGTCGAGATCTGGCACGAGCGCCAACCGCCACGACAGGACTTGGCCGGCCCGGCGTAGTAGAATCGGCGCGTGGCCCGCGGGGGTTCGCCATGCGCTGTGCGATCTGGGTCTGCTTGCTGCTCGCCGCGCCGCTGCGCGCCGACCTGGCGCCGGGCGACATGCTGCCCGACTGCTCGAAGGTCCCGCTGGTCGACGCCGGCGACGCCTACCGGCCCGACTCCGGCCGCGTGCCGTCGATCGAGGATCATCTCCGCCGCGACGGTGTGCTGATCGTCCACTTCGCCTCGCCCCGCCCGCGCGGCGGCGAGTTCCCGCCGCTGCTGCTCGAGGAACTCGCCGCGCTGGCCAAGGCGCGGCTGAGCGTCACCTATCCCTGCCAGGTCTTGGTGGTGCTGCCGCATGGCCGTAAAGCGAGTGAGGACTATGCCAACCTGGCCAACTTCGAAGCGCAGCAGGGCGGGCGCTGGGCCCGCGCCGTGCCGGTCGCCTGGGAGCCGACCTGGCCGCAGCCGGGGCTCTACCGCACCTTCCGCGCCGAGGGCGAGGTGACCTGTCCGCTGACCGGCCTGATCGGTCCCGACCGGTCCATCCTCGCCCTGCGCGAGGCGAACCAGGGCGGCGGCCTGTATGACTGGCTGACGGCCAACCTGCCCGCCACGCTGCCCGAGGTGGTGCTGCCGCCGACCGCCGACATCGACCTGCCCGGCGACGATCCGTGGCTCTGGCCCGCCTTCCGGCGCACCGTTCGGCGCGAGGCGTCCGCCGGCCAGGTGCCCGACCGGCTGCCCTACTTCTACCTCGCCTGGCGGGTCCGCGTCGGGCGGACCTTCGCCTCGCCGGTGGTCGCCGATCAGACCGCCTACGTCGCCGCCGAGGACGGCGGCGTGAGTGCCGTCGAGCTGCGCAACGGCGCCCTCCGCGGGCCCTTCGACGCGGGCGGCGGCTGGTGGACCACGCCGACGGTCGCCGGCGACCTGCTACTCGCCATCGACCGGCAGGGCACGGTCACCGCGCTCGACCGGATCACCTTCGCGCCGGTCTGGGAACGACGGCTGGAGAGCCTGGTCACCAGCTCGCCGACTGTCGCCGACGGCCGGTTGCTCGTCGGCCTGCGCCGCGGCGCGGTGGTTGCCCTCGATGTCGCCACGGGCGAGCTGCTGTGGAGCCACCAGACCGGCGGCGAGGTCAGCTCGTCGCCCGCGCTGGCCGACGGGCTGGTGCTGATCGGCTCGGGCGACCGCCGGCTCTATGCCCTCAACGCCGCCGACGGCTCGGTGCGCTGGAGCGTCGAGACCGGCGCCGCGGTCGATTCGTCGCCGCTGGTCGTCGGCCGGCGCGTGCTCGTCGGCTCGTTCGACGGCAGCCTCTACGCCGTCGAGCTGGCCGATGGCGCGGTCGCCTGGCGCTGCGAGCTGGGCGGCTGGGTCCACAGCTCGCCGGCGGTGCGGGGTGAAACGGTCTATGTCGGCACGGTGCCCATCCGCGGCGACGAGGTGGCCCGCTTCGCCTGGATCGACCTCGCCAGCGGTGCGCTGCGGGCCAGTTTCGAGCTGCCCGACGCGGTCTACTCGTCGCCGACGGTGTGGGATGAGCTGGTGCTGGTCGGCTGCCGCGACTACCACGTCTACGCCTTCGATGCGACCATGGCGCGGACCCAGCCAGTCTGGCAGTACCGCACCCGCAGCTACGTCCACGCCTCGCCGGTGGTCGTCGGCGACACGCTGCTGGTCGCCTCGTACGACGGTTATCTCTACGCCCTGCGGCAGGAGAAGCCCATCGCCACCTGGCAGACCGACGACGTGGCGCCGCGCTGGTTCATGGCCGCCCTGGCCCGCGAGTTGCACGCCGGCGCCGCGCGGCTGGTCGCCCAGGCCGCCGCCGGGGCAGTCGACGCGCCGCTGACACTGCCCCGCTTCGAGGCGCTGTTCGAGCAGATCCGCGCCGAGGCGGGGCAGCCCGGCGCGGCGGCTCGCGTGCTGCCGCGCGACGTGCCGCCCGAGCACCCCGGCGCGGCGTTCGTCGAGTATGCCCTGACCGCCGGGCTGCTGGCCGGCTATCCCGACGGGACCTTCGAGCCGAGCACACCGACCACGCGGTACCAGTTCTCCAGCGGTCTGGGCGCCGTGCTCAACCTGACTCTGCGGCCCGATTTCACCTGGCGCGCGTTGCGCGACGCGGGCGCCGGCGACGTTGCGGTCGAGGTGCGCATCGAGCCGAGTCGCGATCGACCGCCGCGACAGCCGAGCGACGCAGGCGCCGGGCACTGGGCCTATGGCCAGCTCCTCGAGCTGGGCGCCAAGGGCCTGCTGCCGCTCGACGACGAGGATCGCTTCCGCGGCGAGCGGACGGTCACCCTGGCCGACGCCGCGATACAGTGGAACCTACTGGCCGACGCGGTGCGGGTGGTGCGGGTGCGGTGAGGGTCGTGCACGGCG
>CAYONP010000141.1:0-9902 GCA_964405335.1 uncultured Fimbriimonadaceae bacterium
TCACCACCCCGCGTCACCTGGCGGCCGACGCGGCGGGCAACCTGGTGGTCGCCGACGAGGGCGCGCGGAAGGTCAAGCTGGTGCGGCCGCAGGCCGGCTTCTTCCCGCTCGGCGTGCCGGCGGGCGCGGCGCCGAGTGAAGAAGTACGGGTGTCGAATGCCGACGGCTTCATACGCCAGACGGCGCTCGGCACGGACTGCCCCTATTACTGGTACCAGTCGCCGCTGGCCGCCGGTGAACAGAGCGCGGCGCGGCGCTGGTCGTTCATCATCCCGAAGGACGTGAGCGCGTTCGAGTTCACCGTCCAGGTCGACGCGCCGACGAGCATCCCGGCCCCGCCCGGCGCGGTCGACGGCACGCAGTCCGGCGGTGTCGGCTCGCCGGATGTGATGGTGGAGACGGTGGCAGGGCGCTACTCGGCCATCGGCGCGATCGCTACCGGTCCGATGTGGCAGGCCGACGTCGGCTTTTTCTTCGGCCTGGCGGCGGACGGCCAGGGCAACCTCTACTCGACCGACTACTTCGCGGGCACCGTCCGCCGGCTCGGCGTTGACGGGACCATCACCCTGGTCGCCGGCAGGGGTGCAGGGACGGCGGACGGGCCCGGCAGCGTCGCCACGTTCGCCGGCTTGCAGGGCATCGACGTGTCACCGGACGGGACGCTGATCGTCGTCGCGGACCGGCATGCGGTGCGGCGGATTGAGCTGACGGGGGCTGACCCGCTCCGGCCTGAGAGCTGGACGGTGAGCACGATGGCGGGCTCGGCGAACACGGCTGGCCGGGCGAACGGAGCCGGTGACCTTGCCCGGTTCAACTTCGTCGATAGTGTGGCCCTGGACGCCGGCGGCAACGTCTACTTGTCCGAGTCCACGGGTAAGCGGATCCGTCGTGTGTCCTACCAGCGCGGACTGGTCACCTCGGCGACGAGCTACGAGGTCGAGGCCATCGCGGGCGACGGCTCGGTGGACAGCCCGGTGGCCGCGACAGTCGACGGGATGGGTCCGGTGGCCAGGTTCCGCTCGCCGAGGGCAGTTGATGTGGCGCCGGACGGCACGCTCTACGTCATCGACGGTGGCACGCGGCTTCGCGAGATCGTTCGCTCGGTTGGCGGCGGGAGTGCGTTCACCGTCAGCACGCTCGCCGGCGACGACTCTGCCGGCTATCTCGACGGCCTTGGCACGGCTGCCCGTTTCGACAGCGATTACGGCGATCTGGCCGTCGACCGGGCCGGTTGGATCTACCTCGTCGACACCCTCAACCAGCGCGTGCGCCGGGTGAGTCCGGGCGGCCGGGCGACGACGGTGGCCGGCACCGGCGCGGCCGGCGACACCGATGGGCCGGGCAACGTGGCCACCTTCGATTCGCCATTCGCGGCGACCATCGACGCCGGCGGTGTGTTCTATGTGGTTGATGCCAACTCTCGCCGGCTGCGGGCAATCCACCGCGTGATCGACGGCCGCTGAAGCCCAGCCGGAACGGGCGACGCCCGGCTCGGGTGAGCCGGGCGTCGTCGATTCGGTTGCCGTAGCCGCCTAGTGGCGTCGCTTGGACTTGCAGTACTTCCGGCGGTCGTGGCCGCCCTTCTTCTGCTTCTTGAGGCAGTCGAAGAGCTTGCCGCCCCAGCCGCGCTTCTTGGTCTTCTTGCAGCGGTCGCGGTCGTGATCGCCGTGGTGCTGCTTCTTCTTGCCGCAGCGGTCGCGGTCGCGGTCGTGCTCGCGCTCGCAGTCGCAGCGCGTCTTGGTGCACGAGGCGAAGTACATGGCCCAGTTCTCGGGCCCGCAGCGGCGGGTGAAGAACCAGCCCTCGCCCCACGCCTCCTCGTCGACGCAGACCGGCTCTTCGAACTCGCCGGTGACCACCACCGGGATGAGGAACGGCTGCAGCTCGAGGCGGTTGCCGTCGGCATCGACCGGAATCACGAGGACCAGCACCTCGTCGCCGACCTGCGGGATGAAGCCGTTGCCGTTGGACAACGCCGCGGCGACGAGTTGGTTGATCCGCGGGATGTGCAGCGGCGGCGGGTCGCCGAAGTCGTCGTTCTGCGGCTGGTCGTCGTTGAGCAGCCGCCAGATGGCCCGCTGCACGTCATAGGCGGTGTACAGGCCGAGCGCGCCGCCGGCTGGGGTGCCGACGAGATGCTGGTTGTAGAGCCAGTTGACCCGGTCCAGGTTCTCGGGCGTCTCACCGGGGTCGAAGTAGTTGGCCGCCTCGGCCGAGTAGGTCGAGATGAGCTTGCCCAGGTGGCCGGCGCCCTGTGCCGGCTGTCGATCGCGATCGGTGCAGTAGCTGTCGTAGACTCCGTCGTAGAGCGCGCTGCCGGAGATGGTCGCGTCGAAGTAGCTCGGCTCGCCGATGCCGCCGCCGTTGCGGTCGTCGACTAGGGAGTACTCGACGACTTCACCGTCGACCACCGCGGCGAGGAACTCGACGTCGATTTCGCCGCTGGTCTCGACCACGCAGCAGAGCGTGGCATGGGCGGCGATGTAGACCTTCTTACAGCTACGCAGGCGGTGGGTGAAGGTCCAAATCTTGCGCGGGTCACGCGGATCGGGCTCGAATGACTGGTGATAGGCAAACTCGTCGACCTTGGGGATGTTGTACCGGTTGGTCGGGAAGTTGTCCGGATCCTCGACGATGTCGAGGTCGAGCTGAACCAGGCCGCAGGGCAGGTCATCATCGAGGACATAGGTCACATCGACGTAGTATTTCCAGCCGACCTTGTAGGTCTCGGAGATGACCTGGCCGACGACCATGGTGGTGTCGGGATCGTCGCCGCCGGCGATCAGCCGGACGGTGTTGGTACACAGCAGCACGGGCTCGCCACCACCATCCCCGGTGGCACGCACCGCGCCGCTGGACAGGCTGCCGGCGAGAACCGCCAGCCAGAACAGCCGATAGCGCATCGTTCTTGACTCCTGGTCGACCGCCGTAGTCGCGGACCAGCGTGGCCCACGCCGGACCATCGCGGTGCTGTCGAGCAGAGTCATCGTTCGCGGCGCGGTGAAGCGTCAGCGGATCGCGCGATCCACCCGGCTCAGGGCAACCGACACCGCCACCGGCCATGCCGGCGGGCCATCCGCCCGCCGCCGGCCACGGTCCGCCGGCTGCCAACCGCCCACGCCAACGATGCCTCCGTCACCTCGGCGCATCCCCACTCGGCGGCTGTCGCTCTTAGTCTGCGCCCAACGTGATTCCACGCGCAAGTCACGTAATCATACGAATTGCCAGTGAAAACACCTGCCCCCGCTCGCGGGCAGGGCGCAGCGCAGCACAACCCGACCCGCTGCAAATCGGGTGCCAACTGCCCGACGATTCCGGGGACACACGACCCATTTCTCTGGATCCAGGGACGCGCTCGGATAGCGCGGACACACGACCTGATTCCGGGGACACACGACCTATTTCTCTGGATCCAGGGGCGCGCTCGCCGAGCTCGTGGCCGAAGCGGCGCTCAAGCCGTTAAGTGAGCGCACCCGCAAGGGTCGTCTGCCCGCACCGCTGGAGCTCATGGCGCGGGCGGAGCCGTCGGCGAGCCATCGGTACGGGCTGGTACGGCCAGGCGGGCGGGTGAATAATAGGTCGTGTGTCCCCAGAGTCCGGGTGGACCGCGGCAATAATAGGTCGTGTGTCCCCGGATTGCATAGGTCGTGTGTCCTCGGATTGCGGGGACACACGACCTATTTCTCTGGATCCAGGGGCGCGCTCGCCGAGCTCGTGGCCGAAGCGGCGCTCAAGCCGTTAAGTGAGCGCACCCGCAAGGGTCGTCTGCCCGCACCGCTGGAGCTCATGGCGCGGGCGGAGCCGTCGGCGAGCCATCGGTACGGGCTGGTACGGCCAGGCGGGCGGGTGAATAATAGGTCGTGTGTCCCCGGATTGAAATAGGTCGTGTGTCCCCGGATTGACGCTTGACTCGCCCGCCCGGCTATGCCACCGTCGGCGCGGAGAGGCCGATGCGCCGACTGACCCGCCGCGCGGTGCTCGCCGCCGGCCTGACCGCCGGCGCCGCCGGCGCGATGCCGCTGCGCAGACGGCGACGGGAGAGACCCATGGCGCGGTTGGTGGACTGGACGAGCCGGGTGCAGGAGACCATCGCGGCCGGGCCCTACGCGGCCGAGTGGGAGTCGCTGACCGGCGTCGGCGTGCCCGACTGGTACCGCGCGGGCAAGTTCGGCATCTTCATCCATTGGGGGCCATACTGCGTGCCGGCGTTCGGCAATGAGTGGTACCCCCGCAACATGTATCAGCGCGACCAGGCGGCCTATCGTCACCACGTCGAGAATTGGGGGCCGCCGGCCGAGTTCGGCTACAAGGACTTCATCCCCCGGCTGACCGCCCGGGACTACGACCCGGCGGCCTGGGCGGCGCTGTTCCGCGAGGCCGGGGCGAAGTTCGTCGTGCCGGTGGCCGAGCACCACGACGGCTTTGCCATGTATGAGACCGAGCTGAGTGACTGGTGCGCGGCGAAGATGGGCCCGCGGCGCGACCTGCTCGGCGAGCTGGCCGAGGCGGTGCGAGCCGAGCACCTGGTCTTCGGCTGTTCGAGCCACCGGGCCGAGCACTGGTGGTATTTCGACGGCGGAATGAGCTTCCCGTCGGACGTGCAGGACCCGCGCTACTCCGGTCTCTACGGCCCGGCCAGGCCGCGCGACACACAGCCCGACGCGGCCTTCCTGGACGACTGGCTGGCCCGCTGCTGCGAGCTGGTCGATCGCTACCGGCCGCAGTTGTTCTGGTTCGACTGGTGGATTGAACAGCCGGCCTTCGCGCCCTATCTGCAGCAGTTCGCCGCCTATTACTACAATCGCGGTGTTGAGTGGGGAGAGGGGGTGGCCATCAACTACAAGAACAGGGCCTTTGCCGAGGGTTCGGCGGTCTACGACATCGAGCGCGGGCAGCTCCAAGACGTCAGCCCGCTGTTCTGGCAGAACGACACCAGCGTGTCGAAAAACTCGTGGGGTTACATTACCCACCACGACTACAAGACGGCGACCAGCATCGTCGGCGACCTGGTCGATATCGTGGCCAAGAACGGCGCGCTGCTGCTCAACATCGGCCCGCGAGCCGATGGCACCATTCCCGAGCACGAGCAGTCGATGCTGCGCGACATCGGCGCCTGGCTGGCGGCCAACGGCGCGGCAATCTACGGCACGCGGCCGTTCGCCGTCTTCGGCGAGGGGCCGACGGAGGTGCCCGAGGGCGGCTTCACCGACACGAGGCGCGGCGCCTTCGGTGGCGAGGACGTCCGCTTCACCGTCGGTGGCGACACGCTCTACGCGACATTCATGGCCTGGCCGGGCGAGCATGGCCTGGTCCGCAGCCTGCCGGCCGGCGGGGCCCTGCTGCCCGCGCCGGTGACCGAGGCGGTGCTGCTGGCGACCGGCCGGCCGGTACCGTTCCGGCAGGATGCCGATGGCCTGCACCTGACGCTGCCGGCCGACCCGCCCGGGCTGCACGCCTGGCCGGTGGCGTTGCGGTGCGGGTAGCCGGGCAAGCGGGTACAATCGATGTCGGAGTCGGCGATGGGCGTTGACGAGATCTTCGAACAGGTTAGGGGCCTCGGGCCGGCGGACCGATTGAGGTTACGCAGCCTGGTCGAGGCGCTGATCGAAGCCGAACAGCCCGACCCGAGTGTGGCCGCCGAGCGGGCTGCCGAGGCGTTCGACCGGTTGGCGCGTGGTTGGTGTCGCGGCGGTGGCCGGCCGATCGCTGGGACGATCGACGACGTGTTGTACCGCGGTTGCCAATGAGACCGCGGGCGTTCGTCGACTCCTGGGGCTGGGTGGCGTTGGCGGTCAGCGATGATCCCGAGCACGGACTTTCTGAGTCGCTAATCCGTCGCTTGCAGACCGAAGGCGCCCTCCTGGTCACGAGCAATCTGGTGGTGGCCGAGTCGCTCACCCGGTTGCGCTATGACTTTGGTCTCCCTGCCGCGCTGGATCTGCTCGCCACCATCGAGCTTCTGGTCGAGAGCCGGTCGGCGTCAGTGTTGTTTGTGGACGAGCCGCTTTGGAGCCAGGCCGTAGCGTGGTTCCGTCGGTACGACGATCAGCGGTTCTCGATGGTCGACTGCACCTCCTTTGCGATCATGGAGGCGCTGGGAATCACCACGGCGCTGACCGCCGATCGGCATTTCGCCACGACCGGCTTTGCGCCGCTGGGCTTATAGGCGGCAGCCGGGGCTCCCGTGCCGTCCATGACGCGCCGTTGGCGGCGTCCCTACCGGCCGCCCGCGCGCAATGGCGCGTCATACCGGAGGCGTGAGCGGCCGGGGACGGCCGCGCTCCGGTCGCCTGACGACGAGGAGTGATTCGGCGCGCGTGGCGCGCCCTACCTTGGGCGGGCGGGGACTCGCCGTTGGCGGCGTCCCTAACGGCCGCCCGCGCGCAATCGCGCGCCCTACGTTGGCGGGAGCGGCGGTGACCGCGAGGAGGGATTCGGCGCGGCGTGCCGCATACCCGCCTCGCGGGTGACCATCATGAGAATCGACCGCCGCGCCGCGCTGCTTGCCCTGTGCTGCTGCCTGCCCGCCTGCGCCCAGTCGCCGGCCGAGCTGGCCGCCGGGTTTGTTGCGCCGCCGGCCTCGGCCCGGCCGCATACCTGGTGGCACTGGATGTCGGGCAACATCAGCCGCGAGGGGATCACGCTCGACCTCGAGGCGATGGCCCGCGTCGGCGTCGGCGGGGCGCAGATCTTCGATGTGCAGCCGGGCGTGCCGTCGGGGCCGGTCGACTATGCCAGCCCCGAGTGGCGGGCGATGGTCGCTCACGCCGCGGCCGAGGCGAAGCGGCTGGGCATCGAGCTGTGCCTGCACAACTGCGCCGGCTGGTCGTCGTCGGGCGGGCCGTGGGTTCAGCCTGAACAGGCGATGCAGCGGCTGACCTGGAGCGAGCGCGAGGTGACCGGACCGGCGCGGTTCGACGAGCCGCTGGTCCAGCCCGAGACGCGCCACGGCTACTACGTCGACACGGTGGTGCTGGCCTTCCCCACGCCGCGCGGCGAGGGCGCCGACTACCGCATCCCCGGCTGGCAGGGCAAGGCCTGCTTCGAGCGGCACGACCGGATCGAGCCGCCTAGCGAGGCGACCGCACCGGCAGGCGCGGTGATCCCGCTCGACGCGATCGTTGACCTGACCGACCGGTTTGCCGACGGGCGGCTGACCTGGGACGTGCCCGACGGCACCTGGACGGTGCTCCGCTGCGGCCACACCTGCACCGGGGCGCAGAACGCGCCGGCGGCGGATCCGGGGCGCGGGCTCGAGGTGAGCAAGCTCGATCGCGAGGCCATCGATGCGTTCTGGGCCGGTCAGCTCGACATCCTGCTCGACGAGCTGGGCCCGCTGGCCGGCAGCGTGGTCAACAACGTGCTGATCGACAGCTACGAGATGGGCAGCGAGAACTGGTGCCGCAACATGCCGGCCGAGTTCCGCGCTCGGACCGGCTACGACCTCGCCGGCTGGCTGCCGGCGACGATTGGCTACGTGGTCGACAGCCTCGAGGCCTCGGAGCGGTTCCTGTGGGACTTCCGCCGGGTCATCTGCGATCTCTTTGCCGAGGCTTATGTCGGCGGCTTCGCCGAGCATGCCCGGGCGCGCGGGATGCTGCTCAGCATCGAGGGTTACGGCAACGGGCCGTTCGACAACCTGCAGGTGCAGGGCATCGCCGACATCCCGATGGCCGAGTTCTGGACCGGCGGCCGTGGCGACGAGCACACCAGCAAGCTGGCCGCCAGCGCGGCCAACACCTACGGCCGACGTTACGTCGGTGCCGAGGCCTTCACCGCCGCGCCACAGCAGGGCCGGTGGACCAACCACCCGGGCAACCTCAAGGCGCTCGGCGACCGGATGTACTGCTTCGGCATCAACCGCTTCATCTTCCACCGCTACGCGCACCAGCCCTGGACCGACCGCCTGCCCGGCATGACCATGGGGCCGTGGGGGTTCCATTTCGAGCGGACCAGCACCTGGTTCGAGCAGAGCACCGGCTGGATGGACTACCTGACCCGCTGCCAGTACCTGCTGCAGTCGGGCCGGTTCGCCGCCGACCTGCTCTATTACTACGGTGAGAGTGCGCCGCTGAGCCTCGACACGCGCGGCGGCCTGCGCCCGTCGCCGCCGGTCGGCTACGATTTCGACGGCGCGAGCTTCGAGATCCTCGACCGAATCACCGTCCGCAACGGCCGCATCACGCTGCCCAGCGGCATGGAGTATGCCCTGCTGGTGCTGCCCGACAGCCCCTGGATGCGCCCGGCGGTCGCCCGCCGCGTGGCCGAGATCGTCCGTGCCGGGGCGACCGTCTATGGCCCGCGGCCGGTCGCCTCGCCCAGCCTGGCCGGCCAGCCGGCGGCCGACGCCGAGGTGGCGCGGCTGGCCGCCGAGGTGTGGGGCGACATCGACGGCACCACGGTCACCGAGCACGGTTACGGCGCTGGGCGCGTGGTCTACGGCGTGCCGCTCGAGGCGCTGCTGGCCGAGTCGGGCGTCGCGCCCGATGTCGAGTTGGTTGGCGCCGAGCGGCAGCGGGTCGAGTGGATCCATCGCCGCATCGGCCCGGCCGACGCCTGGTTCGTCTCGAACCAGCGCACCGCGGCCCGGACCATCGAGGCGAGTTTCCGGCTCAGCGGCCGGCAGCCCGAGTTGTGGGACCCGACCACCGGCGAGATGTCACCCGCGCCCGTCTGGCGCGAGGAGGGCGGCCGGACCATCGTGCGGCTGAGCCTGGCACCGTCGGGTTCGGTCTTCGTCGTCTTCCGCGATGCAGCCGAGGTCGACCCGGTGGTTTCGCTGCGCCGCGACGGGGCCGAGCTACCGGCCGGGGCGGCTCGTTCCGAAGTGCCGCTCGAGATCGTGCGGGCGACCTACGGCGTGCTGGCCAACCCGCCGCAGTGCGTCGACGTGACGGCGCAGCTCCGCGCGGCGGTCGACGGCAACGTGTTGAGCATCGCGGCGACCAACGGCATCGCCGGCGATCCGGCGGTCAACATCGTCAAGGAGCTGCGGGTCGAGTATCTGCTGGGTGGCGTGCCGGGCAGCCTGACCGTGCGCGAGAACGAGTTGATCGAGCTGCCGCGGACCAGCACGCTGAGCCTGCCCCATGGCGCGGCGCTGACGGCCACCGCCCGCGGCGTGCGGCTCGAGGCGTTTGAGCCGGGCGCCTACGAGGTGGTCACCGCCGCCGGGCGCAGCGTCGCCGCCGACATCACCGACGTGCCCGCGGCGAGCGAGGTCGGCGGCCCATGGCAGGTGGCCTTCCCGGCCGGCTGGGGCGCGCCCGAGCAGACCACCTTCGACACGCTCGTCTCGTGGCCCGAGCATGACGACGAGGGCATCCGCTTCTTCTCGGGCACGGCCACCTACCGGCGCACGCTGGAGATCCCCGCGGCCTGGCTGGCGGCGGGCCGGCGGGTCTATCTCGACCTGGGCGCGGTCGAGGTGATCGCCCGGGTGCGGCTCAACGGTCAGGAACTGGGCCTGCTCTGGACGCCGCCGTTCCGGGTCGAGCTGACCGCCGCGGCGCGGCCGGGGCCCAACAGCCTCGAGGTCGAGGTGACCAATCTGTGGCCGAACCGGCTGATCGGCGACGAGGCCAAGCCGGACGACCGCGAATGGCGGGGCGGCAACCTGGCGCGCTGGCCGGCCTGGATGACCGACGGCACGCCGCGGCCCGAGACCGGGCGCTACACCTGGACCACCTGGCACCACTACAACGCCGACTCGCCACTGCTGCCCAGCGGGCTGATCGGCCCGGTGCGGCTGATCGGCTCGCGGACGGTCGAGCTGACCCTGCCCACCCGCCAGCCGCGCCGCCCGCCCGGGGCGCGGAGGCGGTGAGGACGCAGGTCGGGCACCTGGGCGCCGGCCGCGTTGGTAGGGCGCTTTCGCCGAAAGCGCCGGCCGCGTTGGTAGG
>CAYONP010000142.1:0-9612 GCA_964405335.1 uncultured Fimbriimonadaceae bacterium
AAGCCGGCGGTCCGGGGCGCGGTCACATCGTGGTCCGCGGTGCGGACCCTACCCGATGCCGGCTGGAAGCCGGCGGTCCGGGGCGCGGTCACATCGTGGTCCGCGGTGCGGACCCTACCCGATGCCGGCTGGAAGCCGGCGGTCCGGGGCGCGGTCACATCGTGGTCCGCGGTGCGGACCCTACCCGCGGCATCGGTCAACCGGTGTAGGGTCCGCACGGCGGACCAGGCCGGGCGGCGGTTTCGGCGAAACCGCCCTACCACGTCCGCCGGCGGTCCGGGGCGCGGTCAGACCGTCGTCCGCAGCGCCACCGCCCGCCCGGTGCGGCTCGACTCGAGGCCGGCGAGCAGGATCTCGGTCACATGCCGGGCCGCCGCGGCGTTGCTGTGCGGCGGCTGCGTGCCGCGGGCGATGCAGTCGAGCCAATGCTCATGCACGTCGCCGAGCGAGTCGCCGCCGACGTCGATTGCCGTCGCCCGCGGTGGGGCGTTCTCGCGGGTGTAGCTGGTCGGCTCCCAGAGCGTCAGCGCCGCGCCGTCGGCGCCGGGCGACCAGAGCTTGCCGGCGCTGCCATGCAGGCGGAAGTAGCCGGTCCGCGCCGGGTCGACCCAGCCCGTCTCGGCCGTCGCCAGCGCACCGTTGGCAAAGGTGATCAGCAGCGTAGCGGTGTCTTCCAGCGGTGTCGGCTTGGCCAACGTGGCCGTGCGGCCGATCACTTCGACCGCGCTCCCGAGCAGCGTGACCAGCGTCGCCACGCCGTAGACGCCCATGTCGAACAGCGCGCCGACCGACGCCTCGCCCGGCTCGAAGAACCAGAGCCGCTCGTCGGGCGGCTCGCCGAAGGTGTCGCGGACCTCGGCATAGTAGACCTCGGGCCCGCCGTGGCTGTGGCGGGCGAGGGCGCCCGAGACGGTGCCGATCGCCCCCTCGCCCACCAGCCGCCGCGCGGCCAGCACGGTCGGCGAGAAGTGCGGCATGACCAGCACGGTCACCGGCGACGAGTCGGCCGCCGCGCAGAAGGCGTCGGCCTCGTCCAGGTCACCGCAGAGCGGCTTCTGCATCAGCACATGCTTGCCCGCCGAAATGGCGGCCAGGCCCGGCTCGACGTGCAGCGGGTGCGGCGTGGCGATGACCACCGCGTCGACGTCGTCGGCCGCCAGCAGCTCGCGCCAGTCGCCGGTCAGCCGTGGCCGGCCGCCGAACTCGGCGCGAAGATGCTCGAGCCGGTGCGCTTTTCGGCCCTGCAGCCAGGTCACCTCGACCCGCTCGCCGAGCGCCTGCAGGCCGGGGCGATGGAGCAACGCGGCGATGCCGCCCGCGCCGATGATACCGATCCGCAGTGGAGTCATGCGGCACCGGTTCGGCGTGCTCAGCCGCCGGCCTCTTCGAGCTGCGCCCAGACCGCGTAGAGCTGCTCGATGCGCCGCTTCAGCTCGGCGCCGGCCTGCTGCGCGGCGGTGACCTGCTGGCCGTCGCGGTAGAAGTCGGGCTGCATGAACTGCAGGTGGAGCGCCTCGAGCTCGGCCTCGGCGCCGGCGATCTGGCTCTCCAGGTCGTCCAGCGAGACGGCGCCGGCCTGCCGCAGCGACTTGGCCCGCCGCTGCTCGCGCTCGCGCACCAGGTGCGCGCGGTAGCGCTCGCGCCGGGCCGCCTCGTCGGCCGCCGCGGCCTCGCGCGCGGCGGCGTCGCGCTCCGCCTCCCAGGCCGAGTAGCGACCCTCGAACAGCACCGGGCCGCCCGGCTCGAGGCGGAGCAACCGCTGACAGACCCGATCGACGAAGTAACGGTCGTGCGAGACGACGATGATCGTGCCGCCAAACGCGCGGAGCGCTTCCTCGAGCACTTCGCGGCCGGCGATGTCGAGGTGGTTGGTCGGCTCGTCGAGCAGCAGCACGTTCGGCCGGCGGAGCATCAGCCGGGCGAGCACCAGGCGGCTCCGCTCGCCGCCGCTGAACGAGCCGACCCGGCGGTAGACCTCGTCGCCGAAGAACAGGAACCGGGCGAGGAACCCGCGAACGCGGGGGATCGGCATGTCCGGCTCGACCTCGCGGATCAGCTCGAGCGGCGTGCTGTCCAGGTCGAGATCCTCATGCTGCTGGTGGTAATAAGCCACCTCGGCCGTCTCGGCCAGGCGGGCGACGCCGCGGGTCGGCCGCAGTTCGCCGAGCAGCAGGCGGAGCAGGGTCGACTTACCCGAGCCGTTGGCGCCCATGACGGCCAGGCGCTCGAGGCGCCGCAGGCGCAGGTTGAGGCCCTCAAACAGCGTGCCGCCGTCGAACCCGAAGGTGCAGTCGTCGAGCGTGACCACGTCGGTCGGCCCGCGGCGCAGCGGCTCGAACTCGAGGTGCACCAGCGGCGGCTCGTCCTCGGGCCGGGCGACGCGATCGAGCTTGTCGATCATCTTCATCCGGCTGCGCGCCTCGGCCACATGCCGCTGCCGGCGCAGGTTGAGCTTCCAGCGGATCCAGGCCTCCTGCCGTTTCAGCTCCTTCTGCTGGCTCGCGTAGGCCCGCCATTCGGCCGCCCGGCGCTCGGCCTTGACCCGCGTGTAGTGCGTGTAGGCGCCGTAGCGCTCGATCGCGTTGTCGGCTTCGGCGGCATACTCGGGGTTGTCCGGCGGCGGCAGTTTGGCCTCATCGGCGCCGAACCAATAGGTGGTCACCCGCCCGCCCTCGAGCTCGGCGATGCCGTGGGCCACGTTGTCGAGGAACCATCGGTCGTGGCTGACCATCAGCACCGCGCCGGGATAGCCGCGCAGGAAGGTCTCGAGCCACTCGGTCATGGCCAGGTCGAGGTGGTTGGTCGGTTCGTCGAGCAACAGCAGATCGCAGCCCAGCATCAGCAGCCGAGCGAGCGCCAGCCGGCTCCGCTCGCCGCCGGAGAGCTGGCGCACCGGGCGATCGAGGTCGTCGACCCCGAGCCCGAAGGCGCCGAGCACGGCGAGCATCCGCTGCTCGGCGTCGAACGCGCCGCGATGCTCGAGTTCGGCCAGCAGCCGGGCCTGCTCGTCCAGCCGGCGCTGCAGTTCGGCCGGCTCAAGGCCCTCGTCGGCCAGCGCGTGGCTGGCCGCCTCGAACTCCTGGTGCAGCACCTCGAGCTCGGCCAGGGCACCCATCGCCGCGGCGCGGACGGTGTCGCCGTCGTCCAGGTCGGGTGTCTGGCTGAGATAGCCGACCACCGCGCCACGGGCAATCTGGATGCTCCCGCCGTCGAGCTCATCCTGGCCGGTGATCAGCCGGCAAAGGGTGGTCTTGCCGCAGCCGTTGGCGCCCACCAGCCCGACGCGTTGGCCACGCTCGACGACCAGATCGACGTCGTCGAGCACGACCTCGGCGCCGAACAAGCGGCGCACACCACGGCATTCGAGGAGGGGCATGGCGGATCGGCTCGGGAAGCGGCATTATCGCATCGGTCGGGTCACCGGTCAACGACGGGGCGGCCGAGGATCGTGCCGTGGGCGACCACCTCGCCATCCCACGGCGCAAGCAGGGTGCGTCGGCCGCCGTCCAGCTCGCCGCCCGCTGTCTCGGCGCCGGTCTCGGGATGGAGGTAGACGATCCGCCAGCGGCCCGCGGGCAGGTCGACCTCGAACGGCCTCGGCGCCGGTTGGTAGACCACCAGCTCATGCGGCGAGGCGAGCGCGAAGCGGGTGGTCGAGACGGCCTCGTCGGGCCGCAGAGCGAGCAGGTCGAGCCGCTCGGCCAGCCGCCGGATGACGCCCAGACGGCGGCGGATGCTCTGCCTTGCCGGGTCGTCGTGCTCCAGGCTCCAGGCGTCCATGTACCACGGGTGCAGGCCGCGGGTGAAGCTGCGCCAGGGCCAGTGCGCGTCGTGGCAGTCGACGCCCCACAGGTGGTCGGTGTCGCTGATGATCACTTTCGTGCCGTCGGCCGGCGGCGGATTGTCGCGGTAGTTGTAGCCGCCCGGAGCGTTGCGCAGCGGGGCAATCCAGTCGGCGTTCGCCGCCAGCAGTTCGGCGTTCATCGCCGGCGAGCGGCCCGGTGAGTAGGGCACGCTGATGCCGCACAGCCGGTGCAGCGGGTCGATCGAGCGGACATAGTCGACCACCCGCTGTTGCCACTCGAGCGAGCCGTTGTGCCCCTCGTTGCAGACCTCGAAGAGCACGTTATCGAGGTCGGCGACGGCCTCGACAACACGTCGCAGGTAGGCTCGCTGGCGGACGGTCAGCGGGTGATCGTCGCCGAGCCAGGAGTGCCATTCGAGCCCCCGGCCGTCGCCGTCGAGGTCGGCGTCGACGCCGTTGACGTTGTTACCGGCGGCGAACGGGTGGTACGGCCAGGGGTTCACCCGGCCGCCCTTGTCCTCGACGCTCCAGCCTTGGAACAGCATCACCGCCACATAGAGCCCGCGCTCGCGCGCCTCGCCGGCGCGCTGCCGCAGCCGGTCGAAGTAGGCCGGGTCGAACTGGTCGAGGTCGAACCGCGGGAGGCCGTCGCGCGCGGGCGGGCCGCCGGCGACACGGCGATAGGGCATCGGGTCGGTGATGGTCGTGTCGGCGTCGACGATCTTGGTGTGCTCGACCATCCAGAGGCGGAGGAAGTTGTGGCCCAGGTCGGCCGCTTCGGCCAGGAAACCGGGCCAGTCGAAGCGCACATCGCCCTCGTCGCCCCAGGCGAAGTCCTGCAGCTCCCAGCCGTCATGGATGCCGGCCAGCAGCACGCCGCGGCCGGCGGCGTCGGCCAACCAGATGGAGTTGTCGGCGACGCGCAGCGGCCCATTGGTCGGCGCCGCGACGAACAGGGCCCACAGCCACACGACCGGCTCCTAAGGTCTCCGATCGTAGACGAGCAGGCGGTTCGAGAGTTCGTTGGGGTTCGGCCGGAGCGGCGGCAGCACGGGCGCCAGCTTCTCGGCGGCGGCCTCGATGGTGTCGCACAGCGCATCGACGCGCCGGCGCTGGTGCAGCCGCTGCGCCGCCAGGTCGTGCACCACGCGCAGGTTGTCGGGCCCGAGCGCGGCGGCGACGGCCTGGTCGGCGCGGACGACCACCTCTTGCTCGAACAGGCTGACATAGATCAGCAGGCCGCTGCGCCCGGCGGTCTGGCCGAGCTGGTGCGCCTCGAAGACCCGCCGCGCGGCGCGCTGCGCCTCGATCTGGCGCCGGATCTGAGAGACCAGCGGCAGGCGCAAGGCCGGCCACAGCCGCGCGGCGAGCCAGCCGCCGAGTGCGCCGGCGAGGAGCAGCTCGACCAGACCGCGGCCGCCGAGATGGGCGTGGTCGGCGGTGAACAGCAGCGCGCCACCTTCGCCGAGGGTGATCAGCAACGCCGCGCCAACCAGGCTGACGCCTACATCGGGCAGGCGGTAGTCGCCCGACGCCGCCGCCACGGCGACGACGAATTCGGCCGAGGTGCGCTGCTCGGCCCAGGCCACCGCCTGCTCAACGCTGGCGCGCTCGTTGTCGGTCAGGAATGCGCTGGCGCGCATGTCGGCCATCCCGCGGCTAGGACCGGTGAGCCTCGATACACCCCAACCCGCGGGTTATTCGGTCGCTCAATCGACCTGCCAGTCGCCGGTCGCCAGGCCATCGGGCCCCTCGGCGCGCAGGCCGGTCTCGGGGCCGGCGACGAGGCTGTAGCGCCGGCCGCCGACGGTCGCCTCGAGGCCGGTCTCGGTCAGCCGCAGGGCGGCCCGCTCGCCGCTCAGGCCGATGGCCCAGCCGACGCGGGCGCCGCGGCCGCGCAGCCGGGCGATCAGGCAGGGCACCCGCTCGGCGGCGCTGCGGTAAAGCCCCGTGCCGGCCCAGATCTCGCCGCCCGGCGCAATCACGTCGACCGTCGCGGTCACCTCACCCACGCGAACCGGCGGAGGCGGGCCGGTCAGCGAGACCATCTCGAGGTGCCGGTAGCCGTTCGCCTCGGGCATGGTCAGCGCCGCGCCGGCCGGCGGGTCGAGCCACGCGCCGTCGTGGTGATAGGCGAAGTCGTAAGTCTGCTCGGCGTTGCTCTCGACCTGGTCGAGGATGAGCACCAGGTCGGTGCCGAACAGCGCCACGGCGCGGCGATAGTCGACCCCGTCGTAGATGCCGCCTGCCGCTGCGCAGGCGGCCGAGACGCCGTCGCCGACAGCGAAGGCGAGCAGCTTGCCGGTCGCCGGTCGCTGGCTGGTCTCGTCGACGGTCAGCGTGTTGTGGGCAATGGTGGTGCGGAACCACTCCTGCTGCAGCGGCACGCCGTAGCGCGTGGTGCCCGGATCGATGGCCAGAATCTCACCCCGGGCATAGAGCGCGACGTTGAGCTTGTCCGGATGCCCGTGCCCGCCGCCGTGTGGGCCGTACTTGAGGCAGAGCCACGTCGCCGCCGGGCCGTCGCCGGCCTGCAGGATGGCGTAGCCCGAGTCGGGGTAGACCCGGCTGCCGGTGGCCTCGGCGGGCAGCTCGGGCAGGGTCTCGACCGCGGCGATGGTCGACAGCGGGTCGCCGCCGCGCCGTGCGCCGAGCACGCGCACGTAGCTGGCGTCGCCGTAGCGCGCCAGGCCGAGCTCATAGAACCGCGTGTTGCCGCCGACGTTCGACAGCCCCGAGTCGTTGAACGCCGGCAGGCGCAGATCGGGCATGGCCAGCGCCAGCGGGCCGTCGAACAGGCCCTTGAAGCTCCGGCCGTCGCGCTCGAAGCCATAGAGCCCGAGCCCGCAGCGCTCACCCGCCTCGGTCAGCGGCACCAGCGCGCTCATGGTGTACCAGTGGTAGCCCCAGGCGCCCTCGTACCACTGGCCGTCGAGGGTCACGCCGCGGGCGATCTGCTCGTAGTAGCCGTGCGGCGAGGTGACCGCGTCGGCGACCAGCTCGGCGTCGCCGAGCAGCAGGCCGACCAGCCCGACGGCCGAGTTCTTCCAGCACTGGATGTTGTGGATGCTCATCCGGTGCTGGCGGATCACCTCGACGGCCGGGCGGAACAGGCCGGTCTCGGCCAGCTCGCGCTCCTCGTCGGTCAGCGTCTCCCAGATCAGGTCGGCGCCCTGGGCGACGGGGATCAGCCAGACCGACTCGTCCAGCGTCTGCGGGCCGACCTTGCCGCCGCCGATCTCGGGCCGGCCGTGGATATTGTGCAGCGGATAGCTGTCATACCGCCGGGCATAGGCGAGCAGGATCTCCTTCGCCCGCTCGGCATACTTCGCCTCGCCGGTCCAGCGATAGGCCAGGCCGCAGAGCATCACCGCCCGGGCCAGGTTGTCGTGGTCGCGGCTGAGCACCACGTCGTCGTAGGGGTAGCCGGTGAAGACCTCGCCCGTGCGCGGGTTGCGGTGCTCCGTCGGCGAGACGGTCTGCAGCGTCTCGCCGGTCTTCGGGTCGGCATACCAGTGCCACCACTGCCCGCCGCGCGGCGGCAGCTCAATCTCGCGGTCCAGCCAGGCGTCGGCATCGGCAACGTAGCCGGCCATCGCGCGGGCGAGCCACTCCTGCCGCCCGGCCCGCTCGCGCAGCGCCGCGAGCTCGGCGTCGGTGGCCAGCAGGCGCGGGTGCGGCGGTAGGTCGAGCGGCTTGGTCACGGACACGATGACCTCCTTGTCGGTCGCCGGCCGGCCCGCCAGGCCGAGCCGCGCCGAGCGGCGCAGCACGCCCAGCGCCGGCAGCGCCGCCCACTCCTCGGCCGGCACGGGCAGCGCGAACGTCAACTTCACCGTCGCGCCCGGCGCGACCTCGGCGGCCTGCTCCTCAGCGCCGTCGGCGCGGAGCGACAGGCGAAGCGGCGCGTCGTGCCGGCTGGTCACCCGCACCGCCGCGCGCAGGAGACCCGCCTCGACCCGTGCTGGGCCGATGGTGAAGCCGAACAACGCCGGCTGGACTTCGACCTGATCGAGGTCCAGCGTCAGCCGCGCGCCCTCGCCGGCCTGGGTGCGGATCATCAACACCCGGCTACGGTCGCCGCCGTCGCCCCAGGCGAGATAGGGTGACTGGAGGTCGACCACCGCCTGATGCCACTGCTCGTCGACCGGCGGGTCCGGGTCGACCATCCAGGTCGCCTGATGCCCGTCGGCGAACGGCCAGGCGAGCAGCTTGACCATCAGCGTGGTGGTGCCCTCGCCGGTGAGTCGGTACCAGAAGCGCAGCTCGCCGCCGGCGGCCGGATCCCACTCGACGGCGGAGTGATCCAGGTTGACCGAGGCGGCCTGCCCCGCCGGCACGGCGTAGCGGATGGCGCGCTCACCCACTCGCGCGTCGTCGATCAGAGTCACCCGCCCCCACCGATCGGCCGACTCGCAATCGCTGAGCAGAAGTTGTTCCGGCGCGGCGGCGAGGAGGGCGAGGGCAACCAGGTACATGGCGGGCTCCGGGTGGCCGATTCGAGCAACGCCTGCGGGCGACCTTCTGCAAGAGGAGCGTGAGAGCCCCGGCCGAACCCCCCACCGTGTCAGACCAACCCACCGGCGGGCGGTATCATCCGGGCAATACGCTCAACGACCTGACCGGTCGTGAGTGGCTTCGCATGACCCGTACCTGGTTCGTCTGCGACAGCAAGCGCTACTACCGCAACAAGCCGACCGAACTGCACCCGGCCCGCTACCCCGAAGAGATGGCCGAGCGCTTTGTCCGCTTCTTCTCCAAACGCGGCATGTGGGTGCTCGACCCGTTCTGCGGCAGCGGCGCCACGCTGGTCAGTTGCCGCGAGAACGAGCGCCATGCGGTGGGTCTCGAGCTCAACCCCAAGTACGTCGCCACCTGCCACGATCGGCTGGGGCCGATCGAAACCTACCAGGCGGTGGTGATGGAGGCCGACGCCACGCAGACGGCCCGCCCCGGCTTCTGGCAAGCCGCCCTGCGCGCCGGCTGTCCGCGCCAGGGCCGGCTGCCGCGGTTCGATCTGATCCTCGGCTCGCCGCCCTACTGGAACATGCTGCGCACCAGCCGGGGCAACGTCCAGTCGGCGCACCGCGACCGCCAGGCGGCCGGGCTCGACACCTGGTACTCCGAGAGCGACCGCGACCTGGGCAACCTGACCGATTACGAGACGTTTGTCGAGGTCATTGGCCGAGTCTACGACGACCTGTGGCCGGTGACGCGACCCGGCGGCCACCTGATCATCGTCTGCCAGAACCTGCGCGAGCCGGGCGGCGGGGTGCGCACCCTGGCCTGGGACCTCTGCCGCCGGGTGACCGGCAAGTGGCAGTTCTGCGGCGAGCAGGTCTGGTGCCAGAACACCAAGAAGCTCGGCATCTGGGGTTATCCCAAGATCTTCGTCCCGAACTACCACCACCATTACTGCCTGATCTTCCGCCGGCCGGAGCAGCCCGATGCGTGAGATACCAAAGGCGATGGCGCCTCGACGTTACGACTCATTCACCACGTAAGCCGGTGCCACTGGCGGCGTGGCCCCCCCGGCGGTCCGGCACCGCGGCGAAGCTCGTCGCGTGGGACACGAAGCGGAACGAACACCACAAAGTCGTCGTCATCGACGTCCTCGCCCTCGCCCCGAACTCCTTTCTCACGAACTTCGTCCTCGATCCCGTCGGACCGAACGTCTACATCGCCGATCCCGCCGACGGGGTCTCCTCGGCCATCCTCGTCGTCAACACGGAGACGGGCCTCGCCCGGCGCGTCCTCCAGGGGCATCGCTCGGTGCAGAAGGAACCGGAGATCACCCTCTTCGTCGA
>CAYONP010000143.1:0-9497 GCA_964405335.1 uncultured Fimbriimonadaceae bacterium
GGCGGATTTCCGCCACGCCGATTATAGGCGGGCGCCGACCGGGCGTCAACGCCGCCGCAGATTGGCCGCCGGCGCGGTGCACCGGGTGCGGCTTGCCGCAGCGCTGATTGCCCGTCGGTCAAGCAGCGGGCGCAGGTTTCAGGCCCATCGGCTTCACCCCGCCCGAGGTGGGGCGAGCGGCACCTTACCGCCTGTGCAGCAGCCACGGCCGTGGCAGGCGGAACGCCACCCCTGTTCGGCCTCGACGTGAGGAACCTGGGTGGCGTCCCTGCTCCGTTGCCGGGCCAAGTCGTTGAACACTTGGGTTTGGCCGGCGGTCGGAACGGCCATGATGCCCTGGGGCGACCTGTTCGGGCCGTTGTGAAGGTGGTGTTGCGGCGGAACAGGGTCTTGTCCCGAGCGCGTTCCCTGGTATGATAGCCCGCGTCGGATATGGGCCGGCAGCGGCTCTTACAGATCGTCCGAGTCGGCGTCGCGGGTCACGACGCAGGTTCACAGGCGGAGACCATGTCCGAATTCTCGTGGTACCCAGGCAACTACACTGGGTTCGGTGTCGAAGATAGTCGCATCTACCTCCTGCCAAGCTTCAAGGTGCTGTGCGTCTTGGCGAAGGATATCGACACCGAACGCGCCGACCCGATTGTCATGGCCTGTGGCCTGCGGCCCAGCGGCAACGGCGGTGAATGCTGGTGCGTCGCGCCGCTGATGGAGCAGACTCGGCAGGTGCCGCCGTTCCCCAACGCCTGCTTCGCCACGCTCGACGAGGTCGAGCAGTACCTGAGCCGCCAGAACCCCGACGCGTTCCCCGCGGTCGACCCGATCAGCGAAGACGAGCTGTTCCGCTTCATCGCCTTCCTCGAAGAGGGCTTCAGCCTGCCAGAGTGAGCCGGCTCAGACCCACCCCGCCAGCCGCGCGACGCCGGCCACCAGGCCGCAGACGAGCACCCCGAGCGCCAGCGGCAGCAGCGCCGCGACGGCGGTCCACCGCGCCGAACGAGTCTCGCGGTAGATGGTGATCAGCGTCGTCGAGCAGGGGTGGTGCAGCAGGACGAAGAGCACCAGGCAGACCGCGGTCAGCAGCGTCCAGCCCTGGCTCTCCAGCAGGTGCCGGACCGGTTCGGCGCCCGCCAGATCGACCAGCATGTGGTTGCCCGGGTCGGCCTGTGACCGGACGGCATAGCCCATGAACATCGTCGGGATGACGATTTCGTTGGCCGGCACCGCGAGCAGGTAGGCGAGGAGGATCACGCCGTCGAGCCCGATCGCGTGGCCAAGCGGCTCGAGCCAGGTCGCGACGAGGTCATAGAGGCTCTGCTCGCCGACCATCAGGTTGCCGGCCAGCCAGATGGCGAGTCCCGCCGGCGCGGCGATGGCGACCGCGCGCCCGAGGACGAACAGCGTGCGGTCGATCAGGCTGGTGTAGAGCACCTGCAGCAGGCGCGGCCGGCGGTAGCTGGGCAGCTCAAAGGCGAAGGCGCTCGCCTCGCCGCGCAGCAGGGTGCGGCTGAGCAGCCACGAGCCGAGCAAGGCGCAGCCGAAGCCGAGCAGCGTGACGCCGGTCAGGCAGAGCGCCGCGGCGGCCGGGCCGGCGACGCCGGCGGCGGGGGCGAGGAACACCGCGGCAAGCAGAATGAGCGTCGGCCAGCGGCCATTGCAGGGCGCGAAGTTGTTGGTCAAAATGGCGATCAGTCGCTCGCGCGGCGACTCGATGATGCGGCAGGCGGTCACGCCCGCGGCGTTGCAGCCAAAGCCCATGCAGTGGGTCAGGGCGGTTTTGCCATGGGCGCCGCAGGAGCGGAATAGGCGGTCGAGGTTGAACGCCACGCGCGGCAGGTAGCCGATGTCCTCGAGCAGCGTGAAGGCGGGGAAGAAGATCGCCATCGGCGGCAGCATCACCGCGACGACCCAGGCCAGCGCCCGGAACATACCGTGGACCAGCGCGCCGGTCAGCCACCAGGGCGCGCCGAGGCCGTCTGTCAGCGCGGCCAGATCGGCCTCGAGGCCGAACAGGCAGCCGGCGAGCAGCTCGGACGGCCGATTCGCGCCGACCACGGTGAGCCAGAAGACCAACGCCAGCAGCGCGGCCATGAGCGCGAAGCCGACGGTGCGCGAGCAGACCAGGCGGTCGAGCCACTCGTCGGCCCTGCCGCGCGCGCCGGGGATCGGCCGGACGCAGGCGGCGGCGATGCGCTCGGCTTCGGCGTAGATCGCGGCCAGCACGGCGTCGTCGCCGGCGCCGTCGAAGCGCGGGCGTGCCGGCCGGCCCGGCCACTCACCGAGACAGACGCGTCGGACGGCGCCGGCCAGGGCGTCGAGCCCCTTGCCGCGGTTGCCGATGGTCGGCACGACCGGCACGCCGAGCTGGGCCGAGAGCCGCCCGGGCTCGACGCGGAGTCCGTTGCGCGCCGCCTCGTCGACCAGGTTGAGCGCGACGACGACCCGCGGCGTCAGCTCGAGGATCTGGAGCAGCAGGTTGAGGTTGCGCTCGAGCGCCGAGGCGTCGACCACGACGATGGTGCAGTCGGGCGCGCCGGCGGTGATGAACTCGCGCGCCACCTCTTCATCGACCGAGGTGGCGCGGAGCGAATAGGTGCCCGGCAGGTCGACCAGCTCGAACCGCCGGCCGCCCGAATCGAACCGCCCCACGGCGCGCTGGACGGTCTTGCCCGCCCAGTTGCCGACATGCTGCCTCAGGCCGGTGAGGCCGTTGAAGATGCAGCTCTTGCCGGTGTTCGGATTGCCCGCCAGAGCAACAGTGAAGTCGTGCGCGGTGGGACGGTCGGGCCGTTGTTGCAGGCGCAGCGGGCGGCGGCCAGCCACGGTCAGGCTCCGCGACCGTTGAGATAGGCGACTGTGACGCCGGCGGCATCGCGGTTGCGCAGCGCCACGGTCACGCCGCGCAGGCGATAGGCCCGCGGGTCGCCGAGCGGCGCGCCGCGGACCGCCGTGACGGGGGTGCCGGGCAGGAAACCGAGGTCGAGCAGGCGGCGGCGGATGAGGCCCTCGGCGGCCACCGACAAGATCCGTCCGTCCGAGCCGACGGGCAGCGAATCGAGCCCCATCTCCTCACCCTCGCGCATCGCCCAACTCCATCCCAGACCGTGGATTAGCCACGACTAATCCCCAAGTTAGCCACTCCGCCGCTGAATGTCAAGCCGTTCGCGGAGGGGTCAGGTCCCATTCTGCCGTCATCGGTTACGAAACTGCGCCGAGTCCGTTACTAGCCGATCGATCTTGAGACCTGACCCCGGGTTGCGCTGCTGACGCGCTGGGAGGGTGCACCATAATCGCTGAGAGCGAGGGGTGAGCATGAAGTCGCCGACGGTCCGGCTCAGCGACGCACAGGTCGCCAGCCTTCACGAGCAGGGGTTCCTGAGTCTCGAGCAGCTCTCGCCGCCGGACGAGATTGCCTGGATGATCGGCATCTACGACCGGCTGTTCGCCGAGCGGGCCGGCCATGCCGAGGGCAATCACTTCGATCTGGCCGGCAGCGACGACGAGGCCGACGACCTGAACCTGCCGCAGATTCTCGGCCCCTCGCGCTACGCGCCCGAGCTGGCCGAGACGGTGCTGCGCGCCAATGTCGAGCAGATCGCTCGGCAGGTGCTCGGGCCCGAAGCCGGCGTCGGCGGCGACCACGCGATCCTCAAACCGGCGCGCGGCGGCGTGGCCACGCCGTGGCACCAGGACGAGGCCTATTGGGACTCGGCGCTGGACTACACCGCGGTCAGCGTCTGGGTGCCGCTGCAGGATGCGCCGGTCGAGTCGGGCTGCCTTCACTTTGTCCCCGGCACCCACCGCATGGAGGTGCTGAGCCACCACACAATCGGCCACGACCCTCGGATCCACGCCCTCGAGATCGATCCGAGCGACCGGTACGATCTGTCGACCGCGGTCGCCTGCCCGCTGCGGGCCGGCGGCGCGACGCTCCATTTCTCCCGCACGATGCACTATGCCGGGCCGAACCTGACCGATCGACCGCGTCGGGCCTACATCATCGGCTTCGGCATCCCACCCACGCGACGCGCCGAGCCGCGCGACTTCTCCTGGAACGCCGGCAAACAGACGGCCCGGCAGAAGCGCGCGGCCGACGCACTCGCGAAGCGGCAGGCGGAGACCGCCCGATGAGCGCGGTCAGCCTCGACGAGCTCTACACCCCCACCGCGGTGGCCGAACGCCTGCCCGACTGGTCGGCGGTCGATGAGACGGCGCTGACGACCTTCGCCGCGCAGGGCTATCTGGTCATCGAACGGGCCTTCGACGCGGCCACGGTGACCGCCGCGCAGGCGGCCATCGACTCACTGATGATGCGGCCCGACACGCGGCGCTGCCTGCAGTTCGAGCCGACGGCGCCGGGCGACCTGGCAGAGGCCGACCTGGCCACCAAGCGGACCTGGATCCGCAAGCTGATGTGGTTTGTCGAGCACGATGCGCGGCTCGGCGACATGGCTCGCGACCCGGCGCTGGTCGCCACGCTGAGCCGCCTGATGGGCGAGCCGCCGGTGCTGTTCCAGGATATGGCGCTGCTCAAGCCGGCCGGCGTCGGCAGCGAGAAGCCGTGGCACCAGGATTGTGCCTACTTCAACATCGACCCGGCCGCGCGGGTGGTCGGCGTCTGGATCGCGCTCGACCAAGCCACGCCGGCCAACGGCTGCATGCACATCGTGCCCGGCTCGCACCGCGCCGGGCCGCTGGGTCACTTCAAGCGGCGCGACTGGCAGATCTGCGACACCGACATCGACCTCGGCGGGATCGTCGCCGTGCCGCTGCCGCCCGGCGGCGCGCTGCTGTTCAGTGGATTGCTCCATCACGGCACGCCGCCGAACCGCTCGGAGCGGCCGCGGCGGGCGCTGCAGTACCACTACAAGAACGCGGCGTGCGAAGATATCCCGCTCGAACAGCGCCTGGCCATCTTCGGCGCCGAGGGCAGGGGAGCCGAGTGCTGAGACGAACCGCGCCGTGACCGGAGCCTGCCCGTGCCGCCACGCCCTCGGCCGCTGCCGGCCCGCCTGACGCTTGGTCTGCTCGTCCTGCTCGGCGTGGCCGTGCTCCGCGGCGACGATGCCAACCGGCTGCGCAATCCCGGCGGCGAGGCGGGCGACGAACAGCTCGGCGTCGACGCCGGCTCGGCCTACTTCACCGCCGCCGACTGGACCGCCTCGCTCGGCGACGGTTTCGTCGCCCAGACCAGCGGCTGGGGCGCTACCGAGGCGTTCGACGGCGCGCGCTTCCTGCGCCCGCTCTCGCCGGTGCCCGAGGCCGAGGCCTTTCAGGATGTGCCGCTACCCGAGCAGGGCGTGCGCTACCTCGTCCTCCGCGGCTGGCTGCACGGCTGGCAGACCCAGGGCGACCATGCCGTCTTGACCCTGCGCCTGCTCGACGCGGCGGGCGAGACGATCGCCGAGCAGGCCGGCGAGCCGGTCTCTGGGCACCGCTGGATCGAGCGGGTGATCATTGCCGAGCCGCCGCCGGCCGCGCGCACGGCCCGGGTCATTCTCCGCGCGGTGCGCACCGCGGGCCAGGCGGCCGACGGCTACTTCGACGCGCTGTCGCTCACGTTCCACACCGAACCGCCGCTGCTGGCGCGGATCGAGTTCGAGCGCGACGACACTTTCGCGCCGGGCACGGTGCGCTTCCGCGACGTGTCGATCGGCCCGGTCGAGTCGCGCCGCTGGGAGTTCGGCGACGGCGAGACCAGCGACGCGGCGGAGCCGGTCCACCGCTACGCCGAGCCCGGCCGCTACACCGTCCGGCTGGCCGTCACCGGCGACGGCCGTGAAGCGAGTTACGAGCTGCCCGGCCCGATCGAGGTCGATCCCCTGCGGATCGTCAAGGGCCCATACTTGCAGAACGTCACGCAGGAGGCGGTCACCGTCTGCTGGGAGACCAACTACGCGGCCGACTCGACGCTGCTCTGGACCGACGCCCAGGGCGTCGAGCGGGCGGTCACCGAGCGCGGGGCGAAGACGCTGCACCAGATGCGGGTCGAGGGCTGTTCGCCCTGGACGCGGGCGAGTTACCGCGTCCGCTCGCGCGCCTGGGACGCCGAGGTGAGCAGCGAGACCGGCAGCTTCAAGACGGCGCCGCCGCGCGACACGCCGTTCAGCCTGGTCGCCTGGGGCTGCAACCATGTCAACCCGCCGGTGTTCAGCAAGCTGGTTTCGCTGATGGCCGCCGGCGAGCCCGACCTGGCCCTGGCGCTCGGCGACACGGTCGACGCGGGGAGCGACTACGAGCAGTGGGAGCGCGGCTTCTTCGGCCCGCTGCGGCCGCTGACTCTGAACGTGCCGGTCGCGGTGGCCATCGGCAACCACGAGGGCAACGACCCGTGGTTCTACCGCTTTCTCGACCAACCGGGCAACGAACACTGGTTCAGCTTCGACTATGCCAACGCCCATCTGGTCTGCGTCGACTCGAACTTCGCCTTCGAACCGGGCAGCGAGCAGTATGCCTGGCTGGCCGCCGACCTCGCCTCGCCGGCGGCGCAGGCGGCCGACTGGCTGATTGTCGGCCACCACCACCCGCCCTGGTCGGAGATCTACGAAGAGACCAAGTACGCCGAGTTGCGCGAGCACCTGGTGCCGCTCTACGCGGAGCACGGCGTCGACCTGCTGCTCACCGCGCACATCCACGACTACGAGCGCGGCCAGCTACGCCGGCCCGACGGCGGGGTGATGCACTACATCCAGACCAGCGGTGCCGGCGGCCGGCTGTGGGAGGACGAGTATGAGGGCGATTGGCCGCAGGTCGAGACGGTGATCCAGTACACCTACCACTTCACCCGCTTCCGCTTCGCCGGCGGGCGGCTGAACTTCGAGGCGGTGGACATCGACGGCAACCGGATCGACGCCTTCGAGGCGGTTAACTAGGGACGCAACCCCATTCGGGTTCACTCTGGGCCCCAGGAAGCGCGCTCGGCGCCACTGGTAGGGCCCGTTCGCCGAACGGGCCAGCGGCGCGGCTTAACCCCCGACACCCATAGCCAGTGGCACCAGCCGCCGATGTTGACGATGTTCGAATGCCTATGCGACGGTTCCCATACTCCCGAGCTGCTCCAGCGCGTCGGGCGCGGGGTCGCCGATGACCAGCACCTCGGCGCGGCTGGCGCCGGCGAGCACCAGCTCGCGAATGAGCGGGTACCAGACCAGGCTCGAGGGAATGATGATCCGCGGTCCGTCGCCGAGCAGGTAGAGCCGCTCGGCGCGGCCGTAGGGCAGCTCGTCGCGCTCAATCACCACCTGCTCGACGGCCGCCAGGTCGACCGTCCGCGGATGGAACGGCCGGCGCTCGATGATCGTCGTGGCGGTGAACTCGAGCGGCCAGCTCGCGTACATGCCGATCACCAGGGCGAGCAGGATCCAGCCGGCGACGAGCGCCATCATCGCCGGCACCAGATTGGCGTAATGCCCGCCCTTCGAGTGTTCGTTGAGCAGCATGTAGAGCAGCGCCACCGCCAGCACGGCGCCGACGAACTTGAGGAAAGTCCAGTGCAGCGCGTCGCGGCCCTGGCGCACGCCATACTCCTGGATGTCGGCCTGCTGCCGCCGCCACACCTCAGCGGTCCGCGCGTGAAGGGCCTCGAGCAGCTCGCGCCGCTGCTCGGGCGGCACCCAGCCAAGCTGCACCTCGACGCGCTCGCCCTGCGAGCCGACCATCAGGTAACTGCTGTTGCGCAGCTTGAAATCGACCTGGACGACCTTGTCCCACTCAATCCGCACCGGGCGCGGGCCGTAGCGAGCCGTCAGGCCGGTGTCGTCGATCGTGACCTCGGCCAGCGCCTCGCGCACGATGGCCAGCGCCGCCCAGAGCGCGATGAGGATCAGTAGCGCGCTGATCACCGGCGGCTGGCCGGCAAGCTGCTGTGACAGCCGGAGCGGCTGCTCCGACTCCGGCGCGGGCGGGGCGTAGAGGGCGATCAGGGCGGCATAGGCCAGCGCCAGCAGCGGCAGCGCCGCGGCGAAGCCGAGGATCCATCGCCTGCTCTCTGCCGACCGGCGGAAGGTCATCGCCCGTGCCTCCAGGAGGATCTTACCCGCTGCGGTGTGCAAGCGGAGTGCCAACTCCAGGGCGGACGGTGACTAGGTGGTTAACCACCGCGCCGGCGCAAGAGCCGGTCGGCGCCGACGGCCGCGGGGAGCATCAACAACGACTCCATCGGCATGCGGTAAGTGTGGTTGGCGTAGCAGAGCATGAACGGCAGGCTGAGCCAGGCGCAGAGCCAGAGCACGAGCTGCAGTGGCCGGCGGTCGCCCGGCGCGCGGTAGCCGAGCCAGGCCAGCACCAGCAAGGCCAGATAGGCAATCAGCGCGACCAGGCGCAGGATTCGCTCCTTGCCCGCCGCCTCGGCGAGGCCGTGGAACGGCGGCCGCCACAGCACATACTGGTTGATCGCCCACAGCTTCAGCGTGCGCAGCGGGTGCGTCGCCGCGAACTGGAGCGCCAGCCGGGCGCCCTGCTGGTGCGCCGCCAGCTCGCCGGCGCCCTGGTCCCAGTCGATCCCCGGCGGGATGACCCAGTCGTAGGTCCACAGGTCATACTCGGCGCGGTTGCTCTCGTACAGGTTGATCCCAGCGTTGGTGGTGATCAGCACGAACCCGCCGAGGACGACGAAGTTGCGCACCGTCCAGACGCCGACGACCGCCGCGAGTCCGGCGCAGAGCGCCAGCCAGGCGCGGCCGAGTGGGCGTCGCTCCGGGTCGGTGCGGTACCAGCAGGCGACGGCGAACGGCACGGCGAGCGACATCTCGCGGGTCAGCGCCGAGAGCCCGAGCACCACGCCGGCGGCCAGGTGCAGGCGGAGCGACTCGCGCCGCAGCGCGAGCAGCAGCAGGCAGAGCGCGAGATGGAGCAGCAGGAGATAGAGCACCACCGGCACCAGTCGCGCCGGCTGGTCGAGATAGACCGGGTAGCAGGCAAAGAAGAGCCCGGCCAGCAGCGCGGCGCGGCGGGTCGAGACCAGGCCGACCAGGAGCATCAGCACCCAGCAGTCGAGCCCGGCGACCAGGCAGAGCACGAGCTTGCCCAGGCCAGGGCTGACCCCCGCGACGGCGTAGACGGCGCCGAGCAGGGCGGGCAATCCAGGCGGCCGATAGGCCCGCGCCTTGAACTCGAGGAAGCCGTTGCCGCCCGCCACGTTCTCGGCGATAGTCGAGTAGTAGAGGGCGTCGCCCGGCAGCTCATCGAATCCGCCGGCCATGCCCGAGAGCACCACGCCGGCGCGCAGCAGCACAGCGAGCAGAATGATCGCGCCGGCGGGCCATCGCGGCGCCGGGTCTGGCTCGGGCATGACACCTCTCGCCGCCCGGTTCGCGCCGGGCGCGGCGATCCTGCTATCGTCGCGGCCGAGCGACGGTGAAGGCCGGCGGTATCGCAGAACCGCCCGACCGCATCGGTCAACCGGTGTAGGGTCCGCACCGCGGACCACGCCGTCAAGCCCGGCGGCATTGGTCCGCGGTGCGGACCCAACCCGAAGCCGGCTGGAAGCCGGCGGTCCGGGG
>CAYONP010000144.1:0-9287 GCA_964405335.1 uncultured Fimbriimonadaceae bacterium
TACACCGCCGCCGCCGGCGAGCTGCTGTGCTCGCCGGCGGTCGAGGTCGACGACGTCGAGACGGTCGAGACCAGCGCTTACGATGCGACGGGCCTGCGCCGGCAGAAGACCGGCGGCGGGTCGACCACGCACTTCGTCTGGGACCGCGTCAACCTGCTGGCCGAGCTGGACGACACGCTGGCCAGACTCGCGCAATACACAGACTACCCCGGCGTATGGGGCGGTCTGTCGAGCCAACGCCGGAACTCCACCTCTAGTTACTACGCCTTCGACCTGAGCGCCAACACGCGGGCGTTGTTCAACGGCGGAGGGATTACCGACCGGTATTTGTATGAGGCGTTTGGGGTGGAGCAAATCGTCACGGGTTCGACGGTGAATTCGTTGCGGTTTGGGGGGCAGGTGGGGTATTTCTGGGAGGGGGCGGAGCGGGTGTATGTGAGGGCGAGGTGGTATGAGGCGGGGGTGGGGAGATGGGTGAGTCGGGATCCTGTCGTCGGAATGCGGCGTGGGCGAGTCGAGCCACTCGTGCTGCGGTTCGCATCCGAGCGATACGAAGGCGGCCGGTGCCTCGGCCCGGCCTGGCCGTCGCACACCTGCGGTGGCTGGGCAGCCGGGCTGGGACTGTCCGTGTCACTCTACGGTTACGTCGATGCCCGGCCAGTTGAGCACTTCGATCCCCTCGGCCTGTTTCGGTTGTGTATCTGTGCATTCAAGGGGCGAAAGGGCCGTCTGACGATCGATTGCAGCTGTCGTGGCATGCTGCTGTGGGTGATACCAGAGGACCACACGAAGCCAGCTCATGCTGCTCGATGCGGCATCTGGTACGATGCGGACGCCTTCATCATTGCCGGTGTGCTATTGAAGGTAGATGGCAGTACTTGCGTTACCGTCAGTTGCACCCAGCACGGGCTCGAGATTAGGGCGTGCGTGAATCTCCTAGCCCTATGCCTAGGTAAAGATGCTCCGTACCTGGTGCCGCCTGGCTCGTTCGCAAATGAGCCGTCCTCGTACTTCCCGATGCCGCCTGTGACATGAGTTGCCGACTGTCCAACCAGCAGGGAGGACTACGATGCACACAACCACCCGCACATGCAGTCGAGGTCCAGGCCGGCTCATTGGTCTTACTGGACGGTGCGCTGTGACTGCCATAGGAGTCGTGGCGTTGTGGATATGGTTATTCGGCTGGAATCAGCACCTGACGCCACACATCATCCAAGGCCATCTCAGATACGGCGACAGTCTCGACCGAGTGGCCTTTGCGTTGGGTTCTGATGTCGACGTTCGGCAGCTTATGGGCTCAGCTACGCGCGACACCGCCGGGTCACGGCGAATTGCCGTCAGCGAACCCGGGGGAATCTCGTATATAGTGCCACAGCACGAGATTGTTCTGCTATTTGATGTAACCGATTCCTTAACAGGTGCGTGGGTGCACTATAGTTATGGTCTGAGTGAAATTGGAGCGCCGATTCGCCTAGCAGATATGGATGGGCCGGGCGGCCGGCCCTGACGAGCGACGCGACCGGACTGACCGACTGCTCACACGACTAAGCCGGCAACTCGGCAGCCGGGTCGGGATGGTCGACCAGGACGGCGGGGTGACGACCTACGCCTACGACCCGCGCGGGCAGTTGGCCGAGGTGGTCAACCCGTTCGGCGAGGCGACCACCTGGAGCTGGGACGCCCTCGGCCGCGAGGCGCGGCAGAGCCTGGCCAACGGCGTGACGGTCAGCCAGACCTACGACCCCGCCGGCCGCGCGGCGAGCCGCGTCTACTATGATCCGGAGGGGGTCGAGCTGGCGATGTACACCGCCAGCTACGACCCGGTGGGCAACCGGACCGGCGTGGAGGAGCTGGACGGCGGCCTGAGCCGCGTCGCCTAATACACCGACCGCATCGGCGAACGGGGCGGGCTGCGCGGCTATTCGACGGCGGTGCCGTCCGCCGCGCCGGGGTCCGCCAGCCGCCGAATCACCCATACGCACCAAACCCGTGCAGGCCCAGCAGCCGGCGGCGGCGGGAGTTGGCGCGCTCGACGACCGAGTCGGGCAGGCGGTAGTTGACGAACGGCCAGAAACGCTGGCTGATCCATCGCCGACCGTATGGCGCCTGCAGGACGTAGCGCCAGCGATCGGTCGTTTGATTGACCGCGCCACGGTGCCAGGTTTGGTCATTCCACATCACCGCGGTTCCGGCAGTGCCGACGGCGCTGAACACCACGCGCCCGGCATAGTGTGGTTGGCCAGCCTGGTCCAAATCCTCGGGCTCCGGCTGCCGGCCACTACGGTGACTCCCAGGAACGAACTGCGTCGGTCCGAGAGCTTCGTCTACGTCGCACAGGTAATAGTTGAAGTTGAGCACCAGGCAAGGGAGCGGGATGCGCGGGTCGAGCGGCACGTCGCGGGGGCGCGGGAAGCGGACGGTCTCGTCGGCGTGCCAGCCCGAGATGCCCTCGCCCGGCCCGGTTTTCAGCGCGCTGTTGGCAATCAGGTGGCAGTCGGGGCCGAGGATCGCCTCGACCAGATCGATCACCCGCGGGTTGTCGATCACCTCCTCGAACGGCTCGCCGTGCTCGAACAGGCGCGGCCGCCAGATGTCGCTCAGGCCGCCGCGCAGGCGGCACTCCTCATCGGCGGTGGCGAAGGCGCGCTCGACTCCGTCGCGGAGGAGGCCAACCTGGTCGGGCGCGAGCGCGTCGGGCAGCACCAGGAAGCCATCCTGTTCGAGTTGGTCGAGGAGAGGCCGCAGGTCGCTCATCGGCAGGTCACCCTGGCGGGCAGTGTCGGGCGGGGTGCGCGTGGCGTCAAGGGCGATCACGATGCGCGCGTGCCGTGTCGGTCAGGTTGCCCACGCCGCGCGCTGAGCGCAGCCCAGGGCGGGTTCGGGTAGCCCTCGCCGTCGGTCCGTGGCTCGTGCCCGCCCTTCGTGCTGAGCCTCTGCTCCATCGTCGACGACCGGTTGGATACGGCCCGCGTCAGGCCGCGGATCTTTCGGCTCAGCCCGCGGTCGCCGTCGATGTCGACCCCGAGGTGCAGCGTGCTCACGAATCACTCCCTTCCCGCCGTCTCGCTTTGCGAGACGGTCCCGCGTCGGCGCGCGCGGCCCCAGGAGCATCAGTAGACCCGCCCCGGTTCCGCATCCGGCTCGGACGATGCGATGATCTCGCCGCCGAGCAGGTCAATTACCGCCTGCGCCATCAGCCCATCGACGCTCGGTGTCGCGCCGGTCGGCTCGACGGTGCCGCTAATCACCTCGGCGTAGCGGACCAGCATCGCGTCGCCGGTCCAGCGGCCGCGGTCGACGGCCGCCTCCACTCCCAGAGACCGGATGGTGACGCTCATACCCTCGTCGTCTGAGCATACTCCAGATGATGTCACAGTATTCGGGGTCCCTCCGCGCCAGCTCCTCCGGCTCGGCGTAGAGCCACTCGCACCGCATCTAGATGATGTCGGTCTCCCCCGTGGCGGAGTCTAGCCCATTGAGGGGGATGATGCTGACCTCGCGGGCGAGATCGTCGGTGGCGCAGCCGCGGTTTGCCGGTGATACCACGTGGACGCCGCAACTCGTCGCCGGCCGCCGGCGCTCCAACACCAAGTGGAGTGGCTCCAGCCTACTCGCGGACCACCCGATCATCGCGTAGCGGTGTCGTCAGCCCGCCGAGGCGACGGTCTGCAGATGGCGATCCGCTGAGCCTCTGCTGGCACGCCCCCGCGCCGGATCGGTCTGCTTTGGTGATTCCGTGCGCGGGGGCGAGGACGCGGATCTCGCCGTGGGCTCCGGTGTGCTGGCGCTCGGCGGCCGAAGCGTTAGCTAGCTTGCTAACATGGCCGCGCGACCACTTCCAATGCAGCGCGCCACGGAGCCGTAGAGCGCTCTGAGCAGCCCACGCACCTACCCACTGCCTTGTGATGGCAATGAGGCACCAATCATGAGACCGATGCACTAGCCTCACAGCCGCGACTCTGCTATCCTGCCAAGCGAGCGAGCGCCGCGGAGACAGCTCGCCGCCGGGACACCACGGCGGCGTCCGCACCAGGTAGGGCTGACATGGACCTCGTCTTCATGGCCGACAAGGGCGGCGTCGGCAAAACCACCCTCGCCTTCCACGTCGCCACGCGACTGCGCCAGCTCGGCCACGACGTCGGGCTCTATGATCTCGACAGCCGCGGCACCTCCAGCGCCTGGGCCGCCGAGGCCGGCTACTTCCCAGCCTACGACCTGCGCCGCCTGTCTGCCAGTGCCGCGCCCGAGCACGAGGTGGTGGTCTGGGACACCGCGCCCCACCCCGACGCCGAAATCCGACAGGAGCTGGCCCGCGCGGGTGACCTGGTGGTCATCGTCGCTTGCGGCGACCGCGACTCGATGCGTGCCGCCGGCGACCTGCACCGCGCGTTGGTCAGCCGCGGCTCGCCGCCGCTGGCGATCGTCTTCAACGCGGTGCATCCGGTCGGTCGTGAAGGCGTCGAGTGCGTGCTGGCCGCGCGGGCCGAGGGGCTGCCGGCGATCGATCCAGTGGTGCGTCGCTACAGTTGCTACTCGCAGGCACGTTGGGACGGCTGCGCGGTAGTGGATCGGTCGTACAGCCGGGCCGACAACGCGTGGGACGACATCTGCGCGGTGACCGACGCGCTGCTCCACCGGCTGGGACTGCCGGACGGTGCCGCACCGGCTCCGTCCAATCGCAAGGATACATAATGCCGGGCGGCGGGTGCTCCTCCGCCGTCGAGATGAGGAGGCGAAGATGAGCCGACGTGACCGCCGGGCCGCGCTCCGCGCCGTCGAGGCGGCCATTGCCGATGCCACCGGCAAGCTCGGCGACCCGCATGATGAGCCGCCGGTCGAGCCGGAGCCGGCCTCCGAGCCCGGGCCGCCGAGCGCCGAGGCGCTGCTGCCCGACGAGTGGCGCGCCCGGCTCGACGACGCGGCCGAGGCCGAGCCGGTCGAGGTGCATGGCGAGCGGGTGCGCCGGCACCTGCAGGAGGAGACGGTCTATCTGGCCACCCGCGTGCCCCGCTCACTGCGCGACGCGGTGCGCCGGCGGGCCGACCGGCTCGAGGTGACGATGCAGGACCTGATTGTCCTGGCCATGCGGTTGATCCTCGACGCGACGGCGCGTGCCGCCGAGGAGTAGGGCCGCGCGGCCGTCACGCCGGCGGCTCGGGAAACGGCTCGAGCCATCGCCGCCACAGCTCATCCGGCGCGACGCCGAGGTTGAGCCCGCTGGTCACCCCCAACAAGCCCTCAGCGTCCGAGACGTAGGCGCCGAACGGCACGTCGAGTGCGTAGGGCGAGGGGCCGGGCTCGGGCTCGGCGATCCCTGCGGCCAACCGATGGAACACCACCACCAGGGTCTGGTCCAGCGGCCACTCGATGCCGGGCCGGTAGGTGAAGGCATGCCGAGTCGTCCGTCGTGGCAGCCAGACCCCGTCGACCAGTTCAGTGAACCCCTCGGCGACGTAGACCTCCGCGGCGGAGCGATCGCGCTCGGCGTCGACGACCCACCAGCGGTCGATCCTCACCGGCACGTAGCCCAGACCCGGGGCAAGCCACAGCTCGACCTCCAGTACCGCCAGATCCGGCGACTCGTCCCGCGCGGCGGTGAGTCGCACGACCTCGCAGGGAATCCCGGCGTGCTCGCGGGGATCGTCCGCGACGAGCCGCAGCCGATACCCCGCGAGCAGCTCGGCCCACCGTGCGGGGGCTTCGCCGTCGAGCGCGGTCTGCATCAGCCGGCCGATCGGCATGCCGCCGACACGCAGGCCGAGCGCATCCTCGAGGGACGAGTCGAGCTCGGCCGGATCGGCGGTCTGGTGGATGACGTCCAAACGCCCGGTCCGGCGGTTGAAGTGAACGGCACGCTGGCCGTCGTAGATTTCCGTCCGCACCGGCGGCGACCATCCGGGCGTCGGCGCGAAGCCGAGCAGATCCTCCGGGACGAGATCGTCGTCACCCGGAAGGCTGCCGAGCATGCCGCGCCCCCAAGGGCCCGGCCCGTCGGCCAGCACGAGCGTGTCGGTGCGCCGCCGGCCGGGCTCGAGCGCAAAGCGGACCAGGGCCAGGCCGTGGTCGCCACAGGGCTCGTACTCCATTCCGAGGACAGCCAGATCCTGCGCCTGCGCCAAGTCGTGCGCCGGGCCTTTGAACGAGGTCGCGGAGAACAGCCCGCTCAGGGCAGTGACGGCCGCCTCGCGCGCGCAGAGGCGCTCGACGACCGCCGCGAGATCGACGTCGGCAGGCAGCTCTGCAGCGCCGGCGACGCCGGATACCGCAACATCACAGACTATTAGCAGCACGTACAAGCGGGCCGACCCACTGGCGAGCTGACCGACCATCCCCTGCTCCAACCGAGCCCCCGGCGGACGCGCCGAAGGTGGTCCGACGAGTGTGCCCGATGGTGCACGGCGGCGCAAGTGCCGTGGGTACGGGGTGGTTTGACTTCACGCGTCCGCGAGGGCCGACCTGGCGAATGCCCGCGAGCAGCTCGGCCCGCGCACGACGCAGCGAGACGGCTGTCAGCGACCACCCGCCCGGGTCGTAGGTGGTGGGTATGCCACTTGAACCGACCGCAATCGGCCGTTATGCGGGCCTATGCGCCTTGTCGCGCGCAGCGTGCCTCAACCATCCTGCGCCGGCGACCACATCGCCACCGGCGTCGGGTCGGGGCGGGTCAGCAGCCGGGGCGGGCCGCCCTCGACCGGGCAGACCCACAGCACCGTCGCGCGCGGGTCGCCCTCGCGCTGCGTCCAGTAATCGTGAGAGAAGACGAACGTCGTGCCGTCCGGGGTCAGGTCCAGCGTTACCGTGCCGCTACGGCGAGTTCGGATCCGCCGCGTCGCGTCCGGATAGTCGACCAGCGGGACGAGGGCCGTCTCCTGCGCCCCGGTCTCGGGATCGATCCACACGTTGCGGCCCTCGCGGATGTGGGAGGTGCCCAGCAGCCGGCCGTCGGGAGCGCGCCGCAGGCGCTGGCCGTGGGCGAAGGGATCGATCAGCGCGACCGCCTCGGCGCCCGGCTCCACCCGCTCGAACCGGAACAGGGTGTAAGTTCGGCGCTGGTAATCGGGCCGATAGAGCGCCGCGAAGAGCCGGCCGGCACGGTCTGAACAGAGCCCGCCCCAGCTCTCCAGCGGGTTCGGGCGCTCGACCAGCACCGTGATGGCGTCCGGCTCGGCCGGATCGAGGAGCAGCAGCGCCGGCTCGCCGACGACGCAGTGACGCGTGAACACCAACCGGCCGTCGTCTAGCCAGGTGACGCTCCCATAGTTGGTCCGATGCCCCTGTCGCCCCGGCTCGGCCCGCCAACGCCGGCGCTCGCCCGTGGCCAGGTCCAGCACCACCAGCTCGCCGGCGGCGCAGTAGGCGATCTGCCGCCCGTCGGCCGACCAGGCTGCGGCGGTGACGTTGGCGGTCTCCAGGCAGGCGAGCCCGTCGCCGTCCCACCGCACCATGAACAGGGCGTTGGTCTGCGCCTGCTCGGCGCTCCGGCCGACCGCCGGGCGGGTCGAGACGAACAGCACCTGATGGCCGTCTGGCGAGATGGTGGGCTGCTGGTCCTCGAACAGCCGCTCCTGACCCGCGCACGCCGCCGCCAGAACCACCACCAAAACGAGCGCCCTGACCGGCGCCCGGCTACCGCGCCAGCTCGCCAACCCCATCGTCAATCTCCCGCGGCGAGCGGTCCTCCGGCGCAGGCTGGTACCTCGGCCAGGTCGGACGGATGTGCAGCCGGCGCTGGTCAGGCTCCCAATCGACCGTCGCCTCCGCCGCCGCGGCCACGGCGGTCAGCGGTAGCCAGGCCTCGCCATCGATCACCCTCGCCGCGTCCTTCGCTCGCCGGACGGTCCGCACGCCGCTCAGTAAGAACCCGGTTTCGTCCTCCTCGATCCGCACGCCCATCAGCCAGGCGAACCAACTCGGCACGAACAGGCGGCCGGCTTGGTCGACGTGCGGCCGTGGGTGGATGATGCCCCAGTGGAGCAGACCTTCGATGGCGATGGTCCATGGCCGCGGAGACGGATCGACGTCGAGGTAAACCGCAAGCTGCTCCGCAGAGATTCTGAAGTCCTGAGGATCGGCAAGGATGCCCTGCTCTACGCCAAGCACATCGCCGGTGTTCGCGTGAATGTCCACCAGCATCACGTCGCTCCAGCGAGTGTCTTGGCCGGTGACCACGTGCTCCTCAGGTAGCCAGCCAACGGAGACCGTCCACACCGGCACGAAGTGCTGCTCGCTGCGACGGCTGGCGAGGAGGGCACTCGACACGCGCGTGACGTCGGCGAAGCCAGCCCCTTCGCGCCTTGCCGCAGCGACCGCTATCGCAGTCGCTGCTTCCCTGGTGATGCGCGGCGGCCATTCGAAGTCATACTCCAAGCGGACGCGCGAGAACTGCCACACGCCCCCGCTCGTGGAACGGATGACCACGCGAGCACGATCGTTGTTTGGTGACTGAAGACCCGCCGGGAGACCCTCCGATCTTGTGAAGCCAACATCAATATAGTCACAGTACCGCGGGTAATTACCACGCTCAACCAAATCTCCCGTCAGTCCTGGGAGCCTCAGTGATACCGCGTACCGCTCCAATTCCACGTCGGGCTCGCGTGCTCGAAACTCCGCCTGGGCGATGCCGATCGCTTCGGCGATAGTCAGCATGTCGCTCACATCGCCAGTTGGTGCCCAGCCGAGCTCCCTCGGACCGTGGCGCTCGCAAGATCTCGCCACAACCCGCCGCGACCATGGATCGACGGCGAACCAGACGCCGTCTGCTCGTGCATCGACGCTTCGCAGGATGTGCAGCGGCCAAGGCAAAACCTGCAGCTCAGCCCGCTTAACCACAACGTCCAGCCCGGCATAGACCAGTTCCAGATCCGGCACGCCCTCGGCGGCCAGCACCACTGCCCTCGCTTCATCCGGCCGCGCTGGTTGCACCTGTTGCCCGCCACAATGTCGCGGCACCACTAGCGCCGCCGCGACAACGAGTGCCGGGATGCGGCGACCTCCCATCATGGCCATGTAGTCAGACTCCTTAGGTGCTCTTCGGCAATCCTCTCTGCGGGGTTGGCCAGGTAGACATCTCCAGCCGATCTGGCGTAGTACCGTGGTGCGTCTCGATGTCCTTCTGGTTGCTCTGTCTGACACCAGAACTGGTTCTCGTGGGCGAGCTCAGGACGAAGAACCAGTCACCCCGCACCACGCCAGACCCCGGCATGTTGCGCCGATCGGTGTACGGGAGCCGAGCCGACGCCGGAAGCTGGTACTCGCGAATGTCTGCATCCCCGTCGCGGATACGGACC
>CAYONP010000145.1:0-9145 GCA_964405335.1 uncultured Fimbriimonadaceae bacterium
GCCGGGGGGGGGTCGGGGGAGTCTGTGGGAGGGGTTGTCTTCTGGGTCGAACGGAATCAGGGGCCTCGGGCCTTGACCCCCCCTGCCCCCCGCGGGAAGGGGGTCGGGGGGTTAGGTCGCGCTGACGGCCACGCCGGGTAGGTCCGCCTCGCCGAGCCGGCCGGCCCGTTCGGCGAACGGGCCCTACCTGCACGCCGGGCAGGCTCGGGGGTAACCTCGCGTCCCGGCCGCGCGGTTGACCGATCTTGCGCCTGTCGGCTAAGATGGCCGCCTGGCGGTGGGGCGTGGCCAAGTGGCAAGGCAGGGGACTTTGGATCCTCGATCCCAGGTTCGAATCCTGGCGCCCCAGTGACCCGCACCCGATCCCGCGGCGACGGGCGAGGCGATGGACGAAGCGGCGGTCATCATGGCGGCGGGCAAGGGCAAGCGGATGCACTCCGACCTGCCCAAGGTCCTCCACCGCGCCGCCGGCCGCCCGCTGGTCGAGTGGATTGTCCGAGCCTGCCGTGAGGCCGGCATCGGGCGCATCGTGGTCGTCGTCGGCCATGGCGCCGAGCAGGTCAAGGCGGCGCTGGCGGACTATCCGGTCGAGTTCGCGCTGCAGGCCGAGCAGCTCGGCACGGGCCATGCCGCGGCCCAGGCGCGGCCGCTGCTCGACGGCTTCGCCGGCCGTTTGTTCGTGCTCAACGGCGACACGCCGCTGCTCGACGCGGCGACGCTCGCCGCGATGCGCGCGGCGCTGGTCGACGGGGTCAAGGCGGTCCTGGTCTCGATGATCCCGGCCGAGCCGCTCGAGTATGGGCGGGTCATCCGCGGCGACGACGGGCTGGTGATGGACACGATTGAGGAGCGCGATTGCACGCCGGAGCAGCGGGCGCTGCGCGAGCTGAACGCCGGGTTCTACGCCTTCTGGTGCCCCGAGATTTGGCAGGTGCTCGAGTCGCTGCAGTGCGACAACCAGGCGGGTGAGTATTACATCACCGACGTGGCGCGGCATTACGGCCGGCGCGGCGAGCCGGTGGTGGCGGTGATTGCGCCCGAGGAGGTCTGTCTGGGGGTCAACACCCCGGCGCAGCTCGCCCGGGCCGAGGGACTGCTGATCGCGCGGGGTGAGCCGGCCGACGGAGAGTAACATGGAAGCGGTACAACTGGCGGCGCGCGATCGCGCCCGGACCGGCTCGGGCGGCGCCCGCGCCTCGCGCCGCGACGGCTACGTGCCGGGCGTGGTCTATGGCAAGAAAGTGGCCGCGCGCTCGGTCGAGGTCGCCTCGCGCGAGCTGTCGCGGCTGCTCCGCGAGCACGGCACGGCCGGGGTGATCAACCTGAGCATCGAGGGCGAGCCCGCGCCGCTGGCGGTGTTGTTCAAGCGGATCCAGCAGGAGCCGGTGAGCAAGGAGCCGCTGCACCTCGATTTCCACGCCATCGCGCTGGACGAGGAGGTGACCGTCGAGGTGCCGCTCGAGGTGGTCGGCCATGCTCCGGGCGCCGACCGCGGCGGCGTGGTGCAGCTGGTCCGGCGCGAAGTCAGCGTCGCCTGCCTGCCGTTGACCATTCCGGAGTCGATCGCGGTCGACATCAGCGGCCTCGCGCTCGACACCAGCCTCAGCGCCGGAGACCTGATCATGCCGGCCGAGGTGAGGCTGGTCACCGACGCCGACGAGACGATTGTCACCTGCGCGGTGCCGGCGGTGATGGAAGAGCCGGTCGAGGAGGCCGAGGAAGAGGCCGCGCCGGTCGAGGGCGCCGAGGAGGCCGAGGGTGCGGCTGCCAAGGATGCGCCGGCCGAGGGAACCGGAAGCGACGACTAGGCGGCTCATCGTGGGCCTGGGCAATCCGGGCCCCAAGTACCGCGCGACGCGTCACAACGTCGGGTTTGTGGTGGTCGAGCGGCTGCTCGACCGCCTGCCGCCGGCCCGATCGTGGAACAAACACCAGGCCGACGTCTTCCAGATTCAGCAGGCCGGCGAGCAGTGGCTGCTGGTCAAGCCGCTGACCTACATGAATCTCAGCGGCAACGCGGTGGCGGCGGTGTTGCGCTACTACGACGTGCCGCTCGAGCGGCTGCTGGTCGTCTGCGACGACTTCAATCTGCCGCTCGGGCGGCTGCGCTTTCGACGCGACGGCAGCCACGGCGGGCAGAAGGGCCTGGCCGACATCATCGCGAAGCTGGGCAGCGACGAGTTCGCGCGGCTGCGCATCGGCATCGCCGCGCCGGGCGAGGACGCGCTGGACCACGTCCTCGGCACTTTTGCCGAGGAGGAGCGTCCGGTCATGCAGGAGGCCGTCGAACGGGCCGCCGATGGGGTCATCACTTGGTGTCAGCAGGGAATCGAAGCGGCCATGAACGCTTACAACGCCGCGGGGTGAGACGGCTCCGCACCTGGCTGGTCGTCCTGCTCGCCGCCGGCGCCGCCGGCGGCCAGGAGCCGCCCGCCGGCTACCGCACGCTGGTTGCCACACCCGACCGGCAGCATGACGTTCGCCTCGCGCTGCCCGACGGCTCGCCACGCGAATTCCTCTTCGCCCTGCAGGACGCAGAGCACGGTTACCGGCTTGCCCTGGCCGACGGCGAAACGCGCCTGGAGCGGCTCGACGGCGGCACGGCGCGGCGCATCGCCAGCGCGGCCACCGCGCTCGGCGACGGTCCACACGAGCTGATTCTCCGCCTCCGCGAGAGCAGTCTCTACGTGCTGCTCGACGGCCGCTACCTGCTCGATGTCATGGACGGGGTCTATCGCGGCGGGCAGGTGGCCGTGCCCGAGGCCGACGGCCTGACCATCGCCGCGGACGGTTACCAACCAGCCGAGGACATCTTCTTCTCCGACGACTTCATGCGCACCGAGCAGCAACAGCAGCTCGGCGTCTGGCAGCATGTGCATGGCGGGTGGCGGTTCTACTCGGTCAGCGAGACCAACCCGCGGGCCGACGTGCGGCTGTCGGTCAACCCGTTCAGCTTGGGCCTGCACAGCCCCGATGCCGAGCCGGCGGCGGTCACCGCCGGTTATCCGTTCTGGAGCGATTACGACGCTTCGGTGGCGATCCGCAGCCGCGGCGCGGTCGCCGGCATCATCGCCTGCTACCGCGCGCCGGGCGACTACTGGCTGCTCCGCGCCGACTTCCGCGAGCGCACGCTGCGCCCGCGGCGGATCGAGTTGGTCCGCGTCAAAGACGGCGCCGAGACGGTGCTGCGTGGCGGCAGCACGCTGCTCATGGCCGACCAATGGTACCGCCTCGGCATCCGCCTGCGCGGACCTCGGCTGCAGTGCTACCTCGACGGCGCGCTGGTCTTCGACTGGCTCGATCCCGAGGCGACCGGCGGGCCGATGGGCCTGTGGACAAGTGGCGCGGTCGAGACGCTGTTCGACGATATCAAGGTCGAGACCAACCTCTCCTGGCCGCTCGATCGCGGCGCGGTGCTCAAGCGCAACGGTGCCGCCCACGGCACGTGGCGCTTCGGCGGCGTCAACGGCGAGCCCGAGACCGGGCCGCCGGTGCCGCGGCAGCTCGTCTCGCCGGCCGGCGCGGCGGTCTACGAGCTGGGCGACCCGGCCGGCGGGCCGTTCCGCCTCGAGGCCGAGGTGCGCTTCGATCAGCCCGGCGAGGTCGGCTTCGTCTGGTCGTGGCAGGATGAGCGCAACCACGGTTACGCTGTCTGGCAGACGGCGAGCAGCCGGCTGCGCATCGGCCGCCTGGTCGACGGCGTCGACCAGCCGCTCGGCCTGGTCACCGACAGCCTGACGCCGGGGCGGACGCACCAGGTTGCCCTCGACCTGACCACGCCGGGCCGGCTGCAGCTTCGCCGTGACGGTCTGCTGCGGCTGCGCGCGCCGCTGGCCGAGCCGCCGGCGGGCCGGCTCGGGCTGCTCAGCGAGGGCGTGTCGGCAACGTTCAGCGACCTGCTGCTGCGCCAGCACGTGCCGGTCGACACCGAGGTGGTGGTCGACAACGCCAACTTCGCCGGCGATCCGTACATGCTCAACTGGGCCAGCAGCCTGGCCGACTGGCAGCCGGTCGGCGAGCCCAAGGCCGACGCCATGGGCCAGCAGGTCTACTGGCACAAGGGCGACTTCTACCGCGCCTACCGCCTGACCGTGCCGGCCAAGGGCAGCCTGGCGCTGCTGCTCAACGCCGCCGAAGAGTCCTGGCAGCCGCCGGCCGACGCCGACGCCGCGCACGCCATGCGGCTCGAGGCGCCCGGCGCTGGTGACGGCTATGCCCTGCACATCGTCGGCGCCGGTGCCGAGGGCGGCAGTCTGCACCTCTTCCGCGCCGGCGTGCGGGTGCTCGAAGCGCCGCTGCCGGCGGAGGTGGGTGAGCTGGTCATCGCCCATGACGGCGGGGTGACCTGGGTCGAGGGCGACGGCGCCGACCTGCTGGTCTACCACGACCCGCAGCCTCTGCGCGGCCCGCGGGTGGCCTTGCGGGTGGCCGATCAGGACGCGCTCTATCAGGTCGCCTGCCGCCGCGAGGGGGTGATCGACGAGATTTTCGAGCACGCGCCGGACCAGTGGATTCAGCAGGGCGAGTGGGAGATCACCAACCGGTTCAGTTGCACGCCGACCTGGAGCCAGATGGCCGCCCTGGCCCGCGGCGAGCTGGGCGCGCTGTGGCACAAGGCCGCCTTCGACGGCAACGTGACGGTCGAGTATTACGCCGGGATGCGGATGCAGACACCGGTCGGCGGCAGCGGCTGGGTCGGCTACTACCCGCGGCCGGGCGACTTCAACTGCACCCTTGCCGCGCGGCCGTTCGATCTGGCCAGCGGCTTCAGCCTCATCCCCGGCGCGTGGGACGGTGACTGGTCATCGACCCTGACCCGCTATGCGCACGGCGCCGAGGTCCTGGCCGAGACCGACCGGCCGCTGGTGCCGCGGACGCGCGAGGATCAGGGCCAGCGCTACATCGACGTGCCTTACATCCGCGCCGGCCGCGACGTGCATGGGGCCTGGTATTACGTCAAGAGCCGGTATGTCGACGGCACGCTGCGCGGGCTGTTCGACAACGTGCCGGTGCTCGACGCCGACGCGCCGAGGTCGGATGGGCATCAGGTCGCCGTCTGGACCCAGGATAACGAGGTCGTCCTGGCGCGGGTGCGGATCACCTATGAACAGAAGCGGATGCCGCCGGCGCTGGTCGATCTGCCGCCGGTCGGGCCGAGCGAGCCGGTCACCGGGCAGACCGTGCTGACCTGCACCGAGGCGCCGGGGCTCTACTACGAGTTCGACCAATCGACCGAGGGCTGGGCCCCGCGCGATGCCCACAGCCGGCTGCTGGTCGAGCGCACCGAGGTCGCCGGCCGGCGCGCGCTGCGGGTCGAGAATCCGCTGCCCGGCGGTTCGTTCGAGGTCCTCGCGCCGATCGCCGCCGCCTTGCCGCTCGACCTCTCCCGCGCCGCCGTGCTCCGCTTCGACTACTGCCTGCCGCCGTCCGCGCGGATCAACCTCTACCTGACGCTCAACGGCCGGCGGTTCACCGTGCCGCTGACCGGCGCGACCGACGACTCGCCGCTGCTGCCGGTGCTGGTGCGGCCCGAAGGCATCCTGGCCGATGGTCAATGGCACGCCTGCCGGCTGCCGCTCGGCGCGGCGCTGCGCCGGGCCTTCGGCGGCGAGGCGGTGACCCTCGGCGAGCTGAGCTTCGGACAGGCCCACGAGGGCTATCTGCTGGCCGGCTTCGGTGGCAATCCGCGCGGCGCCTGGTATGCGGTCGACAACCTCGCCATCGTCCCCGAGGTGGCGCCGGGCGAGACGCTCAACGCCGGCCTGGTCACCAGCGGCAGCTTCGGCGACGCGACGGTCACCGTCGCCGCCGACCCGGCCGCCGCGGTCCAGCTCCACGCCACCTTCGCCGGCCGGCCCGATTCACCGGCGCCCGAGGCACCGCTCTCGACCCCGCTCACCGCGCCGGCGCAGCCGGGTGTCTACTGGCTCACCGCGCGGGGCAGCCTGGCCGGCGAGCCGACCGCCACACGGCGGCTGCCGGTGCTGGTGGCTGAGCCGGCGCCGCCGCTCCGCGCGCTCGACGACGGCGCCGCCTGGGACGGCGGGCCCGTCCGGGTCGCCTTCGGCGACAGCGCCCCGCGGCAGGCGACGCTAGCCATCGGCGAGACGGCGGTCGACGCGGCGGCGGTCTCGGTCGACGCGGAGCAGCGGCAACTGGTCATCGATCCGCGCGGCGCCGGCCTGAGCTTCGCCGACGGCGAGCCGGCGGCGATGCATCTGAGCGCGACCTTCGCCACCGGCGCGACGAATGAGCTCGCCTTCACCCGAGTCTATCGCCAGCGGGTCGACCGGCTGCCGCCGAGCCCGCCGGTGATCGAGGGTCTCGGGCCGTACCACGATTTCGAGACCGGACAGGTTGCCTTCGCCCCGAACAGCACGCAGGTCTCGTTCCTGCTCGACGGTGAGTCGGCGGCGGACGAGGGCGGGACCAGCCTGCGGGTGGTCAACCACCAGCTCGGCAGCAGCTTCCTCAACTCGCTGACCGGCCTGCCGATCGACCTGGCGCGCTGCCCCGAGCTGCTGTTCGACTACCAGGTCGCCGCGCCGGTGCGGTTCGACCTGGCCGTGCAGCTCTACGGCAGTGTCTTCGGAGTGCCGTTCCTCGATCGCTACGGCGCCTACACCACCCTGGTCGGCGACCAGCAGCCGACCCGTGACGGCGCCTGGCACCGGGCAGAGCTGGCGCTGCAGCCGGCGGCGGCGGCGATGATGCCGTTCGAGCCGCGGATGTACCAGTTGCGCGACCTGAGCTTCGCCGACTACGGCTACCAGGGCGCCGCGCCGGGCGCGTCCTATCGGCTCGACAACGTCCGCTTCGTGGCCGTGGTCACGCCCGCCTCGACAGTGCGCTGGAGCAGCCACGACGCCGGCGGCATCGCGCTCTACCGCGTCGGCATCGGCGACGAGACGGTCGAGCCGAGCGAGGAGACCGAGGCGACCGAGCGGGCCATCGGCGACCTGCCCGAGGGCCGGCACTGGATCGCCGTTCAGTCCCGCGACGCGGCGGGCAACTGGAGCGTGGTGACGCGCGTGCCATTCCTGGTCGACCGCACGCCGCCCGGCCTGGGCGCGCCCGACCCGGCGCCCGGGCCGCTCGGCCGGTGGGACGTCACCGTGCCGCTCGAGGGACTCGGCCCGGCGACGATCGACCCAGCCTCGCTCAAGCTACGCGTCGGCGAGCAGGCGATCGAGCCGCCGCCGGGCAGCCTGCGGCTCGACGCGGCGAACAGCCGGTTGACCTGGTGGTGGGCGGCGGCTGCCGACGCCTTTACCGGTCCGGTGGCCGACGGCGCGCCGGTGACGCTGCGCTTGGCCGCCGCCGACGCGGCCGGTCAGCCGACGCCCGAGGCGGCGTGGGATTACCAGGTCAGCTACGCGGCCGATCAGCAACCGCCGCCGGCGCCCGAGGTGAGCATCGCCGATCAGCCGGTGGCGATGTATGAGAGCTTCGTCGCCGGGGCGGGGGCGATGACCTTCCCGGTGGGCAACTTCTCGTCGCGGCTCGAGGTGGTGCTCGACGAGCAGACCGGCGATCCCTGCGCGCGGATCACCACCGGCGGCACCGGGCGGTACCTCTTCCGCGAGGCGGTCGATCTGACCAAGCACCCGTTCCTCAGCTTCGACTACCGCCTGCCCGAGAAGGTCGCCCTGCACCTGCAGTTCTACCTCAACAACAGCTACTACTCGGTGCAGCTCAACGGCTCGTCGGCCAACTACCCGTCGCTCGGCCAGGTGGCCATCGTCGCCGACGGGCAGTGGCACACCGCGGTGATCGATCTGCTGGCCCTGGCCAAGACGCAATTGCGCAGCGCCGACGCCTACCAGATGCGCTACCTGGCGCTGCTCGAGCGCGGCAGTGCCAACGGCCAGGCCTACTTACTCGACAACCTGGCCATCGTCGGCGCCAGCCCGCGGGCGGTGCGGGCGAGCTGGCGCAGCTTCGACGCCACCGGCATCGCCGGCTGCGCGGCCACGCTCACGCAGGCGCTGGACGGCGCGGCACCCGACTCGTTCCGGCCCGGCTGGAAGCAGGCCGAGCTGACCGCCGGCGCGCCGGGTGTCTGGCTGCTCCAGGTCCGCGCCCGCGACGGCGCCGGCAACCTCAGCGCCCCGGCCCGGAGGATCGTCATCACTCCGTGACGCGAACCGGTCCCCGAGCGCTCGTTTGCGGCAGTTTTCTTTTGCTGGGTTTAGCTTGACCGACCCCGAGGCGACGAGTAACCTCCGCGTTTTCGTTCACCATGCCGGATCGGAGCAAGGTCCGGCGCGGCGTGAAAGGGAGACATCGATGACAGCCAAGCACCTGGTCAGCATCGCCGATCTGACCGTGACCGACGTCGAGGCGATCTTCGCCCGGGCCCGGGAGCTGAAGGCCCGGCCGCGCGCCGAAGGGCTGCTCGCGCGTCGTGTGCTGGCGATGGTCTTCGAGAAGCCCTCGCTGCGGACGCGGGTCAGCTTCGAGACCGGCATGGTCCAGCTCGGCGGGCATGCGATCTATCTCGCTCCGGGCGACATCAAGCTCGGCGCCCGGGAGTCGGTCGCCGACGTGGCGCTCAATCTGAGTCGACTGGCCGACGGGATCATGGCCCGGACGTTCGCCCACGAGACCGTCGTCGCCCTGGCCGAGCACGCCGGCGTGCCGGTGATCAACGGCCTGAGCGACCGCGAGCATCCGTGCCAGGCGCTGGCCGACTTCCTGACCATCCTCGAGCACAAGGGGCTCGGCCGATCGACCCAGATCGCCTATGTCGGTGACGGCAACAACGTCTGCCACAGCCTGATGCTGCTGGCCGAGAAGCTCGGTCAGCCGCTGCGGGTGGCCACGCCGGCGGGCTACGAGCCCGATCAGGAGGTGCGCGCCGCCTGCCCGAGCATCGGCGTGACCAACCACGCCGGCGCGGCGGTCGACGGCGCCGACGTGGTCTACACCGACGTCTGGGCGAGCATGGGCCAGGAAGACTCGGCCGCCCAGCGGCGAGCGGCGTTCGCCGCCTATCAGGTCAACGCCGACCTGATGAGCCACGCCAAGCCCGACGCGATCTTCCTCCACTGCCTCCCCGCCCACCGCGGCGAGGAGGTGACCAGCGAGGTGATCGACGGCCCGCAGTCGGTGGTCTACGACCAGGCCGAGAACCGCCTGCACG
>CAYONP010000146.1:0-8698 GCA_964405335.1 uncultured Fimbriimonadaceae bacterium
CGGCCAGCCTCGATCTTGCTGAAGTCAAGGATGTCGTTGATCAGCGAGAGCAGCGCCTCGGCCGATGAGCGAACGAGGGTCAGGTACTCGCGCTGCTCGCCGGTGAGTGCGGTCTCGAGCGCCAGCGCGGTCATGCCCAGGATGCCGTTCATCGGGGTGCGGATTTCGTGGCTCATGTTGGCCAGAAACTCGCTCTTGGCGGTGTTGGCCACCTCGGCGGCCAGGGCCATCTGGTTGGCGTGCTCGATGATCAGCGCCAGCTCGGCGGTGCGCCGGGCCATGTCCTCGCGCACGGCCTCGACCTGGCTGCGCAGCGTCACGTTCTCCTGCTGCGCGGCAATCAGACGAGTGACGTTGCGCTGGGTCTCGCACAGCCAGCCGTCGTCGCCGATGGGCGAGAGCCGCCAATCGACCTGGATCTGTTCGCCGCCATGCGACACCGTGTCGACGCCGCGCGCGACCTTGCCGCAGGCGGCGCGCCGGCAGTAGACGGCTCGCTCGTCGTCGGGCAGGAACCAGAGCAGCATTCGCTCGGCGCGGGCTTCGAGGGTCTCGCGCGGCAGCCCGCAGAGGTCGACATAGCGTTGGTTGAAGTGGCGCAGCAGGTACTGCCCGGGCCGGCTCTCATCCGGCTCGTAGAGGGCGACGGCGTCGGTCGTGCGGTCGAGCAGCGCGGCGGGCGTTCGATCACCGGCGGCGCCGTTGGCGCCCGCCTTGCGCTCGCCGCGGCCGTTCCAGCGCGAGGTCCTCATCGGTCCGAGATCTCGTGGCGCGCGGAGACGCACCACCCGATCATCGGCCCAGAAAGCGGGTTGTTAAGGGCTGTCGTCCGGCCGGCTCAGCTCAACGAACTGCCGGCGGCAACCAACGCACCGCAGGCGAGCACCAGGCACCAGGTGGGCGGCTCGCCGGCACCGGAGAGATGACCCGACGCCTGGGCCAGGCCGGGGCCGAGCGCCACCGCCACCAGGGCCACGGCGGTCAGCGCGCCGAGCGGAGTGGTCAGCCAACGAAGCAAGCGCTGCATGGTCTCATCCAGGGGCATAGCCCCATCCAGGTTATGCCCTAGATCAGAGTGAACAACTGATCCGAAGTTTTGATCGCCGTGGCGTAGACCTCGCCGATCGCCTCTTCGCTGAGGCCGATCGCGCGGATGCCGGCGTGCAGGCGGTCCCAGTCGCCCTGCTCGTAGTAGACGGCGGCCTCGAGCAGATCGGCCAGCGGCCCGTCGCGCTCGACCAATGCACGACGCGCATCGTCGGTGATCGGGATGTTCTCGAGCACCTCGGCCAGCGGCCGGCCGACGATCGCGTCGAAGAGCGAGAAGAGGCCGACCAGGAACGCTTCGTCGCCACGGCCGCTGAGCCCCATGCTGTGGGCCAGGCCCTCGCACAGGTGGGCCCGGACGACCGTCTGGACCAGCAACTCACGCGGTCGATCGTCGCCGAGGCCGGTGAGGCAGAGCAGCGTGACCCACTTGCGGAACTCGCGCTGGCCGACGGCGACCAGCGCGTGGCGGATCGAATCGATCCGCCGCCGCCAACCGAAATAGGGGCTGTTGATCAGCTTGAGCAACCGGTAGGGCAGCGAGGCGTCGGCCTTGACAATGCCTTCGAGCTCGTCGAAGTCCAGGTCGGGCGCCTGCGCCTGTTGCAGCAGGCGCAGGTAGTTCATCTTATGCGCCGGCACATCGGTGCCGCTGACCAGTTGCGGCTTGCTGAAGAAGTAACCCTGGAACAGGTCGTAGCCCCACTCCTTGGCCCGCTCAAAGACCTCCGCGGTCTCGACCTTTTCGGCCACAAAGCGGTTGCCGTTGCCGGACAGCTTGCTCGGCAGCGAGGCCTGCAGCCGCTCGGGAGCGAGAAAGAAGTCGACCTTGAAGACATCGGCCAGGTCGAGCAGCGGCCGCCGCGCCGGCGGCAGCTCGGACAGGTCGTCCATGGCCAGCGAGTAGCCCTCGTCGCGCAGCTTGGCGCAGGCGGCAACGATCTCGTCGTCGGCCTCGATGTTCTCGAGCACCTCGATGACCACCTGCTCGGGCGGCAGGAGCGAGGCGAAGCCGCCGAGGATCATGTCGCGGGTGAAGTTGATGAACGCCGGCCGGCCGCGGGTCACCTCGCTGACGCCCATGCTCAGAAAGGTGTTGACCATCACGCGGGCGGTCATCGCCTCGCCGCTGACCTCGCCGTTCATCCGGCCCGTTGCATCACGGTAGAGCAGCTCGTAAGCCGAGATCTCCTGGTCGGTCCCGAGAATCGGCTGCCGCGCCACACAGATATCCATCACACACCCCTGGCCGACCCGAGACCGAGCCGCTCGCGCAGCTCGTCGATCGACCCCACTACGGATTCCGCTGCCGGCCACTCGCTCGGCCGGCCGTAGCCATACGCACAGGCGATGAACGGTACCGCCGCGGCCGCCGCCGCGTCGTGGTCACTCGCCCGGTCGCCGATCATCACCGCCGGACGGGCCACAATCCGGTGGATGATCCTGACCACCATATCGGCCTTCGAGCCGATAGCTTCAGACTGCGCGTGCAGCAGAATCGAGAACCAGCGGTCGAGCCCCGCCGCGCGCCGGTGCGCCTCCTGATAGCGAGCGCTCGAGTTGCTCGCCAGCGCCAGCGTCCGGCCGTCGGCGCACAGGTCGTCGAGCAGCCGCGCCGCGCCGGGATAGAGCACCGCCTCGCCCAGCGCCGCAATCCGCCGCTCCATCGTGTCGAGCACCAGCCGATGCATCTCGCGCCAGCGCGGCCGCAGTTCGTCCGGCAGCAGCGGCGGATAGGTCTCGGTCGAGGGATAGCCCAGGGTGCCCAGCAAGGTCGCCTCGTCGGGTTCGGCGATGGCCCGCCCAACGAGTCGGCCGAGCTCGCGCAGTCCCTCGCGGATGGCGTCGGGGGTGAAGAGCGCGGCGTCGCACAGCACGCCGTCGTAGTCGAAGATGATCAGTTGGGGTGGCATGGGGGGATTGTAGGCGAAGATGGCCAGGAGCTTCGACCCGGGTTGCCGGCTTGCTCGTGGGCATGGTGTCAGGTAGAGTCGGGCATGGCGCACCCGCTGGAGGTTCAATACGACCTGACCGCGACCGAACTGCTCGACGCCATCGATCGGCGGTTCCGGCTGAAGGTCGCCCTGGAGGGAGCGGTCGCCGAGGTCCACTTCGAGCGCAAGCTGAAGGTGGCCACGCAGGAGGGCTGGCTGGCCGCCTATGAAGCGCATGACCTCGACAATCTGCACGACTACACGGTGACGACCAACGCCGGCACAATCCTCCGCGTGGAGGTCAAGACCGTCCGCAACGAGACCAAGGCGAAGGTCGAGCTCCGCAAGACCCGCGCCTCGAGAGCCGATCCATCGAACCGCTTCTACGATCGCGAGCAGTTCGACCTGGTTGCCGTCTGCATGGGTCGCCGGACCGGCGTCTGGTCGGAGTTCCGCTATGTGCTGGTCAGCGCGATGGCGGCGCATCACCAGTTCCCTGGCAAGATCGAGGTCATGCACCCCGTTTTGGAGCCGTCGCCCGGGGGGCCGTGGTTCGGCCGACTCCAGGATGTGATCGATGCTCTCGCCTGAGACCGAGGTCTACCACACCAAGCTCGGCGCCCTGCATTGCGTCGATGCTCTGGACGCGATGCGCGACTTGCCAGCCGGCAGTGTGCGGTTGGTCGTCACCAGCCCGCCCTATGCGCTGCACTTCAAGAAAGAGTACGGCAACGCCGACCAGCGTGACTATGTCGAGTGGCTGCTGCCCTTCGCTGAACAGGTGAAGCGCATCCTCCGGCCCGACGGCTCGTTCGTGCTCAATGTCGGCGGGGCGTGGCAGCCCGGCGCGCCGGTGCGGAGCCTGTACCACTATCGCCTGTTGCTGGCTCTGTGCGATCGAGTGGGTTTCCATCTCGCCCAGGAGTTCTTCTGGTACAACCCGGCCAAGCTGCCGGCGCCCGCCGAATGGGTGAACGTGCGGCGGATACGAGTCAAGGACAGCGTCGAGTACATCTACTGGCTGGTCACCGACCCGTTCGCCAACGCCGACAACCGCCGCGTGCTACAGCCGTACAGCCCTGACATGAAGCGACTGATCCGGCGCGGCGTCAAGCAGACGGTCCGGCCCAGCGGCCACTTGATCAAGGAGGGCTTCGCCGCCGACCACGGCGGTGCGATTCCCGGCAATCTGATCGAGTGCGGCAACAACGAGTCGAACAGCGCCTACATCAGGCGCTCCAAAGAGACCGGCCGTAAGATCCATCCCGCACGGTTCCCGGCCGAGCTCCCGCGCTTCTTCATCGAGTTCCTGTCGCAGCCGGGCGAGCTCATTGTCGACCCATTTGCCGGGAGCAACACGACCGGTTGGGTCGCCGAGACCCTCGGCCGGCGGTGGCTCGGTTTCGAGCTGTCGCGCGAGTATGCCGAGGATAGCCGGCTACGGTTCGAGGCGCTGGATGAACCCAGTGCCGAAGCGCAGTTGCGCTTGCCCTTGGAGTGACCGCAATGTCGGCCGGTGGGGGTGGCTCACTGCACCGCCCCCTGGTGCGGCCCGGTCAGATAGGCGACGAAGCTCTCGCCGCGGGCGACTTCGGCAACTTGGCGGTTGGCCAGGTCGAGCACGAAGATGGGCCGGTACGTTGCCATCGGCCGGATGCCACCACGCGCGAGCTGGAAGACGATCAGCCCGTCCGGCATGACCGTTGCGTCGACGGCGCCGATCACCGCCACCGGATCCTCATGCCGCCAGTGCACTTCCTCTCTGCCGAGCCGCGCCCACAGGCCGCCCCGCCAGTGCCCGGACACCCTGACTTGCGTCGCTGGCCGGTCGAGGCGGATGGACCACTCCCAATCTACCGGCCTGGGATAGGTGGTCAGGTCACGGCCGTCAGGGTCACTCGGCAGTTCCGGAGCCAACGCCTCGGCCACGAGCAGGTCCCAGTCCTTGGAGGCGAGGAACAGGCGGCGCTCGTGGGCCATCGATCGATACGCGCGCAGGTCGTAGGTTGGCGGGTCGGCAGAGGTGTTGAGCCGCAGGTAGAGCCGGGCCCCACGGCCGTTCATGACGGTGCTGGCAAGCACCTTGCGGTCGCTGCCGTCGAGCCGCAGCGTGGACACGACGCCCTGGTCGTCGATCACCGCAATCCTCGCACGCTCGTCACACTCGATCACCTCCGACGGCACAATCTCAACGTCGGTGAAGAGGGTGTGCTCACTGGCTGAATTGTAGAAGGCGACCAGCAGCGCATAGGTAGCCGTGTTGGCCAGCAGGCAGACGCGGAGCGACTCAGTACGACTCGGCCGGCGCAGCGAGCTGTGCACAAACGGCCACTCGATGGCGACCGAGACGACGAAGCAGGCGGTCCACAGGGCGTAGAGCGCGAGCCTCCATCTCAACTGCGGCGGCTCGCCGAGCAGGGCGAGCGTCAACGGCGAGAGCAGCCACGGCAGCAGGATCAACCCCGCAGCGGCGGAGGCCAGATTGGCCCCGAGCAGCCAGACATAGACCCAGCTTCGCTCCCGCCGGCGCCACAGCCAGAGAATGACCCAGCACTCCACCGCGGCAATGACGAGGTTGAGCATGGTCAGGTGGGCGAACTTGGCCACCATCATGACCGACCCCACATTCGCCCCAGCCGGCGCCGCCGCCACCAGCCCGAGCACCAGCGCCCACCCGGTCCGCCTCATCGCCCGCTCCATCACCCCACGATGCCACATCGCCCTCCCCAACGTCTAATCGACGGAGACCGACGCATGATCTGCGACCGACGCCTGCTGCTCCTCGCCCTCGGACTCGGACTGGGCTGGCTTGCCACCGCGCGTCAGCCCGCGCTGGCCGCGGCGCGGGCCGAGTACCGGGTGGTCTACCTCTCGCGCGAGATGGTCCTGGCCGACCGGCTGCTGCAGGAGGAGATCAACCAGCAGGCCGAAGACGGGTGGCAGTATGTCGATATCATCTATGGCTGGCGGACCGACCTCGACCCGCCGCGCAGTGACCCGAGGTACCTGCTGTTGAAGCGATGAACCAGCCCCGAGCCGCGCTCACGCCCTGCACCGAACTGTGCGAACTCGACCCGCGCACGGGTCTATGCCGCGGCTGCCTCCGCACGCTCGACGAGATCTGCCGCTGGCCGCAGATGACCGAAGCCGAGCGTCGCGAGGTCATGGCCCAGCTCGCGCTGCGTCAGTCCAACGGAACGGTCACCGGCTCGGCGCCCTGACGCGTGACCACAATCGCATTGCGTAGCGTGGCCTGGTCGTCCGGCAGCACCGCCGCATCGTCCTGCGGCAGCATGATCTGCACCGACTCGTCGCCGATCCGGGCGGTCAACTGGTGCCAGCCGTCGCTGGTCGCCAGCTCGGCGCTCCGCGGGCGCTCGTCGGCGGCGCGGCGCGGCCAGTAGCAGGTGACGAACTCGAGCCGCTCGGACGGTTCGGTCGTGGCCGTGAGATGCCACTCGCGGACGGTGATCCGCTCGCGCGGGTTCGGGTCGTACTGGTTGGTCTGCGCGAAGCTCAGCCCGTTGGGCGTGAGGAAGTCGACCTCGCAGCGCGCCTCGCCCGACTCGATGCTCACCCGCTGGCCCGCCACGCGCATCTCGTTGACCGCGTGGAGCCAGTACTCGAACCGCCGCGGCTGGGTAGCCGCCAGCCGGTCATAGACCACCACCAGATCGGGCTTGACGAAGACGATGCTACGCTGGAAGCGGTTCAACACGCGGGTCCGCTGCCCGTCGCGGAGCTGGTCGTAGCAGGGCCCGGCCTCGCCGACCACGACGTCGACGCCGGGCGTGGTGGCGAAGGCGACGATCTCGCCCGGGGTGCCGGCCGAGTGCGCCCGCTGGCCGATCCCGTCGATGGTGATGTTGTTGACCGAGCGGGTGCTCCACATCCAGCGGTTGTGATGCTCGCTGCCGTAGATGTCGCGCCGGCCGGTGCGGATCAGCAGCGGCTCGCCGTAGGCGTAGATGAGGAAGCTGTTGTTCGCCTCGTAGCCGTGCGACTGCGTGCCGAACGGGCTCGACTTGAAGTTGACGTGGACGCCCTCGCGGGCATCGAGCAGACTCGAGTTGAGGTAGGCCTGGCCGGTGCCGCGAAACAGCCGCGAGCCGGGCAGGTCGCTCGGCGCGGCGGGCTCGGGCGCCGGCGTCGCACCGCGCACGTAGCCGATGTAGCCGCCCTCGGGCCGCGGCCCGCCGGCCTGCTCGACATACCACTGCCAGTGCGGGTTGCCCGCCTGCTGGGCGAGGACGGTCATCAGGCCGAGCACGCTCGCGGGACCTTTGCCTTCGCACAGGTCGCCGAAGCCGCCATCGGTCTTGCCCGGCGGAATGAGATAGAGCGGGTAGTAGCCGGCCGAAGCGAAGAACGGCTTGTCGAACGCGTCGAGTCCGAACGCGGCGCGCATCACATCGGCGAAGTAGCCGAAGCGCTGGATGTAGCTGGTCCAGTAGCTGACGCCCTCGTGCCAGCCGCCGTCGTCGTCGGACCAGACGGGATAGGCGCAGTAGAAGACGTTCATCGCGAACCAGACCCAGTCCTCGGCGCCCTCGACCTCGCCGAGGAAGGCGATGCCGATCTCGCCCAGCTTGTGCCAGGCGCGGTTGGAGTGACTCGAATAGGGCCGCCACAGGTGGTTCGGGCAGAGGTGCGCATACATCTCGTCGCCGCGGATCTTCATCACCCGCCGGCACTCCTCGCGCTCGGCCTCGCTCAGCAGCGGGTAGACGAAGGTGTAGGTGCGGCTGAACAGGTAGTTGTAGGGCATGCCCGCTTCGTCGTTGTAGCGGTAGCCGGTGGCGCCCTTCGGGTCCCACTCGGCGCAGTCCATCAGGATCCGCCGGGCGAGCTGGCCATACGCCTCGTTGCCGTCGAGCCGCCAGCAGAAGGCGAGCGAGGCGGCGCCATTGAGGGCGGCGATGGTGTAGGTCCGGTTGCCCCACCAGATCTCGCGCCAGCGCTCGCTGCGCGACTCGACATCGGCCGGGTACTTGATCGGCTCGGTGGTGTCGGGCGGCTCGGCCAGCAGTCGCTCGCACTGGGCCCGCAGCGCCTCGTACTGCGGCGCGAGGTCGGTCAGCCGCCGGGCGCGCAGGTCGTCGAGCTGCTCCGGCCGGACAAACAGCCGCGGATGCTCGGCCGGGATGCGGCCGAGCAGGTCGTCGCGGCTCGGCATCGGCATCGGCGTCGCGCCGGCCGGGACGGTGAACGACCGCACCGCGCTCCAGTCGCTCGGTCCGTCGCCGTCGACGGCGCGGTAGCGCCAGAGGTAGTCGCCCGGCGCCAGTGCTTCCGGCGGGCAGTGGACGCTCCAGGTGAAGCCATCGGCGGCGTAGACCACCGGCTCGAACCGCTGGTCGCGGGCGATCTGGAGTTCGTAGCCGCTCGCACCGCGGGTCGGCCGCCAACTGAACGCCGGCGGGTCGACCGCGACGGTCTCGCCGTCGGCGGGCCGGTAGCCCCACTCGCCCGGCTGGGCGGGCGCCTGGTCGAGTTCGAGCGCGGCGACGGCGCCGAGGCAGAGCAGGCCGAGCAGTGCGGCGGTGGACATGGTCGCTCCGTTGTTGCAGTAACTTCGCGCCGGGCGCGGCGGGCCCTTCGTGCGCGCTGCTTCGGGTGTGCTTCACGGTCGGTGACCGCGTCGTGGACCCGCACTGAAGTGCGGGTCTGTCAAAGCCAAACCCGCCCAAAGGGCGGGTTTCGCCCGACCAGCCACG
>CAYONP010000147.1:0-8493 GCA_964405335.1 uncultured Fimbriimonadaceae bacterium
TGCCCGAGCCGGGCAGCCTGGCGGTCCTCGGTTTCGGCTGCCTGCTCGCCTGGCGCCGCCGCAGGGGGTCAGATCCCATCATCGGCTGATCCCTACCGATCCGGCGCGCGCTGGTCATCGATCGGATGAACTCGGGACCTGACCCCGATCAGGGCGGTGACGGCTAGAATGGCGCCGAGGAGGCACCAGGTGCCTTCGGCAGCGACGTTGAGGCGGTGCATCGCCTGGCGCGCGTCGGCGATCTGCAGGGCGAGGGCGTCGCGCGCGGCGGCGGCTTGGCCGAACGCCTCGGTGGCGGCGATCAGCAGGCGGTAGTCGGCCAGGGCGTAGAGCCCGCTGACGACGCTGGCGGCGAGGCCGAACAGGAGCGCGGCGGTGAGCAGCAGGCGGGACATCATGGGTGGCCTCCGCACCGGTCAGCATCACCGACGCGGCGGCGGTTCCGTCGCCGTTGACCGCCGCATGGCGCGGCGCTAGAATAGCCGCCGGAGCGCGGTGCGGCGGAGACGGGCGGATGCCGATCGTTCGGATCGACGGCAGCGACAAGCAGATTGAAGTCGGCAAGGGCGCCAATCTCCGGCGCAGCTTACTGCTCTCCGGCCTGACGCCATACCGCGGGCTCGAGCAGCCGCTCAACTGCCATGGCCTGGGCCTGTGCAAGACCTGCTGGGTCGAGCTGGTCGAGGGTGAAGAGAACGTCTCGGCGCCGTCGAAGATGGAGCGGCTGCCGCTGATCAAGCCGCTGGCCGCCGGGCGCCGGCTGTCCTGCCAGTTGCGCATCTATGGTGACTGTGTCGTTCGCCTCCATTCCAGCAACAGCGCCGAATGACCGGCTCGCGGTCGCGGACTTGTCACCCGGTGCCGGCGCGTCAGCTTGTCGGCAGGCCGATCGGGCCGTGCTCGGTTGACACGGAACGGGTCGGTCGCTAGACTTCGGAGCGCGGTGGTGCGGTCTCAGCGCACGGTTGGCAGGCGCGCATGCTGTGGAATTCCACGGAAGGCCGGCAGGCATCCGAGGCGTTGGTGCGGTATGGCGCGCTCGGCTTCTCCCTGGCGCTGGGCATCGCCTTCTTTTCGTGGCTGGGTTACCTGGCCGATGAGCGGTTCGGCAGCGCTCCGGCGGGGCTGGCCGCCGGCTGCCTGCTCGGCGCCGGGCTGGGGCTGTACAAGCTCATCCGCGATGTGGTCCGCCAGAGCGTTGAGGACGAGCCCGAACAGGACGGCTGAACCCCGGTGATGCGCCCACTCGATCCCTCGTTCCCGGCCCGCGTCCGCGAGACCACGCTCGGTCTGGCGGGGATCGGCTTCCTCGTTCTCTGCACCCTGCCCGACGCCCGCATCGCCGGCTCGTTCGCCGCCGGCGTCGGCGTGGCCGTGCTGCTCTGGTGGGTCACCGAGCGACTCGTCCTCGGCGCCGACCGCGAGCGCTGGCGGGCGCGGGAAATCGCCGGCGCGGCCGGGCTCTACCTGCTGCCCCTGGCCGCGGCCGCGCTCTACTTGTGGCAGTCGGTCGCGCGCGACTGGCTGGCGCCGGTCGCCTTCACCGTCGGCTTCTCGCTGCCGGGCCTGGTGGTCTTCCTCAAGGCCATTGCCCTCGGTGGACTGCCGCACGGGGCCGAGCCGGCGCCGGTCTACTCGGCCTGGCGAAAGGCGGCCGGCGGTGACTAACCGACTCGGCGCGCTGCTCGGCCTCGCCTCGCTGCTCCTGCTCCTGCCGGCGTGGGCGCAGCACGAGCCGGCCGGCGAGCACGCCGCGGCGGCCGAGCACGGCGAGGAGCACGCCGAGCCGGTCAGCGAGCTGGCCATCGAGCACGGGTCGTGGTTCTACGGCATCGCAGGCTGGGTCAACGAGACGATCTTCGGCGGCGCGCGGGTGGTCTCCGGCTACATCTTCGTCTCGTGGTTTGTCATCCTGCTGCTGGTCGGCCTGGCGGCCCGCGCGACGGCGGGGATGCGGGCCGACCCGGCGGCGACCGGGCCGCCGCACGGGCTGCAGAACTTCTTCGAGATGACCGTCGAGGGGTTGACCAACTTCGTGGTCGGCATCCTCGGCCCGCACGGGGCGAGGTATGCGCCGCTGTGCGGCACCTTCTTCATCTACATTCTGGCCAACAACTGGATTGCGGTGGTGCCCGGCTTCGTCGCGCCGACGTCGACGCTGAACATGACCCTGGCGCTGGGCCTGACCGCCTTCTGTTCGGTGCAGTACTTCGCCATCCGCGAGAACGGGCTGAAGGGCTACCTGTACCACTTCGCCGGCAGTCCGAAGGATGTGCTGGGCTGGGGCCTGGCGCTGCTGATGTTCCCCCTCGAGGTGATTGGCGAGCTGGTCAAGCCGCTGTCGCTCTCGATGCGTCTGTTCGGCAACATCTTCGGCGAAGACACGGTGGTGATCCAGATCGCGCTGTTCACCCTCGGCCTGGGCGGCTGGAAGATCGTGAACCACCACGTCGAGCAGGCCGGTGCGCTGTGGGTCGGGGTGGTGCCGCTGCACTTGCCGATGATGGCCTTCAGCCTGTTCGGCGGCCTGATTCAGGCACTGGTGTTCACCATGCTGGTGAGCATCTACATTTCGCTGTTGACCTCACACGATCACGATGCGGAGCACGGCGAGGCGCACGGACACTAGCGCCCCGCAAGGAGAGCTGGACATGTGGTACGGATTTGCGCTGGCCATCGCGGTGGGCCTGGGTCTGCCGCTAGCGGTCGCCTTCGCCTCGCACGCCCAGGCGCGCGCGGCGGTGGCGGCGCTGGAGAGCATTGCCAAGCAGCCCGAGGCGGCCGGCAAGGTGCAGACGGCGATGATCATCGCCCTGGCCCTGATCGAGTCGCTGGTGATCTACGTGCTGCTCAGCTTCTTCCTGATGAACGGCAAGCTGCAGACGGTGAAGGAAGTGGTCGAGTCGACGCCGGCCGCGGCCGAGGCGCCGGCGCGGACGACGACGACCCGCACGCGGTAGCGCCGTAGATGAGGTGAGCGCATGAGCGAGGTGCTCGCTAGTCTGGGCATCGTGCCGGTCCAGATCCTGCTCAACATCGTGGGCTTTCTGGTCCTGCTCGCGCTGCTGCGGAAGTTCATGTTCGGGCCGATCTCGACCATGCTCACCGCGCGGCGCGAGCAGATCGCCCATGATCGGCAGGAGGCGGCCCGGCTGCGGGCCGAGTCGGAGGGCCGTCTGGCCGAACTGTCGAGCCGGCTGGACAACATCGAGGCCGAGGTGCGCGATCGGATGCAGGCGGCCGAGCGCGAGGCCCAGGCCGTGCGCGAGGAGCTGCTCACCGAGGCGCGCGCCGACCGCGAGAAGATCCTCGATTCGGGCCTGGCCGAACTGCGTCGCGAGCGCGAGAAGCTGCTGGTCGAGATCCGCGACATGGTCGCCGACCTGGCCATCGTCGCCGCCGGCAAGATCGTCGAGGCCGAACTCGATGTCGATGCCCACCGCGCCATGATCGACGACATCGTGGAGCACGGCGTGCGATGAGATACGCCAGCCGACCAGCACGGCGCTACGCCCGGGCCGTCTACAACCTGGCCCGCGAGGCCGACCGGCTCGAACCGGTGCTGGCCGAGCTGCGCGCCTTTGGCGCCCGGCTCGGCGAGCTGCCCGAGCTGGCCGAGTTCCTGGCTCACCGGCGCGTGCCGGCGGGCCGCAAGCTCGGCGTGTTGGCCGACTTGGACACCGGCGAGGCCGAGGCGCGGCTGCTGCCGGCCGACGAACTGGCGCGGCACTTTGTCGAGTTGGTCATCCGCAACGCTCGGGTCCACCTGTTCGGCGAGATCCTCGATGCCCTGGCCACGCTCGAGGATGAGCGCCAACAGGTCGTCCACGCGCGGGTGACCACGGCGGTGCCGCTGCTGCGCGCCGAGCGCGAGCAGATCAGCGCCAAGATCGCGCAGTTGGCCGGGGCGCGCGAGGTCGACCTCGACTGCCAGGTCTCGCGGCGGGTGCTCGGCGGGGTGGTCATCCATTATGGCGGCAAGGTGATCGACGCCAGCGTACGGACCTATCTCGACACGATGCGCGAGACGCTGCGGCGGGTGCGGGTCAGCGAGTTCGCCGGCGGTGAGTTCCTCAGCCTCGACGAGGCCAGGCTGCGCGGCTCGGTGGCCCGCGACTGACGGAGAGCAAGATGGCACGGAGCGACGAGATCGCGTCGGTGCTGCGCAAGCAGCTCGAGGCCTATGCCAAGGACATCCGCATGGTGGGTGTCGGCAACGTCATGGAGGTGGGCGACGGCATCTGCCGCGTCTACGGCCTCGAAGACGCCATGGCCGGCGAGCTGGTCGAGTTCCCCGACGCCCGCGACGAGGCCGGCAACGCGGTCCGCGGCATCGTGCTCAACCTCGAAGAAGACAACGTCGGCATCGTGCTGCTGGGCAGCGACCGCGACATCGAAGAGGGCTCCGAGTGCCGGACCACCGGCGAGATCTTCCAGGTGCCCGTCGGCCGCGCGCTGCTCGGGCGGGTGGTCACCCCGCTCGGCGTGCCGCGCGACGGCAAGGGCCCGCTGGTCGAGAGCGAGATTGCCGGCTACCGGCTGGTCGAGACCAAGGCGCCGGGCGTAGTCGCGCGCGAGCCGGTGACCGAGCCGCTCAAGACCGGCCTGAAGTCGATCGACACGATGATCCCGATCGGCCGCGGCCAGCGCGAGCTGATCATCGGCGACCGGCAGACCGGCAAGACCGCGATTGCCGTCGACACGATCATCAACCAGCGGCGGACGCACGAGACCGACTCACCGGTCTACTGCATCTACGTCGGGATCGGGCAGCGTCAGGGCACCTTGAAACAGGTGGTGGCCGATCTGGAGCGGCACGGGGCGCTCGAGTACACCATCGTGATCGACGCCACCGCCTCGACCTCGCCGCCGCTGCAGTACATCGCGCCCTATGCCGGCTGCGCCATGGGCGAGTTTTTCCGCGACAACGGCATGCACGCGCTGATCATCTTCGACGACTTGTCGAAGCACGCCGTGGCCTACCGCGCGATGTCGCTCTTGCTCCGCCGGCCGCCCGGCCGCGAGGCCTATCCGGGCGACGTGTTCAACCTCCACTCGCGGCTGCTCGAGCGCGCGGCGAAGATGCGCAGCGATTACATCATCACCAAGAAGAGCTCGCCGAAGAACACCAAGAACGGCGTTGACAAGCAGGTTTACCAGGGCCCGCCCGGCCTGCACCGGGCCGAGCAGGCGCTGGCGGCGCTGGGCGCCGACGAGCACGAGATCCGCAAGGTCTCCGGCGGCGGGTCGTTGACCGCCTTGCCGATCATCGAAACGCAGGCGAACGACATCTCGGCCTACATCCCGACCAACGTGATCTCGATCACCGATGGTCAGATCTTCCTCGAGCCGGAGCTGTTCAACGCCGGCCGGCGGCCGGCGATCAACGTCGGTCTCAGCGTCTCACGCGTCGGCTCGTCGGCGCAGACGAAGGCGATCAAGTCGGTCGCCCGGACGCTTAAGCTCGACATGGCGCGGTATGGTGAGCTGGCCGCCTTCGCGCAGTTCGCCAGCGACCTGGACGCGGCCACGCGGCGGACCCTGAACCGCGGGCAGCACCTGGTCGAGGTGCTCAAGCAGCCGCAGTTCTCGCCCTTGTCCGAAGCCGACGAGGTGTACATCGTCTACGCCGGCACCGCCGGCCTGCTCGACGACTTGCCGCTCCGCGACGTGCAGGGGTTCGAAGCGGGGCTGCGGGCCCACATGGCCGAGCGCTATCCCGAGATCGGGCGCGAGATCAGCGACACCGCGGCGCTCTCGCCCGCCTCGCTCGAGACCGTGCGCGAGGCGATCCTCGAGTTCAAGCAGCAGTTCATCGGCGCCGCTCCGGCCGAGGTCGCAGCGGCCGCCGCCGATTAGGAGTCTCCGATGCTGAAGGTTGGGTTCATCGGTTGCGGCGGCATCGCCCACGCGCACGCCGCCGGCTGGAACGAGACGTCGGCCGCCGACACGGCCCGCGTCGCCGCGCTGTGCGATGTCGATCCGGGCAACATCGCCGCGCTCGAGGCCAAGCTCGGGCAGAGCGACACGCCGCGTTTCTCGGACTGGAAGAAGATGCTGGCCGAGACCGAGGTCGACGCGGTCGACATCTGTCTGCCGCATCACCTCCACGCGCCGGCGGTGCTCGATGCCGCCGCGGCGGGGAAGCACATCCTGATCGAAAAGCCGCTGTGCATGACGCTCGACGAGGCGGCGCAGATCGAAGCGGCGATCGCCGCGAGCGGCGTGACCCTGATGTGCGCGCACAACCAGTTGTTCGAGCCGGCGGTGCGGCACATCCGCGGCGAGCTGGACCGGGGCCTGATCGGCGAGCTGCAGATGGTCTACAGCGCCGACTGCTTCCGCACCAACCGGGGCAGCAACTGGGGCTGGCGGAAGGACCTGGCCACCGCCGGCGGCGGTTGTCTGATCGACACCGGATATCACCCGACCTACCGCCTGCTCCACGTCGCCGGCTCGCCGGCCACCTCGGTGACGGCGGTGACCGGGCGGTACCAGTGCCAGATCGAGGGCGAGGACACGGCCAACGTGCTGGTCACCTTCGCCAACGGCGCGATTGGCCAGATCCTGACCAGTTGGGCCTTCCCGCTGCCGCACGGCACCTGGCAGGTCTACGCCTTCGGCACCGAGGGCGCGGTCTATGCCCACGGCAACCGGTTCCTGCACGTGCCCTATCAGGGCGACGCGAACGAGCAGACGCTCGACCCGCGCAACGGCTTTGCCGAGGAGGTCAAGCACTTTGTCGACTGTCTGGCCAACGGCACGGCGCCACTCCAGACGCAGGTCGATGGAATCAACGTACTGAAGCTGATTCTGGGCGCCTACGAGGCGCGGACGACCGGTCGCACGGTCGGCCTCTGAGGAACTGATGGCGAGTCTGCGCGACATCCGGCGGAAGATCGCTGCCGTCAAGAACATCAACAAGATCACGCAGGCGATGAAGATGGTCGCCGCGGCCAAGCTGCGCCGCGCGCAGGAGCGGGTCGACGCCGCGCGACCCTATGCCGAGAAGCTGCGCGAGCTGATCGCCGCCGTGGCGCCGCGGGTCTCGGCCGAGGTTACCGCGCGGCACGCGCTGCTGGCCACCCGCGAGTCGGGCGGCGTCGGCCTGGTCGTGATCACCTCCGACCGCGGCCTTTGTGGGAGCTACAACAACAACCTGATCCGCCGCGCGCAGGCGTTCCTCGAAGAGCGGCGCAGCGCCGGCGAGGCGGTCGAACTGATCACCATCGGGCGCAAGGGTCATCTGACGCTACGCACCCGCGGCTTTGCGTCGGCCGAGCACTTTGCCATGGTCGGCGTCGACGCGCCGTTCAGCGACATCGAGGCGATCAGCCGCGCGGTGGTTGGGCTCTACACCCGGGCCGAGGCGCCGGTGCGCGAGGTCTGGGTGGCCTTCACCCGGTTCCACAACGCGGTCACGCAGGTGCCGACGATCGACCGGTTCCTGCCCATCGAGGCGGGCGGCGTGCTGGCCACCGGTGGCGGCGGTGAGGTCGAGTATGAGTTCGACCCGTCGGAGGAGGCGCTGCTCGAGGTGCTACTGCCGCGGTTCGTGCACAACCAGGTCTATCAATATCTGCTCGAGGCCGGGGCGAGCGAGCAGGGCGCGCGGATGACGGCGATGTCGCAGGCGTCGGACAACGCGGGCGAGCTGATCGGCACGCTGACCTTGCAGTACAACCGGGCGCGCCAGGACGCCATCACGAAAGAGATTCTGGACATCGTCGGCGGCGCCGAGGCGCTGGCGGCCGAGGGCTAACGGAGGCAGGCATGGCGGCGACGGGCAAAGTGGTACAGGTGATCGGGCCGGTGGTCGACTGCGAGTTTCCGGTCGAGGAGCTGCCCGAGATCTACAACGCGCTCGAGATCGCGCTGCAGGACGGCGGTCCGCCGCTGGTCGCCGAAGTGGCGCAGCATCTCGGCGACAACGTCGTCCGGGCCGTCGCCATGGATGCCACCGACGGCCTGGTCCGCGGCAACGCCGCGGTCGACACGGGCAGGCCGATTGAGGTGCCCGTGGGCGAGGAGTGCCTCGGCCGGCTGCTCAACGTGCTCGGCGCGCCGATCGACGAGCTGGGCGCCATCGAGTCGAAGCACAGCAGCCCGATCCACAAGAACCCGCCGACGTTCGAGGAGCAGGGCCTGGTGCGCGAGCAGTTCGTCACCGGGATCAAGGTCGTCGACCTCATGTCGCCCTATGCGCGAGGCGGCAAGATCGGCCTGTTCGGCGGCGCCGGGGTGGGCAAGACGGTGCTCATCACCGAGCTGATCCACAACGTCGGCAAGCACCATTCGGGCGTCTCGGTGTTCGCCGGCGTGGGCGAGCGCACCCGCGAGGGCAACGACCTGATGCTCGAGATGGCCGAGTCGGGCGTGCTGCCGTCGACGGTGATGGTCTTCGGGCAGATGAACGAGCCGCCCGGCGCGCGGCTGCGCATCGGCCTGACCGGGGTGACCCAGGCCGAGTTCTTCCGCGACGAGCGCGGGCAG
>CAYONP010000148.1:0-8326 GCA_964405335.1 uncultured Fimbriimonadaceae bacterium
GGCGAGCCGGCCCTACCCCGCCATCTACGCGCTCCCCATCGGCCGGCTCGGCGAGCCGGCGCTGCCCCGCGAATCCGCTACCCCTGCGCCAGCTCCACCAGCGAATCGAATTCGCTGATCGCCCGCGCGCCGACCGTGGTCGAGGGCAGGTCGCCGCCTTCGTTGAGCAGCAGGCTGCGCTCCTTGCTCCTCGTCTCGCCAACGGCCGTCACATAGACCGCGCGGTCGTCGACCACCGGACACTCGTGCTCGCAGATGCCGCAGCCGATGCAGAGCACTGGGTCGATGTAGGGCCGGCGGAGGGTGATCTCTTCGCCCCAGCGGTCGAGCATCGTCACTTCGCGGGCGAAGATCGCCTTGGGGCTGACCGGGCAGACCTCTTCGCAGACCACGCAGGGCACGTCCATGGCCCAGGGCAGGCAGCGGCCGCGGTCATAGAAGGCGGTGCCGACGACCACCGGTCCGGCCTCGGCCCACTGCCCGCGGCCGAGCTTCTGATCGATGCTGATCCGCTGTATCGCCCCCGTCGGGCAGACCTGGCCGCAGAGCGTGCAGTTCAGCTCGCAGTAGCCGGTCCGCATGTTCATGATCGGGGTCCAGAGCCCCTCGAGCCCGGCCTCGAACAGCGCCGGCTGCAACACGTTGGTCGGGCAGACGCGGATGCACTGGTCGCACTTGATGCAGCGCTCGAGAAACTCGCGCTCGGCGACCGAGCCGGGCGGGCGGATGACCGTCGGCTTGAAGTTCTCCGTCGTGTCGCCGGTGGACTTGGCGAAACCGACGAAGACCGCGCCGGTGACCGCCGCCATGATCGTCCGCCGGCGGTTGAGATCGGGGTTCCGCACCGCTCCCTGCGCCTGCGGCAGCCAGGCGTAGCTGAGCGCATCCTCGGGGCAGTCGTCGAGGCAGTTAAAACAGACAAAGCACTCGGATTGGCGCAGGATGGTATGCGGGTCGCTCGCACCCTCACAGCTCTTGAGACAGAGATCGCAGTCGGTGCACTTGGCGGTGTCGCGGTGGATCCGAAACAGGCTCCACCGCGACAGCACGCCGAGCAGCGCGCCGAGCGGGCAGAGCGTGCGGCAGAAGAACCGCGGGATGAGCAGGTTCATGCCCAAGAAGAAGACGAACAGCCCACCGACCAGCCACGAGTACTGATGCACGTGCGGGCGGACATAGACGCCGCCGGTGATCTGATCGAGCGTCGGCAGCACCCCGACGGTGAACGAGCGGTAGATCGTCGGAATGGGATCGAGCAGCCCGTTCTGCAACGAGCCAAGCAGCGACGCCACGAGAATGAAGCCGAGAATGTAGTACTTGACCTCCTGGTAGGGCCGGTAGCGGTTACTGTCGATGCGCTCCTTCTCGGGCTTGCGCAGCTTGCCCAGCCAGCCGGTGAACTGGAGCAGGATGCCCATCGGGCAGATCCAGTTGCAGAAGAAGCGGCCGAGGATCAGCGTCGGGACGATCAGCAGCAGCGACCAGACGAGAAACCCGTAGACTCCGCCGGTGGCCAGCGTGGTGGCCACGGCGACCAGCGGATCGACCTCGAGGAAGAAGCTGACCGGATAGCCTTTGAGGTAGCCGAACTCGGTGATGAAGATGAACAGCAGGAACAGGCTGATGCACAGCGCCTGCACGTAGACTCGGACCTTGGTGATCCGCACGACTCTCCTCCGCCAACCCGAGCGACGATCGCACTGGGCTCGCTCTAGCTACCGGCCTCCAGACACACTCCCGGTGCCACTGGGCCTCCAGACACACTCCCGGTGCCACTGGGCCTCCAGAGACACTCCCGGTGCCACTGGCGGCTTGCCCGCCAGTGCCGCCAACGAGCTTCTGGTCAGCACTGGCGGACAAGCCGCCAGTGGCACCATCCGCTGCCTTCAGCAACGAGCTTCTGGTCAGCACTGGCGGACAAGCCGCCAGTGGCACCATCCGCTGCCTTCAGCCACTAACAAGCGCCAATGCTCGGGGCGCCCGTTCTCGCACTGGCCGGCTTCCGGCGCTCCCTTCGGGTCGTCCGCGATGGTCCGCGGTGCGGACCCTACAGGATGCGGTGGAACCAGACCATCCCGCGGTCGCGCCGGCGCAACTCCGCCGAGACCAGACCACCGGCCGGATCGAACTCGAGCAGCAGCTCGGCGTGGTGCCGGTGATCGGTATCGATCCGGTTGCGCATCCGCCACCGCTCGCCCGGTGGATGCACGCCGCCGATGGTGCCAAGCGGCAATCCCGTGGCCCGTTCGACCTGCGCCGGGGTCATGCCCGCGGTCAGCCGCCACGAGGCGGCCAGGCGGTCGAGCTGGTCCTCCGGCCCGCTGCCCTGATGCACCAGCAGCAGGCCCATGGCGCCGGCGAGCGCCAGCGCCGGCCAGAACCCGCGCCAGCCGAGCCGGCAACAGGGCCGGCAGCGGGGCGTCAGACTGACCGTCTGCCGATACTCGTGACGGTCGTCCATCAGACGTTCTGCTCAATCGGTGAGAGCGAGCGCCAGTCGGTGGTGCCCAACCCGCGCTCGGCCGCCTGGGCGAGGTACCGCGGCGGCGACTGCCGGCGCTCGAACAGCGTGTAGCCGTAGCTGTCGACGGCGACCATGTCGGTCCCGACGACGACCGTGTTGCCCGGCTTGAGATCGCTCAGGCTGCCGCCGGTCGGGCCGTGGCGCATCATGATCCGCGTCGCGTCGAGGACCACTAGGGTCGGTTTCATCATCAGCGGAAAATCGCTGACGATGTTGTGGATCTGCTGGTGAAACTGGTTCCGCCGCCCGCCGAGCAGGCCGTACCAGTTCTTCATCGTCATCGAGGCGCCGCACAGGTTGTGGTCTTTGCACGGCGCGATGCCGATCACCTTGGTCGCCTGCCGGAACGGCTCATAGAACAGCGGCCAGACATCGAGCGCCGCGCCCCGCTCGCCGGTCAGGCCGCTATCGCCGGCGAAACGGCCGATCGCCAGCCGCTCGAACCGGCTCTCGGTCGGCATGACCAACTCGCACCCGGCCCGCTGCGCCGCCTCTTTCACCCCGCTCTTGTGAAAGCAGCCCTCGGGTTGGTTGATCGGGTTGTCGGCGACCAGGATGCGCTTGGCGCCGGCCGCGCGGACCATCGCCGCCACCGCGCCAAGCACCTCGGGCGAGGTCGTCGCGCCGAGCGCCGGGCCGCGGTCGAAGGCGACGTTCGGCTTGAGCACCACCACGTCGCCCGGTTGGATGAACTGCTCGACGCCGCCCAGCCCGCCGAGCGCCGCGCGGACCATCGCCTCGACATCGCTGCCGTGGGCAATCGACAGGCTCGGCGCGCCGGCCGGGCGGGCCACGTCGAAGCGAGGCAGCGTCTTGGTCTCTTCGGCGGCCAGGTCGGCGAAGTAGCGGTCGCCCTGCCGCGGGTCATGCAGCAGCGCGCCGGCAGCGGCGAAGCCGCCGACGGCCAGCGCCGTGCCGCCCAGCCGCTTGAGCAGCTCGCGTCGGTCGAGGTCTGGTTCAGCCATGGTCTACCATCAAGGCGCTGCCGCCAGCAGCGCAATCACCGCCTCGGCCGGCTCCCGGCCGTCGACGTAGCTGACCCCGCCAAAGCGCGCTCCCTTGGTAAAGACGATATCGAAGATGCCGGAGTTCTCTCCGATCACCGCCGTCACGCCGCCGATCGACTTCTCCGTCACCGCACCCAGTCCCTCGAGGAAGGCGCGGTATTGCGCCAGCACCGCCGCCGCGGCCGTTTCGTCGCCGCACTGCTTGACGAACGCCTCGACCTCGGTCTCGCCGATCCGGTACTTGGCCGTCCAGGTGTCGTCGAGAAACTCCTGCCCGAGCGCGCTACGCGCCGACCAGCCGAGCGAGTCGGCCAGCAGGCCGTCGGCCGGGAAGAAGGCGGCGCCGGGCAGCTCCACCTCGCCGCCGGGCAGCTTGGCCTCGACCGCCTCGGCCAGCGCCCGCGCCGCGGCGGCGCCTTCGGGCGTGCCGGTGCCGTCCATGACCTGCACGTAGTAACGCTGGCGCCAGAAGTAGACGCTGCCGCCGGCGGCGTAGCCTTCCTGGCCGAGCTCGAGCTTGGTCTCGACGTTGCGCTCGGCCGAGTAGGCGCCAAACGCACGCAGCGGTTCGCCGAAGTCAAGGATGAACAGCTCGACCGAGCCGCCCGGCCCGGTTAGTCCAAGGCACTCCATGCCCAGCACGTCATAGGCGACATAGGCCTCGGCCCGGCCGTTGATCTTCTCGTACATCGTCGCCGCGGGGAAGGTCTCGACCTCGGCGGCGGTCCAGCCGGCCGGCGACTCGACCGGCAATAAGCCGAGCTGCAGCTCACCCGCCGGCGCGGCGGTGCCGGCGGCCGATTCCTCGGTCGGGTCGGCGTAGACCGGCTCGGGCCCGGCCGGCGCAGCAGCGGCCGGCGCGGCGGCGGTCGAGTCGCTGAACAGCGCGGCGTCGTAGGCGCCCCAGAGCACGCCCTTGGGCGCCAGGCCGCGGATCAGCACCCAGGTGCAGAGCATCAGAGTGAGGCAGATGATGCCGATGCCGACATAATGCTCTCGCGGCCCGATGGTGCGGACAAACTTCTCTTTACGCCCGCCGGCCCGCTTCGGCGCCTCGGTCGATTCGGCCATGGTTCTACGTCCAAGCCCTCACTGTGCCGTGAGGCGGGCGGGGTGTCAAGCCAGCGGCCGCGCGTGCGGGGCGAGCCGGTCGAGCAGCCGGGCAACACTGTCGACGTGCGGTTCGTACTCGTCATCGTAAAGCAGCATGGCGAAGCCGTCATCGTCGATGTCGACCGCGGCCCGCTCCCACAGGATACCCTGCACATAGACGGCATTCATCAGCTCGAGCGCCACTTCGACTTCGACCGCCGGCCGGAGCTTGGTGTAGTAGAGATCCTGGCAGTAGCAGCGGTAACCCTGGTCCTGGAAGCACTTGGCGATGTTCAGGGTGTGGACGATTTTGTCGTAGGCGCGGTCGGGCAGGCCATAGCCCTGGCTGCGGCCATAGGCCTTGAGCTGCTCGTTCATGGCCACAATGCTGGCGCCGAGCACCTCGCTGGCCAGCCAGTCCCACAGGTACTGCACCAGATCGCGCCGGACGCGCCACGGCGCCAGCGGCACGCGCTTGTCCTCGAGCAAGATCCGGCGGTAGCTCTCACACGCCTGCTCGGGCGTCTCGAACGAGAGCTCGTCGACCGGGCCCTCGTCAGCCTGCGCCAGGTCGATCTGGAAGTCGGACACACTGGAGAGCAGCACTCGCACCTGCCCCTCGCGCTCGGCCTCGAGGGCAAAATCGCGGAACTGCTCGAAACCAAGGGCGCGGTAGTCGAACTCTGTCGACTGGTTGCGCATCCACTCGCAGCAGCGCGCGCCATACGGCGTCAGGCCGTCGGCGCGGAGCGTCTCGACCGCGCGGCAGAGCAGCCGGAAGGCCGTCGCCCGGTCCATCTGCGGCGCCGGCGCCGGCGTTGCAGCCACCGGCTCGGACGGCCGGGGCGGCGCGGTGACCACCGGCTGGCCCAGCGGCTGCGGCCGGGGCAGCGGCTCGGCCCGGTCGCCCTCGTGGGCCGGCCGGTCGGGGATGATGTCATCGAGCATGAAGAAGCGGTCGCAGGCGGCGGCCAGCTCGCGGCTGACGCTGCCGCGCACGCCGATGCCGAAGACCGTCCGGCCGTACCGCTTGGCCTTCTGCACCAGCGGCACGAAATCACGGTCGGCGCAGGCCAGCACCAGCGTGTCGGGCGAGGTCGGCTCGAGGACCAGCTCCAGCGCGTCGAGTGCGAGCTGGATGTCGGCGGTGTTCTTGCCCTTCTCGTTGGTGACCAGCATCTGCATTTCGATCACGTTGGACCAGAACTGGCGCAGCGCCTGCGCGCAGGGGTAGCGGTTCCAGTCTCCGTAGGCCCGGGCCACGGCCACCAGGCCGAGGCTCTTGATGTGCGCCATCATGTAATCGAGCGGCTGCGGGAAACCGGCGTCGCGGGCGCCGATGAGCAGATTCTCGGCGTCGATGAAGACGGCCAGCCGCCGCGACTGACGTGGCGGGCTGTCGGCGGCCTCGCCGCCGGCCGGCGGCGCCGGCATCCCGTTCTGTGACATCGAACCACTCCTCACAGCGTCGATCGGTGGTTTGGCCGCGCCGGGTGCCATCCCTGCCACTCGGCCCGCGCCGGCGCAGACCAAACCCGCAGAACCAGGGCGTATTGCCGAGCGCCTAACCAAGCACCAGGTCTCAACGGTCGGGCGGAGGAGTTGGGTCGGCGCAAGCGAACGGGCTGGGCGGAGGAATGCATGAGTGCTGTGGACCGCCCGCCGGCCAGCCGCCGGAGGTTCCTGCAGGGGGCATCGACCGTCGTCGCCGCCGGCATCGCCGGCTGCGGCAAGCCGCCTGACCCGCCGCAGGACCCGCCCGCGCCGCCGCCGCCCGATCCACCGTCGCCGCCGGCTCCGCCCGAGGAGCCGCATGCCGCCGGCGTACAGCGCCGCCGGCTCGGTCGCACCGAGCTCGAAGCCTGTGTGGTGGCCTTCGGCAGCGGGCATCTCAACGGCCCGCACCTGCTCCGCCGCGGCATCGACGAGGGCATCAACTACCTCGACACCTCGATGTGCTACATGGGTGGTCGGAGCGAGGAGATCGTCGGCCAGGCCATCCGTGGCCTCCGCGAGCAGGTCATCGTGGCCACCAAGTGGGACGTCTTTCCGCGGCACAGCAAGGGCGACTGCATGGAGATGCTGGAGGGCAGCCTGGGCCGGCTCGGCGTCGACCACGTCGACCTCCTGTTCCTCCACCAGGTCGGCGACCATGGGCGCAACGACCCGGGCCAGGCGCGGATCGACCACCCGCCGCTGTATGAGGCCATGGACCAGGCCCGGACCGACGGCAAGGTGCGCTACTTCGGCGTCTCGTCGCATGTCGGGCAGCGGGCGCAGTTGCTCCGCCACGCCATCGACACGGGCGCGTTCGACGTCATCCTGGTCAGCCTGGCCTATGGCAACTTCGACGGCACCGGCGTGCCCGAGCTGCTGGCCCACGCGGCCGAGAAGGACATCGGCGTGGTCGGCATGAAGGTCAACCAGGGCAACCAGATCCCGCCCGAGCTGGCCGGGGCGGGGCTCGACCTGTACCAGTCGCAGTTGCGCTGGGCGCTCGACCAGGGCTGCCACACGGTGATCAACACGCGGCTCTCGAACCAGCAGTCGGAGCAGGACGCGGCGCTGGCCGTGGCCCGCTCCGAGCTGCGCCTGACCCGCCGCGACACCGACCTGCTGCGGCAATACACGCTGTTGACCAGCGCCAGCTACTGCCGCGGCTGCAGCCAGCACTGCCAGGGCGCCTGCCCCGAAGGGGTGCGCATCGCCGACGTGCTACGCTACCGCATGTACCACAAGTACTACGGGGACACGGAGCAGGCGGTGATGCGCTACGCGGCGCTGACCGACGGCGAGCGGCTGGCCTCGATCTGTGGTGAGTGCAACGCCTGCAGCGCGGCCTGCCCACACGGGCTGCCGGTGGTCGAGCAGTTGTTCGAGGCACGGCGGCTGATGCTGGCATAGGGCTTGCACCAAGGAGATTACGGCCTGGTGACGTTGGGAACGACTCACCGTCCCGTTCGGTAAGGTTAACAGGCGCGGTCGGAGGGATGGGCAGATCCGTACTCGACGGTTGTCGAGCGGAGAGGGCAATGGAGGACCCGGGACGTCATGAGCTGTACCTGCGCGGCTTCTTGAGCGAAGCCGAACAGGAGCGCTACGAGGAGGCCGTCTCGTCGCAGCCGCTCCTGGCCGCCGAGCTGCGCTCCCGGCTGTCCGACGGCACCGACTGGGACCCCGAGATGAGCAGCCGCGCCGGCGGCCTGCTCGCCGTCGTCGAGGCCTTTGCCGGTGGCTGGCGCCGCTCGCCCGTCCGCATCGACCTGCTCCCCGCCGCCCCCTTCGCCTCGGCGGTCAGCGAAGGACCGCGCGTCGCCGAAGACACCAAGGTGGTCGATATCGTCAACACCATCCTGGTCACCGCGCTCACCTCCGGCGCCGACCAGATCGAGATCCTACCCGGCGACGAGGCGGTCAACGTGTGGGTCGACAGCGCCGTCGAGCGACGACCGCTGCTGCAACTGCCGAGCAACGTCCACCTGCCGCTGATGGCCCGCATCCGGGTCATGTCAGGCCTCGACTCCGACGACGTCACGCTGCCCCAGTCGGGCCGCATCGAGCTGCACCACAACGGCCGCAACTACGACGTCGAGGTGACCTTCGAGCCGACCTCGCGCGGCGAGGCGGTGACGTTGACGTTGGTCGATCGAGGATGACGGCGCAATCGCCCACCGGACCGCATCGGTAGCGGCGCATCGCAATG
>CAYONP010000149.1:0-6618 GCA_964405335.1 uncultured Fimbriimonadaceae bacterium
CCGGCGCCACGGGGCTACGCCCGCGCCGCGGGCGGGCGGGGCCGCCCGCGCTCCGGGGCCCGCGTGAGCGGCCTGAGGTAGGGCGCTTTCGCCGAAAGCGCCGGCCGCAAGCCGCCGCAGCCGGCGCCGACCGAGACGGTCGGCCTACGCGTAGCTCGACCGTCGCGGTCGACAAAGGCCGCATCATCGCATCGCCGGTTGTCAACCGGCGCCACGGGGCTACGCCCGCGCCGCGGGCGGGCGGGGCCGCCCGCGCTCCGAGGCGGCGACGCCCGCGCTCGGTGGCTGTTCATTGGCCCACCGCATTGACACGGCCGCGCCGCGCGGCGACCATCGAACGGTGACCGGAGACCGCGCATGATCCCGGCGATCTTCTACGGCCTGCTGCTCGCGGGCGGCCGGACGGTTGTCGAGCCGGTCGAGAGCGATGCGCTGCTGGCCAATCCGGGCCTTGGCTGGCAGACCTTCCATCGCTTCGCCGATGACGATCCGAACCTGGCCGGGCTGCCCTCGGGGTCGGCCTACTTCCGCTTCTACTGGCGCGACCTCGAGCCGGCCGAGGGGGAGATCGACTTCGCCCAGCTTGACGAGCTGCTGGCCCACGCCCGCCGGGCCGGCCAGCGACTGGCCTTCCGGGTGATGTGCATCGGCACGCATGAGCGTGCGGTCGACTCGCCCGAATGGCTGCGCGAGCAGGGCTGCCCGGGTTTCGAGTTCCGCTATGGCGACGGTGGGCCGCTGCGCTGGGCGCCCGACATGGACAGCCCGCTGTTTCAGGCGGCCCACTTTCGCTTCATCCGCGCGCTGGGCGAGCGCTACGACGGCCACCCCGACATCGACCTGCTCGACATCGGCACCGTCGGACTGTGGGGCGAGTGGCACATGAGCGGCACCGGCGTGGAGATGCCCAGCGAGGCCACCCGCCGCGCGATTGTCGACGCCTGGCGGGCAGCCTTCCCGACCACGCCGACGGTGATGCTGATCGGCGACCGCGAACCGCTGCGCTATGCCGTCGAGCAGGGTTGTGGCTGGCGCGCCGACTGCCTCGGTGACTTCGGCGGCTTCTCGGCGACGTGGAACCATATGGAGCACTTCTATCGCCAGCAGCTCGCCGCCGCCGGCGCCGAGGAGGCCTGGCGCACCGCGCCGGTGGCCTTCGAAAGCTGCTGGGACATGCGCAAGTGGGTCGAAGAGGGCTGGTCGCTGCGGAGCATCTTCGAGTACGCGCTCGAGCTGCACGCCAGCTACCTGAACAACAAGAGCGCCCCGCTGCCCGCCGGCGACGAGGCGCGCGCCGAGGTCGAGCGCTTCCTGCGCCGACTCGGCTACCGGCTGGTCCTCCGCCGGCTCGAGCATCCGGCGACCGTGGCGGCGGGACGCACCGTGCGTTTCGAGTCGACCTGGGACAACGTCGGCGTCGCGCCGCCCTACCGTGACTGGCGCCTGGCCGTGCGGATCGAGCGCGACCAGCAGCGCGGCCATGCCGCCGGCGAGAGCGTGAATGGCTGGTTGCCGGGCGAGCACCAGGCCGGCATCGACCTCGCCGTGCCGGCCGAGGCGACGCCCGGCCGCTACACCGTCGCCGTGGCGGTCGTTGCGCCGGGCACCTGGGAGCCGGTCGTCCGCCTGGCCATCGACGGCCGCGGCGACGACGGATGGTATGCGCTGAGTAGCCTCGAGGTGACGCCATGACCGGAGCGCTGGCCATGCTCTGCCTGCTGCCGCTGACCGCCGCCGATGTCACGGGCGAGTTCATCGTCGTCGGCGCCGATCGCTTCTCGTTCCACACCGCCGTCTCGCGCACGCCGTTCGTGCCGCTCGGGGCGAACTTCGTGCTGGGCAGCAAGGAGTATCTGAACAACTTCGGACCCGAGGTCTACGACGCGGACTATTACACCCGCGTCCTCGACGCCGCGGCGGGCATCCAACTCAACACAATCAAGGTCTTCCTACCCATCGCGCAGGTCCTGCCCGACCCGCAGGGCCCGCTGGAGGCGGTCATCGCGCCGGGCTACCTGGACAACCTGGCGCACTTCCTCGGCCTCTGCCGCGAGCGGGGCATCCGCTGCATCGTCGCGCTCACCTCGTGGGGCGGCAACGGCATCCGCTGGTGGCACGACGGCGGGCAGTACTGGGGCCGCGCGCCGTGGCGAACCGACGAGGGCGTCGACTCGCGCGCCGTGCTGCGCTCGTTCTGGACGCAGTTGGCCGGGCGCTTTGCCGACGAGCCGACCATCTTCGCCTGGACGCCGGCGGTCGAATGGACCTTCCCCGCGTCGAACCTGACCTGGACCCGGCCGGACGAGCAGCACGGCCGGCTGCTGACCGAGCAGGCGTTGTTCTACTGGCGCGCCTGGCTGGCCGCCCGGTACGGCGACATCGAGGCGCTCAACGCCGCTTATGAAGCCGACTACGACGACTTCGACGCGGTGCCGGTGGTCGACTACGACTATGACCAGGCGGCCCGGCGCTACGCCTCGCCGGACGCGATGGTGCAGGACTATCAGGACTGGCGCGAGTGGTCGTCGATGCGCTACCTGCGGCCGCAGATCGAGGCCATCCGCGCGGCCGACCCGAACCACCTGGTGACCATCTCGAACCACATGCGCCGGCCGGCGGGGCTGTGGCCCGGCGCGGCGCGCTACTTCATGGGCTTCAGCGTGCCCGAGCAGGCGCTGCTGGTCGACTTCTACACCCATCACGACAACAACGACGAGGGCGAGCAGCGCGAGGGCTTTGCGCTCGAGCAGCTCGGCCGCGCCGCCACGCTGCGGATGCGCTTCTGCCTGGCCGGCGAGCTGAAGCCGATCCTCATGGAGGAGTTCAGCTTCGGCTCGGTCGACCCCGAGCGCACCGCCGCGGCGCACCGCGAGCTGATCCTCGGCACCGTCGGCAGCAGCTCCGGCTGGCTGACCTGGTACTTGATGTATCCCGCCGACGCCAACCAGGCCGACACGGCCAACCGCTGCTACCTGCTCGACGACGATCTGCAGCCGAGCCCGGCCGGCCTGCTGATGCGCGAGTTGGGCGGTCCCGACGGCCTGCTCGCGCGCACCGACCTGGCCTATCGCCCCGGCCGCACGCAGCTCGCGCTGGACCGCACGGCCGAGATGGTGCCGCGCGAGCTGGGCACGCTGCTCAAGATCGAGCGGAACTGGGATGGCTACGAGCATCCAGTCGATTTCGTCTGGCCGCCGAATGCGTGGATTAACTTGCGCCTCGCTGAGGAATAAGAGACTCGACTGGCCCGGTCTTTGCAGTGTGTTAGGCGACCAGGCCGCGGCAGGGGCGGCCGGAGACGGACAGGTGGGGTTGGGCTCACAGGGGCGTCGCAGGTTGTGATCGCAGTCAGGGGTGTTGGCCACTCGGGATGCGCTCTGTCATCCCGTGCGGTCAGATCGTAGCTTCACCCACACTCCCCGCACTGCGCCCTTGTGTCACGCGTGCCGTGTCTTCACTGCCGAACCCGGCACGGCCCCACCCACCTCGTCGAGCAGGTCACCGCGACTGGAGACGCACGATGAAGTGGGCTGCTGTTCGCGCACCCGGGCCGCACCTCCACCGCGTGCTGCTGTGGACGGCCGCGGCGCTGATGCTGGGCTTGGCCTTGCCGCTGCTGGCCGGGCGGATCTACGCCCGCGACGATCTGGCGAACTTCACCCTGGTCTGGCGCTTGTTCTACGCTCGGTGCCTCCACGCCGGCTGCTCGCCGCTGTGGACCCCAGACATCTTCAACGGGTTTTATCTGCACGGCGAGGGTCAGGGCGGGCAGTTCCATCCCTGCCACGTGCTGCTCTACGGCTTGTTGCCGGGCCCGCTGGCTTTCGATCTGGAGGTCTTGCTGCCCTATCCAATCCTCCTGATCGGCCTCTGGGTCTGGTTGCGCGGGACCCTGCGCGATGACACGGCGGCGCTCTTCGCCGCGCTGACGCTGGCCTTCTCCGGCTGGTGCGTCCGCCGGCATGTGCATATCAACGCCATGCATGTGATCGTCCACATTCCCTGGTTGCTGGTGGCCCTGCGCACGGCGCTGACCGGCGACGACGGGCGCCGGCGAGCCAGAGGCGCGGCTGCCGTCGCCGCGCTGACCGGCTCGCAGATCCTGCTCGGCTATCCGTTCTTTGTCCTCATCTCGGTCCTGGTCGAGCTCTGGTGGTTCGCCTACCTCGTCGGCCTCGATGGCGCCGTGCGACGGCGGTTCTGGCTCGTCGTGGGGGCTAAGCTGCTCGGCCTGGTGCTGGGCGCGGTGCAACTGGTCCCCAGTTGGGACTTGCTGCAGAACTCCGATCGCGCGCTGGCCGCCAGCGGCATCGATCCGTTCGAGGGCCAGGCCTCGTTCCGGCTCCTGGTCAGCGCGCTGATCCCATTCACCGCGTGGGAGCTCGGCGCTCACGAAGCTCCGTTCCACTTCGGTTACCTGCCGCTCACGCTCGCGCTCTGGTCGGTGGTCAACCGGCGGATCCTGACCGACCATCGGCGACTGGTCTGGTACCTTACGGCCCTCGCGCTGTTCGGCCTCTGGATGGCGCTGGGCGAGCATGGCCTGCTCTACGGGCTGGTCGCCAAGCTGCCGCTGCTGAGCGGCTTCCGGGTGCCGGTGCGCTATGCCTTCGTGACCGTCTTCGCCGTCGCCGTGCTGTCCGGACTCGGGTTCAGTGAGCTGGTGCGCCGCGCCGGTACCCTGACGCGCCAGGAAACTCGCTGGCTCCTCTTCCTCAGCGGCGTGTACGCGATGGTGGTTGTCTATGCCGCGGCCAGAACCCTGATGCTGGGCCGGATGTAGGGGGCGTTCCGCACGGCGCTGCTCTGGTTTGGCGTCGTGGCCGTATTCGCCGCCCTGGCCTTGCTGCGCTGGACCTGCCGCGGGGCGCGCCTCGGCCCGGCGCTGCTGGTGGTTCTCGTCGGTCTCGATCTCGGCCTCTACGGCCTGCCCCACGTGCTCGGGCGGACCGTCGCGACTCCCGGCCAACTGCCGGCCGACCTGCAGCCGCCGGTGCCGAGGGGCTCGAGGGTCTACTGCGATGACCTCCGGGTCGATCGACTTGCCCTGGCCGGCTATCGGCTCGTCAACGGCTACGCCGGCTTGTACCCGGTCAAGCGCCTGGACTACCGGCATACCGTGGCGGCGCTGCGGCTGGCCGGCGCCGCGGCTGCCTGGTTCCGGCCCGGCGATGGCCGTACCGCGCCTGCAGGGCTGGTCGCGCTGAAGGACGGGTGGTACCTGGTTCCTGAACCGTTGCCGCGCGTCCGGCTGATGCGCCGCGCCAGGGTGAGTCAGCATCCGTCGGCGGCGCTCGCGCAGGTCGACCCCGACCGCGAGGCCGTCGTCGAGCAGGAGCTTGGCCTCGATGGCTGGTCACCGCCGGGCCGGGCGCTGCTGTTGGTCGACGAACCAGACCATCGGGCCATCGGCGTGACGGCGCCTGGCCGTCAACTGCTGGTCGTGGCCGAGAGCTACCACTCGGGCTGGCGTACCTCGGTCGACGGCGAGCGCCGCGAGCTGCTGCGGGTCTACGGCGACTTCATGGGCGTTGTCGTCGGACCCGGTGACCGCCTTGTCGTCTTCAGCTTCGAGCCGGTCAGCCAGCGGATCGGGCTGTGGACCTCATTGGTCGGTTTCGTCGTGCTGGCGGCCTGGTTTGCGGTCAGCCTGACCGCTCCAGCCTGGCGGCTGCGGTGACGCATGCCGGGCCGCCGGTGCTCGAGCCCGACGTGGCAGCGCGCAGGCGCGCCCTGGCCGGTTGACCACCGGTTCGGCCGGGCATACCATCGAGACCGCCGCGGTTGGCGCGGGCGAGACGACGATGGTGGTCAAGACAATCACCGAGGCGAAGGCGCGGCTCTCGGCGCTGGTCGAGCGGGCGCTGGCCGGCGAGGAGATCATCATCGCCCGGGCCGGCAAGCCGGCGGTCAGGCTGGTGCCGGTCGAGGCGAACGGTGACCCGCCCAGGCGGCGCGAGCCGGGCGTGCTGGAAGGCGAGATCTGGATCGCCGACGATTTCGACGAGTGGCCGCGCGACATCGCCGTGGCGCTGGGCATGGTTGACGAATGAGGCTCCTTCTCGACTCCCACGTCCTGCTCTGGTGGCTCGTGAAGGACCGCAGGTTGGCCGACCGGCATCGACGGGCGATCGGCGACCCGAGCAACTTCGTCAGCGTCAGCGCGGCGAGTGTGTGGGAGTTAGCAATCAAGAGCTCGATCGGCAAGCTGGAGCTGCCGGATCGGTTCGCGCAGGTTGTCGCTGCGGAGTTCCCGGTGATACCGGTCGAGCTGCCACACGCGGCGAAGGTCGCCGAGTTGCCGTTGCTGCATCGCGATCCGTTCGACCGGCTGCTGGTGGCGCAATGCCTGCTCGAAGGCCTGACCTTGGCGACGGTCGACCCGATTCTAGGTCGCTACGGCATCCCCATCCTGACCCCGTGACCGATGGCACTGAGTGCCGCGGGGCATCGTCGAAGACAGAGGGACGCCCGCCGCACGGTGAATCAACCGGCGAGACGACGATGGTGGTCTAGACAATCACCGAGGCGAAGGCGCGGCTCTCGGCGCTGGTCGAGCGGGCGCTGGCCGACCGGCATCGACGGGCGAACTCGGTCGTGACGGAATCCCCATCTCGG
>CAYONP010000149.1:6718-8231 GCA_964405335.1 uncultured Fimbriimonadaceae bacterium
GCTGGCCGACCGGCATCGACGGGCGAACTCGGTCGTGACGGAATCCCCATCTCGGCTCCCTGACCGATGGCACTCGCCGCCACGGTGCATCGTCGAAGACAGAGGAACGCCCGCCGCACGGTGAATCCACCCGTTGACCGGTCGCGGAGGCTACGGATGGAGACCATGCGACGTTACTTTGCGCCCCTGCTGGCGCTGGCTCTGCTTGCCCTCGCCGCCGCCGCGCAAGACGACGGCTTCGTGCCGATCTTCAACGGCGAGAACCTCGACGGCTGGTTCGGTGCGCAGTACCAGGTCGAGGATGGGATGCTGGTCTGCCCCGCCGAGGGCGGCGGCGCGATCTACACCACCAAGCAGTTCGCCAACTTCGTCTTCCGGTTCAAGTTCCGCTTCGGCCCCGGCGCCAACAACGGCGTGGCGATCCGCTCGCCCGGCACCGGCGACGCCGCCTATGAGGGCATGGAGATCCAGATCCTCGACGACTCGGCGCCCGAGTATGCCGGTCTGCAGGACTACCAGTTTCACGGCTCGATCTACGACCTGGTGCCGGCCCAGCGCGGCGCGCTGAAGCCGCCGGGCGAGTGGAACGAAGAGGAGATCACCGTCGACTGGCGGCAGGTCAAGGTGGTGCTCAACGGCGTGACCATCGTCGACGCCGACCTCGATGAGATCACTGACGAGGCGAAGCTCGCCCGTCACCCTGGCCTCCAGCGGGCGATGGGCCACCTCGGTTTTGCCGGCCACGGGCACCGGATCGAGTTCCGCGACTTGGCGGTGAAGGAGCTCGAGGCGCCGCTGAACACCCCGCCGCCCGGTTTTGAGGCGCTGTTCAACGGCGTCGACCTGAGCGGCTGGAAGGGCCTGGTGGCCAACCCCAAGGAGCGCGCCGCGATGGCCGCCGAGGCGTTGGCCGAGGCGCAGGCGCTGGCCGACGGGCGGATGCGCGCGCACTGGGCGGTCGAAGACGGCGTGCTGGTCTTCGACGGCCGCGGCGACAGCCTCTGCACCGCCCGCGACTATGCCGACTTCGAGCTCTATGTCGACTGGAAGATCCTCCCCGACGGCGACAGCGGAATCTACCTCCGCGGCTCGCCCCAAGTGCAGATCTGGGACCTGGCCACGCACCCCGAGGGCTCGGGCGGGCTGTACAACAACCAGCAGCACCCAAGCCGGCCGACCATGGCCGCCGACCGGCCCGTCGGCGAGTGGAACACCTTCTTTATCCGCATGGTCGGCGAACAGGTGACCATCTACCTCAACGGCTACAAGGTCGTCGACGAGGTGGTGATGGAGAACTACTGGGAGCGCGACCAGCCGATCTACCCAACCGGCCAGATCGAGCTCCAGAACCACGGCAACACGCTCTGGTTCCGCAACGTCTACCTGCGCGAGTTGCCGGTGGCGGAGTAATGCCCGAGGCGCCATTGCACGACGTACGACGTAGGGGCGCATGGCAATGCGCCCTTTGGTGCGGCGCGCAGGCAGGTCGATCGGCGCGTTGCGATGCGCCGCT
>CAYONP010000150.1:0-7724 GCA_964405335.1 uncultured Fimbriimonadaceae bacterium
GGAACCGCCTGGCCGGCGAGCGGCCGGACTGGTCGGCGCTGGCCGACCCGCCGACACCGCAGCAGGTGCTGGCCGAGCCGGCGGTGGCGGCCTTCGTCGCGGCGGCCCAGGCGGCCGGCGTCGACGACTGGGCGGCGCTGATCGGCGCCGAGACGCCGCCCGAACCGGGCACACCGGCGGCCGAGCTGCTGGCCGATCCGGTGCACCAGCCGGCCATCGCGCGGCTCGATCTCCCCGTCCGCGCGGCGCGGCTGCGTGAGTTCTGGCGCATGGACCCTGCCCGTATGGCGGCGATCGACCGCGACTACGGCCCGCTCGATTGGCGCAGCGGTCCGGCGCATGTGGTCTACTGGAGCCTGGCCGGCATCGACGCCGCCGGCGGGCGCGGGCGCGACAAGGTCCTCGAACGGCGGTTGTACCAGGCTCTGGTCGACGCCTTCGAGGCGGGCCGAGTGGTCTACACGCCCGGCACGATGCTGCTCGGCTGGCCCGATGTGCGGCTGATCCCCACGGTCGAGCGGGCGTACGACGAGGTGCTCGCGCTCTATGCCGACGACGACTGGATGGTCGCCTCGCTCGCCGCTTCGCGCCGCGGGTTCGAGACCACCGCCATCGTCGCGCTCGAAGCCACGGGCCGGCACGCCGAGGCAGTCCGCCGGTACGAGGCGCTGCGGCAGCGGTTCGCCGATGATCCGGCGTTGCGCGCGACGTTCGACGAGTTCGTCAGCGGGCAGCTCGGCCTGCTGGCCGCCGGCAACGTCGATGAAGTGACCGGGCTGGCGACGACGTTTCTGATCCAAGCCTATGCCACGCTGGCCGCCGGCGATGCCGATCAGGCCGGCCTGCTCGAGGGCATGGCCCGGATGGTCTACCGCCGTTACCGCGCTGAGGTGCCCGACGACCCAAACCTGCCACCGTGGGATGATCTGCGGCGCACGGCGCTGACCGCCTGCTGGCAGGGCGCCGTGCCCGAGGCGCTGCGCGGCGGCCTGCCGCCGCTGCCGGGGGCCGCGCCGTGACCATCGGGCTGATCTCCGACACGCACATGTACCGGCGCGCGCCGGCGCTGCCCGAGCCGGTCTTCAGCGCCTTTGCCGGCGTCGACCTGATCCTCCACGCCGGCGACCTGAACGACCTGGCGGTGCTCGATCCGCTGGCCGCGCTGGCCGAGGTGATTGCCGTCTGTGGCAACACCGACCCGTGGGAGACCTGCACCCAGCTCCGCGAGACGCGCCTGATCGAGCGCGCCGGCCTGCGCATCGGCCTGGCCCACGGGCACACCGGCCGCGGGCGGACCACCGCCGAGCGCGCGCGAAGCTGGTTCACCGCGGTCGACGTGGTCGTCTACGGGCACAGCCACCTGCCGGTGATCGAGCGGATCGACGGCGTGCTGTTGGTCAACCCCGGCTCGCCGACCGATCCGCGCCGCGCCGACGGGCCGAGCGTGGCGCTGCTCGACATCGAACCGGCCGGCGTGTCGGCGCGGTTGATCACCTGGTGAGCAATGACGGGCGGGCGGGCCGTGTGGTAGACTGCCGAGGCGGCACAGGCTGAGCATGCGCATTACCCTTGAGGACTTGCGGCTCTATTTCTCCGATCAGCATGGCGACGTCATGTCGGCCTTCGGCGTGGCCGGGTTGGCGGCGCTGATGATGCTCATCGCCCGGCTGTCGGAGAACCAGGTCCTGGCGCTGGTGGCGTTCGTCAACCTGGCCTTTCTGTGGGTCCCGCTGGGCGGCATCTGGCACCGCCGCCGGCTGCGCGAGCGGTGGAAGCAGGCCGGACTCGACGGCGAGCTGCTGCGCCACTGCGCCAAGGTCGCCGAGGTCGACTCGTCGCTCGATGAGCACGTCGACACGGTGCTGGCCGTCTACTCGACCATCTACGACCTCAGCCGCCACACCGCCTGGTTCCAGTACTCCGGCGCCATGGGCGAGCATCTGGCCACGGTGCGCGAGGGACTGATCGCCTTCTTCCAGCGGGTCGAGCGGGTCGACGAGCTGCGCAAGCTGTACGACCGCTGCGCCGAGAGCCTGCGCCGCCCCGGTCGGCTGGCGGCGCTGCAGGGCCGGGTCGACAAGGAGTATCACCTGCTCGAGACGTTCGCCGACGCGTTTGAGCGGGCGCTGCTCGACTTCAGCGAAGCGCTCGCCGCGGCGATGGGCTCCGGTGGCGAGGAGGCGATGACCGCTCAGCTCTCCGACTTCTCCTCGTCGATGCGCCGCCTGGCCCAGAGCATCGACGAGGCCGAGAGCGCCGAGCAGATCTTCCGCGAGGCGATGGACGAGGGCCTCGAGTTCGAACGGCTCCTGGCCGAGGACGACGCCCTCGCCTTTGACGACGACCTGCTCGAACACGAGCAGCGCTGAACCGCGCGTGGACTGCACCGCCGCCAACATCCGCCGCGAGTTTGCCACCCGCCGCACGCTCTGGGTGCAGGTCATCGGCCTGGCCGCCACGCTGCTGCTGCTGATCGAGGCGGCGCGCTGGGCCGCCGCGGCGGGCTCGGTGCTGTTGGTCGCCGGCGTCGTGCTGATCGTCGGCTGCGGCGGCGCGCTGCTGTCGGGCTTCCTCGCGGTCGCTGTGCGACGCGCCTCGTTCGAGGCGGAGCTGTGGCGCAAGTTCGGCCTGTCGGCCGAACTGCTGCAGGCGGTGGATGCCGCCGGTGAGCTGGACGAGACCCTCACCGAGCAGCTCGACCAGGCGCTGCGCAATCTCCGCTCGCTCGCCGCGGTGGCCAACCAGGCCGATCCGCTGGGGCTCGAGCCCGACGCGCAGTCGCTGGTCGAGGCGGGCGAGCGGGCGCTGACGGCGGCGCTCGAGGCGCTGCCCGCCGCCGAGCGGCTCGGCTCGGTCGGCCACGCGCTGGCCGACGCCTCGGCCAGCCTCATCTCGGCCCTCGCGGCGCACCGTCAGGGCGACGGCGAGCGCCAGGCCGAAGCCCTCGCCGCGCTGCGCGCGGCGGCCGGCGAGCTGGCCTGACGCGGCCTCAGCGCAGCTCGAACCAGAGCTCGACCCGGATCGGCTCGCCCTCGGCCACGCCGATACCCTCCAGGTAGGGCCAGCTCGGCGGCTGGGTGAACACCGCGGTGCTCACCCGCGAGGTGGCCCGCTGGCCGTCGGCGAGCTCCAGCTCGAGCACGAACCGGCGCACCTTGAAGAAGTCGAGCGCCGGATTGCTCAGCTCGAGCAGGTTGCGCGCGGCCAGCGTGGCGATCACCTCGGCCGGCAGCGGCAGACGAACGCCCTCGCTCCAGATGCCTTCCTGCTCGCGGCCGCCGGCATTCGGCAGCCGGCCGCAGGCCACGCCGTTGAGCGTAACCGTCACCGGATAGGTGTCGCTGCCCTCCAAGCCGCAGCCGTCGAAGATCAACGTCGCGGAGCGTGCAGCCCGCAGATCGGCCACGGTCAGGCCATCAACCATCGCCGGGCCGGGCGCTGTGGCGTACGGTCCGTCGCCCTGCTCCAGCGTGCGGACGAGCTGCTCGGCCGGCGACTCGAGGCGCGCATCGGCCCAGCAAGCCCAGTCACCGCTTGAGTTGTCGGCCTCGCCGACATCGGCGATCAGCTTCAGCCGGACCGTCTGCCCGCGCCAGCGAGTCACGTCGGCCTCGAGCGGCTCCCAGGCGTGCTCGGCCACCTGGTGCCGGCCGGCTTCGGTCTCGGTGCCGTCCTGCTCGACCACCGCGACGATGAACAGGATGCCGTCGCCGGCGTCGCTGCCGTCGCGCTTGCCCACCGCGCAACGGAAGGCGACCGGCTCGTCGGGCAACTGCAGCGGCTCCAGCAGCGCGAAGGTGTAGCCCGGGCCGGTCTGGTACGGCGGGTGCATGAACAAGCCGGAGCGTTGCTCGCCGCCGCAGGCCATGCGGTCATCGTGGCAGAGGGCGCCGGTGCCCGCGAAATCGGCCGATTCATCGCCGCCGCGGATCCGCCGGCCGGCGCGATGGTCCCAGCGCACGCCGGCCAGATGCCGCAGCCCACGCACCGTGCGCAGCACGTAGTCACGCTCGACCGTCGCCTCGCCGGCGGACAGCGCCACCCGCAGCGGGGCGACCGACTCCGCCTCGGCCGGCGGTAACGGCACGGCTGCCGCAACCGGCAGACCGGGGATCAGCCGCACCGCCTGCTGGTCGTCGTTGACCGTGACCATGCCATCTTGCGCGGAGGCCAGGTGGGAGACCATCGCGATGCGCAGCGTGTCGCCTTCCAGCGCCGCGGAGAGCTCGGCGGCCGGCACGACGATGAAGTCGATCCACCCGCCCTCGTGGGCGACGAAGTGGTGGTCGCCCGGCTGCGCCTCGGGTGGGATCACCACCTCGGCCACCGTCGCGCCGCGCACGGTGACTCGCTCGCCGGGCACCACCTGGTCGCGTTCGGCGCCGACCTCGACCACCGGCGCGTCACTCGGTGTCAAAAGATAACTGACCGCGCCCTGGACCGGCATGACCCAGGCCAGCCCGCGGGCGACGCGCACCTCGGCCGGGCCGATGGGGTTGCGCGCCTCATCGAGCGCCACGGCGGTGGCGTTGCCGCCGAGGTCGAACCCGCACTCGGCGCCGTCCCACGGGATCAGCTCCCAGCCGTCGCCGTCGCGCCGGCAGACCGCGAGGCCGTTGCCGGCGACCCATTCGAGGCGCGTGAACCGCCCGCGGGCGTCGAAATAGAGGTACTCGGGCGAAACGCAGGAGTCGATCCGGTGGCCCTCCGGCCCGCCCGAGAAGACCTGGACCTCGCCATCGCCACTCCGCCCGGCGTAGCCGTTCGGGGGCAGCTTGTACTTCTCGCCGTCGACCTCGACGGACAGTCTCTCGGTCGGGTGGCCGTTGACCACGGTGACCGTGCCGTCGGTGTAGCGGTTGACCACCTGGCTGCGCTCGAAGGCGCCGCTGGCGACGGCATGGCTGGTGTCGTGGAGCGTGCCGTCGGCCGCGGCGTAGCGCGTCTCGGCGATGCTCGCCTGGGTGTACCGCGCGGCGAGCTGCTGGACCATGTGATAGCTGCGCAGCCCGTTCTGGAAGCCGCCCTCGAAGGCCAGGAAGCCGGGGTGGCCGAAGGCGATGGTGGCGGCCAGGAAGCGGTCGATCACGGCGTCGCGGTCCTCGCGCGTGCTGCCCCAGTCGATACTGCCGTAGAACATCTCCGGATTGCCCATGCCGAAGTTGCAGCCGAGATCGTGGAGCTTGAGCAGATCGAAGTCGACCAGCCACGGCCGGCGCCACAACTGGCCGTTGTACTCCTGGCCGTAATTGCCGTCGGTCAGGCCGTGGAGGAAGGTGTGGTATGTGCCCTCGCTGTAGACCGGCCCGCCCCAGGCCAGGCGCTGGAGCAGCATGATCTCGCCCCAGGCATAGAACGTCTGGGCAAACGTGCCGGCGCCGGGGGCGCGGGCATCGTAGTCGGTCCGGCCCCACGGCGGGATGGCCGTGTGGACATCGCAGTAGGCGGTCGAGAAGCCGAACTTGCGCTCGATCCGCGGCGCCAGCGCCTGGCAGGCCTCGACGGCGAACAGCGGCTTCGGCGCGTAGCAGCGCGGCCAGGCGGTCTCGAGCTGACCGTCCGAGCGGCGGATGACCCGGTCGGGGTCCCAGAACTCGTTCACCGGCGCGAAGTCGGTGTAGTTGTTGTACGGCCCATAGACATAGCCCAGCTCGTCTTGCATCACCCGCGCGTAGTCGTGCGCCGACTCGTCGCCACCGCGGCCGGGCGCGGCTTCGGTGCGGAAGGTGAAGCTCTCGCCGGCATCGCGCCACATCGTCTCGTGGTCGGTGATGATCAGGTGGCGCAGGCCGTAGCGGTGCGCCCGGCGCCAATGGGCCGCGTCGGACTCCCGGTTGCCGGCGCCGTGTGCCCGCCAGACGCCGGTGCCGGTCACCGCGCGGTAGGGCGAGGGCGGATTGGCGATGTTCGGCAGCACCTCTTCGATCCGCGGCGAGACGGTGACGAACAGCCGCTCGTAGACGTCGTTGCGCGCGCCGTCGGTCTTCGGGCGGTAGCGCGCTCCGCCGTTGTAGCCCACCGCCTCGCCCTCATCGCCCGGCGAACCGAACAACTCCGACGCGTTCGAGCCGTACCAGCAGGTGTTGCCCATCAGGAACAGCGGCTCGTCGCCCGTCGCGGCGACCAGCAGCGGCCGGCCGGGGGCATAGAGGTAGAACGGCACCTGCACCGACCGCGCGCCGTCGAGCCCGGCACACCGGCCGTAACGCACCTCGGCCACCACGCCGCCGGGCGCCGCGACGTCGATCACCAACGACTTGGCCCACAACCGCAGCGTGTAGGTCACCTCGACGCTCACCCCGCCGGCGCCGAGCCGCCAGCGGCTGACCACCGTGTCGACAACCTGCTCGCTGCCGAGATGCTCGAACTGCTCCGGCGCCGTCGGACCGGCCTCGGTGGCCAGCATCAAACCGCCGCCGGCACACGGCCCGAACGCCGGTCGGTCGGCCCACTGCGCCGTCAGGCCGTCGAACCCGCCGTCGCGCGGCTGGTAACGATAGACCAGCCGCCCATCGGCGCCAGCGTACTCGAAGAGGAACGCCTCGCCGTCGGTCCGCAGCGTGGTGGCGTAGCCCTCGGTCAGATTGCTCGGCAGGATGGTCTCGGGCCGGGTGGGGAAGGGCAGCCGGCCCGGACCCGTGTTGGCGCCGACATCCTGGCCGGGGAACGGATCGAGATTCCGCCGCGGGCGCGGGGCGTAGCTCAGCGGCGCGAGCTGTTCGCGAAACAGGCTCAGGTCGTCGAGCCACAGACTACGATCGTCGACATTGTGCCCACCGGTGAGCTCGATCGCGGTCAGGCTCGCGCCGCGCTCCAGCGCCTCGCGCTGTGCAGGGTTGAGCTTGATGTAGCTAAGGAACCAGTAGTCGGCGTTGACGCGGTAGACCGGCACCGTGACGGCTTCGCCACCGGCGGTGGCGAAGACCGCCGCGATGGTCACCGGCGGCGTGGTCGCGTCGGTCACCCAACCCCAGTTGTTGCCCCAGGTCCAGAGCGCGATGGTGTCGAACCCGTCGGGGCAGGGCAGCGGCGCCGGTGGCACCAGGCGGACCGTCGGCTGACGGCCGTCGGCGCGATAGGTCACCTTGCCGGTCGACTGCCCCCACAGCCGCCGCTCTTGGCTGAGCTCCAGCGAGGCCACCGCCTCGCGCACCTCGACCGTCCAGCCGTCGAGATTCTCGAACTCGACCAGGGGAGGGTAGGGGTTGTCGACCCGCCCGGCGCGGTCCATCTCATACGGCCGCACCCCCTCGCCCTGCCCAACGATGAGCAGGCCCAGCCCAACCATCAGCGCCGCCATGAGCGTCTCCGCTGCCCGGCCAGATTCCACACCCAGCCCGACCGCCCTGCCGCCAAGGGCCAAATGCGCCACGGCCGGTCGGTACGTAACGGTTGGCTACTGATCTCCGGGGCAGTCGGGATGTGAGCACCGACATGTTGGGAGGCGATGGGCCGGTGGTAGCGCCGCCTCGCCGAGGCGGCCGGTGTGGGCGGCGCACGAGGTAGGGCCGCCTCGCCGAGGCGGCCGGCCCGTTCGGCGAAGGGGCGCGGCGCACGAGGTAGGGCCGCCTCGCCGAGGCGGCCGGTGTGGGTGGCGAACGAGTGCGACGCATGGGGTAGCGCCGCCTCGCCGAGGCGGCCGGTGTGGGTGGCGAACGAGCGCGGCGCACGAGGTAGGGCCGCCTCGCCGAGGCGGCCGGCCCGGTCGGCGAACGGGCCCTACC
>CAYONP010000151.1:0-7104 GCA_964405335.1 uncultured Fimbriimonadaceae bacterium
CGCGTGCGGCCATGACTCCCCCTTCCCGCCGCGGGAAGGGGGTCGGGGGGTTAGGCCGCGCATCGGCCCGGTCGGCGACCGGGCCCTACCCACACACGTCGGCGCGTGCGGCGGTGCCTGCCGCCCGTTGTGTCGCGAATCTTGCGCCGCCCGTAACGCCCTCGCCGGGGTATGGCACAGAACTCGGCACACCGCCCTGGCGGTGGCGGGAGAGGCTGGCATGGCGGAGGCCGGCGCCGATGGCCGCGAGGTCGTCATCCGCACCGAGAACCTGACCAAGACGTACCGGAACACCCTCGAGGAGATGGTCCGGCTGCCCGGCGTGATCGCGCTGCAGGACCTTAGCATGGAGGTCTTTCGCGGCGAGGTGTTCGCCATGATCGGCCCCAACGGGTCGGGCAAGACGACCACGCTGAAGCTGCTCATGGGGCTCATCTTCCCCAGCCGCGGGATGGTCCGCGTGCTCGGCCGCGACCCGCGGCGCGAGGTACAGATCAAGCGCCGGATCGGCTTCATGCCCGACGGGCCGTATTTCTACGGCCACCTCAACGGCTATGAGCTGCTCGAGTTCTATGCCAGTCTGCTCGGCATGGACCCGTTGGTCCGCCGGCGGCGCATCCCCGAGCTGCTCGACCTGGTGGGCATGACCAACCGCGCCAAACTGCGGCTGCGGACCTACTCGAAAGGCATGGTGCAGCGCATCGGCCTGGCCCACGCGCTGCTCAACGACCCCGACATCGTGTTCATGGACGAGCCGACCAGCGGGCTCGACCCGATCGGCGCGCGCGACATCCGAATCGTCGTCGAGCGGATGAAGGCCGAGGGCAAAACCATCTTCTTGTGCAGCCACTTCCTGAGCGAGATCGAAAACCTGTGCGACCGGGTGATCCTGCTCGACCGCGGCCGCACGCTGCGCTACGGCCCGCTCGAGGAGCTGCTAGCGGTGCCCGGCAAAATGCGCCTGCGGGCCACCGGGCTGGACGACGCCGGCAAGGCCCGGCTGAGCGACATGGGCCGATTGCTGCACGAGGGCACCTCGCGCGAGGCGCCGACCTGGATCATCGACGACGGGCCCGACGTGAACACGGCGCTGCAGGTGATCGAGAGCCACGGCGGGCACCTGGCCGGGCTCAACCCGATGCGCCACAGCCTGGAAGAGATCTTCATGGAGGCGGTCGAGCGGACGCAGGCCGACCAGCCGTTCCAGGACGCGCCCATCCGCGAGACCCCGCCGGTCGAGGCGGTGGGCGAGCCCGAGCCGCAGCCCGAGCCCGAGCCGGTCGGCGTAGAAGAGGACCACTGAGATGCGCGTCATCTGGGCGATTGCCAAGACCACCTATCGCGAGAGCCTGCGGCAGCGCGTCCTGCTGATCGTGCTGTTGATGGGCCTGATGCTGATCGGCGTGTCGTACGCCTTCTCATACCTCTCGACCGGCGAGGAGTTTCGCTTCGTGGTCGACTTCGGGCTGGTCGGCATCACGCTGATCGGCCTCGGCCTGGCGGTCATCCTCGGTGGGTTCATGATCCCCAACGAGATTGAGCGCCGGGTGGTCTTCACGGTGCTCAGCAAGCCGGTCTCACGGGCGCAATACCTGCACGGCAAGTTCCTCGGCGCGGCGTTCGTGATCTTCGTCCTCGATGCGCTGATGGGCGTCGCCTTCATCGTCGCCTATTGCGCCAAGCACCCACTCGGCTGGGGCGGGTTCGAGTGGATCCTCGTCCTGGCCATGTTCTGCATCTACCTGCAGACGCTCATCTTGCTCTGCGCCGCGCTGACCATGTCGACCTTCTCGACGCCGATCTTCACCATGATCGCGACCGGCTTCTTCTACATCATCGGGGCGGTCAACACGCATGTGAAGTACCTGTCCGAGCGGTCCGAAGGCGTGGTTCAACGGATCGTCTTCGGCATCCTGTCGGTCATCTTCCCGAACTTCAGCAACTTCGACCTGCGCCAGGCACTGCTGCTCTACGAGCCGGTCGAGCTCGGATTTGTCGCTCAATATGTGCTGGGCTATACGGCGCTCTACTGCGTCGTGCTGCTCTCGATTGCCTGGCTGATGTTCAACGAGCGGGAGTTCTGAGGAACGACGATGCACCAAGCCCGCGATCGTGCCCTCGCGCTGCTCCTCGCCGCCTGCTGCGCGGCCGGCCTGTGGCCGGTCCAGAGCCGGATCGACCAGCGCCGCAACACCTTCCGCGTCTGGCTCTATCCCGAGGCCAGCCAGGACGACGTGCAGGCGGTGGTCGACGGCCTCGAGGACTTCGAGGAGCTGAAAGGCCGGGTCGAGACCGGCGTCGCGCCGCGGGTCGACAACTCCTACCAGCAGATCATGGACGAGGAGAAGCGGCCCCGCAAGCTGGTCTTCCGCGATTCGCCATACGTCCAGGTGGTCGTGCCACGGATCGACTGGGGACGCGACCTGAACAAGTACGCCGCGCGGGTGCAGCGGCTGCAGATGGTCAGCGGCGTGGTGCCCGGGCTCAACGAACAGGGCCTGCCGCTCGACCGCATCCAAGAGCTCAACGTTCAGGATGTCGGCATCGTCGTCATGGCGGCGCTGATCGGCGGCTTCCGCAAGTCGGCCGCCAACGTGCTGTGGCTGCAGTCCGACGCCAACTGGTACGAGGGCCGGCACTACCGCACCGTGCCGCTGGCGCGCGCCGTGGTGACCCTCGACCCGCACTTCGTCGACGCCTGGACGGTGACCTGCTGGCACCTGGCCTATAACATGAGTGTCGAGGCGAAGGACCCGCGCGAGGCGGCCGAGCTGATCCGCCAGGGCCTCGAGTTCGCCGAGCAGGGCCTGAGCTGGAACGCCACGCGCTACGACATCTACCTCGAGCTGGGCTGGACCTATTACGACAAGCTGCAGAACTACGCGCGGGCGGCGGAGTACTTCAAACTGGCGCTCAATCACCCGCACCCGACGTTTGTCGAGCGGCATATCGCCCACTCTTATGAGCGCATCCCCGACATCGAGAGCGCGTTGTTCTGGTACGACGTGTCGCTGAAGAAGTACAAAGAGGACCACATCGCCACCGGCGCGATCATCACCATCAATGAGCGCTACGCCCGAGCCTGGGATCGGTACAAGGAGGGCGACCTCGACACCGCGCTGCGCTACCTGTATGAAGATTGGCAGAAGGACGATCCATTCGACACCATCGGCATGCACTTCAAGGCGCGAATCTTTGAGACCAAGGGCGAGCGGGCGCGGACGCAGGGCGACATCGACGGCGCGCGCGAGGAGTACCGGGTGGCGTTTGAGACCTGGCGCGACGCCGGCCTGAACAACGCCACCGACCGGCTGGCCCGGCGGCGGGTGCTAACCCTGGCCGACAACTGGGGCTGGAACGCCGACGTGCCGCCCGGGTGGAACGACGTCGGCCTGCCCGACGACTGGGTCGAAGAGAGCAGCCCGATGGCGCCCGCCGCGCCGCGCGAGGGCCCGCAGACCCGCGCCGAGGCCGAGGCGGTTGACGCCGCGGCGGAGTGACGCGTCATAGCCCGCAGGAGGCTACGATGCGGTATCTCCCCATCCTAGCGCTGGGGTTGCTGCTCGGGCCGGCCGGTGCGCTGACCTTGAATGAGGTCGTCGAGCTGAGCCGCGCCGGGGTCGGCGACCAGGTCATCATCGCCGCGATTGAGCGCGACGGCGGTGAGTTCATGCTCTCCTCGTCTCGGATCTCACAACTCCGGCGCGAGGGGGTCAGCAGCCGGGTGCTGCAGGCGCTGGTCGACTCCGGCCGGCGACCGCAGCGGTACGAGGACCTCAGCCTGACCGAACGGCGGCGGTTCAGCGGCATCCAGACGGTGCCGGGACCGTACTACCGCCCGCCGGGCGCCCACTCGCTGAGCAACCCCTATGAGGGACGGCCGGTCTTCCGGCCCAACTACGACCCGTACAGCGGCCAGACCGTCTATGGCCCGCAGTACGACCGCTACGACCGGAACGACTGCTACGATCGGTACGACCGGTACGACCGGTATGACCGGTACGACCGGTACCCGTATCGCCCGCAGGAGATCCGGCACAATCCGTACGGCACACCGCCGACCTACTGCCCGCCCGGCGGACCGCCGACCTATGTGGTCAGGCCGAACCGGCCCTCCTTCGTCTACGGGCCGTCGGGCACCTATGGCCGACCCGACTGCTACCGACCGCAGCGCTACCAGCGCGACGGTTGGCAGGTCAGCGCTCGCGTCGGGCCGTTTGTGGTGGTAGGATCGGGGTACTGACCCGGAAGGTGGTGTGTCGAACCCGAACCGATGCACGGTGCCCGGCTGCCAGCTCGGCACCATTGCCGGCCAGGCCACCTGCTGGTCCCATGCGGACCAGGCACAGGTGGCTTCGGCCGTGCTGGCGCTCATCCGCGATGGGCGCGGACGCGGCGCGGCGCTCCAACGCGTCTGCCTGCGCGGCGTGGACCTGTCCGGCGTCGACCTGTCCGGCGCCTGCCTGGCCCATGCCTCGCTGGCCGGCAGCAACCTGAGCGGCAGCAACCTTTCCGCCGCCGACCTGCGCCATGCCGACCTGACCGGTGCCGATCTGTGCGGCGCCGTGCTGGATGAGGCGAACCTCGAGGCGGCGCGGCTCGGCGGCGCGGCGCTGGCCGGCGCGTCGCTGCGCGGTGCCCGGCTTGACGCGGCCGATCTGCACGGCGTGCAGGGCGCCGGCGCCGAGTTCACCGGCGCGCGCCTGTCGGGCGCCTTCGCGGTCGAGGCCGATCTGCGCGGGGCGGTGCTGCGCGGGGTCATCGCCGACGGGGCCTGCTTCGAGCGCGCCCGGCTCGACGGCGCCGACCTGTGGGAGGCGGTGCTCGGCGGGGCCACGCTCCGCGGCGCACGCTTGATGCGCGCCAACCTGCAGCACAGCTCGCTCGTCGGCACGGTGCTCGACGGCGCCGACCTGACCGGCGCCGACCTGACCCGCGCGCGGCCGGGCGCCGCCTCGCTGCGCGGGGCCCTGCTGAGCGAGGCCGACCTGAGCCGGATCATCGCCCGCGAGGCCGACTTCAGCGACGCCGACCTGACCGGCGCCGAACTCGCCGGGGGCATCTTCCAGCGCGCCCGGTTCCAGGGCGCGCGGGTGACCGCCGAGCAGTTGGCCCAGGCGGCCAACCTCGACGGCGCGGAGGGCCTGCCGTGATGCTGGTCGAGAAGCTGGTGCTGACCGAGACCAACGACGAGAACTGCTACCTCGTCGCCTGCCGCGAGACCGGCGCGGCGATGATCGTCGACCCGGGCAGCTACGATGAGCGGATGAGCGAGTTCGTGCTCAGCGGCCGGCGGCTCGAGCTGATCTTCATCACCCACGGCCACGGCGACCACACCGGCGGCGTGCCCGAACTGCGCCGCCGGCACGGTGAGGCGAAGCTGGTCATGTCGGCCGACGCGGGCATGACCGACCTGACGCCCGACCGCACCGTCGGCGGCGGCGACGAACTGCGGCTCGGCAGCCTGCGCGGCCGCATCGTCGACACGCCCGGCCACACGCCCGCCGGCGTGTCACTGATCCTCGGTGGCTACGTCTTCTGCGGCGATGCGCTGTTCAGCGGCTCGGTCGGCGGGACGCGCACGCGAGAGACGTTCGACCAGCAGATCGAGGCGGTCAGACGCGAGCTGCTCGGCCTGCCCGGCGAGACCATCGTCTGCTGCGGCCACGGGCCGTCGAGCACGATCGGGGTCGAGCGGCGCAACAACAGCTTCTTCGTGCCCTAGTCGGGCCACTCGGCGGTGAACACGGTGGTCGCCGGGCCGGTCATGATCACCCGGTTGTCGTCGCGCCAATCGATCTCGAGGTCGCCGCCCTCGAGGTGGACCAGCGCTTGGCGATCGGCCAGGCCGTTGAGCACCGCCGCCACCGTCGCGGCGCAGGCGCCGGTGCCGCAGGCCAGGGTGCGACCGGCGCCGCGCTCCCACACGCGCACGGTCAGCTCGCCGCGCGAGACGACCTCGACGAACTCGACGTTGACCGACTGAGGGAACCGCGGGCTGGCTTGCAGCGCCGGGCCGAGCCGCTGCCAGTCGAGCTCGGCCAGGCTCGGCGCAAAGACCACCGCGTGCGGATTGCCCATCGACACGGCGGTCAGGCGCACGGTGTCGCCGCCGACCGCGACCGGCACATCGACCGCCCGCTCGCCCTCGTGGATGAACGGCACCTCACTCGGCCGCAGTCGCGGCTCGCCCATGTCGACGGCGACGCGGCACTCGCTGGAGCCGTCGTAGTCGACCATGCGCGGGACAATCGGCCCGGCCAGGGTCTCGACCACGACCTCGTCGCGCTGCTCCAGCCCGGCGTCGCGCAGGTACTTGAGGAAGCAGCGGATGCCGTTGCCGCACATCTCGGCGCGCGAGCCGTCGGGGTTGTAGATGTCCATCCGCCAGTCGGCGGTCTCGCTGTCGAGCAGGATGAGCATCTGGTCGAACCCGACGCCGAACCGGCGATGGCCCATGGCGCGGGCGAGCACCGGCGGGTCGACGCCGGTCAGCGTGCGGGCGTCGATCAGCACGAAGTCGTTGCCCAGACCGTGCAGTTTGACGAAGTCCATGGTGTGCAGCTCAGTCGGCGGCGGCCGTCTCCTCGACCTCGGCCGCGCGCCCCTGCAGCGCCGGGCCGAGCTCGCCCAGCCGCTGGGTCGGCTGGACGGTGGTCACCGCGTGCTTGTAGACAATCTGGTGCTTGCCCTCATCCTCAAGCAGGATGGTGAAGTTGTCGAAGGCGCGGATGACGCCGCGGAGCTGGACGCCGTTCACCAGATAGACGACACACCGGGCACTCTCGCGCCGGCATAAGTTAAGAAACGTCTCCTGCAGCGAGGTCCCCGGTCTCGCCATGAGCTATCTCCTTGTCATCGTGGGCCGACCCCTGGTCAGGTCGGCCGGCATACTGTAAGCCGAAACCGGGCGCGAGTGCAACGGTCTTCTTGCCGCACGGGCGGCCAACCGGCGTATCGGCGCCTGGGCGCCGACCGGCGATGGCGCAGTTGGCAACCGGCGGCACGGCAGTCTGTGGCGCCGGTTGGCAACCGGCGGCACGGCAGTCTGTGGCGCCGGGTGGCAACCGGCGGTCCGGCAGTCTGTGGCGCCGGTTGGCAACC
>CAYONP010000152.1:0-7043 GCA_964405335.1 uncultured Fimbriimonadaceae bacterium
CGGGGTCGCAGTCAAGGGCGGACTGAGCGCGTTCGCCGAGCGCGAGCAGCAGGTGGCGGCGCTGAAGGCGATGTCGTCGAGCGCCGAGGAGGCGCAACAGAAGCTCGCCGATTTGGAGAAGCTGGCGGAGCGGCCGGGGCTCGAGCTGCCGGCGCTGATCAAAGGGCAGGTCGCCCTCGCCGGCGTGGACATGAGCGCCGAGAAGGCGAACCGCACGATGGCGGCGTTCGCCAACGCGACGGTGCTCGGCGGCGGCGGGATCGAGGAGATGGAGCGGGCGCTCAAGGGCTTCCGCGACATCATGAGCAAGGGCGCGGTGAGCGCCGAGGACCTCAAGGGCCAGTTGATCGAGAACATGCCGATGGCCTCGAAGGCGCTGAAGGACGCCTTCGGGACGCAGAACGCCGAGAAGATCCAGGCGATGGGCCTGTCGATGGAGGAGTTCGGCGACCGCTTTTTGAGCGCGCTGGAGAAGTTCGAGACGGTCGAGGGCGGGCTGGCGAACGACCTCAACAACCTCGGGCAGTCCTGGAACAAGGCCAAGATCGAGTTCGGCGCGGGGCTGGTTTCGGGCAAGGCGACGGAGAGCCTAAAGGCGTTCAGCGACGCGCTCGGCGGCTCGGGTGGGAAGGCCAAAGAACTCGGCGAGGGCATGGCCAAGCTGCTCGAGGTGGGGCTGAAGCTGGCCAGCTTCGCGGCCGACCACGCGGACGAGATCGTCCTGCTCGCCAAAGCCTACTTCTACGTCTACGGCCCGCTGCGGTTGGTCACCGGCGTGGGTCTGAAGGGCGTCCTGCTGTGGAAAGACACGGCGACGGTGCTGAAGATGCTGCCCGCCGCGGGAGCGAAGGCGGCGGGCGCGTTCACCGCGATGAAGGCCGCCATCGGTGGGGTTACGCTGGCCAGCGGCGGGGCGTTGGCGGCGATCGCCGCGATCGGCGTCACCGGCGCGCTCGTCTGGAAGGCGAACATCGCCGCGATCAAGGAGACACGGAAGGCACTCCAGGAAGCCGAGCAGGGCGCGAAGGACTACAACGCGCAGCTCGACGACATGGTCAAGCGCGGGATGATGAGCGAAGCCGACCGGGCGAAGAACGCCGCGCCGACCGAGGCGCGGCCGTGGTGGGATAAGTACCTCGGGTCGCTCACTGCCGGACTGATCGAGACGCCCTGGCAGCGCCGGCAGCGCGAGTTTGCCGAGCGGCCGGTCACCGGCGTCGGCCGCGCTCGACCGGGCGAGAGCGTCCGCGACGAGCAGGCGGCCGCGGCGGCGAAGGCCGGCGCCGCGAAGGCCGCGGCGGAGGATGCCGAGGCGGCGGTCAAGCGGGCGAAGGAGGCGGAGACCGTCGAGGAGCGGCGGCTGAAGATCGCCGAGGCGCGGGTGGCGCTGGCGAAGGCCGAGGGCGCCGGCGCGGCGCAGCTCGTGGGCCTTGAGCAGCAGCTCGCGGCGCAGCACGAGAAGGTCTGGACGGCGAAACTCGCCGCGGCCGCGGCCGAGGGCGACACGGCGAAACTGCTGGAGACCCAGCTCGAGATCGAGGCGGAGAAGCTCGGGCTGCGGGCGAAGGCGGCCGAGGATCTGCGCCGGGCCGAGAAAGAGCGCGCGGACGAGGCCAAGAAGGCAGCCGACGAGGCGCGGAAGGCGGCCGAGGAGGCGGCGAAGCTCGAGCGCGAGAAGGCTGAGCGCTCGCTCTCGCTGCGCGAGGCCGAGCTCGACCATGCGCGGGCCAAGCTCGACTACGCGAAGGCGACCGGCGCCGCGGCCGCGGACATCCTCAAGCTCGAGCAGGGGATCGCGGCGCAGCTCGAGGATGCCTACCGGCAGCGGCTGGGGATCGCGGAGCTGCAGGCACGGCACGAGAAGGACGCCACCGCGCAGGCGCGGGAGCAGCTCAACATCGCGACCGAGCGGCTGCGGCGCGAGACGGAGATCGCCGAGCAGAAGTTGCGCGCCCACAAGGACGCGTACGACTTCGCGATCCGCGAGGCCGAGCTGCGGGCCGACATCGCCCGCGAGCAGGCGGCCGGCCTGTCGGCGCAGGGCGGCGATAGCCGCGGCGCGGCGGCTCAGGCGCAGGCCTGGGCCGACTGGGCCAACCGACTGAAGCTCGGCCGGGCCGGGCTCGAGGGGCCGGGCGAGGCGCATCTGGAGCGGCTGTCGCAGTGGCGCGAGGCGACCGCCGACTGGTCGCGACGCCAGGAGGACGCCGCGCGTGAGCGCGAGCGGTCGGCGCGCGAGACGGAGCAGGTCAAGTCGGGCGGCGGCCGCGCCGGCGCCGACGTGGTAAGCCTCGCCGGGCGGCAGGTCGAGAAGGGCCCGGACCGGCTGATGTCGGCGATCTTCGGCGGCGATCCGGGCCGCGTGGCCGACATTCTGCAGGAGGCGCGGCGGGCGACCGGGACCTACGGCGCGGCCGACCCCTATGAAGCGCTGCGCCGGCCCGACACGCGCGGGCTCGACAGCGCGCTGCTGCGAGCGCTGGAGACCCGCGACCGGGTGTTGATCGAGACCATCGTCGACGCGATCGCGGGGAGGCGCTGATGGCCGATCAGCTTCTTCTCGGCGTGGCGCGGAACCGCGTGACCGAGCGCGGTTTCAGCATCGCGCAGACGCCCGGCGACGAGCAGGCGCAGTTGGCCGGGAACTTCAGCGTCGACCCGCTGACCGGCTTCGCCTGCGCGCCGGTGACGCTCAGCTTCGAGGACGCGCTGACCTGGCCGGCTCACGCCGACCTGGTCGAGGTCGCCTCCTTCCTGATGCCGAACGGCTCGTGGTACAGCGGCGTCTGCCACCGGGCCGACGGCGCGTTCACGTACTACTCGACCGTGGCGCTGGCCGCCGGCAGCGGCTTTTTCGTCGGCTTCGTCGCGTACGGCGCGGGCAGCGCCTGGTCGCTCTGGTGGGGCAGCCTGCAGCTCCGGATCGAGGCGGGCGCGGCCAGCCTGCGGCTGGGCACCGTCGAGCTGGCGGCCGAGCAGCTCTGGACGCCGGAGGTCTACGAGCACGGCTACGCGCAGCCGCACTATCTCTACGTCTATCAGGTCGCCAGCCGGCTCTGCGTGCGGACACTCGGCGCGCGGCCGACCGGCTTCCTGGCGCCGATGTCGACCGGCTTCCCTGGCGGGCTGGTCGCCGTCAGCGGCGAGGGCTATCTAGCCTGGCAGATCGCGCCGGAGCGGCATGACCAGCTCGTCGAGCTGACGCACGCGACGATCGTGTTGCCGGAGGGATCGACCCAGGAGCCGACGGGCGCGATGCAGCACTGGCTGCCGGCCGGCGCGACGACGGAGTTCGAGATCCTGGACGAGAGCGGCGCATCGTGGCCGGGTTCGCCCGACCCGCCGTACAGCGGCTTCGGATATCGGGCGCAGGCGCTGCTGCCGGCCTACACCGGCCCGAACGGGTACATCACGCGCTGCCGGGTGCAGTTCCCGCAGCTCAAGGCGAGCGACGGCCTGACTCCGGCAGACCTGCTGACGCTGTCGAACGTGCGCGTGCAGCGGGTGGAGGACCGCCGCTCGACCGACCCGGCGAGCTGCGGGCTGAGCTTCCAGGTGGTCGGCACGCCCGCGGCGTTGAGCCCGTATGTCAAGGCCAACGCGCGCGTCTCGTGGCGGCCGGACGGGACGCAGCGGGCCGATGCCTACGTCAGTCGGCCCGTGCTGAACCTGCCCAACTGGTCGCACGAGACGATCGCCTTCGGCTGCGAGCTGGGCTGGAAGCGGTTCACGCACGCGCCGTGGGGCGGCGACGGCAGTTACGGCGGCAGGCTGCTCGGCGAGGCGTACCGCGACGCGGCGCTGCGGGCCGGGCTCGACGCCGGCGACATCGTGATCGACACGGGCGGCTACCGGCTTCCCGTCGAGGACGCCGACGGCCGGCCGCTGTTCGACTTCCGGCCCGACGAGACGGTGGCGCAGGTGCTGCTCTACCTGCGCGACAACTTCGGCGCCGGCGACCTGCTCTACTTCGCGCCCGACGGCAAGTTCCACGCGGCGGCCGAGCCGAGCACGCCGAGCGGCGTGGCCTTCTACTGGGCGGCGGCCGACCTCGATATCGACGCGATCATGCATGGCACCGAGACCCGGCCCTGGGTGCTCGGCTCCAGTTGGCAGGAGGCGTTCGACGAGACTGGGTTCGCGAACGACGTCTGGGTCGTCGGGCAGGACGCTGCCGGCGTGCCGCTGGTCGCCGTGGCTACCGACTGGGGCAGCATCCGCGAGGAGTCGGCATTCAACTACCTCGGCGAGTTCCGGCGGATGGTCATCGTCGACGCGGGCCTGACCAGCCAGGCGCTGGTCAACTGGGTCGCCGCGGCGGTGCTCGCCCGCGTGCGGACGTTCCGGCTGCGGGCGACGTTCCGGGCGATCTATGTGCCGTCGCTGGGCGAGGGCGCGATCGTCGAGATCGAGGACCGGGGCAACTGGCGCCTGTCGGCGATGACGACGGTCTGGGACGGCCGCGGGCCGCAGGGCATTGCGACCTATGAGGCGGAGTACCTCGGATGAGCGGCACCTATGCCTACACCGGGGTGAGCAAGACCGCCGTGTTCACGGCGACGCTGACCTTGAGCGGCCTGCCGGGCTGGGCGCATACCTACGGTGCGGTGCCGTACGGCTTCGCGCCCTGGTGCGGCATCGGGCTCGGCGGCGGCATCGCGAAGCTCGCCGGGTTCGGCGAGGAGATTGATCCGGGATTCCCGCCACCGCCGGTGCCCGACGACTGGAACCTCGGCGCGAAGGCGTCGGCGCAGGCCGGCACGGCGACCGACGAGGAGAAGCTGTTCATCGGCACGGCGCACTGGTGGCCGCCGTTCGGCATGAGCGACCCGAACCCGTGGGAGATCGACTTCCCCGGCGACACGTTTGTGCAGGTCACCGCGACCATCACGTCAGGCCCCTGGCTGCGCTACAAGCGGCGGGAGAAGAACGCGTCACGGCTCAGCCGCGAGGGCGGCCCGAGTGAGCCGTGCGGGCGCGTGCACTTGGACATGCGCTACGGCTGGACGCCGGCCGACGACGCGATGTTGATTGTCGAGTGCGGCGGGGCCTATGCCGCCGAGGCGCTCGGCGGGCAGGGCAGCTTCACCTGGGAGTTCCCCTCCGCGACCGTGTTCATCGGCATGGCCGAGCACGGCGACGGCTTCCTCATGCCGACCACGCTCCCCGCCGGCGAGGGCGCGCGCGTGTCGGTCGTCTCTTTCACCGGGCTCTACGACGTTGACGCGTTCCTGCTGGAGTACGAGGAGAGCGACTCGGTCGGCACGGTGACCGGCGACGGCAACGAGCTGTACCTCGAGACGGAGGCCGTCGGTGCGCCGAGCCTGCCGCGGCTCGCACCCGACCCGGCGCTGACGCGCTACGCCGATGTCTGGGTCAACTGGTTGCTGGCCTGCCGCGACTGGGCGCAGGCGTACCCGCTGGCGCGGTTCCTGATCCCGCAGGCGCCCGAGGGGCAGCCGCTCGAGGAGGTGGCGAGCGGCCTGAGCGCGGTCTACGTCTACACCGATGCGTCCTGGATGACCGGCCACGACCGCCCGCAGGTACTGCGGCCGCGGCTGTCGCAGGTCTGGCAGGAGTCGGCCGACGAGTGGACCGAGCCGCCGTCGGACGAGGCCGACCTGCGCGAGAGTGGGCTCGACGCCGAACCGTGGGCGACGTATGACTGGGGCCACTTCCTGCTCCGCCGCGAGCCGCGGACCTCGATCCAGTGGCCCGCCGATACCGCGGCGCCGCCGTCGGAATGGGTGGCGCAGGGCACCGGCATCAGCGCCAGCCGGCCCGGCGGGCTCAAGCCGACGCTGGTCGAGGTCGCCGCCGGCGGCGCGGGCAGCATCGTGCGCACCTTCGTGTCCGAGTGGCCGTGGATGCTGTCGAAGGCCGCCGGCGAGGGCATCGAGACGGTCGGCCTGCCGCGCTGCTACGAGTGGCGGCGGCACCTCGGCGACACCGAGGCGACGGCGCTCGGGACCGACCCGAGCGACGTGACGCACTGGCACAACTACGGCCACCTCGTCATCGAGTACGACTCCGACGCCGCGCGCACGCTCACGCTGCGGGTGGTCGAGGCGGTGATTACCATCTCGGACCCGCACACGACGGGCGACGATCGCGTCGACAACTTCGCCCACGGCTACTCGGAGCTTGAGCACGAGTGGACGTTCGAGGTCGTGGTCGGCACGAACCAGACGGTTTACGTGCCGCTCGGCTACGGTCTGGACCGGATGCTGGAGCATGTCGTCAGCGTCGAGATCGACGGCTTCAGCGACGAGCAGGACTTCCTTCTGCGCGAGTTCGCGCTCTGCGCCTATGACCCGGTGGCCGAGGCCGAGAACGGCGGCAAGCTCGACCTGCTGGCCAGCTATCGCCGCATCGACCAGGACAGCGAGCTGCCGGTCGACTACGTCGGCTTCCGCGGCACGGCCGAGGGGCGCATCGCGATCGTCGCGCCGGACGAGACCGAGGACCGTACGGGCCAGCGCGGGCTGCGCGTGGTCGAGCGGCTGCGCGGCGCCGAGACGGGCGTGATCCTCGACCATCTGGTCGCGCTCGAGGCGATCGGGTTGATGCGCCAGGAGGGCATCGTGATCGACGGCGCCGACGACGACCCGGCGCCGTGGGATACCGACTCGACGGCATACCGCGACAGCTTCGTCGACGACGACGATAACGACCAGCTCGGCGGGCTCTACGCGGCCGACCTGGCCGAGCAGTACGACAAGCCGCTCAGCACCCACGCCTCGACCTCGACGGTGCTCGCCGTCGCGCCGTACGTCGGCCGGCAGTTCGTCGTCTCCGGGCACGAGACGGTCTGTGTCGCCGAGCCGGTGATGCGGTGCAGCGTTCACGGCATCCTGCGGCAGCAGGGCGACGGCGCGCCGGGTGTCGAGATGACGCTCTGGGAGGTAGAGGCCGCCGGCGAGGATCCCGTCGCGATCGCGACGCAGAATACCGACAACTGGGGCCGGTACCACTTCTTCGGGCTCGGCGGCTTCCGCGAGAATCGCTACGGCCTGGCCAGGGCGACGGCGCTCGGCGAGCCG
>CAYONP010000153.1:0-7010 GCA_964405335.1 uncultured Fimbriimonadaceae bacterium
CCACTGGGTGCCGGTGGGCGAGGATCAGGTGCCGCACATCGAGATGACCCGCGACATGGCCGGCTATTTCAACCGCACCTTCGGCGGCGAAGTACTTAAGCTGCCCCAGGCGCGGCTGCCCCAGGTGGCCAAGCGCGTGCCCGGTGTCGATGGGCGGAAGATGTCGAAGAGCTACGGCAACAGCATCGGCATTTTCGAGGACGAGGCGTCGCTACGGCGCAAGATCATGCGCATCGTCACCGACACCGTGCCGCTCGGTCAGCCGCTCGACGCCGAGGCCTGCACCGTCTTCGCGCTGCACAGCCTCTACCCGGGCCCCGAGCTGGACGAGCTGCGCCGGCGCTACCAGACGGGCGACATCGGGTATGGCGAGGCGAAGAAGCTGCTGGTGCCCAAGGTGCTCGACGACCTGGCCACCGTGCGCGGGCGCTATGCCGAGCTGAAGGCCGACCCCGGCTACGTCGAGGATGTGCTCCACGACGGCGCGGCACGGGCGCGGGCGGTGGCCCGCGAGACGCTCGAGGCCTGCCGGCAGGCCAGCGGGTTCGGACCGGTTGACCGGTAATGGCGCCCGACGAATACCGCGGTTTCCACGTCGATCTGGACCGGTTCGCCGGCCCGCTCGACCTGCTGTTGAGCCTGATCCGGCGCGATGAGGTCGACATCTTCGACATCCCCATCGCGCGGATCACCGACCAGTACCTCGCCGCGCTCGAGGCGATGCGTGAGAACCGAGTCGAGCTCAGCGGCGAGTTCCTGGTCATGGCCGCGACGCTGATGCAGATCAAATCGCGGATGCTGCTCCCTCGGCCGGAGCCGCCGGCGGGCGACGAGGACGAGGGCGATCCGCGCCGCGAGCTGGTCGAGCTGCTGCTCGAGTACCAGCGTTACCGCGACGCGGCCGAGCTGCTCGACGGCCTGGCCGGCTCGCGCCAGCGGCTGTTCGGCGCGCCGGGCGAGGTCCACGAGGTCGGCCCGGCTGCCGTCGGCGAGCCGACGTTGAACGACCTGTTCCGCGCCTATGCACGGATGCTGGAGCGCGCGGTCGAGCCGCCGATGCCGCAGCCGCGCGAGGTGCCGTTCACCGTCGCCGACGCGGCGGCGCGGGTCCGGCAGCGGCTCAGCCGCGGGCCGGCACGGTTCGACGAGTTGGTGCCCGAGCGGCCGACGCGGGTCGAGGTGGTGGTCACCTTCATGGCCGTGCTCGAGCTGATCCGGTATGGTGAGCTGGTCGTCGAGCAAGACGAGCTGTTCGGCGAGATGAGGATCCGACGTGCTGAGCGAACCAGCGCCGTCGCTTGAGGCGATCGATCGCCTCGCCCCGAGGCTCGAGGCGGTACTCTTCGCCGCCGGCCGGCCGGTCGGCCTCGAAGAGCTGGCCGTCGCGCTCGAGGCCGACGACGCCCTGATCCAGGCGGCATTGCAGCGGCTCGAATCGATGCTTCGTGGCCGCGGCGTGCAGCTCCTGCCGATCGCCGGCGGGTGGCAACTGGTCAGCCGCGCCGAGCACGCCGAGGCGATTCGGCGGCTGCTCCAACCGGCGCCCGAGCGGCTGACCTCCGCGCGGCTCGAGACGCTAGCCGTGGTGGCCTATCGCCAGCCGGTCAGCCGCGCCGAGGTCGAAGCGGTGCGCGGCGTCGACTGCCAGTCGACGCTGCGGGCGCTGCTCGACCTCGAGCTGGTGCGGATTGCCGGCCGCCGGCGCGACAAGCCCGGCCGGCCGCTGGTCTATGGCACCACGGCGCGGTTCTTGGAGACCTTCGGTCTCAGCGGGCTCGACGACCTGCCGTCGCTGGAGGAGTGACCGAACGCATGGCGAGCGCCGACCTGCGGCTGATGTGCGTGCTGGCCCACCCCGATGACGAGTCGCTCGGCACGGGTGGTGCCCTGGCCATGTACGCCGCCGAGGGCGTCGCCTGCCACCTGGTCACCGCCACGCGGGGTGAGCGGGGCCGCATTGGCGACAAGCGCGGGTTCACCACGCCCGAGGTAATCGGCCGGCTGCGCGAGGCCGAGCTGCGCGCGGCGGCGGCCACGCTCGGCGTGCGCGAGGTGAGCCTGCTCGGCTATCCCGACGGCGCGCTCGACCAGGCGCCGCCGGACGAGGCGATCGGCCGCATCGTCGGGCATCTGCGCCGGGTCCGGCCGCAGGTGGTGGTCACCTTCGGGCCCGAGGGCGCCTATGGCCATCCCGACCACATCGCCATCTCGCAGTTCACCATCGCCGCCGTCGCCCGGGCGGCCGATGCCGACCACGCCGACGGCGCGCCGGCGCACCGGGTGGACAAGCTCTACTGCATGGCCTGGAGCCGGACCACCTGGGAGCTGTTTCAGGCCGCGCTGCGCGAGATCACGATGACCGTCGACGGCGTGGTCCGCCGCGTCGCGCCGTGGCCCGACTGGGCAATCACCACGCGGCTGCCGGCCGAACCGCACTGGGAGCCGGTCTGGCGCGCGGTCATGTGCCACCAGACGCAGATGGCCATGTATGCCGGCTTCACCTCGCTCAGCGCCGAACAGCACCGGGCGCTGTGGGGTCGGCAGGGGTATTATCGGGTGTTCAGCCTGGTCAACGGCGGGCGCGAACCGGAGACGGACCTGTTCGCCGGGCTGCGCTAGACTGAACGCTGGACGGGAGTCGTGAACTCGTGACCGTTGCCACCGCCTGCCTGCTGGCCCTCTTGCCGCTGCAGCTCGAGCCGCGCATCGCGCCCCTGGCGCCGCCCGAGCAGGCTCGGCCGCTGATGGCCTTCGAGCCGCAGCGGCCCGATGCCAAGCCGTTCACCTGCTCGGCCTACGGGCTCGTCGATGTCGCCACCGGCCGCATCCTGGCCGGCCGCAACCTGCTGCAGCGGCTCTACCCGGCGTCGACCACGAAGGTGGTCACCACGCTGGTCGCGCTCGAGGCGGTCGAGGCGGGCGAGGTCTCGCTCGACTCCCTGGTGGCCATCAGCGAGACGGCGGCGGCCGTGCCCGAGAGCGGCATCTGGCTCGAGGCGGGCGAGCGGATGACCCTCCACGACTTGCTCGTCGGCGTGATGGTGCGCAGCGCCAACGATGCGGCGCAGGCGGTGGCCGAGTATGTCGGCGGCGGCAACGCACAGGCCTTTATCGAGCGCATGAACCGGCGGATGAAGGAGCTTGGCGCGGTCGACTCGCACTTCATCAATCCGCACGGTCTGCACCTCGGCATGCAGGGCGAGGAGGCGGGCGACCAGCACTACACCTGCGGTTACGACCTGCTGCTGGCAACCATGACGGCCTGGCGGTTCGAGTTCTTCCGCGAGCTCTGCGTGATGGACCGCAAGCCGATCTCGTGGGAGAATCTGTCGACCGAGCCGGACGAGCAGCACGAGGCGCAGCGGATCATCGCCAACCGCAACCGCCTGCTCGACCGCTACGACGAGTGCATCGGCGTCAAGACCGGCTATACGCGTCAGGCGGGGCCGTCTCTCATCTCGGCCGCCGAGCGCGATGGTCGCGTGGTCATGGCGGTCACGCTCAAGTCGGCCACCGGTGAGGATCGGTGGGTCGAGAGCGAGGCGCTGCTGCGCTACGGTCTCGACCGGTTCGCCGAGGTCGAGGTGGTCCGCGAGGGCGAGACCATTGTCCAGGTGCCGGTGATCGACGGTGAGCCGGAGACGGTGCCCGCGATGGCCGGCCGCGGCGTGACGGTGCTGCAGCATGTCGGGCTACAGGCGCCGTGGCTCGAGCCGCGGCTGGTCTCCGACCTGCGCGCGCCGCTGCTCAGCGGCCTGCCGGTGGGCGATCTGCAGGTCCACCTGGCCGGCGGCGAAACGCGCACCGTGCCGCTGCTGGCCGGCGGCGACGCGCGGCTGTCGGCGCAGGCGTTGTGGCGATTACGGTATGGCCCGCTGGTGATCAGCGTGCTGGGCGGGGTGTTGATGTATGGAGCGGCTACAGAAGCTTATCGCCGCCGCCGGCGTGTGCTCGCGCCGCGCCGCTGAGGAGAGGATCACCGCCGGCCGGGTGAAGCTCAACGGCGAGGTCGTCCGTGAGCTGGGCACCAAGGCGAGCGAGACCGACCGGATCGAAGTCGACGGTGTCGAGCTCGACATCCCCAAGCGGCACCGCTATGTGCTGCTCAACAAGCCGCCCGGTTACGTCACCACCCGCTCCGACCCGCAGCGACGGCCGACGGTCTACGACTTGCTCTTCCGCGAGGACGAGGCGCTCCACCCGGTCGGCCGGCTCGACCAGGAGACCGGCGGCCTGCTGCTGCTGACCAACGACGGCGAGCTGACCTATCGCCTGACCCACCCGCGCTACCAAATCGAGAAGTCCTACCACGTCTGGACTCGCCCGTGGCCGAAGCCGAACCGGCTGCGCGACGTCCGGCGGGGTGTCGAGCTCGACGACGGCCCGGCCCGGCCGAAGTCGGCCAGCATCGCCGCGCCCGACTGCTGGGAGGTGACCCTGACCGAGGGCCGCAACCGTGAGGTCCGCCGGCTGTTCGAGGCGCTCGGCTACGACGTGCTCCTGCTCCGCCGCATCCGTCTGGCCACGCTCGAGCTCGGCTCGCTGAAAGAAGGCAAGGCCCGGCCGGTCCGCCCGCACGAGGTGGAGCGACTGCGCCAGGCGGCGGGACTGGCGGTCGCTCCCGCGCCGCCGGGCACCTGACCGCCGGCGGTAGGGCGCGCTCGCCGAGCGCGCCGCCGGCCGCATCGGCGAGGCGGCGCCACCACGATGGCCCGCCATGCCGCCGGCCGCCTCGGCGAGGCGGCGCTACCTCGGCGGCCCATCGCGCCGCCGGCCGCTACTCGCGGGCCACCGGCGACAAATCGCCCGCCTCGACCATCTCACGCAACGGGTTGCCCACGTTCGGGTCGAGCGGGAAGTCGACCCGCGACCGGCGGCGGCTCGACTCGTAGGCGCCGAAGATGATCTCCGTGGCGATCAGCGCGTTGCTCGCGTCGAGCTGGCACTTGCGCCCGCTGGCCAGGCAGTCGACCACGTCGGCCACCGCCCGCTCGATGAAGCCGGGACCGTGGATGCTCGCGCCGCCGGTGTCGGGGTAGCGCCACTCCGTCTCGCCCTGCTTGCGCCAGCGAATCGACCCGTCGGCGCCGTGGCCCAGGCCGACGTCGATCACGCCATCGCTGCCGACCAGGCGGTTGGTCACCCCCAGCGGCTTCGCGCCGCCCGGCGCGCCGCTGTAGACGAAGCCGAACACGCCGTTCTGGTACTCGAACAGCACCACCTGCTGGTTCTCGTTGTGCGAGCCGAAGACCAGGTTCTCGGACCGGTAGTCGATCTGCGCCAGCACCCACTTCGCTGGCTGCTCGCCGTTGAACATGCTGAGCATGTCGATGAAGTGCGTGCCGGTGTCGTAGAGGTTGCCGAACTCGCACTCGAAGCGCTCGAGCTGGCCGATCTCGCCCGCCTCGAGCAGCTCCTTGGCGATCACGAACGGCTCGCCGTAGCGGCGCTGGTGGTTGAAGGTGAGCTGCACACCCGCCTCGGCCGCGGCCGCCGCCATGCGCCGCGCGCCGGCCCAGGTGTCGGCCATCGGCTTTTCGCAGTGGATGGCCTTCACGCCGGCCGCCACGGCGGCCAGGACCATCGCCTCGTGCAGGTGCATCCAGGTGCAGACGCTGACGATGTCCAGCTCGGCCTCGGCCAGCATCGCTCGATAGTCGCTGTAGACACCGGTCTCGCCGATGCCGTAGGTGCTGGCGAAGTCGGCGGCGCGGTCGTCGCGGATGTCGGCCACGGCGACCAGGTCGCAACGGCCGGTGGCGACGTAGCCGTCGGCATGGGCATAGGCCATGGCATAGCCGAGGGCGCTCTTCTTCGCCTGCTTGTCCCCCGCCCCGATGACACCCACGCGGTAGTTGCTCACCTCACGTCTCCCGGAGCGGGGTAGTTCGGCAAGCGAGCGTCGCGGCCTGCTTCGTGTCCAGGCTGTCTATCCGCCCGCCCGCCTCGCCTGCTCGGCCTTCCAGCGCGACTCCATCTGATCGGCAGGGACGTCCTCGACGTGCGTGGCCAGGCACCACCAGTTGCCGGCCGGGTCGCGCACGGTGCCCGAGCGATCGCCGTAGAACTGGTCCGCCGGCGGCACCATCGCCTCGCCGCCGGCGGCCACCGCGCGCTGGTAGGCCGCGTCGCAATCTTCGACGTAGACGTAGAGCATGGTCGGCATCGGCGGGTGGTCGCCGCGGACCTGGCCGAGCATGACCAGCGAATCGCCGATCTGCACCTCGGCATGGGCGATCGAGCCGTCGGGCATCCGACTGGCGTAGCGCAGCGAACCGCCCAGGCCGGCCTCGACGAAGTCGACCATCCGCTGCCCGTCGGCGACGAGCAGGTAGGGAGTCACGGTCGAGTAGCCGGCTGGTAAGGGATTGACGGGCATCATGCTCTCCTCGGCTCAGAACGCGCGGCGCAGCATCGGCCGGCCGACCATCAGCCGCGCCGCGGCCAGGCCGGCGATGCCGCAAAGCAACGGCGCAAACGACAGGTCGCTGTGCGGGTGGCAGGCGGCCCAGGCGAGGAACAACGCGACCGACATCAGCAGCGCCAGCGTCGCTTCGAGATAACGGAGACGCGCCGGCACGACGCGGACCGGTCGATGATCAGGCATGAGTCAAGGATAAGGCAGGCGCGGGTGGGGTGTTCGGCGCGAGCGCCACAGGCCGCTAACCGTTGCCGCACACCGCGCCGACCGCCGCCCAGTACCGCTCCGCCTCCCACCCAGGGCTGTGCTCCGGCGTGTGGCAAGTGCGGCAGCCGGCCAGGTCGATGCTCGACGGCCGCGTTTCGGGTGCCGCCAGGTGCGCTTCGAGATCGTCGTGACAACTCGCGCAAACCACGCCGTCGCCGGGCACCGGCCGAAGCCCGTCACGCCGCATCCGCTCCGAATGACAACGCAAGCACGAGGCGATGTCGCGTTCGACGGTCACCAAGGTCTCGACCGCGTGGGCGTGCGGATGCTCGCGCCAGGCGCGCACGCTATCCTCGTGGCACGGCGTGCAGCGGTCGGGCGA
>CAYONP010000154.1:0-7004 GCA_964405335.1 uncultured Fimbriimonadaceae bacterium
GGGGCAAGCATCGCGTGCGGTAGGCGCAGCCGTAGCGGCGCGCGGCGCGCGCCGATGTTCGGCGGCGCTCACGCCGCACATCGGGTGCGGCTCGCCGCACCACGGGCGGTGTGGAGCCAATGGTCAGGCCAGGCGCGCCGCGAGCACCGCCGGTGTCAGGTCAATGGTGCGGCAAGCCGCACCCTATCGACTACCGATTCGGTCCGAGAACGTAATCGAGCGTGGCCCCGAACTCCAGGGCACGCGCGCCGGCGGAGGTGTCGTACTTCCACCGATACGGCTGGCCGCCGTCGTCCTCGCTGTCCGGGCCGACGCTGTAGACGCCGAAACCCGCACCGCCGGGCCGATAGCGCAGCGGCCGGCCGTCGGTGAACGGGTCGTCCGGCACGGCGGACAGATAGCCGGGCACGAGGTCGGCCAGCGCATCCGGCCAGCGGCCGTGCTCGAGCCGATTGGCCCGCAGGGCGAGCGCGCAAGCCAACTGACCCAGCGCGGCCTGCTGTGTGCACCATCGGAAGTGATGGCTCTCGTAGAGCCCGGGCAAAGCCCGGTCGTACTGATAGAACGGCTGGTAGAACGGCGGGACAGGTGGCGCATACGGCCGGGCGGCCCGTTCAGCGCAGGATTCGAAGTGCGCCTGCCACACGTCGATCACCCGTTGCTTGGTGACCAACCGGCCACGTATGGCGAGGAGAGCTTGCTCCGCCCGGCTCATCGGCATCGCAGGCGTCTGGAAGCAATGGGTGACCGGGTCGCCCAGGACCATGTAGCTCCGCCACGAACCTTCGCTGCATTCCTCTGCCATCCACTCCGACAGGAACTGAAGCAGCTGTACTCGCTCGCGCTCCCAAGCCTCGGAGTACGACGGCTGCGAGGCGATCAGTCGGTCGACGCGCGCCGCGGCCTGCCGTGCACCGCCAGCGTCGAGGCGGGGCACCAGGAGCAGTAGCACGTCCAGCGCATCGCGGATGCTGCCACCGCCACGCGAAGACCCGCTGCGTTGGACAGTGAGCCCGATTTCGAGCACATCGAGCACAGTCTGCGCGGCTCCCGAAACGTCGCCGTCGGCCAGGCGGACATGGGCTTCGTAGACGATCATCTGCCGGGTCAGCGTCTTCAGCTTCACGTCGCCGCCGTACTCGTTGGCGAAGACGATGGGCAGGCCCAGGGCCCGTCGTGCCTCGGCGAATGCCGGCGCGTTGGCGGTCAGCTCGAGCCGCTTCTCGGGCAGCATCGCCTCGAACTCCGTCGGGCCGAGATCGTCGACAGAGCGCGCCGGCTCGACCCAGCCGGGCTCGCCCGGCAGCGCAGAGCTGGGCACGAAGGCGGGCCGCGGCGTGGCCTCGACCAGCAGGTCTTGAGCGGCGGCAAGATGATCGTAGCCGTTCGGCACGGGCATGATCAGGTCGGGCACCGGGAGCACCGGGGGACGCTCGCGCTCGAAGAGGTACCAACCCAGCAAGCCGATGAGTGCGGCTACCTGGACGCCGCACCCCAAGCCCCATCTCGCCCCGCCGGTCCCCATGCCCAACCTCCGACGCCCTATGAGGTATTCCCCGCCAACCGCCCGGCCATGCCTGCCCTCGGGGTCAGACCCCGACTCACGCTGAAAGCAACGGTTCCCCCCGCGCCGCGGCGGTTGACCTCTCGCCTTCGCCCCGCTATCCTCACCTCGCCAGCGGAGCCTTGCTGCGATGCCTACGTTCTCGCCCCAGCCGCCCGACGGCGCCGAGCCGATTGGCCTGCAGGCCGGGCGGCTATGCGTGCCGGACTGCCCCGTCTTGCCGTTCATCGAGGGTGATGGGACCGGGCCCGACATCTGGCGTGCCGCGCGGGGTGTGCTCGACGCCGCGGTCGAGCGGGCCTACGGCGGCGCGCGGCGGTTCGGCTGGATGGAGGTCCTGGCCGGCGAGAAGGCGCACCAGACCGTCGGCTCGTGGCTGCCCGACGAGACGCTGGCGGCGTTCGAGACCTATCGGGTCGGCATCAAGGGGCCGCTGACCACGCCGGTCGGCGGCGGCATCCGCTCGCTCAACGTGGCCCTGCGGCAGCAGCTCGATTTGTATGTCTGCCTCCGCCCGGTGCGTTACTTCTCCGGCGTACCATCGCCGGTGAAACACCCCGAGTTGGTCGATATGGTCATCTTCCGCGAAAACTCGGAAGATATCTACGCCGGGATCGAGTTCGCCGGCGGCACGCCCGAGGCGGCCCGCGTGCTCGACTTCCTCGCCGCTGAGTTCCCCGCCGCGTTCGGCAAGATCCGCTTCGGCAGCGTGGCCAAGTCGGCCGCCTGGCAGGAAGTGCTCGAGGGCATCGGCGCGCCGGCGCGCGAGGTCGGACTCGAGGTCGGCCTCGGCCTCAAGCCGGTCAGCTACCTGGCCACCGAGCGGCTGGTCCACAGCGCGATTGGCTACGCGATCGAGCAGCAGCGGAAGAGCGTGACCCTGGTGCACAAGGGGAACATCATGAAGTTCACCGAGGGCGCCTTCCGCGACTGGGGTTACCGCGTGGCGCGCGATCACTTCGGCGCGGTCGAGTTGGACGGCGGGCCGTGGCACGTCATTCCTGACGGCCGGCCGGGCGCCGGGCTGGTCATCAAGGACGTTATTGCCGACGCGTTTTTGCAGCAGATCCTCACCCGACCGGCCGAGTACGATGTGATTGCCACGCTCAACCTCAACGGCGACTACATCAGCGATGCGCTGGCGGCGCAGGTAGGGGGAATCGGCATCGCGCCGGGGGGCAACATCAACTATCTCACCGGCCACGCCATCTTCGAAGCGACTCATGGCACGGCTCCGAAGTATGCCGGGCAGGATAAGGTCAATCCGGGCAGTGTGATTCTGTCGGGCGAGATGATGCTGCGCTACCTCGGCTGGCACGAGGCGGCCGACCTGGTGGTCCAGGGCCTCGAGCGGGCCATCGCGGCGAAGACGGTGACCTACGACCTGGAGCGGCTGATGGACGGCGCGACGCTGGTCAGTTGCTCCGGTTTCGGGCAGGCGATCATCGGCGGGATGTAGGCCGGGTCCGGGCGTGGAATCAGGCCGGAGTGAACGCCGCCGGCACCTCCAGTCCGAACTCGTCGCGCAGCAGCGCCGGCAGCTCTTCCTCGGTGACCGGCCGCTCGTCGCGGCCAGCGGCCGTGACGCGGCTGAAGGTCCCGCCGAAGAGGATCAACCGGCCGACCGGGGTCATTCGCGTGGCCAGCAGATGCTGGCGGAAGAACGAAGCCTGGTCGTACTGCATGTACTCGTTGCGTGCCGCGTAGTCTTCAAGTTCCCGTGGCACGGTGGTGAAGTCGAGCACCGGCCCGCGCCGGCCGTCGACGGTCATCTCGAGTCGGGCCACGCCGTCGACCGGGGGCACGGCGTGCCAACTCGTGCGGCCCTCGCACACCTCGCCGTCGGGCAGGCGCAGCGGTGACGGCGGGGTGAAGTGCGCGAAAGCCACGTCGACCAGGTAGGGCTGGTCGAGGGTGACCCGCAGGGTGCAGTGGTCGAACGGCTCGCCGGGTCCGCCGCCGCCGGGCGCCCAGACGCGACCCTCGAGTCTCTCGACCGGGTAGCCGAGTTGCTCCAGGAGCCAGGCGAAGAGCCCGTTGAGCTCGTAGCAGTAGCCGCCGCGGCGCTCGCCGACGACCTTGTCGAAGATGCGGGCCAGGTCGAGTTCGATGGCCCGGCCGGCGAGCACGTCAAGGTTCTCGAACGGCAACGCCAGAAGATGCGCACGCTGCAACGCGGCCAGGCCCGCAAGGCCGTATGGCGGCGGAGCTTCGAGCCCGAGTCGGGCAAGGTATCGAGTGACGTCCACGCAGCCCTCCAGAGACACAGACGGCTATGATGCGCCGGCAGCCGATGGACGGCAGGGCCTCACACCGGCGCGGACTTCGTCCGCGCCGCGGCCACCGCCGCGCCGAACTGCCGCGCCTGCTCGGCGATCGACTCCCAGTCGCCCGCCTCAATCGCCCGCCGCGACATCAGCGACGAGCCGACGGCCACCGCCTCGGCGCCGGCGTGGATGAACTCGGCGCAGTTGGCCAGGGTCACCCCGCCGGTGGGCACCAGGGGGATCTGCGGCAGCGGCGCCTTCAGCGCGCGGATATAGCCTGCGCCGCCGACGTTGTCGCAGGGGAAGACCTTGATCAGGTCGCCGCCCAGCTCCCAGGCGGTGACCACCTCGCTTGGCGTCAGCGCGCCGGGCATCGCCGCGACGGAGTTGGCCTCACAGACGGCCAGCACCACCTCATTGGTGTTCGGCGCGACGATGAACGACGCGCCCGCATCGATCGCCTGCTTCGCTTGCTCGCCCGAAATCACCGAGCCTGCGCCGATGAGACTCTCCCGGCCATGCGCGGCGACGAGGTCGGCAATCACATCGACCGCGCCGGGCGTGGTCAGGGTCACCTCGAGCACCGGGATGCCGCCGGCGAGGATCGCCTCGGCAATGGCGCGCGCGGTGGCGGCGTCGCCGACGCGGATGATCGGCACCAGGCCGGCGGCGACGATGCGGCGGGTGAGCTCATGCCGGCGTGCCATGCTGCCCCCTATCGCTGGACGCGAAGCCCGCCGCCGGCGAGCACCGCCTCGACCTCGGCCCGAGTGACCCAGGCGAAGTCGCCCGGGATGCTGTGCTTGATGGCGCTGAAGGCGTTGCCGAAGCGCAGGCCATACTCGACATCGCCGGTCAGATAACCGTAGATGAACCCGCCGGCGAAGCTGTCGCCACCACCGACTCGGTCGACAATCTCGACCTCGCGTTTGACATCGGTGATGAACCGACCGTCGTGATAGGCGATGGCGCTCCACGAGTTGAACCAGACCGACGGGTTCTCGCGCAGCGTGATGCAGACCGTGTCGAAGCCGAACCGCTCGGCCAGCTTGCGGGCCACCTCGCCATAGCTGGTCGCGTCGACCGAGGTGAAGGCCGCCGTGTCGTGCTCGCCTTCGGCGCTGATGTCGAACACCACCTTGGTGTCTTCTTCGGTGGTGATCAAGATGTCGACCAGCTCCATGAGCGGCTCCTGCACCGCGCGGGCGCGCTCACGGCTCCACAGCTTGCTGCGGAAGTTGAGGTCGTAGCTGACCGTAAGGCCGTGCTCTTTGGCCTGGCGCATCGCCTCGGCGGTGACCGCCGCGCACGAGTCGCTCAGCGCCGGGGTGATGCCCGAGGTATGGAAGTGGCGGCTGCCGGCGAACAGTGCGGCCCAGTCGACCTCGCCTGGCGCGAGGCGGGTGACCGAGGCACCGGCGCGGTCATAGAGCACCTTGCTGGCGCGGGGCGAGGCGCCGAACTCCATGTAGTAGACGCCGACTCGCTCGTCGGCCGGTGCCCAGACGATGCCGGCCTCGCTGACGCCGTGCTCGCGGGCCTTGTTGCGGATCATCCAGCCCAGCTCGTGGTTCGGCAGGCGGCTGACCCAGCAGGACGAGAGCCCGAGCCGGGCGCAGGCCACGGCGACGTTGAGTTCGGCGCCGCCGGGTCGGGCATCGAACGAGGCGGTCTGCTCCAAGCGCAGGAAGTTCGGCGGCGAGAGGCGAAGCATGCACTCGCCGAGGGTCACGACATCGAACACGGTCAGGCTCCCAGGCCACCCCGGCCGGGGGTATTCTAGCCCAGGTTGGACGCGACGTCACGGTGGAGCGCGCATCCGCCCGGAGCGCGGGCGTCGGAGGGCGGAGTGTGCCGGCCGTGGCGGCCTAACCCCCTGACCCCGTTCCCGCGGCGGGAAGGGGGAGTCACAGAGCGGCGCGCCTGCCCGCCGTAGCGGCGCGCTGCGCGCGCCGTGGTAGGGCGCGCTCGCCGAGCGCGCCGTCGCCGGCGATCATACGAAGCGCGGGCGTCCCCGCCCGCTCCGGCCGGCGAGCGAACGGAGCGCGGGCGTCCCCGCCCGCTCCGGTCGGCGAGCGAACGGAGCGCGGGCGTCCCCGCCTGCTCCGGCCGGCGAGCTCGTCAATCGGCGGCCGGGGACGGCCGCGCTCCGCCCTGCCGCATCACACCTCCTCCACCCGCACCAACCGATTCCCCTCGTCCAGAGAGGTGATTGCCGCCTGGATCACCCGCTGGGCGAACAGGCCGTCGGCGCCGGAGCCGTCGATCTCGTCGGGCGAGGTGCCGTTGACGACCTGCTCGAGGAAGCGGTGGATCCGCTCGCGGAAGGTGTCGTCGAAGTCGCGCACGCCGCCGAAGACGGGATTGACGTAGGTCTGCTGCTCCATCGTCCCGGCGGGGAAGAGGGTGGCCTGCTTCCACATGTCGTCGACCACCAGGCGGGCCTGGGTGCCGGCCACCTCGCAGCGCTCGACGCCGTGGGCGCGGGCGATGTCGTAGCTGCTGGTCAGGTGACCCACCGCGCCGTTGGCAAACCGCACGTTGGTCGAGGCGGTCGACCAGAGGTTCCGCCCGGTCGCCTTGAGGGCGAAGCACTGCACCGCCTCGATCGGCCCGCAGAACCAGGTCATCAGGTTGACCGAGTGCGGGTTGAGCGCCTTCAGGTGGTAGTTCGCCGTCTCGAAGTTGCCCGGCCGGCCGATCCAGAGGCACATGTTGCAGAACAGCAGCTCGCCGAGCAGGCCGTCGGTCAGCCACCGGTGCGCGGTGTAGGCGGCGGGGGTGAAGCGGTGGTTGAAGTCGACGGCGAAGCACTTGCCGGCCCGGCGGCCGGCCTCGACCATTTCGCGGGCCTTCGCGATGTCGTTGCAGATCGGCTTCTCGCACAGCACATGGGCGCCGGCGGCGAAGGCCTGGAGCGTCGGCTGCCAGTGGTCACTGGCGTACTCGAACCCGCCGGTGGCGATGCTGACCATCTCGGGCGCGAGCTCGCGCAGCATGGTCGGCGTGTCGGTGAAGGTGGCCACGCCGAACTCGGCCGCGCCGGCGGCGGCACGGTCGGGCAGGAGATCGCAGACGCCGACCAGCTCGGCCAGCGGATCGCTCTGATAGATGCGGGCGTGCAGCCGCCCGATGTGCCCCAGCCCCACCACAGCCACGCGGAGTGCCATATC
>CAYONP010000155.1:0-7003 GCA_964405335.1 uncultured Fimbriimonadaceae bacterium
CCTGGTGGTCAGCGTGGCCAAGCGCTACCGGCGCTTCAACGAATCGGTCATGTCGCTCTCCGACCTGATCCAGGAGGGCAACATCGGCTTGATGAAGGCGGTGCGCAAGTTCGACCCGCACAAGGGCTATCGCTTCTCGACCTATGCCACCTACTGGATCCGCCAGGCGATCACCCGCGCGCTGAGCGACCAGGCGCGCGCTATTCGTCTGCCGGTCTACATGTCGGACGCCATCGCCAAGATGTACCGCACCATCACCCAGCTCTCGCAGGAGCTTGGTCGGCAGCCGCGGCCGGACGAAGTGGCCGGCCGGCTGAACCTGACCGTCGAGCAGGTGGCCGAGATGTTCCAGAGCGGCGCCGAGACATGCAGTCTCGACGCGCCGTTGAGCGAGGATGAGGGCAGCTACCTGGGCGATTTCATCGAAGACCAGCAGGTCACGCGGCCCGAAGACTCGGCCTCGCGCGCGCTGCTGCGGATCCAGATCCAGCGCGCGCTGGGCGAGCTCGAAGAGCGCGAGCAGCAGGTGCTGATGATGCGCTACGGCCTCGAGGACGGCAACGAGCACACGCTCGAGGAGGTCGGGCAGCGGTTCGCCCTCACCCGCGAGCGGATCCGCCAGATCGAGATGCGCGCGCTGGACAAGCTGCGCGGCTGCGGCCTGATTGCCGCCGAGGCGCAGTGCTGAGCCGTGTCGCCGTCGCCGCCTTACAGCCGTTACGCCGCGGTCTATGACCGCACCGGCCAGTCCGACTTCTCGCGCCGCCTCTGGCCGCATGTGCGCCGGCGGCTGAAGCGCCTCGGCGTCACCTCGGGCCACCTGCTCGAACTCGCCTGCGGCACGGGCGCGGCGGCCGTCGACTGCGCCGACGACGGATTCGACGTGGTCGCTTGCGACCTCTCGCGCCAGATGCTGCTCGCCGGGCGGTGGCAGCACTCGCCCAGCCTCCCGCGCTGCCAGGCCGACATGCGTGCGCTGCCGTTCGCGCCGGCGAGCTTCGCGGCCGTGACCTGCTTCTACGACAGCTTGAACTACCTGCTGACCAACGACGACCTGGGCCGCGCCTGCGCGGCGGTCGGGCGGGCGCTGCGCCCGGGCGGGGTGTTCGTCTTCGACGTCAACACGCCGGCCGCGTTGCGCGAGCTGTGGACCGGGCTCTGCCACGGCGACACCGGCGACGAGGTGGCCATGATCTGGTTCGGCCGCTGGCTGGCCGCGCGGCAGATCAGCCGGCTCGAGGCGACGTTCTTCGTCCGCGGCGAGGATGGCCGCTACGACCGGTTCGACGAGACTCACGACGAGCGTGGCTACAGCGCCGCCGAGCTGACCGCCGCGCTGGCCGAGAGTGGCCTGCGCGTGCACCGAATAGAGGATGCGCGGACCGGCGAACGGGCTGGTCCACTGAGCCGTCGGCTGCTCTACTTCGCCGTGCGCGACGGCGCAGAGCCGCGTTGACGGCCCTCTTGGCCGATGCTATAATCCGCGGCGCTCGGAAGCAGGAGATGGGCGCGATGTTCCGGTGGCAGGCGTTGCTGCTGAGCGTCGTCGCCGTTGCCCTCTCCGGCTGCCGGATTGTCGAAGACGCCGTCGAGCAGGAGACGGCGCCGCCGGTTGCACCCGCCCCGGCGCCCGCCGTGGAACCCAGCCCACCACCCGCCGAAGCCGAACCACCCGCCGACACCGAGCCGCCACCCGTGGAGGAGCCGACGGCCGTCGAGCAACCGGCCGTCGACGAGGAGCCGGTCGAGGAGTTGACCGGCGAGACCGACCCAACCGAGCCGCCCGCCGAGGAGCCGGCCGAGGCCGAGGCTGAGCCGGCGGCGACCGAGGAGCCGGCCGAACCGCCGGCGGAGGCCGAAGCGCCGGTAGAGGCGGCGGCCGAGCCCGAGCCAGTCGATGCCACGAGCGTCGCGGCCCGGCTGATCGGTGCGGCGCGCTCGGCGGTCAAGACGGCCTCGACGCGCGGCGCGGCCGAACTCGAGCGCCAGCGGCTCGAGGAGCAGGCCGACCTGGCCCGGCGCCGCGCGACCGAATACGTCGCCGCCGGGCGCGACCATCTGCGTTATCTGACTTCGTTCGTAGCCAAGAAGAATGTCGAACAGGCCGGCCTGCAGTCGGCGCTGCTGGGCCTCTGTCTCGAGGGCGTGCGGCGCAACCTCCAACCATCGCCGGCGGCCGACGAACTGGCCTATGCGCTGGCCGAGCTGCATCGACTGGGCACCGGCGACGCCGCCGCGGTGACGGCGGCCGTCGATCGCGCCAAGACCCGACTGACCGCCGCACTGGCGATGCTGCCCGCCCCGGCGCCGCCGGCCGACCAGCCCGACGCGCTGGCCGACGAGGCGGCCGATTCGCTCGGCACCGCCAGCGAGGCCGGCCCGGCCGAGAGCGAAGCCGTGCTGGCACGTGAGGTCACGGACCTCCTCGGGCTGCTCGAGCGCAAGCAGAACGCCACCGCGCGGCAGCGGCTGACCGACCTGGTGCTCGAGGTCTGCCGTCCGCCGGCGGCGGATGCCCTGTCCTATGCCGAGGCATCGCGCGAGGCGGTGGACCAGGCGGTGCGGCGCCGCGCGGGGGCGCGGGCGCGCGGGGGGGTCGCTGGGTGGGGCACCGCGCTCGATGCGCTGGCGCGGTCGCGCGGCGGCGCGCCGCGCGACGACCTGGGCACGACCGCAGCCGAGAGCGACACGCCGTAGGCGAAAGGAAGCAGTGCGATGACATCCGAGACGACCGCGAACCAGTGCGTCCAGGTGCAGATCGTCAGCAACGTCGACCTTCGCCGCCTGCAAGACGATCTCAACCGCCTGCTCGCCATGGGGCCGGCCGAGGACGTGGTCGACATCAAGTTCACCGTCTCCGACACCGGCACGCGGCCGACCTATACCGCCATGGTCATGCTGCGCACCGAGCGACCGGCCGACGCCTGAGCCCCGAGAGGTCGCCGTGAAGCTGCTGGTCACCGGAGGGGCCGGGTTTCTCGGCTACCACATCGCCTGCGACCTGGCCCCGCGCGGGGTGCAAGCCATCCTCTATGACCTGGCGCCGGCGGAGCTCGATGAGTATCCCGCCGGCACCATCGCCGAGCTGGGCGACATCCGCGACCGGGCCCGGCTCGATGCGGTGCTGGCCGAGCATCGGCCCGACCTGGCCGTCCACGCCGCCGCGGCGCTGCCGCTGTGGAACCCCGACGACATCCGAACCACCGCCGTCGACGGCACGCGCAACGTGCTCGCCGCCTGCCGCGCCGCGGGCGTGCCGCGCGTGGTTCACGTCTCGTCGACGGCGGTCTATGGCGTGCCCGATAAGCATCCGCTCGAAGAGACCGACCCGGTCGACGGCGTGGGCGCCTACGGCGAGGCCAAGATCGGCGCCGAACAAGCCTGCGCCGAGGCCCGCGCCGAGGGGCTGCTTGTCCCGGTCGTGCGGCCGAAGACCTTCATCGGCACGGCGCGACTGGGCGTCTTTCAGATCCTCTACGATTGGGTCGAGTCCGATTGCCGCATCCCGATCATCGGCAACGGGCAGAACCGCTACCAGTTGCTCGAGGTGACCGACCTGGTCGAGGCCATCTGGCTCCTGCTGACCGGCGACGAGGGCGCGGTCAACGACGTGTTCAACGTCGGTGCCGAGCAGTTCGGCCGCGTGCTCGACGACGTCGGCGCGCTGTGCGATCATGCCGGCACGCGCTCGCGGCCGCAGCCGACGCCGGCCGGGCTGGTCAAACCCGCGCTGCGGCTGCTCGAGCTACTGCACCTGTCGCCGCTCTACAAGTGGGTCTACGGCACGGCCGACACCGACTCGTGGGTCTCGACCGAGAAGCTCAAGGCGGCCGTGGGCTGGGAGTCGAAGTACTCGAACGCCGACGCACTGATCCGCAGCTACCAATGGTACCAGGAGCACAAGCACGAGCTCGCCGGCGCCACGGGGGTCACCCACCGTGTCGCCTGGCGACAGGGCGCGCTCGGACTGGTCAAGCGGTTGATGTACGTCAAGCCGCCGCGCGGCGGCTGAGGCGCGCGTGACCGCCGGCCGGCAGGCGGTCGTCTGGTGGCTCGGCTACGCGCTCGTCGCCGCCGTCACGCATCCGGTCGCCAGCCACTTCAACGCGCCGCTCACCGCCACCGTCGATCTCGACGGCCTGAAGAAGCTCGAGGGCATCGCCGCCGACCCGAGCCTCGGCGCCATGCTCGGCTACTTCATCGGGGACGACCCGCAGCGAGTGCACACTTTTCGCCCGCTCCCCGCCGCCGGGCTGTGGCTGCAATATCACCTGTGGGGCGTCGATCGCCGGCCCTACCTCGTCGTCCAGCTCCTGCTCTTCGGCCTGACCGCCCTCGCGGTAGCCCGCCTGGCGCGGCGGATCGGGCTCAGCGAGCCGGTCTGCCGCCTCGCCGGGCTGCTCACCGTCGCCGTGCCGACCCGGCAGGGCGAGGCCGTGCTGCGGATCATCGCCACTCAGCACGATCTGCTCTGCACGCTGTTTGCGCTCCTTGCGCTCGAGCGGCTGCTCGCCTGGCTCGACGAGGGCGAGCGCCGCGCCCTGGCCGCGTCGGCGGGGTGGATGCTGCTGGCCTATCTGAGCAAGGAGATGGCCCTGGCCCTGGTGCCGCTGGCCGGCGGACTGGCCCTGTTCTGCCGGGCGCCGGCCGAGCGCCGGGCGCAGTCGATCGGCGCCGCGCTCGGCGTGGCGGCGGTCTGGTTCGTCTGGTACCGCCTGGCCGAGCAGAACATGGCCCCGGCCGATCGCGCGCACACCTTCGCCGGGCTGTGGGAGCTGTTCTCTCTGCGCTGGCAGAATTCGCTGGCCAACGCGCTCTGGTCGCTCTGCCGGCCGGTCGGTCACCTGGCCTACCTGGCCCGCAGCGCCGCCGGCTGGAGCACCTTGACCAACGTGCTGTTCTATGAGGTGCTGTTCGACCTCGGCGTGCAGGCTGCTTGGATCACCCTGCTCTGGCGCAATGAGCGGCGACTACTGGCGGTGATTCTGCTCTGGCGCGCCGCCGCGGTGCTGCCGGTGCTGCCGCTCAACAGCATCTTCGCCTGGCACGACTACATGCCGCAGATCCTCGATGGGCTGCTCTACGCCGCCGGCTGCGTGGTGCTGGCGCAACGCCTCGAGCAGGATCATCGCTGGGCGGCCGGGCTGTTCTGCTGGCGGGTGGTCATCACCGCCGTCGGCGCCACCTTTGCCGGAGCGCAACAGCGGCCCTGGTGGGGGCCCGAAACCGTGCTCTGCGACCTGCTGCTGACCCTCTGGGTCGTCGCGCGCTGCCGGCGCCTGCCATGGTGGCCGCCGGCGACGCCGGACGCGCGCACGCCTGCGGAGACGCTGAACCCCGATTAAGCCAACGTGAGTCGTGCCGATGATCCTTCGTAGCCTCCCCGACCGACGGGCCGGGCGCGGGCCGGAATCGAGAGGGACCAGGGATGAAGGTACTGATCACGGGCGGGGCCGGATTCGTCGGGGCCAATCTGGCGTTCTACCTCAGCGAGCGTGGGCATCAGGTGACGGTGATGGACAACCTGGTGCGGCGCGGTTCGGAGCTCAACCTGCCGCGGCTCCGCGCTGAGGGCATCAACTTCGTGCACGGCGACGTGCGCAACCCGGAGGATTTCGTCAACGTCAAGGGGCCGATCGATGTCGTCTGCGAGTGCTGCGCTCAGCCGTCGGCCATCGACGGCTACCAGAACCCGCTGTTCGACATCAACAACAACACCATGGGCCTGCTCAACACGCTGGAGTTCGCCCGCCGGCACGACGCCGGACTAATCTTCTGGTCGACCAACAAGACCTACGCCGGCGAGCACATCAACGCCATTCCGCGGGCCGAGAACGGCACCCGCTGGCAGTGGGACAAGGCCCGGATCAACGGCAGCGCGCCGGCCGGTTTCGACCCCGACCACGGCTTCTCCGCGGCCTTCACCGTCGACGGCCGCGACCACAGCATCTACGGCCTGAGCAAGGTCATGGCCGACCTGGCCTGCCAGGAGTGGTACCACGCCTTCGGGGTGCGGACCATTGTCAACCGCTTCTCGTGCCTGGCCGGCGAGGGGCAGTTCGGCAAGAGCGCCCAGGGCTGGGTCGCCTGGTGGGCCATCGCATTCCACTTCGGCCTGCCGCTGAAGTACATCGGCTGGGAGGGCAAGCAGGTCCGCGACGTGCTCTTCATCGAGGACATCTGCCGCCTGGTCGAAACCGAGATGGGACTGCTCGACACGCTCGCCGGCCGCGTGTTCAACGTCGGCGGCGGGAAGGACATCACCCTCAGCCTGCGCGAGGCGACAGCGATGATGGAAGAGCGTTACCACCGCACCGTGCCGATCACCCTCGACGACGACCCGCGGAAGGCCGACCACTGCCTCTACATCAGCGACATCCGACCGGTCACCGCGGCCACCGGCTGGCGCCCGACCGTCGGCCTGGACGAGGGCTACGAACGGATCAGCCGCTGGGTGCGCGACCACGAGCGTGAACTCGAACTGCTCTACGTGAGCTGACCAGGCGTTGGCAGGAACGGCGGCCGGCGTGGCGAAGGGCGCAGCATGGATCCCTTCGAGCCGGCCGCCGAACCACGTTGGGACGTGCCCGCGACGCTCGACCCGCACTTCTGCCCCGAGTGCGGCGCGCCGCTCGACGACCAAGCGGTGGCCTGCCCGCAGTGCAACACCGTACTGGTCGACGACGTACCCGACGACGAACCGCTCGACCCAACCACTCGCTCCGAAGCACCGCGCGTGCTGCTGGCCGTGATCGGCGCCGCGGTGCTGCTGGCCATCCTGTTCAGCATCGTCCTCTGGCCCACCCTCGCCCACGTCCTCGGCTTCTAGCCCGGGGTCAGGTCTCCGAATCCGCCAGCTTGTAACAACAGCCCCGGCGTCCGTAACCACCTGGGCGATCTGGGGGTCAGGCACCACCGACATTCGCTCTGAGCCCCAAGACGCCCTCTCGGTGCCACTGGCGGCTCGCCCGCCAGTGCCGCCGACGAGCTGCTGGACAGCACT
>CAYONP010000156.1:0-6940 GCA_964405335.1 uncultured Fimbriimonadaceae bacterium
CGCCGGTCAGCGCGCGCGCATGGCCGACGCCCGCCTTCAGCCCCGCGAGCTGCTGATTGACCCAGCCGACCTTGCCGCCAAGCTGCGTTGCCGCGGCGACGGCCGCCTTCTGGCTGGCCGCAAGTTCGGCCGCCGTCCCGGCGGCCGCCGACTGCGAGCGCTTGAGGGCGTCGATCCGGTTCGCCGCGACGTTGATTCCGGCGGCCGCGGCCTTCGCGTCGCCGCCGAGCTTCTTCAGCTCGTGGTCGACATCCCCGAGCGCCTTGAGCGCCGAGGAGTTCTTCGCGCTGATCAGGATTTCGAGCTTGTCGTCGGCCATCTCAGCCTCACCAACCGCCCGAAACGCGCGACGGCGGCGGTGTCGACCTCACCGCCGCCGTCGCTGGGGTTGCGCAGTTCATCTCGCCCTCAGACCCGCCACCTGGAGCTGCACATCCCACGGCAGCGGAGGCCAGAGCTTCAGCTCCAGGTCGTCGAGATAAAGCCTCCAAACGGTTACATGCGCGGCGGCGAGCTCGACGGGGAGTCGCCCGAGCCGGTGGGCGCACCAGCGGCAGAAATCGCGCCACCCGCCGCCAAGACGAAAGAACGGCGTTGCTCCGCGCTGCTGAACCCGCTCAGCGCGTCGCTCAGGTTGACCGCCTGCCGCAGCTCGCCGGGCAGCACATGCTCGCGCACATGGTCGAGATCGACCCGCCGCGGCTTGCCCGTCTCGCCGCAAAAGAGCGGCTTCGCGTCGGGCTCCGGGCCGCGGATGACCACCTCGCAGAACTGCAGCACGTCCCGCGCGGCCGCGTCGAGCCGGCCGTCGCTGCCCGTCGACAGCTCCGTCCAGGCCGCCAGCTCGGCCGTGGTGTAGCCGCGCACATAGGCGCCGCCGGCGGCGCCGAACAACTCCGGCGCCTCGACCACCGCCAGCGCGCGCGACATCAGCTCGTCCGCTTGCGCAACCCGCATGATCTGCTCCTTACGACTGGGTCACCGTGACCTCGCCGGAGAACTCGAAATTGACGTTCTCCATCTCCTTCGCCGCGTTCGGGCTCGTGTAGCTCGCGTTGGTCAGCAGCGCCAGGCCGCTGATGGTGAACGTGCCGGCGCCGATCGTGCCGCCCGGACCGACGCCGTTTTTGAGCGTCAGGTAGACCACCGGATCGGTCGCAAGGCGCACGAGGAAGACGGCGGTGACGACCATCTTGCTGATCGTCCCGGTGAAGCCCCGGCGGGTCCACTGGATAATCCGATCGAGGTCGTTCTTGCCCGACATGTCCTCGCGATCGACCGCACCCTCGGCCGACCACTCCTCGATATCGGCCGAGTTGTAGACGTCCGAGGCCGCGGCGCTCGCGCCTACGTGGGCAATCCCGCCGTGGCCGGTCAGTCGCGTGGTCAGATCAGCCATCTGTCACTCCTCCACAGGCTCGATTCGGATGCCCGGCGCCCGCCGCGTCCCGTCGCCGATCCGCCGCTCATCGACGACCCGCGGCTCGCGCGTGACCTCCAGGTGCGTCACGCTGTCGACGAACCGCACCAAAGGGCTTGTCTCGCTTAGCGAGACGCGCCACAACCGCCCGCCGGCGCTCGGGCCGGCCTTACCCTCGGCCGGCGCCGCCTCGGGCGCCACAGCGGCTTCCAGCGCCGTCGGCTCGTCAGGTTGCTTGCGCGTCGCCATGCTCTGCCTCCAGCCGCGCCGCCTCGGCCGCGTGGAATCGCGCCAGCCGCGCGTGGTAGTCGGGATCGCGCAGGTAATCGGTCGCCGTCGGCGCCTGCATCCAGTGCATACAGCGCACGCCCGGCGCGTAGTGCGGCGGCGGACCGAGCGCCGCCACGGCGCGGCAGAACGGCTCGTCCTCGCTGCAGTCGGGGCCGACCTCGGGCACCTCGTAGCGCACGCCCGCGTCGAAGATGCTCCGGTGCAGCAGCACCACCGCGCCGGTCACCGCGCAGGGATAGACCCCATCGGTCAGGCCCCAGGCGCGGATGTCATGCCGCAGCCGGCCGTCCTCAAGCTGCATCACGTTGCGGAACCACTCCGGCGCGAGGTAGTTGTTGTCGATCACCGCCGCGAGCATCGTCAGCCCATGCCGCGTCGCCAGCCGGTAGAGATCGAGCAACGTCTCGGGCCGCACGACCACATCGCTGTCGGCCTCGAATAGCCACTCCTCGCCGTCGCGCATCGCCACCCAGGCGTCGCGGGCGCGGGCGAAAGCCGGGTAATCACGCCGGCCCGTCCGTCGGGTGTTATCGGCCTGCGTGCCGAACTCGTCGTAGCGCAGCGTGTGGCGGAACCAGCCCTCCGCGCCGGCGCGGGCTGCCCACCAGGCCGCCGCCTCGAACGTCGCATCGCGGCAGTCGTTCGCCGCGACGGCCAGCGTCAGCCGGTCGCGCGGCCAGTCGAGCCGTAGCAGCCCGCCGAGCCAGAGCGGCACCGACCATTCCCGGTCGCGCACCGGCCCGCCGACCATGACCCGCGGGAGGTCGCTCATGCCACCTCCCGATAGGCCCGCTGGCCGAGAAACTCGAACTCGATCTGGTACAGCCGCACCGTCGGCGGCGCGTTGGTCAGCGGCCGCTCCGACCAGTCTCGCGCCCAGCAGTAGTAACTCGCCGAGCACTGCTCGACCCGCGCGGCGATCCGCGGCAAGTACTGCGCCGCCAGCGTCACGAGCTGCTCCGGCCGCGCCCCGCCGAGCACCAGGTGCAGCAGCACCCGCGCCGAGAAGTCCGCGACGTTCTTCTGCTCCTGGGTGAACCGCCCGCCGGTGCCCGGCGGCCAGTCGAACCAGGCGAACGGCAGGTTCGCCTGCCGAATCTCGCCCGGCTGCCCGCGGAACCAGTCGCGCAGCTCGGGCAGCTCGGCCTCGCGGAGCAGGGCGTTGACGGCCGGCCCGGCGGCCGCCACGTCGTCGAGGATGGTCTCGAGGAAGGTGGCCATCAGAACTTCTGGCCCATCGTGAAGGTCGGCTCCGGCGACGTCGAGCCGACCGGAGCGCCCGCCGATTCGGGCGAGCGCCCGCCGAGCGGCACACCGTCGGCGATCGCGCCCTTCTGGACGTTGGTGATCAGCTGAGTCGCCTGCCGCCGGCGCGACTCCGCCATCCGGGCGCCCGTCTCGCCGCCGATGCCGCGCTCCCAGACCTCCGCCTCGACCCGGAGCGCCGTCACCCGCGAGCAGATGGCGTGCAGGTTCGCGCTGACAGCCGCCGAGACCGGGACGCTGACGATGTGCCCGATCTCGCCGTCGAGCACCTGCGACCAGCTCTCCAGCGCCGCGGTCACGTCGGCCGCCGACGGCTCGTCCTCGGCCGGATCCCATTGCTGCCGGTCCAGCGCCGCGGCGACCTGCTCGAGGGAGCCGTACATCAGGCCACCTCGGCAATCCGCGGCGCGGCCGCGGTGATGCGCGCGTCGGCGTAGTCACGCTGCCGCCGCCACCAACTCGGGTCGCTGAGGTACTCGGTCTCGACCGGCGGCTTGTGCTGGTGCCAGGCCCGCAGGCCCGGCACGTAGCCGACGCGCCGGCCGCCGGCGAGCAGCCGCGCGCAGAAAACGTTGTCCTCCGGCGGATGCTCCTCCGCCGTCGGATCGAAATAGCGGTAGCCGGCGTCGTAGAGCTCGCTGCGCAGCACGCAGCAGGCCCCGGTCACCACGCACGGCCGCGCCTCGATCGCCCGATCGTAGAAGGCGAGCCGCGAGTGCTGCGAGCCACCCTCGCCGTCGGCCACCACGACGTTGGTCGCCCACTCCGGCGCCGGGCTCCAGTTGTTCTCGATCACCGCGGCCAGCAGGTCCCAGCCGTCGCGCCGCGCGAGGTTGACCAGGGCCTGGAGCAGATAGTGCGGCACCTGCACGTCGCTATCGACGGGAAGGAGCCACTCCTCGCCGTCGCACAGGCTGAGCCACTTGTCCCGCACCCGGGCGAAGGCCGCGTAGTCCCGCACGCCGCGGCGCGCGTTGTTGTCGGTCGTCGTGCCGAGGTTGTGGACGTGCACCTCGGCCCGCGCCCAGCCCTCGGCCCGCGCTCGCCCGGCCCACCAATCGCAGGCCGCGAGCGTGCCGTCGTCGGAGTCGTTGACCACCAGCACGAGCGACAGCAGCTCGGGCGGGTAGGACAGCCCGAGCAGCGCCCCGAGCCAGGCCGGGCAGGCCCATTCGCGGTCGCGAACGGGCCCGCCGACCATCACTCGAGGGAGGCGATGCATCAGGTGTTGTTGACCTTGACGATCTGCATCCAGTCCATGCAGAAGGCCGCGCCGCGCATCTCGACGCCGAACTTCAGCGCCTTCGTGTCGAAGTCGTACGCCGACTCGCCGGTCGGCGGGACCTCTTCCTGGAAGCCGAACACCTTCATCGCGCTCATGGTCGAGACGGCGTACCACGAGTTGCCGGTCAGCGTCGGCTCGGCGATGATCGACTGCACCAGCCGGCTGCGGTTCGGCGCGCCCAGCTCCTGCAGCCCGCCGGAGATGACCTCGAGGATCTCACGCAGGGTCGAGTTGCCGGCGGGATAGATGATGGCGCTGGGCGCTATCCCGCGGACATAGGTTCCCTTGTCGTCCTTCCACTGGCTCATGACGGCCAGCACCTGCGACAAGTCGGCGTTCACGTGCGCCACGGTATCGGCGCCGCTGCCGGTGACGATGTTGCTCTGGTTCTTCCCGCCGTCCTGGCCGTGCGTCGCCGAGATCAGCGCCTTGTCGTCCCAGCACTTGGCCAGAGTCGTCGAGGTGGCGTTGGCCAGGATGGCCGCCAGCAGCTCGACCACGTAGGTCTTCGCCTTCTCGGCCATGCGGGCGATCAGCGCGTCGTAGCGGCCGAGCTTGTCCCGCTCGATGTCCTCCTTCGGGATGCTGATCGCCGAGTCGTAGTGAACGTTGGTGACGTAGAACCCGTCGGTCCGCACGCCGCCGTAGACCCGCGTGCCCTCGAACGGCTGCATCTGCGGCACCGCGCCCATGACCGGGTAGTTCTCGCCCGCGCCGTCGCTCGGCACGCGGGTGAACAACTTCTCCCAGTCGCCGATCTCGATGCCCTCGTAGAGCCGCTTGAAATGCGACTGGAGCCCGCGCTGAACCGCGGCGAGCAGCGCCGGCGTCAGTGTTCGTACCGCCATCTCGGACCTCCGATCAGGTGAACAGGCCCATCGTGGTCAGCGCCGCGATGGTCGCCCGCGCGTCGTCGCCGACCTTCTCGCCCTCCGTGCCGATCTTGCTGGCGCCGGCGAGGATGCTGTTGACGATGCTGCTGAACGCCCGCAGCTCGGCCGAGGTCGGCGTCGCGCTGAAGCTGGCCGACAGCACCGTGCTCGCCACCGGCAGGTCGCTCGCCACGATGCTCGACATGATGGCGTTGGTCGAGGTCGCCGAGACGCTCTCCGGGCTCGCCGTCGGCGTGCCCGACTGCCAGGGATCGACCCAGACCTGCGTCGCGGACTTGATCCCGACGATGCGACCGACGGTGACCAGGTTGGTCACGTCGGCGGCCAGGCCGACCGTCGTATCGTCGACCGCGTAGACCAGCTTGCCGAGGTCGTCGGCCGCGGCAGCCGCGATGTCGGCGAGGAAGATCTGGGTGTTGTCGACCTTGACCGACAGGCCGTCGTCGGCGTTGTCAACCCGGTCGCCGTAGTTGACGCCGAGGAACTGAAGCCCGGCCGTGTCGGCCGCCGGCAGCGCCTCGCCGTTGCTGTCGCGGCAGACCATCGCGCCGCTGTAGATCACCGCGTCGTTCTTGAGCGAATAGGTCCACGGCCCGCGTGGACGACGCTCGCGCTGCAGATCGTCCGAGAGCGCCATGTCAGCTCACCTCCTGCCCGAACATCGTCTCGACCGGCTGTCCGAACTGCTGCGCGACGCTCTTCTCCTCCTCGGAGAAAACCCGCTTGCCCGCGTCGGCCGCCGGCTCCGCGCCGCTGAAGCCCCGCTCGCCCGGCTCGTAGAACCGGAGCTGGCCGAACAGCTTCATCCCGCGGCTCGCCAGCGCCTCGGGCAGCTCGGCCAGGAACTCGGCCAGCGCGTCGCGGCTGTGCGGCACCAGGCGCTGCCGGCCGCCCTCGCCGAACGTCAGCCCGCCAGCCTCCTCGCGGAACTGCAACCGCGCCCGGTCGCGCTTCAGCTCGGCCACCTCGGCCTTCACCTCGCGCAGCTCGCGGAACGCCAGGCTCTCTCCCTCGACCGCGGCCGCGTCGACGTCGGGCTCGGTCGCCTCGGCCTCACCGGCCGGCGTCCCCGCCTCAGTCTCGGCGCTCGCCGTAACCTCCGCCTCGGCCTCCGCCTCGTCGCGCTCGTCGGTCTTGTCGCGCATGTCGTCCTCCGGCCCGTCGGCCTCCCAGAACACCCACACCGTCGGCTCTTCCGCCTCGTCGAAGTGCTGCAACGTCGCCGGCGGCAGGTCGCGGAACTGCGGGCGCACGACCAGACCGGCGCCCTCGAACACGTCTCGGTGGGTCTCACCCGTGCGCGCGTCGGTCCAGCGGGACCGCCACTCGGGCGAGACGAAGGGGAACTCCTGGTTGCGGATGGCCTGGACGCCGCGCGAGTTCCACTCGATCTCGCCCCACAGACCAGCGGAATCGGTCTCGACGCCGGTAATCCAGCCGGCCGCGCCCTGCTTCGTGTCGTGGTCGATCGTGACCGGCAGCCGCCCGTGATAGGTCTTGACCTGCCGCCGCACGTTCTCGGCCATCCGAGCGACCGTCTCGGGCGTCACCTCGACCACGCCGTACTGCGGATGATGCTCGCGGACGATCGGCACCAGGAGCTGGCGCGATCGGCCCGCGACCACCGGCGCTACCTGAACCGCGATCCTCGGCTGCAACAGCCTCCCCAAATGCCGCAAGCGCGGCAGCCGCCCCGCAGGGCTTCTGCCGCGCTTGTGAGACTGCGCAGCTTGTTGGCGAATAGTCTACCAGCGCCGATTCGGCGCTGTCAAGTGCCGATCAGAA
>CAYONP010000157.1:0-6785 GCA_964405335.1 uncultured Fimbriimonadaceae bacterium
CGGCTGAAGGCGAGCCGGACCACCTGGGCGATGGTCCGCACCAGCAGCGTCTTGCCCAGGCCGGGCACGCCCTCGAGCAGCACATGGCCACCGGCCAGCAGACCGCACAGCGCGCCGCGGACAATCGCCTGCTGGCCGACCAGGACCTTGGCAATCTCTTCACGGAGCGCCTCGAACTGCTGACGGAACTGCTCGGTCTGCTGCACCGGGTCCATCGGCACCGGCCTCCCAGCCGCCGCATTGTACGCGCTACGCCCGGCGCACTGCAACGCCCAACCAGCACGAACCGGCCGGTGGCACCATATGCGTTTACCTTGGGTCGCATGACCGCCCACTCGGTGCCACTGGCGGCTTGCCCGCCAGTGCCGCGGACGAGCCACTGGACAGCACTGGCGGACAAGCCGCCAGTGGCACCAACCGCCGATGTCAACGCCAACCTGACGCCCATGGCCCCTGACCCCGGTTTCTACCCGCCGAGGTACCGGTCGCGCCCGGCGACCAATGCCTGCATCTTGCGGTCGGCCACCGAGCGGGGGAGCATCCAGAAGCCGCAGTCGGGATGCACGTAGCGGATCCGCTCCGCGCCGAGCGTGGCCGCCGCGCGCTCGATCCGCCGCGCCACCGTGTCGGCGCTCTCGACCTCGTTGTCCTTGATGTCGATCACGCCGATGCCGAGGCCGATCTCGGGCCGGATGCCGCGCAGCACGTCGAGCTCGGACGGGTCGCGCCGAGCGCACTCGAGCACGACGTGATCGAGCCGCAGGGCGTTGATGAACTCGATCAGCGCACGCCAGGTGCCCTGCTGGATGGTCTGCCCGCCGTAGTTGCCGAAACAGAGGTGCAACGCCGGCCGGCCACGGACCGCGGAGAGGACGTGATTCAGCGCCTCGGCGGCCCAGGCGGCCTCGTCCGGATGGCCGGTGATGTTCGCCTCGTCGAGTTGAACCACGTCGGCCCCGAGCTCGGCCACCTGCTCGCGCAGGACCTCGGCGAGGGCATCGCAGAGCGCCGGCCGGCCGCCGTAGTGCCGGTCGACCAGGCACTTGCTCAACATGTGCGGACCGGTGACGGTGAACTTGAGCGGCGAGCGAGTCGCCGCTCGCACCTCGGCGCACGCCGCTGGCAGGTTCAGCGTGCCGGGGCCTATCGGACCCTCGACGATGCCCGCCGGCGCGGCGCGGTAGCGCATCTCCGGGTCGTCGCGAAACTGCTTCAGGTCGGCCCAGCCGATGCTCGTTCGGATGCCGCTCAGCGGGCCGACGAAGTAGTCGATCATGCCGTTGGTGTCGGGGTGGTTGAGGTCGAAGCGGTACAGCTCGCCGTCGGCGACCAGGTCGATGCCGGCCAGTTCCTGCGTGCGCAGAACCACGTACATCGCGTCGCGCAGGGCCTGGCGGCTGGGCGCGGCGGACAGCCAGGCCGGGATCGGGTAGCTGCCGACCACGGTGGTGAGCAGGCTCGGCGAGGCGCTCATGGCGGGCTCCGGGCGGGGCTGCTTGGCCCCGTGGCCGGGGTCACCTTCCGTCGGTTGCCGCCGCGGGCGGGGCGGTATAGAGTCGATGCGGAGGCGGCGGTGGACCTGCTGGCGGCGATCGAAGCCTGGCACGGGCGCGACGGCCCGACGCTGCTGCTCGCCGATCGACCGCGCCTGGCCGCCGCCGAGCGGCTGCTGGCCGAGGCGGGTGTCGCGGTCCGGCGACTCGGCGCCGAGCTGCTCGCGCGGGTGCCGAGCGAGCTGATCGAAGCCGAGCAGCGCCTCTCGCCCCGGCCCGATTCGGCCGAGCCGCAACTCGCCTGGGCCGGCCACAAGCAGGCGGTGCGCCGGGCGCTCGAAGCTGCCTTCGCCGCCTGGCTGGCCGAGCTGGCGGGCGAGCGGTGCGCCCTTTCCGACCTCGAGCTCGCGCTGGGCGAGCGGCTGCCGCTCGAGCGGCTGATCAATCAGGGCGCGCCGGTGCTGCTGCTGGTCCCCGGCCGGCGCGAGGGCACGGCGGTGGTCTACGCGCCGGACGAGGCGCCGGTCCGCCTGCCGCCGGCTTTCGCCGCCCGCTGCCTGGTCGTTGGCGGGGCCGGAGGATGACTGCCGGCGAGGTCATGGTCCGTCACCTGCGAACGGCCGCCGGCGGCGCCACGGCGGTGCTGATCGACGACCCGCACGGGCTGCTGCGCCTACCGGCCGAGATCCGCACCCGCGACGACCTGCGCCCGCTGACGGTGGTCACCGCTACCGGCAACCTGTCTTTCCGCCGCCGCCTCGAGGCGCTGGGCGAGCAGGAGCTGCGGCTCTGCGTGGTGCGCCAGCGGGCCGAAGTCTACCTGCCCGACATCGAGGCGGTCGTGAACGCCGGCGGGCTGCGTCTGCAGGCCTCGCCGAGCGGCATCCTGTCGCTCGCCACCGGCGACCGCTGGCCGGTCTGGGTCGATGGCGAAGCGGAGCTGGTCGCCGGCCGGCTGGCCGCGATTGTCCAGGCCCGGCGGCGGTTCCGCCACGTCAGCGACACGCCGCTCGACGACGGTGATGTCGAGCGGCTCCTGCTCCACGGCCTGCTCGGCTGCGATATCGACGAGCCGAACGACGTGGCCGACGCATGGCTGGCGGTTTGCCGCGAGCTGCCGAGCATCGGCCGCCTGCACCAGCGCGGCTCGCGACTGGCGGCGCGGCTGACCGCCTGGCTGGCCCGGCAGCGGGCGCCGCTGCGGTGGGTCAAGCTGACCGACCCGAGCGCGGCGGTGCGGCTGACCTGGCTGGTCGCGGTGCTGCTCCCGCATCTGCCCGACCTGGCCGCGCTGCTGCCGCGGGTCTACCCCGGCGCGCGGCTGCTGGAGGGTGAGGACCCGACCGCCATCGCCCGCGTGGCCTATCGCTGCGAGCGGCGTTCGGCCGAGCTGGCGAGCGAGCAGTGCGCCGCGGCCGAGGGCGTCATCGCCGGCCCGCTGCGCGACGGGGTGGTGCGCTTCCTGCGCCTGCGCGACCCCGCCGGCGCCATCGAGCTGCTGCGCCGCGAGGAGCGCTCCGGGCTGCTGGTGATCATGGCGCTGCGCACACTGCTCGGCGCCGTGGCGGCCGACCAGCCGCTCGACACGGCTCGGCTGCTGCCGCCCCTCGACGCGCTGGCCACCCGGCTTGACAGCCTCACCCTGCGCGACGCGGTGGCCGCGCACCTCGACCTGCTGCGCGCCGTGCTGCGGCTCGAAGCGGTGCGCCGCCGACTGGCCGAAGCCGGCGACGAGCCGGGCGACCCGGTCGGCCTGTTCGTCGACTCCGGCGCCGACGGCCTCGACGGCGACCTGGCCGTCGCCCGCGCGGCGCTGTGCGACAACGCTCTGGCGGTGACCGACTGGGACCCGGTACCCGACCCTGAGCGGCACAAGGCGGTGGTCGCCGGGCTGTTCCACCTGGTGCAGATGACCGAGCAGGCGGGCCTGCGGCTCGAGGCGGCGGCCGACCCGAGCCCGGGCGGCGACGTGCCGACCGCCTGGGACGACTATCTGGCGCCGGCGCTGGAGGCGCGCGGGCAGCCGCGCGCCACCTTGCTGCTGGTCGGTGGACTCGGCTGGGCCGGCTGGCGGCAGGTCGCCGCGGTGGCCGGCCGGCGGTACGACGTCGCTGCCCGTCCGCTGGTCGCCGCGCTGCCCGCGGCGGCTGAAGTGTCGCTGCGCAAGGCCATCGCCGGCGCGGCCTGGCGGCCCGAGCTGGCCACCACCGGCTGGGAGGCGCTGTTCAGCCTGGCCCGGCCCGAGCTGCGCCTGCGCCGGGGCCGCGCACCGCAGGCGCTGGAGCCGCTACGCGCTGCCGGGCTGGTACGCTGGCAGCGGACCAGTCGCGAGCGCTGCTTGGCGGTGATCGATCTCTTCGCCGGCGCGCCGGGCGGGCTCTCGCCGGGCGAGTACCAACGCCGTGTCGGGCTCCTGGCGGCGGCGCTGGCCGCGCTGGCCGAGAGCGGCCGGCGCGACGAGCTGGTCGCCCTGCTCGGCGTTTCGGGCGCGGCGCGGACCACCTCCGCGGCCGGTCTGGCGTTGCCGGGCCAGGCCTATGGGGCGCGGGCGATGGTGACCGATGCCGCGGCCGACGAGGCGCTACGGCTCGACCCGCGCGAGGTGGGTCTGCCCGCGGCGCCGGGCGAGCGGCTGCTGGTCGCCACCGGTCGGCACCGGTTGGCGCCCTGCGCCGCCGGGACGGTGATGGCCGACGGCGGCGCGACGCTGGCCGAGCGGATTGTGCCGTTCGCGCTGCTGACCCCGCACGCGGGGGCCGGCGGCGCCGAGCTGGCCGTCGGCACGCTGCTTGCACCCGAGCAGGTCAACGCCGGCGAGCCGTTCGAGGTCGGTCTGTGGGTCACGCTGACCGGCGGCGCGCTGGCCGAGGAGGCGTCATTGCACTTGGGTGGCCCGACGCCGGCGGTCTGCGGTGTCACGCTGGATCTCGACGAGCCGCGCTGGCTCGGGCTGGAGGTCACGCTGCCGGCCGGCGAGCACACGCTTGAGGTCGAGCTGCGCGCCGGCCGGCGCCTGCTGCGTCGGCGGGCAAGCTGCCGGGCGGTGGAGGAGACGCGGTTGGCCGACGAATCAGAGGCGCGCAGCCGGACCAGGGAACCCGCTGGATGAGCACGCAGGCCGGCCGGGCCGAGGTCGAGTCCCAGCTTCAGGCGTTGCAGCGCCTGGCCGGGCTGCTGCGTGACGCCTCGGACGTGCCCTCGCTGGCCAAGGCGCTGGCCGGCTTCTTGTGCGAGCGGTTCGACTGCGCCGCGGCGTCGCTCGTGCTGGTCGACGAGAAGAACGACGAGCTGGTCTTCCACACCGCCAGCGCGGTCACCGGCCGGATGCTCAACCGCGCGCGGCTGCGCCGCGGCGAGGGCATCGCCGGCTGGGTCTGCGAGCACCACTGCCAGCTCAACGTCGACGACGCCCGGATCGACCCGCGGTTCTGCGACCGGGTCGACGTGCAGACCGGTTTCTTCACCCGCACCGTGCTGGCCGCGCCGCTCTATCGCCAGGGGCAGATCGAGGGCGCGATCGAGGTGCTCAACCGGATCGACGGCCAGCCGTTCGACTCCGACGACGAGCGGCTGCTCAGCGTGATTGCCGAGCAGGTCGAGCTGCTGGTCGCCAATGCGGTGCTGATCAGCGGCCTGGAGAAGCGCAACCGCGAGCTGAGCGCGCTGATCGAGGTCGACCGGGCGATGATCCGCCAGAACGACATCCAGGAGCTGATCGGGGTCATCCTTCGCTCGGTCACCCAGGTGGTCAGCGCCGCCGGCTCGTGCATCGTGCTGGTCGACCACCGCCACGACTGCCTGCGCTTCTTCCAGGCGGTCGGCCCGGCGAAGGACCGGCTGCTCGATATCCGGCTCGAGCGCGGCGAGGGCATCGTCGGCCAGTGCATCGACCATGGCGAGCCGATCTGGGTGCCCGACCCCTACTCCGACAGCCGCTTCGCACGAACCGTCGACGAGAGCACCGGGTTCGTCACCGAGTCGATCCTGGCCGTGCCGCTGCGGACCAACGAGGGGGTGATCGGCGCGCTCGAGCTGGTCAACCTGGCCGAGACCAGTGACCACGACGAGCAGCGGGCGCTGGTCGAGGCGTTCGCCAGCCAGGCGGCGCAGGCGATTGAGCGGGCGCAGTACCTCCAGGGCCTGGTCCTCCGCGCCGACGAGGCGGCCAGCGAGCTGGCCATCACCGGCCGCACCCTGGCCGTCGAGCAGGCCAAGCTGGCGGCCATGATCGAGCAGATGGGCGACGCGCTGGTCATGGTCGACACGCAGGATCGCCTGCTGGTGCTCAATCCGGCGGCGCGGCGGCTGTTCGGCATCGACGAGGACCTGACCGGCCGGTCGGCGCTCGAGATCCGCAATGTCGGCCTGGCCGCGGTGCTGGCCGTCGGCGACACCGGCCCGCGCGGCGAGGAGCTGGTGGTCGAGCAGACCGAGAAGCAGATCCTGCTGGTCCACTCGGCGACGGTGCATGATTTCGACGGTCAGGCGTTCGGGCGGGTGGTCGTCTGCGGGGATATCACCGAACTCAAAGAGCTGGCCAAGGTGCGCAGCGACCTGGTCTCGTTCGTCTCGCACGAGCTGCGCACGCCGTTGACCGGGATCAAGCTGTGGGTCGGCAACCTGGCCGGCGACGACCGCCTGGCCGAACCCGAGCTGCGCCAGTCGCTGCACATCATCGACCAGCAGTGCGACCGGCTGCGGCGCATCGTCGACGACATGCTCTGCCTGTCGCTGATCGAATCGGGCCGGCACCTCGAGGTCCACTGGCGGCGGTTCGACCTGAACGAGCTGGTCACCCGGGTGGTCGACGGGCAGCGGATGTTCGACCTGCGGCACGAGTTCGTCTGCGAGCTGGCCGAGCAGCGGGTGGTGGTCGAAGGCGATCCCGAGAAGATCGAGCAGGTGCTGACCAACCTGATTTCCAACGCGGTGAAATACTCGGACAAGGGCACCCAGGTGACGGTCACCACCGGCTGCGAGGGCGACGACGCGGTGATCTCGGTTCGCGACGAGGGCTACGGCATCGCCGCGGAGGATATCCCGCAGTTGTTCCGCCCGTTCAGCCGCCTGCCCGAGGCGCGCCAGCGCGGCATCCGGGGCACCGGCATCGGCCTCTCGCTGTGCAAGCAGTTGATCGACGCCCACAGTGGCAGCATGTCGGTCGAGAGCGAGCCGGGTGTCGGCTCGAAGTTCACCTTCCGCTGGCCGCGCCGCCGGCCGTGGGAGGAGTGAGCGGCCAGCCAACGTAACTCACACCGCGCTGCTGAGCGAGACGAGTAGCGGCGCATCGCA
>CAYONP010000158.1:0-6433 GCA_964405335.1 uncultured Fimbriimonadaceae bacterium
CACATCTGGGACTTGGTCCGCGGCCCGCGGACCATCGGCCTGGTGCCGGTGCAGACCCGCGGCGAGCGGGTGGTGCGGGCGGTCAAGATCAGTAACTGGGCGGCGCGGGCGGGCATCGGCGCGCTGACCAGCCACATCGGGTTCATCCCCGAGGATCCCGACGACCCGGCCTATCCGCCGTTCATCGCCACCATGCAGGCGCTGATCGACTACTTCATCGAGGAGCACGGGCAGACGTTCGCCTTCGAGACCGGCCAGGAGACGCCCGCGACGCTGGTGCGGACGATCGGCGACATCGGCCGCGGGTCGCAGGTCGGGATCAACCTCGACCCGGCCAACCTGCTGCTCTATGGCAAGGCGCGACCGATGGAGTGCGTCGATTTGCTTGCCCCGCACGTGTTCAACACGCACTGCAAAGACGGCCACCTGCCCGAGCCGGGCGGCGCGCTGGGCCACGAAGTGCCGCTGGGCGAGGGCGAGGTGCGCATCCGCGAGCTGATCCCCGCGCTCTACCAACGGGGCTACCGCGGGCCGTTGACGATTGAACGCGAGATCTCCGGCGAGAAGCAGATCGCCGACATCCAACGGGCCAAGGCACTGCTCGAGGAGATCCGCGCCGGCTTGCTCGAGCGCTGATGCCGGCCGGGCTGAGCCGCCGGTCGACCAGCGCCTAGCTTGAGAGGTGGGCCAGCACGGCCTGGGCGGTCTGCTCGGCCGCCTCGCGGTGCGGCAGTTGCCGGGTGTCGGGGATGGTGCGATAGGTCACCGAGGTCTTCCACACGCCGGACGGACGGCCGTCGAGCATGAAGAACGGCGCGCCGGGGCGCAGGGGCATCAGCCACCGTTCGGCCTCGGCGAGCGGCGGGTCGTCGCAGGCCTCGCCCCAGAGCAGCAGGCAGGGCACGGCCAGGTCGCACCAAGCCTGGCGTACATCGTGGCGCAGCGCGCCGGCGGCCAGCGAAGCGAGCAGGTGCCGCCCGCCTGGCTTGCGCAGCCGGCGCCGGTGGGCGCGCACCAGGTCACGCGTCACCCGCGTCGGGTCGAACCAGGCGCGGTCGCGCAGCCGCTGGGCGATGACCGGGCCGCTGGTCGCCGCGAGCAGCCGCGGCGGGCCGAGGAGCGGGTGCGCGTAACGCTCATAGAGAGCCGGGTCGAAGGCCGGCTCGTCGAGCCCGCGCGGCAGGATGGCGACCAGCGAGGCGACGGCGCCCGGCATCCGCGCCGCGGCTTCGACGGCATAGGCGACGGCGTAGCCGCGGGCGACGAGGTGGACCGGCTCGCGCGCCGTCTCCCGCAGCAGGGTCGTCACCGCCTCGATCATCTCGGCGGCGCGGTAGAGCCGCGGCTCGGCCGGCTGGTCGCCGAAGCCGGGCAGGTCGCCGGCGACGACGCGATAGCCGGCGGCGGCGAGGCGGGGCGCCAGTTCGGCCCACTCGTCACGCCCGCCGGCGGGCTGCGGGGCGTGGACCAGCAGCACGGTCGGCCCGTCACCGAGCGACTCGCACACCAGGCCGGCACCGCGGCTCATCTCGCCACCGAACGTCGCCTCGCCCATGGCGGCCAAGCGTAAGCGACGGCGGGGCCGGTGTGAAGGGCAACGCGGCGGGCCGTCGAACCGGCCGGCGTGGAAGTCGCACCCGCGCCGCTGCCTCGCCCGCGCCCGTGGTCCATCGCGGCGCTGGCGGCGCTCTGGATCCTCTTCGCCGGCAGTGTCGGCGCGCTGGCACTGGCCCGCTACCGGCTCTACGTCGCGAGCCTCGATCTGGCCATCTACCACCAGGCGGTGTGGCTGCTAGCCAACGGCGAAGGCAGTCTGATCACCACCCGCGACCTGGGCATCTTCGCTCACCACCTGAGCCTGCTGCTCTGGCCGGTGGTGCTGATCTACAAGCTGAGCCCCACGGCCGAGACGCTGTTGGTCTGCCAGGTCGTCGCGGCGTTGGTGGCCAGCGTGCCGGTCTTTGCCCTGGCCCGCGAGCTGACGCGCAGCGACGCGGCGGCGCTCGGCTGGGTGGCAGCCATGCTCGCTTATCCGGCGGTGCAGTTCGTGCTGCTGCACGACTTCCACTGCGAGCCGCTCGCCTGGCCCGGCTTCACCGCCGCGCTCTGGTGCGCGCATCGACGGGCCTGGCGCGGCTATGCCGTGGCGCTGCTCTGGTCCGCCCTGGCCAAAGAGGACGCCGGCCTGACCATCGCCGCGCTCGGCGCCGGCTTGCTGCTCGCCGGCGAGCGCCGCGCCGGGGCGTGGAGCCTCGCCGCCGGCTTTGGTTACACACTGTTGGCGGTAAAGCTGGTCATGCCGCGGTTCGGCGAAGGCGACGCCTTCTACTTCCCGATGTTCTACGGCGGCCTGGGCGAAACCGTCGGCGAGGTCGCCCTCGCGCCGCTGCTGCACCCTGGGCGGGTGGCGTCGGCACTGTGGCACTGGCGGGTCGAGAACCTGCGCCTGGTGCTCGGGCTGCTCATCCCGCTCGCCTGCCTGCCGCTGCTCAAGCCGAGCTGGGCACTCGGCGCAGCGGCGACGTTGTATGCCAACCTGGTCAGCGATTTCTGGCCGACCCACGAACTGAGCTATCACTACACCGGCCACGCCGTGCCGCTGCTGCTCATGGCGGCAGTCGCCGGGGGCGGCCGGCTGACCGACCACCTCGAACGGCGCGGTGTGCGGCGCCGCGTCGCGGTGGCCACGCCACTGGCGATGCTGTTCGGCGGCACCGTGCTGCTGCCACTGATCGCGCCGGCCTGGCTGGCCGGTTCTCCGACCGGACCCAGCCGCGTCAGCGGCCAGATCGCGGCCTGGGCGGCTCATCGCCCCTGGGCCGAGTCGGCCGACCGGTTGCTGGCGCAGATCCCGCCCGATGCGTCGGTCACCGCGAGCCTGGTCTTGCTGCCCAAGGTCAGCGGTCGGCGCGAGGTCTACCGATTCCCCGAGCCGGTCTTCGCCATGCCGCAGCACAGCTTCGCCGAAGCGGCCGAGCGCATGCCCCTGGCACCCGACGGCCTCCGCGCCGGCCTGCGCTATGGGCTGGTCGACTACTACCTGCTGGAGGCGCAGGCCCGGCTGCCGGTGCCGCTCGAGGCCGAGACCTATGCCGCCTGCCTGCAGGTGGTCGAGGAGTCGCCGCACCTCGAGCTGGTCGGCGACATCGGCGAGATTCGGCTCTACCGCCGCCGGTAGGGCCGCCTCGCCGAGGCGGCCGGCGACGGCGCGGTCGGGCTGCCTCGATTCGTCGCGCCGGCACCCGGCAGGGCGCCGGCCGGCGAGCGCGAACCCGCCCGGCGGAGAGCCGTGCATGCCGTTCCGCCAACTGGGCCGGTCGGGACTCGAGGTCAGCCGCGTCGCCCTCGGGCTGTGGCAGGCCGGCGACACCGTCGCCTGGGGCAGCGACTTCGACCAGGACGACGCCGTCGCCGCCATCCAGGCCGCGCCCGACCACGGGGTAACGCTGCTCGACACCGCGCCGGCCTATGGCAACGGCGCCTCGGAAGAACTGCTCGGCCGCGCCGTCGCCGGGCGGCGCGACCGGTACATCATTGCCACCAAGGTATCGACCAATCTGATCACGCGCGAACAGGTGCGCGAGTCGGTCCATGCCAGCCTCGGCCGGTTGGGCATCGAGACCATCGACCTGATTCAGATCCACTGGCCGAACACCGTCGGCGCGCCGTTCGCCGAGACCATCGCCGCGCTCGACGAGCTGCGGGTCGAGGGCAAGGTGCGGGCACTCGGGGTCAGCAACTTCACCACCGCGCACCTGGCCGAGTGCCTCGAGACGGCACGGATCGACTCGCTCCAGCCGCCCTACAACCTGCTCTGGCGGCACATCGAGGGCGAGCTTCTGCCCTTCTGCCGCGCGCACGAGATCGGCACCATCTGCTACAGCCCGCTGGCCCAGGGCCTGCTCACCGGCAAGTACGACCGGACCAACCGCCCGGCCGACCGGACCCGCCCGCGCAACCTGCTGTGGCACGGCGAGTGCTTCGACCTCGCGCTCGGCGTGGTGCGCCGGCTGCGCGAGATCGCCGCGGCGCACGGCGCGACCTGCGCCCAGGTGGCGCTGGCCTGGCTGTTGCACCAGCCGGGCGTGACCGCGGTGATCGCCGGCGCCAAGCGGCCGGAGCAGGTGGCCGACAACGCCCGGGCCGCCGACTTGACACTGGGCGACGACGAACTGGCGGCCCTGGCCGCCGCGAGCGAGCCGCTGCGGGCGAGGACCGCCGACGAGTTCAAGATGTGGTTCACCATGCAGGCGGGCGAGTACGACATCCGCTGAGACGAGGACACCGATGAGCAAACTGGCGTTGTGCGGGGGAGAGCCGACGGTGACGCTGAAGGCGCCCGGCTGGCCGCAGGTGGGCGAGGCCGAGATTGAGGCGGTGACCGCCGCGCTGCGACGCAGCGGCGAGGACTGGGAGGTGCTCTGCTCGGCCGCCGGCGGCGGGCCGACGGGTGAGTTCGAGACCGCCTTCGCCGAGTTCATGGGCAGCCCGTACGCCATGTGCACCGCCGGCGGCGGGCCGGCGCTGCATATCGCCGTCATGGCCGCCGGGGTCGAGGCGGGCGACGAGGTGATCTGCAGCCCCTATACCTGGGGCCAGTCGGTCAGTTGCGTGCTGCAGCAGTGCGCCGTGCCGGTCTTCGCCGACATCGACCCCGAGACCTACACCCTTGATCCGGCCAGCGTCGAGGCCTGCATCACCGAGCACACACGGGCAATCGTGGTCGTCCACCTCTACGGCCATCCGGCCGACATGGCCGCCCTCAGTGAGCTGGCCGATGACTACGGCCTGGCGCTGATCGAGGACTGCGCGCAGGCCACCGGCGCGACCATCGGCGGGCAGCGCGTCGGGACCTTCGGCCATTTCGGCTGCTTCTCGATCGGCGACGGCAAGCAGCTCATCGGCGGCGAGGGCGGCGTGCTGCTCTGCCGCGACGAGCGGGGCTACGAGCTGGCCAACGCCTTTGGCCAGCACCCCATGCGCCAGGGCCGGACGGTGCGCGACCCAGCGCTCCAGCGCTACACCGACAGCCTGATCTACACCTACCGCATCCACCCGCTGGCGGCGGTCATCGCGCAGACCATGCTACCCCGGCTCGACAGCATGAACGCCGAGCGGCGGGCCAACCACGACCGCCTCAGCGCCGGACTGGCCGACCTGCCCGGCATCGCGCCGGTGGCCGTGGCCGACGGGTGCGAGCATGTCTACCACCAGTACAGCCCGACCTTCGTGCCCGACGAGGTCGAGGGCGTGCCGCGCGAGCTCTATTCCCGGGCCGTCGCGGCCGAGGGCGCGCCGCTGTCGATGGGCTATGTGCGCCAGCCGATCTACCTCCGGCCGACCTTTCAGGACCGCCACTACTTCTACGGCCGCGGCCTGCCCTGGAGCATGGCCTACCGGCGGGTCGAGTACCGCCCCGGCGACTGCCCGGTCGCCGAGCATCGCTGCGCCGAGGTCGAGCTGTCGAGCGGCGGCGGGCCGGCCTGGCTGGGTGACCAGAGCGCGCTGGTTGACCAGATCCTCGACGCCTTCGCCAAGGTCGCCGAGCACCTCGACGAGCTGCGGAAGCTGGCGGCCGCGGAGGACCCGCCGCCTGGCTGATTCGGTTTGCCGGCGCATCGCCATGCGCCCGGCGGACGTGCCTCCGGCGCATGGCGATGCGCGATGACCGACGTCGGCGTCAGTCGTTGTCGCGGCAGGTCCACAGGTTGTTCGGCCGGAAGGTGCGGTTGAGCAGCATGAACTTCGCGTGGCCGTCGGCGAAGCCGCAGTTCAGCGCGCCCTCGCGCTGGCGGACGGCGCCACTGGCACCCTGCAGTCCGGTGTGCCGGCCGGCGTCGACCTGGCCCTCGATCGACGGCAGGTCATAGACCCCGTTGCCGCCGTCGTGACTCCAGGGCGAGGCGCCCTTGCCGTCCGAGAGCAGGATCACCCCCGCCGGCGCGGCGATCTCGGCGAGCACCTGGACGCGGAACGGGCCGTTCGAGAACGACGGCTGCCCGGCCGGCTGGTTGAAGTTGTTCACCCCATAACTGTGCATCACGCCCGACGGCAGGGCCGCGCCGGTGGCCGCGTCGGTGGTGGCCGGCGCGCCGGTGCCGCCGCGACGGCGCCAGAACCGGTTGGGCACGATGCTGGTGTTCACCCGCATCTTGTTCCGCCAACTGGGGCAGTCGAAGATCTGGGCGTTCTTGGTGTAGGGCTGTACCAGGTCGGTCCAGCCGTACGCGTTGATGTTGTCGGTGCCGCCGACGGAGGGCGGCATCAGCCGCTCGTCGTAGTCCTGGGTGTACATCAGGATGCCCAGCGTCATCTGCTTGACGTTGCTGGTGCAGCTCGTCTGCCGGGCCTTCTCGCGAGCCTTGGCGAAGACGGGAAACAGAATCGCCGCCAGGATGGCGATGATCGCGATGACCACCAGCAGCTCAATCAG
>CAYONP010000159.1:0-6355 GCA_964405335.1 uncultured Fimbriimonadaceae bacterium
CCGCACCGCGGACCAGGCGGCGCACGCGTCGGCGGTGGTCCGCGGTGCGGACCCCACAACCGTAATCTGGGCTGCCCCCGGCCAACCAGTTGCACCGCCCGCGGTCACCGGGGACCAGCCGTGACCTCACGCCAGCGCTTCGACGCGATGATGGAGTACCGCGCGGCCGACGCGCGGCCGAACTGGGAGCTGGGCGCCTGGCCGCAGGCGGTTGCCCGCTGGGAAGCCGAGGGCCTGCCGCCCGAGCGCTGCCGCGGCGACTGGTTCAGCGGCCTGCCCGCCTGGGATATGGACCTGCGCTGCTTCGCGCCGATCCACTTCCACTTCATCCCCTGGTTCGAGCCCATCATCTACGCCGAGACCGACCGCTACGTCACCGCGCGCAACGCTCACGGGATCACCACCAAGGCGCTCAAAGAGGGCACGGTTGGCGGCGGGCGGATGTCGATGGACACCTACCTCGACCATCCCGTCCACAACCGCGCCGAATGGGAGGCGCTCAAGCGGCGGCTCGATCCGACCGACCCGAACCGCTACCCGGCCGACTGGGACGACCTGATCGCCCGCTGGCGCACGCTCGACCGCCCGCTGGTGCTCGGCCAGAACTGCGGGCCGTGCGGGTTCTACTGGCGGGCGCGCGAGTGGATGGGCACCGAGGAGCTGTCGGTCGCCTTCTACGATCAGCCCGAGCTGGTCGCCGACATGTTCGGCTACTTTGCCGACTACACCATCGAGGTCACCCGCCGCGCGCGCGAGTCGGTTACCTGGGATTACTTCAACCTCAACGAGGACCTGGCCTACAAGCACGGCCCTCTGCTCTCGCCCGAGCTCTTTCGCAAGTTCATCTTCCCGCACCTGAAGCGGCTGTTCGAGGCGCTCAAGGGCGGCGGCGTGCGGTACATCAGCCTCGACACCGACGGCAATCCGGGCCCGCTGATTCCCCTCTTCCTCGAGGCGGGCGTCGACATTCTGTGGCCGCTGGAGCAGGCCTCGGTCGACACCAACCCGCACGACCTGCGCCGCCGCTGGGGCCGCGACCTGCGCTTGTGGGGCGGGGTCGACAAGCGCGAAATCGCCCGCGGCCCCGAGGCCATCGACCGCCACCTGGCCAGCTTGGCGCCGCTGGTCGAAGAAGGCGGCTTCGTACCCACGCTCGACCACACCTTCCCGCCCGACATCTCGCGGAGGAGTTTCGAGCACTACATGGAACGGAAGGCGCAGTTGCTGGCGGGGAGGTGGGTGGGGTAGGGCGGAGCACGCAGATGCGGCTATGGCGACGATGGACAAAACGAACTCGTCGACGTGGCGGTGACCGGGCGTCCGGTACGGTGATTGAGTCAACCCCGGGCGGCTCGGAGGTGATTCAGTATGACATGGACGAGTTCCGCGACGTGATCGAACTGGACCAGCGCAGCGAACTGCTGATGGAACAGCGCGAGCGGATCTACCGCGAGGTATTCGGCGAGTGTGACACCGTCAACCATGAGATCATACCACGGGATCCACACATCGATGTATACCATTTCCCGCCGGTTGGCGACCGAAACTACCACACGCTCGTGACGGGCGGCATGTCGAACCGGCCGATGACGCTGCCGCGCGGTGTCGGCCGGGAGTGTGCCCGGGCCGAGATGGCCGCGTATGTTCCGGACCACTGTCCTCACGCGGTCGAAGCGCTACGCCTCTTCGCTCGATTCGCGCACGACTTCCGCACTTGGCTCTGGTTCTATCATACCGTGCCGAACGGAAATCCACCACAGCCGTTTGTAGACGGATCTGATCTGAACACAGCTCTGTTTGTCCAGTCGTTCTATAAGCCAGATGCCGAGCTGGCTCAGCGCTACCAGATCGACGGCGACCCGGTCAACCTGCTCTGCCTCCTCCCCATCACCCAGGACGAGTGCGAGCACAAACTCCAGCTCGGCGCCGAATCGCTATTGGAGCGGTTCGATGCTGCCAAGCTGCCGATCGTCATAGACTGGAAACGGGCATCAGTCCTCTGACTGGGACGCAGATGCGGACTGGGGCGTTGAGCGCAACGCCGCTTCGATGACGAACGCTCACTCAGAGGAGGGCGGCTTCGTACCCACGCTCGACCACACCTTCCCGCCCGACATCTCGCGGAGGAGTTTCGAGCACTACATGGAACGGAAGGCGCAGTTGCTGGCAGGGAGGTGGGTGGGGTAGGGATAGGTTATGCTGACGCTTGAACACCGGCCGCCGACCGAGGCGGAGATCGAGCGACTGCGGGCGGAGTGGCTGGGCCCGCGGCCGACCGGGCGCGACCCAGGCCTGGGCTGCGCTGTGGCGTTCTGGGGCCTGGCCGGCGCCATGGCTGGTGCCTTCATTGCCGTCATCGTAGCGGTTCTAGATAGTCCCGATGACTTCTGGTCTCTGCCCTGGGTGTGGCCGGCGGCCCTTGCCCTTGCCGCCGTCGGCGCGATCAGTGGCGCCTGGCTACGCCTCCGGGTCGAGACCGGGCAGGTGACGCGCTGGGAACGCAGAGCCGCCGAAGCCCGTGACCCCAACTACGACTGGGGTGAGGTCACCGTCATCCGCGGCGAACCGGAGGGGGCGGTCGTGCTCCCGGCCTACGAGGACGAGGGCGACACCTGGTTCCTTGGCGCCGGCGACGGGAAGATCCTGGCCATCTTCGGTCAGTTTGACGATGACCTCGACGAGGACACCTTCCCCGCCAGCCGGTTCTCCATCGCGCTCCTCGGCCCGCACCTGGTGCTCGACTACCAACCCGAAGGGCCGCTGCTCGAGGGCATCACCATCCTCGATCCCGAACGGCTGAAGTCCGAGGTCTACGAGGCCATCGGCCGGATCGACATCGTGCTCTATCCCGGCCGGCTGGAGACCTGCGTGGCCGACCTGGTCAGCCATCTCGCCGATCCACACCTGTAGGCGCAGGGCGCCGTGCCTGTCGGCGCGCGATAGCGCCGCGCCCGTGCCGCGCACCATTGACAGCTCGAACACCCCGTGCGATAATCCGACCTGTATTCCTGGTTAGTCGGTAGGAATACAGGGGATTGATGTGGCGTGGTCTGGACCGGAGCGGGTGGCCGCGGCCGCCGCTGAGTTGGCCTCGGCCGGAGCCGAGGAGGTCGTGGCCTGGGCGATCGAGACCTTCGGCGACGGGCTGGTGGCCGCCTGCTCGTTCAGCGTCGAGGATGCCGTGGTGGCCGAGTTGTGGCGCCGGCTCGCGCCGCCGCGCCTGTTTGCACTCGACACCGGCCGCTTGCCCGAGGAGACCTACCAGGCCGCCGAGGCGTTCGCCGCGCGGTATGGACCGATCGAGTGGTACTTCCCCGCCGCCGCGGCGGTCGAGGAGCTGCTTCGCGCCAAGGGTGCCTACTCGTTTCGCGACAGCCTCGACAACCGCCATGAGTGCTGCGGCATCCGCAAAGTCGAGCCGCTGCGCCGCGCGCTGGCCGGCCGCGCCGCCTGGCTGACCGGCCTGCGCGGCGGGCAGAGCGTCACCCGCGCCGGCACGCCGAAGGTCGAGTGGGACGCGGCCCACGGCCTGGCCAAGCTCAATCCCCTGGCCGACTGGACCGGCGAGCAAGTGTGGCAGTTTGCCGAACTGCACGGCGTGCCGATTCACCCCCTTCACCGACAGGGATACCCGAGTATCGGTTGCGCGCCTTGCACCCGTGCGGTGCGGCCGGGCGAGGACGAGCGCGCCGGGCGCTGGTGGTGGGAGGCCGCCGAGCACAAGGAGTGCGGTCTGCACCCGGCGAGGAGCGGTTGATGGACCACCTGGACGAACTCGAGGCGCAGACGATCTACATCCTCCGCGAGGCCTATCACGCGTTCGACGGCCTGGCCATGCTCTGGTCGATCGGCAAAGACTCGACCGCCGCGCTGTGGATGGCGCGCAAGGCGTTTCTCGGCCGGGTGCCGTTCCCGGTGCTGCACATCGATACGACTTTCAAGTTCCCCGAGATGTACGAGTTTCGCGATCATTACGCCAAGGAGTGGAACCTCGATCTGGTGGTCGGCTGCAACACCGAGGCGCGGGCGCGGGGGATCAGCTACGAGACCCACGACGCCTTCACCGTGGCGCACGAGATGAAGACCGTGGCGTTGCAGCAGACGATGGCCGAGCACGGCTACCAGGGCCTGTTCCTCGGCATCCGGCGCGACGAGGAGGGGAGCCGGGCGAAGGAGCGGGTGTTCTCGCCGCGCGACAAGAACTTCGAGTGGAACTACAAAGATCAACCGCCCGAATTGTGGGACCAGTTCAACACCGATTTCGGTGAAGGTGCCCACGTGCGGGTGCATCCCATCTTGCACTGGACCGAGGTCGATATCTGGCGCTACATCCGCCGTGAGAGCATTCCCTGCTGCTCCCTCTACTTTGCCCGCGACGGGCGGCGTTACCGCAGTCTCGGCTGCATGCCGGTGACGCAGCCGATCGAGTCGACGGCGACCACGGTCGACGCGATCATCGCCGAGCTCGAGTCGACCACGACGCCCGAGCGGGCCGGCCGGACGATGGACGCGAGCCGCAGCTATGCGATGCAGAAACTGCGCGCGATGGGGTACATGTGATGGCCGACCGCAACGCCGCCCCGCTCGAGATCGTCATCGTCGGTCATGTCGACCACGGCAAGTCGACCCTGATCGGCCGGCTCTTCTTTGATACGGGCCGGCTGCCGGTCGAGAAGTACCAGGCCATCCGCGCCGCCTGCGAGCGAGACGGCCGCGAGTTCGAGTTCGCTTTCTTGATGGACGCGCTCGAAGAGGAGCGCGACCAGAACGTGACCATCGACACGGCCCAGACGTATTTCGCCAGCGAGCTGAGGAAGTACGTCATCATCGATGCGCCTGGGCACAAGGAGTTCCTCAAGAACATGCTCACCGGCGCGGCGCAGGCCGACGCGGCGGTGCTGCTGGTCGACGCCGAGGAGGGGGTGCGCGAGCAGACCCAGCGGCATGCCTATGTGCTCGGACTGCTCGGCATCCAACAGGTGATTGTGGCGATCAACAAGATGGACCGCGTCGGCTGGTCCGAACGGCGGTTCGAGCAGGTCCGCGGCGAGGCGGCGCGGTTCCTGCACGGACTGCGCATCTCGCCTGCCTACAGCATCCCCATTTCGGCCCGCGACGGCGACGGGGTGGCCCGGCCCAGCGAGCGGATGCCGTGGTACCAGGGCCCGACCATTCTGCAGGCGCTGGACAGCTTCGCCGAGATCCACTCGCCGACGCATCTGCCGCTGCGCTTTCCCATCCAGGACGTCTACCGCTGGGACGACCGCCGTTACTACGCCGGCCGGCTCGAGTCGGGCACCGTGCGGGTGGGTGACGAGGTGGTGATCGAGCCGTCGGGCCGGCGTTGCCGGGTCGCTTCGATTGAGGTCTGGGGCGCCGACGGCACGCTCTCGGCGGCGGCCGGACAGTCGGTGGCGCTGACCTTCGACCAGGAGTTGTTCGCCGAGCGGGGCGAGGTGGTCGCGCCGGCCGGTCGCTCGCCGCGGGTGGCGGCCGAGCTGGTGGCCAACCTGTTCTGGCTCGGCCGCGAGCCGCTCGAGGTGGGGCAGAAGCTGCAGCTCAAGCTGGCCACGGCCTCGCGCGAGGCAACCGTGGCGCAGATTGTCGAGCGGCTCGACAGCTCGAGCCTGGCAGTGCTCGAACGCCACGCGCCGCGGCTCGAGCCGACCGAGGCCGGCACCGTGGTGCTCAGCCTGCGCCACCCGCTCGCGGTCGACACGCACGAGGAGAATCCCCGCCTCGGCCGTTTCGTGCTCGTCGTCGACGGCATTGCCCGCGGCGGCGGGACGGTGCGCGAGGCCCACGCCGCCGGCCGCGCCGCCGCGCCGGTGCTGAGCCTGGGCAGCCTGTTGCAGGACACCGGCGACGGCTTGCAGCTCGACCTGAGCGGCCAGCCGGCGGTGTTCGAGGTCGAGGCGGGCGAGTCGTTCGCCCGCCGCTTCGAGACCGGCGAGCGGGTGCTCATCCGCCTGCGGGCGCCCGAGCAGGTGGCGCCGCTCAGCCGGCTGGCCTATGAGCAGCGGCTCGACTACACCTTCCACCGCGCCGACGACGGTCGGATCGAGCTGCTGCTCTACCGCGCAACGCCGCTCACACGCCCGCGCGAGGAGCCGGAGTTCGCCATCTGAGCGAGCGCAGGAGCAACTGGCCCGGCCGTGAATCGCCGCCGGCGGCGGCGGCAAGGCCGACCAGGGCCTCAGTGCGATGGGCACTGGCGAACTCCTCGGCAACGCCGCGCCGGCTGATGGCCGGTCGGCGCCATCGTGTTACATATCCATCAGCGATCGATCACACCACCGTTGGCCGGGGGGGGGGGGGGGGGGGGGGGGGGGGGGGGGGGGGGGGGGGGGGGGGG
>CAYONP010000160.1:0-5435 GCA_964405335.1 uncultured Fimbriimonadaceae bacterium
GGCGTCGGTTGGTAACCGGCGATGCGCGATGCCGACGACTGCCCGTGGCGCCGGTTGGTTACCGGCGATGCGCGATGCCGACGACTGCCCGGCGCCAAGGGTCCGACCGCCGCCGGTTGCCAACCGGCGCTACGGTGGGCGGCCGGGCCGGCGACCGCCGCTACCGCAGCAGGTCCACCATCCCCGCCGCCAGCAACACGAACCCCACCACCGCATTGAGGGTGAAGAACGCCGTGTTGACGCGCCGCAGGTCGTCGGGCCGGACCAGCAGGTGCTGCCACAGCAGCAGCCCCGCGGTGACCAGCACGCCAACGCCGAAACTCGCTCCCAGACCCGCATCGCCCGCGATGGTGGCGACCAGCAACGCGACCATGGCGGCGTGGCTCGCCCGCGCCGCGTGGAGTGCCGGGCCGATGCCGAACCGCGCCGGCAATGAACGGATCCCGGCCCCGCGGTCGAACTCGACATCCAGCGTGGCGTAGAGGATGTCGAACCCGCCGACCCAGAGCATCACCGCGCCGGCCAGCGCATAGGGCCCCAGCATCGGCGGCAGCAGGCCGGTCACCGCCACCCAAGCGCCCAGCGGCGCGATGCCCAGTGCCAGCCCGACGAACCAGTGGCAGAGCAGCGTGAAGCGCTTGGTCAGGCTGTAGCCGAGGGTGATCAGCAGCGCCAGGGGCACCAGCCGCAGGGCCAGTTCGTTGAGCTGCGCCGCGGCGAAGACCAGCGCGCCGACACCGATCAGGACGAAGCCGATGTAGACCCCGCGCCCGACCTGCCCCGCCGCCAGCGGCCGCGCGCGGGTGCGCGGGTTGCGCGCATCGATGCCGCGGTCGACCAGTCGGTTGAAGCCCATCGCCGCCGTGCGCATGCCGATCATGGCAATCAAGTTCAGGATCAGCTCGAGCCAGTTCGGCCACGGCCGCTCGCGCAGACCCCGCTCGGCCTGCCAGGCGCAGCCCATCAGCACTCCAAGCAGCGCGAAGGGCAGGGCAAACAGGCTGTGCTCAAGCTTGATGTCGCGCACGAAGGCGACGATCTCGAAGCCGAACGGGCGCCGCTGCTTCACCGCCTACTCCTCCTCACCGCCCCAATGGTAGGCCGCGGGCCGGCTCAGGTCGAGGTGCTGAAGGATGCGGTCGACCACCGACTGCAGCACCGCATCGACCGTCTCGGGCCGGTGGTAGAAGCTCGGGCAGGCCGGCAGCACGATCGCTCCCGCCTCGGTCAAAGTCGTCCAGCCGCGCAGGTGGATCAGGCTCAGCGGCGCCTCGCGCGGGACGACAATCAGCCGCCGGCGCTCCTTCAGGCAGACGTCGGCGGCACGCTCGATCAGCGTTTCGGCCAGGCCCGCCGCGATGCGGCCAATCATCCCCTGGCTGCACGGCACGATCACCATCGCGTCGTAGGCGTTGGAGCCGCTGGCGAACGGCGCGTCGTAGTCCATCAGGCCATAGGCCCGCAGCCGGTGGCCCGCCGGCACCGTTACGCCGTCGAGCAGCAGCTCGGGTTCGAGCCGCCCCTGGCCCAGGCTGAGCCCCAGCTCATGGGCGATGACCCGCGGCGCCAGGCGCGAGAAGACCACCGCCACCTCACGCACCTGCGGCACCACCGCCTGCAGCAGCAGCGCGGCATAGCGGCTGCCCGAGGCGCCCGAGACGGCGACGACCAGGCGGTCCGGCGGCATGAAGCGCTCCGGCCCGCGGCGCGGGCCCGAGGGCTATGATACGTCAACCGCCCGCGGTGGTTAGGGCAAGCGGTGGTCGGACACCCGCCCCCGGGGGCGCACCCCCGCGCCGGCCACCGTCGGCGCCGGCCCGGCCTGGCCGTCCGGCTCGCCGGTCAGCTCGCCGGCGCGGTCGAAGATCAGGCTGCCGGCATACTGCCCATCGTCGCCGAGCACATGCGGCACCACTAGGATCACTACCTCACGGTCCTGCTGCTGCGTCTCGCGGCTGCGGAACAGGCCGCCGATGATCGGCAGGTCCCCGAGCAGTGGGATCTTGCGCCGGATTTCGCGCTCCATCTGTTGCAGCAATCCGCCGATCGCGATCGGCTGACCGTCACCGACGCGGATCGTCGTCTGCGCCGTGCGGCGGGTGATGATCGGCAGGTCGTTCGCCCCCTGGCCAATCACGTCGGCCACCTCGGGCTTGATCTCGCAGGTCACCTGGCCGTCGTCGCGCGCCACCCGCGGCTTGATGGTCAGGCTGATCGGCGCCTCGATTACCTCCAGATTGACGTACTCGAAGCCGACCCGCCCGCTGGTCAGCTCAAAGTACTGCTCGAGCTGCACGCTGAACATCGCCTCGCGGCCCTCCTGCGTGACCACCCGCGGGCTGGCCAGCACGCGCGCCTTGTCGTGCTGCACCAGCCACAGCAGGCGATAGAGCACCGCCTCGGCCGCGTCGACATAGGTGATGATGCCGGTACCCGTGTCGATGCCCACCGGATGGTCCCGCGCCGCGATTTCGAACGCCTCCATGTCGGCCCGGCTGACATCGACCACCAGCGCCTCGAGCAGCAACTGCAGCGGCGGCACGTCCATCGCCCGGATCTGCGCCGCCGCCTGGGCCACCAGCCGCGGCCGGCCGGTCACCAGGCAGCGGTTGCCCAGCGTGTCGAAGGTCACCAGCGGCTTCATCGCCTCGGGCAGCAGGCTGCCCACCTCTTCGCTATCGATGTAGTTCAGCTCGACCAGCTCCGTCGTTCGGCCCTCGTCGGTGAGCAGGCCGTCGAGCCGCCGGACCTCGGCCTCGACCGCGGCGGCCAGCCGCTCGGGCGCGACGATGACCACTCGGTCACTCGACTCGTGCGCCCGCACAAAGGCCGCCAGCGCCGGCGGCAGCAGCGCCACCAGCTCTGGGCCCGAGGCCTGCTCGAGCGCCACCACCCGCGCGACCACCTGCCGGTGGTCCAGCGCCTCGACCCACGCGCGCACCTCGGCGATGCGGCTGGCCGAGCCGGTGACCAGCAGTCGCCCGCCCGCCTCGTCGATCTGAACCAGCTCGCTGAACGCCGGCGGCAGCAGCGCGGCCAGGCCCGGGATTTCGAGCAGTGAGACGTCGATCACCTCGGTCCGCGTCGACGGCGCCTGCACCGCCGGCCGCTGCACATCGAGCGCGCGAATCGCCTCGCGGATCTTCTCCAGCAGTCGCGGCGGAGCAGTTAAGATCAGCCGCTCGCTGGCCGGATCGACCTTGACCAGCCGGGCGAACAGCTCACTGAGCAGCGGCAGCACCTCGTCGGGCCGCAGGTGCAGCAGGCTGAACGGCTCGGTCACCGCGATGCGGGCAAAGCTCGGCAGGCTCGGGTCGAGCGAGGTGACCAGATAGACGCCCTCCTCGACCTCGGCCCAGACATACCCGCCGGCGAGCAGGATCAGGTCGAGCGCACGCTCGAGCGGCGCCTCTTTGAGCTCAAGGGTGACAAACCCCTGGACCGACTCATCGGGGATGATGATCGCCCCGGTCTGCGCGGCCAGGTCGCTCAGCGCCTGGCGCACGTCGGTGTCGAAGAAGACGTTGGAGAAGGGCGGATACTCCCGCGCCGGCGCCTCATCGGCGAGCGCGCCCACGGTGGCCAGCGCGGCGAGGCAGAGGATTCGAGCCAACATACCAACCCCGCTTTCTACCTCGCCCTCCAGAGCACGCGCAGCTGTATCACCCCGCTGGTGGGTCTACGGTGGGGGGTGGAGCCTGCTCAGCCTCAGCGACGATCTCGAGCGCCAGAGCACCGACGCTATCGGTCAGCAACCGGATCCGGCACTCGGAAGCAGCGCTGGCTTCAGCGTACCTCATCACCGCCCGCAGCACGTAGGTGCCAGGCTCGATACCGTCGAGTGGAAGAACACCGCCGAATCGCGGAAGTCCGAGGGGGAGTATCCGCGTGCCGCCGCCCTCCATGTCGGCCCTGCGCACGATCTGACCGCGTGTGTTCAGCAGCTCAAGGGTTGCGCTGGGCACCCAGTGCACGGTGCCCGTGTTTGCGAATTGAGCCGTCACGGACAGCCGCCCGTCCGCGCCGAGTGTCGGTTCAATGCCCGCCGGATGGGCACTCGGCTCGGGCTGCAAGCGCTGGTTACGCACCACGATGGACGCCTGCGCCGCTCCGGCCGCAGTGCCGTCTGTGTGCGTCGCCACCACGAGCAGCGTCCCGTAGAAGAGCGGCAGGCTCGGCACTTCGGCCGGCATGTCCAGTTCGATCCGCAGGTTGCGCTGCCCGCCGGCCGGCAGCTCGAGCTCACTCGGTGTCGCGCGGACCCATCCGGCGCAGGTGAATTCCGTGCCTCGACGTTCGCCGATGGCATGGCCCTCAAGGCCGGCGGGAGTTGCGCAGGTGGTGGTCAGCTTCACAGGCGCCTCGCCAGTGTTGGTGACCGAGAGAATGGTCGATCGTCGTCCACCCGGCACGCCCTCTAGCACCAACTCACCCGGTTCAATGACCAACGAGACATCCGCGTGGACGTCGGTGACTGTGGCATCACCGACGAAGTCGAGCACATCCGAGCGTCGTTCACGCAGCCGACCACCCACCGCCAAGGCGGTGTCCACCCGGTACTGCCCTGTGGGCAGCCGACGCTGAATGTCGGCAACCAGGTTGATCCGCGCACCCGGCAGGAGCGTTCGCTCCCGCAGCGGCGCCGAGGTCAAACGCCGCCAGTTTCCAGCGACGTTGCGCAGGACGGTGAGCTCGCCAGCAACGCGCTCGATGGACTCGCCCTCGTTGGCAACAACCATCGAAGCCTCGGTGGTGGGGCGTGCGCCGGATCTCGCAGGTACATCGAGGAGAGCGCCACCGTGATTCACGACTCGTTGCATTGGTACCGGGCCATCGATGGCGATGAGGATTGGCACCAGCCCACGTAGTATGATCCCCACGCCGGCCCCGCGCGCTGGAACAGTCTCGACAATCAGAGCTGCGGAGTAAGAGCCCCTGGCAGCCTTCGGCACCGCGATGCGCACGTCTATTTCGGTTGCGCCGCCTGGCTGGAGGGCGATCGTCGGGGGTGTGACGGTGGCCCACGAGCAGGCGGACCTCGCCGACCATTCCGTGGCCGAATCGGACTCGGAGGCAAACGCTGTCCAACCGCCCGTCTGACTGTGGGCCAGAACGAGGCAGCTTGTTCGTAGTCTCAACTCGCCCTGTTCGGCAGTGTTACGCACCCCAACAGATGCCGCGATGGTGGTTCCGGCCGGTCCTCGTAACGCAAGGCTCGTCGGTCTGACCATAAAGCTCTGGCCGGCGGCCTCACCGGCCAGCACCAGCGCGAGCGCAACCGGCACAAGTGAGTTGCGACCGCGCTTCTGCGCTCCAAGGTGGCCTGCGGTCATTCGGGCACTCCTCGGCAAGTGGTGGGGGGGGGGGGGGGGGGCCCCCCCCCACCCCCCCCCCAGCCCCCGAAGCCCCCCCCCCAAAACCCAGAAAAAACCGGC
>CAYONP010000160.1:5445-6099 GCA_964405335.1 uncultured Fimbriimonadaceae bacterium
AGGAGGGCGGAGCCCTCCTCCACCACGCGGCTATGCGTCGTCAGCCGCACCCATCTGCCGCTTACAACGGCGTCACCCACATCGGAACGTGGCCCTGATAGAGGCCCGGTTCATCTCCGAACGTCAGCTCTGTTAGCCGTACGTAAAGCGACAGAACCCGCATCCGAGTGACGGGATCAGGTATCACCGGCACAAACTGAAAGCCACCCTCAAACCTCGCCGAGTGCGTGCCGAGGATTGTGATGGAGGCTTCAGCTGGCAGGCTCGCCCCGCCGACCGTCGCGTGATCCAGAGAGATGAGCAGTGGCGCCTTGAGCTCCAACTGGGCGTTGGCCCAGAAGGTGAGCGCGGTGCTGCCTGCGCTGTTCACCGAACCGGTCACCGACGGCACTGCGTTGTTGAGCGTGATGGAGCTTGGCGATACGATGAGGTCCCAGTACGTCTCGACCGTGACGTTGACCTGCACGCTCTCATCGGCGCCCAGGACCGGCGGAATCGCCAGGAGGCAGACGCCCGCTGCAGCCAGTATGAGCTTCAGCAATGGTCTCTCCTTGTCACCGCCTCAGTAGCCCCAGGACAGCGTCAGACGTCCGGCCCGACTGTGGTGCACCCCAACCGCTGTACACCTTGGGACCCGGCCGTGCGGCGTCCGAC
>CAYONP010000161.1:0-6030 GCA_964405335.1 uncultured Fimbriimonadaceae bacterium
GACTACTGCTGCGTCCACGCCTCGCTGGCGCTGCGCGAGATGGACATCTGCACCATCATGGTCAACTCGAACCCCGAGACGGTGAGCACCGACTACGACATCTCGGACAAGCTCTACTTCGAGCCGCTGACCCGCGAGGACGTGCTCAACATCGTCGACCGCGAGCAGCCCGACGGGGTGATCGTGCAGTTCGGCGGCCAAACGCCGCTGCGGCTGGTCAAGCAGCTCGAGCGCGCCGGCGTGCCGATCATCGGCACCAGCGCCGAGAGCATCGACCGCGCCGAGGACCGCAAGCGGTTCAAGGAGCTGCTCGAGACCCTCGGCCTGCGACAGCCCGAGAACGGCACCGCCGTCTCGTTCGACGAGGCGGCGGCGATTGCCGACCGGATCGGTTATCCCGTCGTCGTCCGACCGAGCTACGTGCTCGGCGGCCGGGCGATGGAGATCGTCTACACCCACGAGGCGCTCGAGCGCTACATGCGCCACGCCGTCGAGGCCAGCCCCGAGCATCCGGTGCTGGTCGACAAGTTCCTCGAGGACGCCATCGAGGTCGACGTCGACGCGGTGGCCGACGCGACCGGCCGGGTGGTCATCGGCGGGATCATGGAGCATATCGAAGAGGCCGGGATCCACTCGGGCGACTCGACCTGCGCCCTGCCGCCCTACACATTGGTCGACAACCAGGTCGACGAGATTCGCCGGCAGACGACGATGCTGGCCCGCGAGCTGAACGTGATCGGGCTGCTCAACATCCAGTATGCCATCCGGCACGACCTGGTCTACGTGCTGGAAGTCAATCCGCGGGCCAGCCGCACGGTGCCGTTCGTCTCGAAGGCGATCGGCCGGCCGCTGGCCAAGATCGCCGCGCGGGTGATGGCCGGCCGGACGCTCGAGGAGGAGGGATTCACCCGCGAGATCACACCCGAGCACATCTCGGTCAAGGAGCCGGTTTTCCCGTTCAGCAAATTCCCCGGCGTCGACCCGCTGCTGGGGCCCGAGATGCGCAGCACGGGCGAGGTGATGGGCATCGCCGACAGCTTCGGGGTGGCGTTCTACAAGGCTTACGAGGCGTCGGGCCAGCGGCTGCCGACCGAGGGGACGGTGTTCATCAGCGTCAAGAACGCCGACAAGCGGGGCGTGATCGGCGTCGCGGCTCAGTTCCAGAGCCTCGGTTTCCGGGTCGTCTCGACCGAGGGCACGGGCGCGGTGCTGGCCCGCAACGGCATCGGCGTACACGAGCTGATGAAGGTCTCGGAAGGCCGGCCCAACGTGCTCGACATGATCAAGAACGGCCAGATCGAGCTGATCATCGATACCCCCAGCGGCGACGCGGCCAAGTCCGATCACCACCTGATCCGCAAGGAGGCGCTGCGGCGCGGCATACCAACCATCACCACGCTGGCCGGCGCGATGGCCGCCGTACGCGGCATCGCCGCCGTCCGGGAGCGCGGCAGCACGGTCCGCGCGTTGCAGGATTACCACCAGGAGTTGGCCGTCGCGCGGCACTGAGGCGGTTGGGTCAAGGAGCACGCCATGCTGATCTCCGAGACCATGCAGGAGCAGCTCAACCACCAGATCCAGCATGAGTTCTGGGCCGAGCACAGCTACCTGGCCGTTGCCGCGGGGTTCGAGCGGCTGGGCCTCAAGGTCTTCGCCCGCGTCTTTTGGGAGCAGGCCGTCGAGGAACACGGCCACGCCATGCGCATCCTCGACTATCTGCTGCGCGTCGGCGGCAAGCCGGAGCTGCGCGGCGTCGGCGCGCCGCGGGGCGACTATCCGTCGGTCGAGTCGATGGTCGCCGCGGCCCTGGCCGCCGAAGAGGAGACGACGCGCAAAGTCCACGCCATCGTCGCCCTGGCCGAGCAGGAGAAGGACTACTCGACCCGCAGCTTCATCCAGTGGAAGGTAGACGAGCAGGTCGAGGAGCTGCAGAAGATGCACGACCTGGTGGCCCTGGTCGAACTGGCCGGCCCGGACAACTTGCTGCTGGCCGAGGCGCGGCTGAAGGACCTGCTGGCCGAATGGGCTTCGGCCGAGGCGGGTGGCGGGTGAATCAAACCGCCGGGCGGGCAAGCCCGCCCGGCGGTCAACATGGCCGAGCGGCTACTTCCGCCGGCGGCGCACCAGCACCAGGCCGAAGCCCAGCAGCGCGATGGTGCCCGGCTCGGGTACCACGCCCTGGCCGGGTCCGTCGATCAGGAAGGCGATCTCGTTCTCGTACAGGGTGCGACCCTCGGCGCCATCGACAAAGGTGTCCGACAGGAAGCCGTTGAAGATGCTCCGGTCGCTGTTGCCGATGACAATCGCCGAGTCACCACCACCGAACACCGCTGCGCTGGTCCCGCCGTTCAGGCCGGTCGAGAAGATGCCCCAACCGGGGTTGAACAGATCGACCGGATTGGCCAGCCCCGGCAGCAGCGCCGCGTGCGTGACGGTCACTGCCGTCTCGTTGACGCCGCCGGTGTAGCCGGCGCCGTACTCGCCGGCGTGCGTGTCATTCAGCGTCCAGTCGGCGCCGATGCCCTTGCCGCCACCGGCCACGAAGGTGCCCAGCGCCGAGTGCGCGGCATCGTAATCGCCACCGGACGAGTTCTGCTGGAAGAAGATCCCCAGGTCGAACCCGCCGCCGCCGATCTGCGTGGCAAAGTCAGTCGGGTCAGTCGCTACGGTGACCGTGTCGCCCAGGCCGACCCGCGTGGCGAGAGCCTCGCCCATCCGGTCGGTCCCGAGACTCAGGTCATTGAAGTACAGAATGGCCGCGGCATCCGCGCGGCCGACACCCAGAAGCAGAATGGCGAACAGAGCCACCCGCCCCTTCGTTCCCCAGGTCATATCCACCTCCCATGGAAGGCACGTCCGGTTTCGGCGCCGTCCCCTCGGCGCACAGCTACCCCCACACCCGACTCACCTTAATGCACCTGCGCGCTTCGCGCAGGAGTGACCTGGATCTTGGAGGCGAACAGCCGCCGGGCGGGTCGGCCCGCCCGGCGGCTGCGACGACTTGCCGGCCTACCGACGGCGGCGCCAGGCCAGTAGCCCGAGGCCGAGCACGACCAGCGTGCCGGGCTCGGGAATCACGGCCGTCTGGCCGAGCAGGAAGCTGATCTCGTTTTCATACAAGGTCTGCCCCTGCGCGCCACTGACGAACGTGTCGGCGAGGAAGCCGTTGAAGATGCTCCGGTCACTGTTGCCGAGCACAATCGCCGACTCGCCGTTGCCGAACATCGCCGCACTGGTGCCACCGTTCAGCCCGGTGGAGAAGACTCCCCAGCCGGGATTGAACAGGCTGACCGGATTGACCAGGCCGGGCAACAGCGCCGCGTGGGTCACCGTCACCTGGGTCTGGTTGACGTTGCCGGTGAACCCCGCGCCGTACAGTGCGGCGTTGCCGTTGTTGCGCGTCCAGTCGGCGGCGATACCCAGCCCGCCGCCGGCGACGAAGGCGCCCAGCGCGGCGTGCGCCGCATCATGGGCGGCGCCCGACGAGTTCTGCTGGAAGAAGATCCCCAACTGGTACCCGCCGCCGCCGATCTGAGTCGCGAAGTCGGCCAGGTTGGCGGCGAAGACCACCGTGTCACCCATCCCGGCTCGCGTGGCCAACGCCTGGGCCATGCGGTCGGTGCCGACGTTGAGGTCGTTGTAGTAGAGGATCGCCGCGGCCTGCACCCGTGCGGTGCAAAGCAACCCAACGGCGACCACAGCCACCCACGTTCCGCGTCCCCACTGCATATCCACTCCCCCGGCGATGAGGTCAGAACACCCGCCGCCGCCCCCGCGGTCGGCAGCCCCACCGCACGGCCCAAGTGTCCATCATCGCGATCGCGCGCGCAAGTGCCATCTCGTTGCGGACCGTAAACGGCGGCCCGCCGCGCGCGGTATCATTGACCGCGCCGCTGGGCGCTGGAAGGGGTCCTGCCATGGCTCGTCGCCTGAGTGCACTCGTCGTCCTGCTCACCGCCTGGTCGGCCGCCGCGCAGACGACCGGGAGCATCACCGCGGTGCGGGTCTATCGCGGCCAGGCACTGGTCACCCGCGAGCTGCGCTTTCCAGCCGCGCTGGGCCCGCAGTCGTACCTGGTCACCGAGCTGCCGGCAATGGTCGAGCCGGCCTCGCTCTACGCCTCGGGCGGGCCGGGCCTGGTCGTCCGCGGGGTCAACTTCCGTGCCACCGCGACGAGCGATGAGCCGAATCCCGAGGTCCGCGCCCTGGACGACCAGATCCGCCAGGTGCAGACCGAGATCGCCGGCCTGCAGGCCGAGATCGACGTGGTCAGCCGGCGCGAGCAGTTCCTCGACAAGATGGAGGAGTTCGTCGCACCGACGGCGCAGGCCGAGTTGACCCACGGCGTGCTCAACGCTGACTCACTGATGCAGCTCGCCCGGTTCAGCTTCGAACAACGCCAGGAGATTGCCCAGACGCGGCTGCAGTTGACGCAGCAGCAGGAGACGGCCAACGAGCGGCTGCAGCAGCTCCAGCGCGACCGGGCAAAGCTGACCGGCACCGGCCGCACGCTGTATGAAGCGGTGGTCTTCCTCGAGGCCGAGCAGGCGGGCGAGGCGAGCTTCGAGCTCAGCTACATGGTCAACGGCGTCGGCTGGCAGCCGGCCTACATCGCGCGGCTCGACGGCGACCGGCGGCAGCTCGAGCTCGAGTACCATGCCGTGGTCACCCAGACCACCGGCGAGGACTGGAACGACGTCGCGCTGACGCTCTCGACCACGCATCCCAGCATGGTCGCCGACCCGCCGATCCTGAGCCCCCTGTACATCGCCGTCGGCCCGCCGGCGCCGGCCGACGCCGAGCGCGACCGGGCCGAGAACTACGCCGCCGCGCGGCAGCAGTTGCAGGACGAGATTCGTGCCGGACAGGCCGCCACGCGGCCCGGACGTGGCGGCGCGGCCGGCCTGGCGGGCGCGCCCGGGCCGGCCGGCGGCGGGTTTGGCGGCGGTGTTGCGCTGCCCGAGACGGGTGGCGAAGAGGCGGTGCTGTCGGCCAACATCCTGGCCGCGCGGCTGCAGAACCTCGAGCTCTCGGCCTCGGAGGATGTGATTGCCCGCGCGGCCCGGCAGCAGGCCGATTTCGGCGCGCTGGCGGCCGACTACGAGATGCCCGGCCGCAGCACGCTGCCCAGCCGCGCCGACCCGCAGATGCTGATGATCAGCGGCCTCGGGCTCGAAGCCGGTTTCTACTACACCGCCGTGCCGTTGCTCAGCGACTTCGTCCACCAGGCGGCCGAATCGGTCAACAACACCGACTACGCGCTGCTGCCCGGCGCCTACAACGCCTACACCGGCACCCAGTTCGCCGGCCGCGGCGTGCTGCCGATGACCGCCCGCGGCCAGACCCTGCGCCTTGGCTTCGGCACCCAGACGCAGCTCCGCGTCGGCCGCGAGCTGAAGGAGAAGCGGACCGAGCTGCGCGGCGGGAACAAGATCCTGACCTACGTCTACGAGATGCGGCTGCAGAACTTCATGAACCAGCCGGCTCGCGTGCAGGTCTGGGAGCGGCTGCCGCAGCCGCCCGACGACCAGGTGCGGGTAACCCTGATCGACGAGGGCCCGCCGCTGAGCACCGACCCGGTCTATCTCGCCGAGGAGCGACCGCGCGGCCTGCTCCGCTGGGACGTCGAGGTGCCCGCGGGCGCCACGCGGCAGAACGCGATGACCTTCCAGTACTCGTTCTCGCTCGAGTTCGACCGCAACTTCGACGTGAGCGAACTGCCTGAGCACTCGGTCGAGCGGATGCGCAACGAGTTCGAGAACATGCTGCGCAACCGCGCGCGGTAAGGGCGCGCTGACCTTGGGCGTTCGTTTCGAGCCACTAGACGCCCTCTCGGTGCCACTGGCGGCTTGCCCGCCAGTGCCGCCGACGAGCAGGGCGTGTTGACCTTCGCGGTAGGGGCAGGTCTCAGACCTGCCCGTCGGCTAGTGAATTCGCTCTGGAAGCTGGGTTGTTGGCATTCGGGCGGGTCTGAGACCCGCCCCTACGCCACCCTGTCAACACGCCGGAGCGGCTGGACAGCACTGGCGG
>CAYONP010000162.1:0-5958 GCA_964405335.1 uncultured Fimbriimonadaceae bacterium
GCTCTCGACCTGGCTGATGTGCACGCGGCTGAACAACAGCACGCTCTGCACGGGTCCGTCGGCGGCCAGGCAGCCGGCGGCCGGCAGCAGCTTCAGGTCGGCCGACTCGATGGCGACGATGCTGCTCAGCAGCGCCGCGTCGAGTTCGCCGGCGCGCAGCATCGCGGCCAGGCGCGAGGGCACTTCGGCAACGGCCTCGAGGCCGTCGACCAGCCCCTGCTCGGCCGCCCAGGTCAGCGGCTTGGCGTTGAGGTAGGCGACGGTGCCGACGCGTAGCTTCATCGCCGCCTCCGCCACCAGACCACTCCCGCTAGCAAGACCAGGGCGACCACGATCAGCGGCCAAGCCGGGCCGCCGCCGATGCGCTCGAGCCGGATCAGGTCGAGCGCGATCTCGCCGCCGGCCGCCTCGAGCCGCAGCGGGTTGCCGCCGCGCCGGAGGGTCGCCTCGAAGACGGTTTCGCCGCCGAGCGCCTCGGCCTCGCCGCCGCAGTCGATCTCGCCGAGCCGCCGGCCGCGGAGGATCAGGGCGCACCGCCCGCCGGTCGGGATGCGGGCCTCGGTGACGAACAGCCGGTACCGGCCGCCCGACGGGGCGAAGAGCAGCAGGTCGGCCGGGCCGGGGTAGCGGATGTAGGCCCCGCCCGACCAGCGTGGCTCGGCGCCGAAGCGCTCCTTGATGATGCCCTCGGGCCCGCCGGTCTGGACCATCAGCTCGGCCTGGTTGCCGAGCCCGGCGGGCAGTGCCAGCAGGTAGTCCAGCCCGATCGGCCGCACCCGGCCGCCGGCGGGAATCGACTCGATCCGCAGCACATGCTCGCCGTCGGTAAGGTGGTGCGTGCCGAGCCGTAAGCGCCAGCCGACCACCTCGCCGCCCTCGGGCAGCGTGCTGTCGAACTCGGTGATCACCCGCCCGTCGAGCGAAACGCGCCCGGCGCCGTAGCCGCGGCCGCGGGTCAGCCCCAGCGCCAGGCCGTGGAAGCCCTCGCCCTCGATGCTGAACTCGACCTCGCACGCATCGCCGGCGCTCGACGGCACGAAGCGAACCTGCCCGCCGCCGCTCCAGACCGCCTCGAGCGGGATGTCGCCGCCGGTGAGGTTGCCCCGCCGCGTGGCGTCCGACGGCAGGTCGGCGTGGGTCTGTACGACCGCCTCGCCGCCGCGGGCGGTGACCGTCAGGTCCTCGACCTCCAGCGCCCGCGCCACCTTGCCGACGGGGGTGAGGCGGAGGTAGTCGACATCGAGGCTGCCCGGCGAATCGCCGGCCAGCCAGAGCGAGAGCGTGTGCTCGCCGGCGGCCAGCCGCTCGCGGCCGAGGCGCAGCAGCGGGCCGGGCGCGAGGGTCGCCGTGCCGGCCTCGCGGATGGGCCCGTCGTCGAGGCGGAACCGGGCCAGGGTCTCCAGCCCGCCCGAGAGCACGCGCAGTTCAAACTCGTAAAGGTCGCTCTCCTTGACCGTCACGGGGATCAGCAGCGGGTCGTCGGCCCACTCGGGCGCGTAGCGAACCAGCCGCCCGCCGCTGGCGGTCAGCGGTGACTCGGTCTGGCCCAGGGCCGGGAGCGGAGACTCGGGCGCCGAGCCCAGCCGCGCTGCGCCCTCGGCTTCGACCAGCACGCCGGGCAGGTCGGGCTCGCGCCACTCGGGCGGGGCGTCGGGTAGCGGCGGCGCCGGCACCGGCTGCGGTGTCTCGGCATACCAGTAACCGACCGAACGGTACAACACGCCGGGCGTGTCATTGGTCGGCCCGTGCTCCAACTCGACCGCCAACGAGCGGCTGAACGGCACGCAGTCGGCGATGTGCCAGCGATAGGCGGCGGTCTGCCGCTTGCCCGCCTGGAGCAGCGGCGCGCCGGCATAGGGGTCGGCGAACGGTCCGCGGCGGAAGAACCAGGCGCCGTCGAAGTAGTCCTCGGTGCCGGTGCCGAGGAGCCGCTGCTCGTCATCAACGGTGATCTGCTCGTCGCCCTCGAGGTGCGTCAGCTCGCCGCCCGCGATAAACGTCACCGCACTGCCGACGTAGTGGCCGCGACCGGTGACCTTCGCGACCGGGTGCGGCCGGCCGGCCGCGGTCACCGCTTGTTGATAGCCGGCGTGGAAATAGCCGTCATCCAGCCGCCGGCCGCCGGTCACGTAGGCCGTCGCCGACACCTGCACCGGTTGCTCGCCGCGATTGACCACCTCGCACCGCCCGCGGTGGCGGAAGGGGAGGGGGAAATCGCAGGTCAGGAAGCTCCACTCGGCCACGGCGATGGGTGCCGACAGGAACTGCGCCGGCCCCAGCCCGCTGGCGAAGAAGTCGAGCAGCGGTACATCGACGCTGTCGCCGGTCGCTTCGTCCCACCGCATCCGCAGGCGCAGCCCGCGCAGCATCGCCAGCGAGGGCGGTGGGCCGCCGCCGGCGCGGCTCAGCTCGAGCGCCAGCCGCCGCACCGTGCGCGTGCCGGTCAGGTCGAAGAGCGTCAACGCCGCACCCGGCGCGACCAGACCGCCGGCACTCACCGGCTCGCCCAGCTCAAAGCCGCCGGGCTGCTCATGAGCGCCGGGGGCGAAGGTCTCGACCGGCGTGCCGGGCGGCCAGGTGGTGTAGTCGACCTGGTAGTAGAGCTGCTCGGCACCCTCGACGGCGACCCGGCACGATTTGGCGAACGGCATCGGGAACCAGCACGAGACGCCGCCGCCGGCGGTCGAGACGAAGCCGAGCACGTTGGGCGTCAGCTCACCGGCGCGGCCCAGGTCCTCGAACGGCAGATCGATCCGGGGCGTATTCTCGCCGTCGAACCAGATTGATAGTCTGCCCTGCGGATTGGCGCTCCAGATGCGCGTGATCTGCCCCGGCCCAGTGCTCTCCATCAGCACCGCCCGGCGGCCGTCGCGGCGGAGGTAGTGGCCGCGGTCCATGTTGCCGCCGCTCGGGTCGGCGCTGGAGGCCAGGCGAGCGGTGCCGGTGCGGAGGACGGAGAGGTAGCGCAGGTCGAGCGCGTCGAGCCCGACCGGATCGGCGGCGCGCAGCGGCGCGGCCAGGCACAGCAGGAGAATCGCGGCGACCCGTCTCGGCATGGGCCTATTCTAGCCGCGCGGCGACGGGATGGGAACCACCAACGAGGACCGCCACGGGGAAGCAGGGGCAGCGCGTGGCGTGGCTCGCGAGGGAGGACTGCGCGTGGCCAGCCGCGTATGGGGACGATCGGTCTGGCGCGCGGCGCTGCTGCCGTCGGCCGGCCAGAGAGAGCACCCTCGATGCCGTTGATCACCCCCTTTGCCGCCGCGCTGCTGGCCGGCGCGGCGTCGGCGGTTACCGTTGGTGACCTGCGCTGTGAGCAGCGCACCGAGCCGCTCGGCATCGATGTCACCTCGCCGAGACTGAGCTGGCGGCTGCTCTGTGACGAGCGCGGCTGCCGGCAGACCGGCTACGAAGTCCGCGCCGCCGCCACGGCCGAGGCGCTCGCTGGCGGGCCGTGGCTCTGGCGGTCGGGCCGGGTCGCCTCGGCGCAGTGCCTCGGGGTGCCCTATGCCGGGCCGGCTCCCGCCTCGGGCGAGATCGTCTGGTGGCAGGTGCGCTGCTGGGACCAGGCCGGCCGCGCCACGCCGTGGAGCGAGCCGACGCACTTCGAGATGGCCCTGCTCAGCCCCGACGAGTGGCAGGCCGAGTGGCTGAACGACGGCCGCGCGACCGCCGAGGGCGATGGGCAGTATGCCGAGGACCCGGCGCCGCTCTTCCGGCGGGAGTTCGCGCTCCGCCGGACGCCGCTCCGGGCCCGGCTCTACATCACCGGCCTGGGTTACTACGAGGCCAGCCTCAATGGCCGGCGGATCGGCGATCGGCGGCTCGATCCGGGCTGGACCGATTACCGCGAGCGGGTGCTGTACAGCACGTACGACGTCACCGAGCAGCTCGAACCGGGCTTCAATTGCCTCGGCGTGCAGCTCGGCAACGGCTGGTACAACCCGCTGCCGCTGCGCATGTGGGGCCACCTGAACCTGCGTGAGCACCTGCCGGTCGGCCGCCCGCGTTTCATCGCGCGACTGGTCATCACCTTCGCCGAGGGGCCGCCGCAGGTGGTGGTCAGTGACCAGAGCTGGCGCGTGGGCGAGGGGCCGATCCGGGCCGACAGCATCTACCTCGGCGAGATCCACGATGCACGCCGTGAAGTGCCCGGCTGGGACCGCGCCGGCTTCGCGGCGGCCGGCTGGCGGCAACCCGGGCTGGCGGCCGAGCCCATCGGCCCGCTCCGCGCCCAGGCGCAGCCGCCGATCCGAGTGACGGCGACGCTGCCGGCGGTCGCCGTCACCGAGCCCGAGCCGGGCGTCTACGTTTTCGATCTGGGCCAGAACTTCGCCGGCACGGTGACGCTGCGCACGGCCGCGTCGGCCGGTACGGTCATCCGCCTGCGGTATGGCGAGCTGCTCTACCCCGACGGCACGCTGAATCCGATGACCAGCGTGGCCGGGCAGATCAAGGGCGCGCGACCGGCCGACGCCGACGCGGCCGGCGGCCTCGGGACCGGCCGGCCGCCGGCGGTTGCCGACCAGGCCGACGTCTACATCGCCCGCGGCGAGGGTGTTGAGGAGTACACGCCGCGGTTCACCTTCCACGGCTTTCGGTATGTCGAGGTGCGCGGCCTGCCGGCCCGGCCGGGGGCGGAGACGATCGTCGGCCACCGCCTCGGCAGCGACGTGCCGCGGGTCGGCTCGTTCGACTGCTCCGACGAGCGGCTCAACCGCATCCAGACGATGTGCGACTGGACCTTCCTGAGCAACATCTTCAGCGTGCAGTCGGACTGCCCGCACCGCGAGCGCTTCGGCTACGGCGGCGATCTGGTCGCCACCGCCGAGGCGTTCATGATGAACTACGACATGTCGGGCTTCTACGCCAAGTCGGTCCACGACTGGGCCGAGGCGGCGCTGCCCGACGGCATGTTGACCGACACCGCGCCGTTCGTCGGGATCCAGTACTGCGGCGTGCCGTGGGCCATGGCGCATCCCTGGCTGCTCGCCCAGCTCCACCGCTACTACGGCGACCGGCGGCTGATCGAGGAGCAGTACCCGGTCGCCTCGCGCTGGCTCGATCGGGTCACCGCGCGCTACCCCGACCAGATCGTCACCGACGGGCTGAGCGACCACGAAGGTCTGGCGCCGGCGCCTGCGCCAGAGATGGTCACGCCGCTCTACGCAGTCAGCGCCGACCTGCTGGCCGAGCTGGCCGGCCTGATCGGCCGCGCCGATGACGCGGCGCGCTACACCGAACTCGCGGCGAGCATCCGGGCGGCCTACCGGGCTCGCTACATCGACGTCGCCACCGGCCGCGTCGGCCCCGGAACACAGGCCAGCCAGTCGTTCGGCCTGTTCGCCGGCCTCGTCGCGGCCGACGGGCCGGCGATGGACCTGCTGCTCGGCGACCTGGAGGCGCGGGACCGGCACCTGAGCACGGGCATCCTGGGCACCACCTTCATGCTCGACCAGCTTTCGCGCCGCGGCCATGCCGAGCTGGCCGCCGAAGTGGTGCGCCAGCCCGACTTCCCCGGCTGGGGCCACATGCTGGCCAATGGCGCCACCACGCTGTGGGAGCACTGGGCCGGCAGCGACAACACCTTCTCGCACAACCACCCGATGTTCGGCTCGGTCAGCCAGTGGTTCTACCACTGGCTCGGCGGTATCCGCCCGGCCGACGACGCGGTGGGCTGCGACCGGCTGGTCATCGCGCCGCAGCCGGTGCCCGGGCTCGACTGGGTGCGCTGCCGCTACGATTCGGTTCGCGGCCCGGTGGTCTGCGACTGGCGGCGCGAGGCGGGGCGGCTGGAACTCGAGGTGACCGTGCCACCCACGTCCGTGGCCGAGGTACACATCCCGACCAGCGACCCGGCCGCGGTGACGGAGGGCGGTCGTCCGCTGGACCAGGCGCCCGGCGTGGAGTTGATCGGTGTCCAGGCCGGCGCGGTCGTCTGCCGGGTGGGCTCGGGTC
>CAYONP010000163.1:0-5569 GCA_964405335.1 uncultured Fimbriimonadaceae bacterium
GCGCTCCGTCGCGGCGCGCTGCGCGCGCCGATGCCGGCTGGAAGCCGGCGGTCCGGTGCCGGCTGGAAGCCGGCGATCCGGTGCCGGCTGGAAGCCGGCGGTCCGGTGCCGGCACGGCGCAGCCCGCTGGGACGGCGTTTCGACCTTCGTGGTAGGGGCAGGTCTCAGACCTGCCCGCCGGCGAGCGGAGCCGCTCTGGAAGCGGGCTCGTCGGCATCCGGGCGGGTCTGAGACCCGCCCCTACCGGACCATCCCATGCTGCCCTGCCCGCCGGCGTCCAGGCTACTCCATCCCCTCGGGCATCCAACCCGGCAGGTCGGCGATGCTCTGGCGGGCCGCCTCGCTGGTCGGCACGCCCCAGGCCTCGAAGAATGGGCCCAGGTTGCGGCCGACCTCGCGCGAGAAGCGGACCAGCCACTGGTCGCGCTTCTCGTCATCGTTGCGCGGTAGTTCGTCGCGCGGCGCGTCGCGATAGGCGCGGAAGACGTTCCGGAACGGCTCCCAGCCGAACTCCTGCCGGAGCTGGATGTAGAGGATCAGCGCCAGGAACGGATCGGCTTGCCAGTCGCTGAACTTCCGCCCGCCGGCGACGTACTTGGCGTATCGCGACTCCTGCTCCTCGCGCGTGGTCGCCGGGTGCGGCTTGGCCTCCGGGTCGCAGCAGGTCTCCAGCGCATAGAGCGTGAACAGGTTGCAGGTCACCTCACCAGTGCCGCCGAAAGTCCAGTGGCCCGACTGGTGGTTGTGCCCCATTTCGTGGAACATGCCCCACGAGCCCTCGCGATAGAGCCGGTCGCGGTCGGTCATGATCTCGGGTTGGTCCATCCAGGTCATGATCGGATAGCCCGAGTGCATGTAGCCCGCCGAGATCTGCACGTCTGGTACGTACCGCTCCGGCCGGCCGCGCTCGCGCGGGATCTGCGCCAGGTCGGCGCAGGCGTCCATGACGCTGTTCCAGAAGTCGCACAGCTCCTGCGGGTCGTCGAGCGTGCGCAAGACTCTCGTGGGCACCGAGAAGATCACCTTATCGCTGCCGAACTCACCCCACGGCGCCGGCCGCTCGCGGACCGCCCGCCACTCCTCCGCCGTCGTCCGGCCCGAGATGAACAGCGGCGCCTCGACCGCGCCGGCGATGCGCACGCTCACCGCGCCGAGCTGGCTGTTGTTCGGCACGACCAGGTAGATCAGCCCGCCGAACGGGCTGGCGATGCGCGTGGTCGCCTCGCGCAGCGGCGTCTGCTGGGTGATGTCGGGCACTCGCTTCCACTGGTCCAGGTCCCACAGGCGGTCGCTGTGGCAGCCGATCCGCAGCGCCAGGCCGGCGCCCGCGGCAGCCTCGGGCAGGGTCACCGTCAGCACCTCGCCCGGCGCCGCGTAAAGCGCGGTGCTGTGCCAGGCCGGCACACGGGTGTCGAAGCTCAGCTCGCGGGTCACCCGCTCGGCCTCGGCCGGCACCGCGCCGGGGAAGTGCGCCGCGGCGGGGTGGGCGGTGACCTGGTCGACCGGCGGCGTGAGCGCCGCGTCGAGGATCATGCGCACTCGGGCGCGCGGGTTGTCCAGGCCGATCGGCGTCTGCTCGCTCGGCACCACCTCGCCCGCCTCGCCGCAGACCTGCTGGAGCGCCGCGACGAACGGATGCTCCGGCGGGATGGCCCGCACCACGTCGCTCAGCGTGCGGGTCACCTGGCCGAGCCGGTCGCCCTCGAGCGGCGTCTGGTCGGCGGCGGCCAGGGCGGCGAGGGCGTTCCCGGCGTGGCTCAGTTCGAGCCCCTCGCCGTCGGGCCGCCAGCCGCCGTCGGCGTTGCCGCCCAGCGTGCTGTCGGGCCAGGCGAAGCCCATGCGGGTGCAGAGCAGGTTGGCGCCCAGGTCACGCAAGAGGTCGCCCTGCGGATTGAGCTGCTGCCAGCCCCAGGCGACGCAGTTGATCAGCAGCCCGCCGCCGCGTTCGACGAAACTCGCCAGCGCCTCGATCAACGCCGGCCGGCCGGTCAGCGAGTTGCCGCTGACGACCGCCACGTCGGATTCGGCGAGCAGCGCCGGCAGGCTCTCGTCGTCGGCGCGAGTCAACGTGTTCCAGACGTGGATGAACGGCAGGTCGGCCACACCGGAGCGGTAATCGACCACCTTCAGCCCGGCGCGCTCGCCGCCCAGCCAGTGGACGACGTTTTGCAGCAGCAGCTCGTTGTCGGGGTCTTTGGCGCCGGCCTCGCCGAAATAGCTCTCGTGCCCGCCAGCGACCACCCGGCCCTGGCCATACCGCGCGGCGACAAACGCCGGCGAGCGGTGCCGCCCGGCGCGACCGGTCATGACCACGAAGGCCTGCTCGCCGAACACCACGACGTTGTTCGGCACGCCGCCGGCACTGGTGATCACATCGACCCCGGCGGTGATCTGCGCCACGTCCTCGGGCGCGGCGACAGCGGCGGACAACAGGCAGAACAACAGCACGGGCACGGCGCCTCTCCACGTTCAGTGTGACGCCGGTTCGCCAACCGCCCCAGCAACCCTGCCCGGGGTCAGACCCCGACATGAAGCGATGCGTTACAATAGCGGTGGCCGATTGAAACAACCAGCATGAAATCGAGACCTGACCCCGGGTCAGGCGGGCCTGCCGATCCACTCGAGGCCCTGGCTGCCGGCGGCGTGGAGGCGGTCGGAGAGCACCGCGGTGTGGTGCTGCACGTGGCGGATGTTGTTGAGCTGGTGATCGAGCTTGGGCATCGGGTCGTACCACCAGAAGCCGCAGGTTGGCGCGTCGAGGTCGAGGGTCGCCACCTGCTCGTCGACCAGCCGCTCGCAGAAGGCCAGGTAGTCGCGCAGCTCGGCCTTGGTGTAGGCGACCGGCTCGCTGTCGCCGGGGTCGAGGTCGGCCAGGTCGTCGCGGTGCTGCTCCCACGGCGTGAAGGCCTCGAAGTTCGGCATCAGGTAGAGGTGCGTGTAGAACAGCGTGTGGTAGACGATGCGCCAGAACGGCGGCTGCACCGCGGCGGTCCAGAGCGGTTCGGGGCAGGCGTCGACGGCGCCCCTGAGCATCTGCAGCGAGGCGTGGTATTGCGCACACAGCGCGGCACGGATGTCCATGGCGCCCTCCGGGGTGAGTTGCCGTGGTTCGCTCTAGACGCCGGCGTTCCTGCGCGGTAGGATGGATGACGTGACGGATCGCTTCGCCCGCCGCTGGACCTGCCTGTTCGCACTGGCCGCGATGGTCGGTGCCGGCTGTGTCTGTGTCGAGGCCGTGTCGTGTCGCGGCTGCTGCGGCCCGCACGTCGGCTCCGGGCCGGCGTCCGACGGGCCGGACTGGTGCGACTGCGACCCGGCTCGCCGGCCGGCCGCCGCGCCGGCGCTCGGCTCGCCGCCGGCGCTGCCCACGGCGATCCTTGCCGCGCAGCCGACCGCCCCACGGCCGGTGGCGGTGGTCGACACCCCCGCAGCCGCAGGGCGGCGACCGACCGACCATCATCGCGGCCGCGCGCCGCCACGCTCCTGAGTCGACGTTCCCGTGACCTTGACTCAGGAGTTCAACGATGCTTCATCGCTTCCGCCGCGAGGGCGGATTCACGCTGATCGAGCTGCTGGTGGTGATTGCGATCATCGCCATCGTGGCGGCGATTCTGTTCCCGGCGTTTGCCCGCGCGCGTGAGAAGGCGCGGGCCACGGCCTGCCTCTCGAACCAGCGGCAGATTGCCCTGGCGCTGCACCAGTACATGTCCGACCACGACGGCAAGGTGCCGATCTGCAACGACGCGGCGACGGTTACGCCCTCGGCCAGCGGGTTCTGGTGGGTGTTGCTGTACCAGTACTCGAAGAACGACCAGGTCTTCATCTGCCCGAGTTGGCGACCGACGCCGTTGCCGGCCGGCCTGCTCGGCTTCGAGGTCCCGCCCGACCCGAGCCAGCCGAATGTGCAGGGCGGCATCCGCGGCACCTATGTGTGGAACGAGACGCTCGACGGCGCGCCCGAGTCGGCGCTGTCAGGCACCGCGCCCGACGGCCTGCAATACAGCCACAGCACGGTGGTCGGTGTCGGCGAGGGGTTCAACGGCAGCCACGTCTGGAAACCGGAGCACGTGACGCCGCTGAACAACCCCGAAGAGCGGCTGCGCTACTGGCACAACGACGGCCAGAACCTGGCCTATGCCGACGGGCACGCCAAGTGGCTGCCGAACAGCAACATGAAGCGCAGCCTGTGGGCGCCGTGGGAGAACATCGGATGGCGACCATGAGAGCCGTGCTGCTCAGCCTGCTGCTCTGCGCCTGCACCCGCCCGGCGCCCGAACCGCTGGTGCTGGCGCCGGCGGCGACTGTCGACGAGCAGCTCGCGCGATACTGCCGAGTCTGTTTCGTCGACCATCCCTCGGCGCATGAGGAGTACCTGCCCAGCCGGCTCGACCTCGAGCACGACGGCCGCACCTACCGGTTCTGCAAGGACGACTGCCGCGCACGGTTCGAGGCCGAGCGGGAGCGCTATCTGGTCAGCGACTGAGCCGAGCCGACGGCAGCTTGGTTCATGGTGCGTCGGATTCGACCCTGGCGGCGACCGGCGCGACATGGCATGCTGTGCGCGGGGTCGGGCGCGGCGGAGAGTGCGATGGATTTCGTCCTCGACCTGTTCAAGAAGCTGGTCATCCTCGCCATCGTCGGCGGTGGCGCGTTCTTCGGCTGGAAGAAGTACCAGGACTACTCGGCGCAGAAGGCCGCCTCGGCGATCACCGCCGAACAACTCATGGCGGTGCAGCCGGGCACCACGTTGGCCGACATCACCGCGCAGTTCGGCACGCCAACCAAGACCTCGACCGGCGGCACCGAGCGCGAGAACTCGGTTCGCTCCGGCACGCAGGCGGCCAAGTTCGTCTACTACCGGCGCGGCACGGTCATGTTCGTGTTCAACAGCCAGGACCAGTGCGTCGAGATCTGCGTCGGTGAAACGACCGACGATTACTACGACCGCGGTGCCGGCAAGACCGTGCTGTGGCAGCAGATCCAGGACAACGGCTTCGTCCACAACGACGTCATGGGCGCCGGCGGCATCGGCGGCAACAACGATGCCGGCATCGCACCGGGCGTCGGCGCCGGTGCGGCGGGCATCATGTAGCCGCGTCGAAGCGCAGCACCACCGGCTCGCCCGCAGGCAGAGCGCGGCTCGACTGAGCCACTGCGCCGCCCCTCAGGCGAGGTCGATTGCCTCGCCAAGTTGCCGCCAGATCGGAGGGAACAGAGCGAAAGCAACAGCGGCGCCGAGGGGCAGCGTGAGCAGCGCGAGGAGGGTGAAACCGAGCTGGCGCACCCACTCGGCGGTGCCGAGCAGCGGCCAGAGCCCGACCATCGGCACTGCCCAGAAGACCAGTGCGGCAAGCCAGCCGCGGAGCGCGGCGCCCAGCTTGGAGCGCTCCCCGCGGCTACACGCGATCCCGCCCGCGACTCCCGCGGCTGCGCCGAACGCGGCGGCTTGCGACAGCGCGGCTGGACCAACGCCGCCGCTGGCAATCCATGCGGCGGACACCGTCGCTGTACCGGCTGCGCTGAACCCCTCCATTTGTACACCTAAGGCCCATCGGCTCGTGCGGCGTAG
>CAYONP010000164.1:0-5238 GCA_964405335.1 uncultured Fimbriimonadaceae bacterium
GGTAGGGGCGGGTCTCAGACCCGCCCGAATGCCGACGAGCCCGCTTCCAGAGCGGCTCCACTCGCTGGCGGGCAGGTCTGAGACCTGCCCCTACCGGATTCGTCAACACGCCCGGTTCGCCGGCGGCCGACCGACGGGCCGGTGGCGCCGCGGAGAGGAATCCCGCCGCCGCCGCCAAGATCCGCGCGGGAGCGCGCCATGATTCGCCTGCTCTGCGGCCTGCTGCTGATCGTCGCCGCCGTCGCGCAGACCGTGCCGGTGGCCAATCCGTCGTTCGAGGAGGGTGAGGCGATGCCGACCGACTGGACCCTCACCGGCGGCCAGGGCCGCTGGATCAGCGCCGACGGACGGCGGGTGCTCGAGGTCACCGGCACCGGCGACGACTCGGGCGAGTGGCATAGCGCGCCGGTGGCGCTGTTGCCTGGGGCGGTCTACCGGCTCGGCCTGCGGGCGCGCTCGGTGGGGCAGTCGGGCGGCACGCCGACCTGCGGCTTCCCCTTCGCCAACGAGGACCTGGGCGACATCGCCGGCGAGTGGAAGCCTTACCGGTTCGTCTTCGCCGTGCCGGGTGACGTCGATAGGAGCTATCTCCGGCTCGGCCAGTGGCACGTCAGCGGCAGCATTCAGTATGACGAGGTCGAGCTTTGCCGCGCTGAGCCGATCCACCGGCGGCAGGGCGAGCTCGTGCTCGGCGAGGGCGAGTCGATTGACGGCCAGGCCTACCGGTTCGAAGCGCCGCTGACCGGCGCGCCGGGCAACCACTGCCGGCCGTTGGCGCGCCACACGGCGGGGTTCAACAGCAACCGCTGGGTCTTCGGGCCGGGCGGTGAGGTGGTCTATCGGCACGAGGTGGCCGGCCGGCGGCAGCCCGCCGCGCGGGTCGAGGTCAACGTCGGCTGGTACGCCGGCGGCCGGCTGGTGGTCGAGGCCGGCACCGACGGCGAGAGCTGGCGGCTCCTTGGCCGGCTCGACGGCACCGGGCAGGTGGCCGCCGACCTGCCGGCGGCGCTGCTGCCGGCCGAGACAGTCTGGGTCCGCCTCCGCGCCGAGGCCCGCGAGACCGCCGGCGGCCTGAACGACCCCGGCTCGTTTCAGGTCCACGGCTACGGCTACCAGGCCGAACTCGACGGGCCGCCGGTGGAGCTGCGCGGCGCGACGCAATACGCCGTGGTGCGCGAGATCGACCAGGGCTTCGCCGTCTCGATCGCCGGCCTGGGCGAACTGCTCCCCGGCGGCGACAACCGCTTGGCCGTGGCGGTCGACAACCTCGCCGGCGAGCCGGCGACGGTGCGGCCGGTGGCGCGGGTGTCGCGCGACGGCCGGGTGGTGGCCGAGACCACGGCCGACGAGCAGCGGCTCGGCGCCGGCCGGACCGAGCTGACGGTGCCCTACCAGGTGCCGGGCACCGGCGCGCAGGCGCTCGAACTGTCGCTCGGCGGCGGGCTCGGTTGGCGGGCCGAGATCGACTTCCACGTCGCCGACCTGTATGCCGCCGACTACGGCGAGCGGCTGCCCGGCGGCGATGAGCTGGGGCTCTGGTGGTGCTCTTCAGGCTGGAAGGTGAGTCGCCCGCGCCCACGGCCGACCGAGGCGGGCGAGGCGCTGCGCATCGCCGCCGCCCGTGGCGAGGCCGAGGCCGCGCAGCTCGTGCTGCGGCCGGTCGCGCCGGTCCGCGGGCTGACGGCGACCGCGCTGGATCTCCGCGGGCCCGGGGGCGCGGTGCTGCCGGCGGCGGCCGTCGAGGTGCTCCGCGTCGGCTATGTCGAGGTCACGCGACCGACCGACTTCTTCGGCGTGGCCGGCTGGTGGCCCGACCCGCTGCCGCGGTTCGGCGGGCCGATCGACCTGGCCGGCGGCGAGAACCAGCCGCTCTGGGTGCGGGTCACCGTGCCGCGCGAGCAGCCGGCGGGGGTCTATCGCGGCGCGGTTCGGCTCGACCACGCCGGTGGCACGGTCCAGGCGCCGATCGCCGTCGAGGTGTTCGACTTCACGCTGCCCGAGTCGATGACCTGCGAGACGGCCTTCGGCTTCGACCCCGGCCTGGTCTGGCGCTACCACGGGCTGGAGACCGAGGCGCAGCGGCGCGAGGTGCTCGAGCGCTACTGGCAGAGCTTCGCCAGCCACCACATCGCGCCGTACAACCCGGCGCCGCTCGACCCCTTCCGCGTCACCTGGCCGACCGCCGATGAGTGGTCCGCCGGCGAGCGAGATACCGAGGAGGTCTTCGCCGGCGAGGCGTCGCTGCGCTTGGCCGACGACTCGGAGACCGCCGGCGCCGGGGCCGGCCATCCTGCGCTGTTGGCCATCCCGCAGGGCGGGCTGAAGCTCGAGTTTCAACACCTCGCCGCGGCGGGTCACGAGTTCATCGTCACCTTCAACCACCTCGACGCCGCCGGCGAGTGGATGTCGGGCCGCAACAACGACATGGTCGTCCGCGGCACGGGCGAGTGGACGCGCTTCGAGCGCACGGTGACCGAGTTTCCGCCCGGCGCGGCGCAGGTGCGGCTGACGCTCTGGCCGTGCCTCTACTCGGAGGAGGGCGCCACCACCGGCACGGTGCGCTTCGACGAGGTGCGCGTCAGCGAGGCGGCCGGCGGCGCGGTGCTGCTCGAATCGGGCTTTGAGCCGCTGGCGCCGGCGCAGTTGGCGCCGACGATCGACTGGACCGCCTGGGACGCGGCGATGACCCGCGCGATGGACGAGCATCACTTCTCGACCTACGCCGTGCCGGTGCCCGGTCTGGGCGGTGGGACGTTCCACTCGCGCAGCGAGCCGAGCCTGCTCGGCTATGGCGAGGAGACTCCACAGTACCAGGCCGCGCTGGCTTCGTATCTGCGGCAGGTCGAGGCCCACTTGGCCGAGCGCGGCTGGCTCGACAAGGCGTTTGTCTACTGGTTCGACGAACCCGACCCGAAGGACTACGAGTTCGTCATGAACGGCTTCCGCAAGCTGCGCGAGTTTGCGCCGGGCATCCGCCGGATGTTGACCGAGCAGGTCGAGACCGAGCTGGTCGGCGGGCCGAACCTCTGGTGTCCCGTCTCGCCGGCGTTCGACCTCGAGGCCGCCACCGGGCGCCGCGCGGCGGGAGAGCAGTTCTGGTGGTACGTCTGCACCGGGCCGAAGGCGCCGTTCGCCACGCTGTTCATCGACCATCCCGGCACCGAGCTGCGGGTCTGGCTGTGGCAGACCTGGCAGCGCGGGATTGACGGCATCCTGGTCTGGCAGACCAACTACTGGACCAGCGGCGCGGCCTATCCCGACGCGCCTCAGAACCCGTATGCCGACCCGATGGGCTGGGTCAGCGGCTACTCGACCCCGGCCGGCACGCGCGCGGCGTGGGGCAACGGCGACGGCCGGTTCATCTACCCGCCCGAGGCCGCCGCCGACGCCAATTCAGCGGCGCCGGTGCTCGACGGCCCGGTCGACAGCATCCGCTGGGAGATGCTGCGCGATGGGATTGAGGACTACGAGTACCTGGCCATGCTGCGCGCGCTGCAACCCGATCACGAGCTGCTGTCGGTTCCGCCGGAGATCACGTCGGACATGACCACGTTCACGACCGACCCGCGGGTCATCGAGGCACGGCGGGAGCGGATTGCGCGGGCGATCGAGCAGCTGGTGCGTCGTTGACGTGTGCGGCCGCGATCGCTACAATCGAGGCGTGGCGTCGGAACATCGGTTCGCGTGCCACGTGGTTGGTCTGCGGAGGATGAGTGGTGGCAGTCAACGGCGAGGCCCGGCTCTATCGAGATGACTTCGACCCGTGCAACCTGCCGCGGGCCGAGCTCGAACGCTACGCCGCCAGGACGGCGGAGGTGTTCGGCTTCGAGCCGGGCGGACCGCTTGAGGACTTAGTCACCGCGGCCGGCGGTCGGCTGCACTACGAAGACTCGCTAGAGACACTCGATCACGGCACGCTGTTCGTCCAGGGCCGGCGGGACTTCGACATCCATCTTCCTTGGTTCACCAGCCCCTTGCGCGACCGGTTCACGATTGCGCACGAACTCGGTCACTACTTCCTCCACTCGCGGCAGGGCGAAATCCCGATCCGGGCCAACCGGCGAGGCAGCGAGCCGACCGAGTGGGAGGCCAACTGGTTCGCCGCGGCGCTGCTGATGCCGGCAGAGGAGTTCCGCTCCGCTTGGGAGCAGCGCGGCCGCAATGTGGGCCTGGTGGCGCTGGACTTTCGGGTCTCCCGCGACGCGGCGGCGGTGCGAGCGAAGACGTTGGGCTTGATGTGAACCGCGAGTGGGAGTTCCGGCTGCGGCTGTTCTTCAGCGTCGACGTGGTCGACTCCACCGGCTTCAAGGGACGGCACGCCGAGGCCGGCGCCGGTCACTGGTCGATCGCCTTCGACGAGTTGTTTGCGCAGTTCCCGGGCCTGGTCGAGGCCGGTTACTCCAGCCTCCGCGGATTGGTAGCACCGCAAGACCACCTCGCCGTCTGGAAGCTGAACGGCGATGAGCTGTTGCTTACCGTCCAGCTTGGCGCCTTCCACGAGGCCCTGAGTCATCTGCTCGCCATGCGCTCAGCGCTGCAACGTTGGCCGAGCATCGGGAGCAAGTGGGAGCTCGCGCTCAAGCTGACCGGTTGGCTGGCTGGCTTTCCCGTCGGCAACACGGCCTTTGCAGCCACTGAGGATGGACGCAGCGAGTACATCGGGCCCGCCATCGACCTGGGCTTCCGCCTCACTCAACATGCCGACCCGTGCCGGTGTCCTGTCTCGGCAGACCTGGCCTTGATGCTACTCGACGCCAGACAAGCAGCGCACCAGGTGGACCAGCTTGATGCCCCCGCCGTGGTGCTTGAGCGACAGATGGAGCTGAAGGGCGTACTTGCCGGGATGCCGTACCCGCTCGTGTGGGTGGACTTGGACTCGTCCGAGCAGACATGTCGCGAGGCGAGGCTCCGCGGGCTGCAGCCGAACCACGAGGACCTGCGCGATTACCTTGCGGCCTTCCTCGACCGCACGCCGGGCCTGCACCGGCCGTTCATACAAGGTGACAGCGACGACAGGTATCGCGAGGTCCCGCCTGGTTTCGAGCGGAATCGCCAGCGCCTCCGCGACGCTTGCAGCGCTGTCCCCGAGGAACTCAGCACCGTCGAGCCGCCGAGCCGTGGCCAGCCAACCGAGCCGCCGGATCCCGGTGCCAGTGTCGCGCCCGGCTGATCAGCCCTCCCCTCACCTCACCCACTCGCTCTCCTCGGTCAACGTCCAGATCGGCAGTTCGACCACCT
>CAYONP010000165.1:0-5078 GCA_964405335.1 uncultured Fimbriimonadaceae bacterium
ACAACACTCCCCTCTCCCGCGCCGCGCGGGGGAGGGGCTGGGGGTGGGGGCTTGCCGGCCCGCGCGTGAGCGGCCCCGTGGCGCCGGTTGGTAACCGGCGATGCGATGATGCGGGCAGCCGGTTGACAACCGGCGCTACGGCGGCGAGGGCGCGGCGAGGCGATGGCCACGGAGCGCGGGCGTCCCAGCCCGCCCGTCCGCCCCGGCGTCGAGGTCATGCGACGTCCGCATGGTCGACCGTAACGGTCGACCTACGCGTGGGCCGACCGTCTCGGTCGACGCCGGGAGGTGACCGGCCGGCGAGGGCCAATCGAGCCAGCATGAAAACGCTCCTCGCGCTGCTGCTGGCCGCCCCTTGTCTGGCCTGGCAGCCTTATGACGATGTGTCCGCGCTGTGCGCCGAGTTCGACGGCTTCGATCACGACACCGACGGCGACGCGGAGATCACCCGCCTGGCACCGCTCGGCGAGGGCTTCGCCGCGCGCTGTGAGCCGGCCGGCGGGCTGGTCCTGGTGCTGATCGAGCCGCGCCTGGCCAACCCCGGCGACGGACCCGACCTGCGGCCGAGCCTGGCGACCTACATCGAGGATCTTGCCGCCGAGGGCTGGGATGCGGTTGCCCTCGAGGCGGGGGTCTATGCCGGCCCGCGGCACCAGGACGGCCGCACGCTGCTCGCGCTGCGCGAGTTCCTCCGCGCCGTCGCGGCGAAGCAGCCGTCGCTCCAGGCGGTCATCCTGGTCGGCGCCTACCCCGATGCCTTCCTGGTTCGGCAGTATGCCTGGTGGAAGCACGAACCGTTGACGCTCAACCGCGGCAAGCCCGACGAGCAGGCGTTTGAGGAGGCGGTCGACTTCTTGCGCTCGATGCCCGAACCGGTGGCGCACCGCTGCGACCTGGTCCTCGGCGACCTCGACGGCGCGTGGGAGAACCTCTACCACCGCGATGCCGAGGAGCTGCCTTACCAGATCCTCGCCTTCCCGCAGGGCCGCGACGCCGCGGGCGAGGGCGCCGCGGGCATTGAGCAGGGCACCGTCGGGTTCGTCGACTTCTTCCTGGTCAACGACGGCCGACTGACGCTGACCACGCTGGACAACGGCCAGGTGGCCGCCACGCCGGCGCTGCCGGTCAACGAGGAGCTGGCCCCCGCCGACGCGGCGGCCGGCAATCCCATCGCCATCCCCGAGGTCTGGGTCTCGCGGCTCGACGCGCGCAACGCCTCGGTGCAGCCCGACCCGGCGGTGCGCGGCGCCGGCGGCGAGGGGCTGCTCGATGCCGACGGCAGGCCGCAGGCGGTGACCTTCGCGGCCCCAGACCAAGTGCCGCATCCGCACAGCTTCTGGCTCCGCGACGAACCGAGCGAGCGGGCCATGCTGGCCGACTGGTCCGACCGCCGCCACCGCTACCGGCTGGGCCAGTTCGCCGAGCAGTTCGTGCCGGCGAGCATGGACACCGGGTGGGGCTCGGCGTTGCCGGCACTGCGTGAGTCGTTCCCCGAGTGGGCCGAGTTCGACGCCGGCGGCTACGACATCGTGCGCGGCGACGTGCGGCTCGACGAGCTGGTCGACTGGCTCAAGCTGCCGGCGGTGGCGCGGGCGTTGAAGGCCCACGGCGACCCGTGGGGCTGCGCCTGGGCGCGGGCGGCCGACCCGGCGGCGCTGGACGAGGCCTGCGGGCCGGTGATCTACAACTGGGCCCGCGAGGGCACTGTGCTCCGGCCGACACTGGCGCAGACCTCGGGCAAGCTCGACTTCGCCGTCACGCGCAGCCTCTACGAATCGGGCCGGGTGCCCGACGCGCCGGCGGTCTGGCTCTACACCAGTTGCGAAGGGACCATGCCGCAGCACGGCGCGAGCGAGCCTTACACGCATCCGCGCTACGGCTTCTGGCAGGGCAGCGAGTGCATCCTGTTCCACCTCCACGGCTTGGCCTTGGTCGGCCGGTCGAAGGTCTTCTACGACGAGCCGCGCGAGTTCTGGGCGCAGCTCGGCGCGGGGCAGACCATCGGCGCGGCGTGGCGGCGCTATTTCGTCGTCGAGGCGGCCGACGAACGGCTCGACGAGGATAACGGCATCGGCTGCAAGCGGTCGTACTTCTGGAACGTGCTCGGCGACTGCACCGTGCGGCTGGTGCGCCGCGGGTAGGGCCGCCGCGGGTAGGGCCGCCTCGCCGAGGCGGCCGGCCCGTTCGGCGAACGGGCCCTACCTAACCGGCCGGCCCGTTCGGCGAACGGGCCCTACCTAACCGACCGGCCCGTTCGGCGAACGGGCCCTACCTAACCGGCCGCGTTGGCCGACCAGCGCAGCTTCGCCTGCTCGTGCGCTTGCTGGTAGACCTCGATCGTCTGCTGCGCGATGCGCCGCCAGGTGAACTCATCGAGCACCCGCTGCCGCGCCGCGGCGCCGAGAGTCTCGCGCAGCGCCGGCTGCTCGACCAGTTGCCGCACCGCCTCGGACAGCTCGAGCGGCGAGCCCGACTCAACCAGGAGCCCGGTCACCCCGTGGTCGATGATCTCGGGAATGCCGCCGATCCGGGTGCCGATCAGCGGTAGGCCGCAGGCCATCCCCTCGAGCCCGGCGATGCTGGTCGCCTCGCGCAGCGAGGGCAGCACGGCGAAGTCGGCGGCGCGAAACAGATCGGGCATCGACTTGTTCGGGACGCGGCCAAGGAACGACGACTTGGCATCGAGCGGCGAGCGGCGCACCGCGCCGATCACCTCGGCCTCGTAGTCCTCGGGCTTGCCGTCGCGGCCGCCGGCGAAGATGATCCGCAGCCGGTCGGCCAGGTCGCCCAACAGGCGGAACGAGTGGGCCAGGTCGATCACCCCGTTCTTCGGCACGATGCGCCGGGCGACGAGCATCAGCACCTCGTCGTCGCCGATGCCCAGCTCGGATCGCTTGGCCCGCCGCCGCGCCTCGTCGGGGGCAAAGACGTCGGCGTCGACGGCGTTCGGCACGTAGCTGCACTGCTCGGCGGGGTAGCCGATGCGGGTCGGGGTGTCGGTCAGCTCGTGGCTTGGGCCGATGATTCGGTCGGCCAGGCCGAGCTGCCAGCGCCACATCTCGAGGTCGGTGCCCGTGTCGAGCGCCTGCAGAAACTGCGAGGTGTGGTTGGTGAACAGCCGCACGGCGCGGTCATAGGGCGCGATCAGCGGCGCGGCCCAGGTGTGGTCGTGCCAGTGGACAATCAGCGGGTCGCCGGTCAGCTTGGCCATCACCCGCGCCATCTCGCGCTGTTCCCACCATTTGCGGCCGATGCCCTTGGGCAGGCCGGGCACGCCGAGTTCGAGCACCGGCACGCCGTCGCGCTCGATCCAGGTCGAGAAGCGACGCTTGTTCGAGCCCCTCTTGCGCCCGTCGCCGGTGGTGACGACACAGGCCTCGCAGCCCAGCCCGCGCAGCGCCCCGGCGAGGAAGTGGACATGGGCGGCGACACCGCCGATACTGGGCAAATAGTCGGTGCTGACCAGGGCGACCTTGGGCGCGGTCATGGAGGCTCCGGAACAGATCACCTTCGCATCGGCCGGCGCCCATCCTCCTTAAGCGCCGGCGGCGCGGGGCGATCTGCCACTGATCGCGAGGGACCATGCGCATCGCCATCGCCTGCAGCGGACTCGGGCATGTCGCCCGCGGCATGGAAGCCTGGGCCGCCGGCATGGCCGAGCTGCTGGCCGCCCGCGGGCTCGACCTCACGCTCTACAAGGGCGGCGGCAGCGCCGAGCTGCCTTACGAGGTGGTCATCCCCTGCTGGCAGCGCGGCTCGCGTATCGCCCGGTCGATTCACCGGCTGGCCCGCGGGCGGGTGATCTGGCGCTGGGGCTTCGGCTCGACTTACGCGATCGAGCAGACCACCTTCAGCCGCGGCCTGCTGCGCCACCTCAAGCGCACGCAGCCGGACATCTTGCATCTACGCGACCCCGGCGTGGCCAGCGCCATGCAGCGCGCCGCGCGCGCCGGGGAGCTCAAGGCCCGGGTCCTGCTCGGCCACAGCACCAACGAGACCTTGGACTACCTGTCGCGGTTCGACCACGTCACCCAGCTCGCGCCCTACTACCTCGAGGAGTCGCAGCAGGCCGGCGTGGCCAAGCCGCTCTGGACGGTGCTGCCGAACTTCGTCGACGCGTCGCTCTACTCGCCCGGCAGATCGCCCGGCTGGCGCACCGAGCTGAACTTGCCCGACGAGGCGCTGGTCGTGCTCTCGGTGGCCAATCTCGACCGGCGGGTGAAGCGCATCGACTACCTGATCGACGAGTTCGCCACACTCCGCGCGGCGCGACCCGAGCTGCCGGCATACCTGGTGGTCGCCGGCGGCTGGGTGCCCGAGAGCGACGCCATTGTGGCCGAGGGTGAGGCGAAGCTGGGCGAGCGGGTGCGGTTTCTGGTCCGCGTGCCGCGCGAGCGGATGCCCGACCTCTACCGCGCGGCCGACCTGTTCTGCCTCTGCAGCCTGAAGGAGATGATGCCCAACGCCGGGCTCGAAGCCTGTGCCAGCGGCCTGCCCTGCCTGGTTCACCATCACCCCGTGATCGCCTGGACCATCGGCCCGGGCGGCCGGGCGCTCGACCTGAGCCAGCCCGGCCTGCTGGCCGAGCACCTGGCCGAGCTGCTGAGCGACGAAGCCGAGCGCCGCCGCCTGGGCACCGCCGCGCGCGACTACTGCCTGGCCAACTTCGACCGCGAGGCGGTGGTGGAGCAGTATCTGGCCTACTACGAGCGCGTCCTAACGGAGATGTAGGGCGCGCTCTTGCGCGCGGGTGGCCGTCGACCCGGCAGGACGGTAACCGGCCGCCGGGGTGCGGCGCGCGGGTTGACAAACGCTGGACCGCCGGCGTCCCGCCGGCCGCGGTTGAAGGGTCCGCACCGCGGACCACAGCCAACGTGGCGGTCAGCCGTGGTCCGCAGTGCGGACCCTACAGCGGTAGGGCGCGCCGTGCGCGCCGTCAACCGGACCGCCGGCGTCCCGCCGGCCGCGCTTGTAGGGTCCGCACCGCGGACCACAGCCAACGTGGCGGTCAGCCGTGGTCCGCAGTGCGGACCCTACAGCGGTAGGGCGCGCCATGCGCGCCGTCAACCGGACCGCCG
>CAYONP010000166.1:0-4648 GCA_964405335.1 uncultured Fimbriimonadaceae bacterium
CCGATCGGCCTGGCGCGCGGCTGGCGGCGCGAGTGCAGAGCATCACAGATAATCGGACTCTCGGGGGCGATTCTGGGGCATTGAACCGGACTATGGGGTCGATTCCGGGGCTTGTCCGGTTGATTCTGATCGAATCTGGGCTGGTTGCGAGGGGCGGTTTGGGTCGAGGCGGGGGCGGTCGAGGCGCCACCAGAGAGCCACGGCGATGGTGGTGGCCAGGGCGCCGGCGAGCAGGGCCGGCGGGTCGGAGCTGACGTCGAGCAGTTTGACCCAGGTGAGGCCGAGTCCCATGAGGCGCATAGCGCCGGCGTTGCGCCGGCTGCCCGAGCCGGTGATACGGCGCTGCTCGCGGTACTCGTCGAGCTCCTGCCCGAGGCCGGTCAAGGCGGCGAACCGGTCCCAGTGTCCCTGCGCGATCCGGGCCCAGCGCAGGCCCGACTCATGCAGGCGGAGGACCTGTCGGTAGCCGGTCTCGGCGAGGGCCGCGAAGGCGAGGACGGGCAGCCAGCGGCGCCAGTCGTCGGATCCGGCGCCGGCGCCGATCCGCCAGCTCGCCAGGGTGACCAGGGCGACGAGGTAGTAGAGGTGGGCCATGTCGGCGCGGCCGTGGTAGATGGTGACCATCTGCTCGGCGTGTTCCCAAGCCGCTTGCAGGCCGGCGGGCCGGCGACGCGCCGCTTCGTCGCGGGTGCTCGTGATCATGGCTCAAACTCGCCGGCGCCGTCGCCGGCATCGTCTTCACTGTGCGCGGCGGTCCAGGCGTCGGGGGCCTGGTCGAGCAGGGCTTCGGCGGCGGTGTGGTAGTCGTCGCCGAGGGCGGCGTGCAGGTCGCGGAGGAGGGCGGTGATTCGCCAGAGCGGGCGGAGTCGTTCGGGCGCGTCGAGCGGCAGCTCGGTGGCGCGGAGGGCGGCGATCCAGATGGTCTCGCGCGGCTGGTCGAACACCTCGGCCAGTGGCAGGGGCGGCTCGAGCGCGGCCTCGGTGCATTCGGCGAGGCAGTGGGCGAGCTGCTCGGCGGTATCGGCGTCGCGGGCGAGCTGGGCGACAAGGGTGTTGATGCGCTCGGCGAGGCGTTGCTGGGCGAGCTTCTCGAGGTCGGGTTTGCGCTTAGCCATCGCGGCGCTCCGGCGTCAGTAGAAGCTCTTCTCGGCCAGCGTCTGGCCTGCGGGTGAGTGTACACGGACGGTAACGAGGATGTCGGCCGGAACCGCGTGGAAGTACTGCCTGGCTGCATGGGCGATCTCGAGCGCGTCCCGTTCGTCCATGACCATCGGGACGAACACCGCGACCATGACGCTCCGTCCGCTGTCGCTCAGCCCAGCCTGGATGGCCCCGCCCAACTCGCCAATGACCTGCTGTGCGTAGGGGAGGCACTGGTCGACCTGCCGCTGGAGATCTGCCCGCTGCTGGGCCTGCTCGAACTGCTCCGCCGTGGCACGTCGATCGGCGGCGCCTGCCGGGTCGGCGAATGCGCCGCCGACGACCTGGGCGAACACCACCGCCGCCGCAACGGCGATGAGCGATCCGGCGACGATCCACTTTTCCTTCGTGGTCATCGGCCGCTGCTCGCGCGCCGCGGCGGGTCTGGTGGGCCGGCCGAAGGGGATGGGCTCGGCCTGGGCCTCCGGCGGCTGGCCCGGCACGAGCGTAGATTGGCCGCAGAGGGGGCAGACGAGGGCCTTGCCGGCGCGATCGGCCGGGGCGGTGAGTCGCTCGCCGCAGTGTGGGCAGGGGAAGGTCGGCATGACGGGCCCCTATTAATAAGGTGTACCTGGCGGTGCTGACCGCCACGCAGCCGTACACCGGTTGCGGTCTGGTATTCAGTGGGCGGCGTGGCGTTCCTGCCGACGATGGGGACAGTCCCCTTCGTTGTGCGGGCGGGGACGGGCGGGCCGGTGGCGGTCATTTGAGGCGGAGTCGGCCGGGTCGCCAGGCGCCGAGGGCGACGCCGACGATGCGCGCGTCGTCGGCGGGCAGGACGAGGTGTTCGTGGAGCGGGTTGGCGGAGTTGAGGAAGACGATGGCTTCGTCCTCGTCACCGCCGGCGTAGACCTTGACGACCGCCTCGTGTTCGGGCCCGATTTCGGCGACGACGACGTCGCCGCGGCGGTAGTCGTCGCCGAGCCGGACGCCGACGTAGTCGCCGTCGCGGAGGAGCGGTGACATGGAGTCGCCGACGACGCGGACCAGCGCGTCGAGTTGGCGGAACCAGGAGTCGCCGGGCGACCAGAATTCGGTGATGACGTCCTCGTTGAGCCGCCCGAGCCCGGCGCCGCCCTGCCCGGCGATGGGGATGCGCGGTCCGAGCCGGAGCGGTTCGTCGCGGTCGGGGTTGGCGGGAATGGCGGGCGGCGCATCCAGCACCTGCCAACCGTTGGGGGTCGCCATGATGATGCAGCCGGTTTCGCGGGCGACCTGCTGAATGGCCGCACCAGGCAGGTCCGATTGACCGGACTCACGCTTCACGATGGTAGGGTTGGAGACACCTAGCCGCCGCGCGAGTTCGCTCTTCGATACACCGATGCGCTCACGCGATTGACGGAGCGCAGAACCAAGCTCGGCCATCAGCGCATCCCCACAGGCGTTGCGTCCACCCACGGCCAGTGTCCGGATTTATCCGTGGCGATTAGACCGGACACCCGTCCGTATTCTGCCTCATGTGCAGACCCTGCGCAAGGCGGTCAACGGATTCCGGCCGATTGTCCGGACGGGTGTTGACAAGCTCTTCGTGGTAGGCAATAATGGGCGTGACAGGCAGAGGAGTCGGCCTCCGATGGCAAAGGGAACCTACCAGAGCACGCTCTACATCGACGTTGCGCTGGCCGTCCAGGAAGAGCACGGCGTGGGGTTGCGCGAGTTCGTCCGCCAGCGGATCGAGGCCGGCATGAGCTTGTCAGCGATTGCACGGGAGCTGAGTGACATCAGTCAGCGCCAAGTGCATCGTCAACGGCTCTACGAGTGGCGGCCCAAGCTCGGCCTGGACTTCCGCACGGTCCGCACGTGCATCGAGTTGCGGCCGGTGCGTCGTGTCGGTCGGCCGACGAACGCGGAGGCGCAGCAGATGGAGCGGTTCGAGCCCCAGGCGACTGGGACGGAGGGGTGAGATGCAGTTGAAGCGGCGTGTGAAGCGGTTGGAGCGGCTGCTCGCCGAGCTGGTGCACTGCCGGGTGGCGGTGCGGGGCACGGTGCGGGAGCCACTCACGCCGGAGCGGCTGGCGGCCCTGCTTTCCCGCCGCGACGAGGCGCTCCGCGCGCGGATCGGGACGGCCATTGGGGCGGATGGTGCTGTGGAGGCAGCCCGAGTCAAGGCGTTGGCGGCGTTCATCCTCGACCCCCGCCGCGTTGGTTGGCCGCTGGAGGTGGTCGTGTCACGGCTGTGTGCGACTGAGCCGGAGTTGGCGGCCGGGCTCAGCCCAGCGGATCTTGCTCGGGCGGTAGGCGCGGACCGCCTGGATCGCTCCGGTACAGGTCCGAGTAGCGCAGCGGGCTGTTCCGGCGGCGCTTGTAGCGCCAGTTCACCTCACCTAGATGACCAATGACCAGCTCGCCGTCCAGCTCGTCGGCGGAGATCAGCATCACATGAGCGCAGTGCTCACACACCACGGCACAGCAGACGAAAGGGTCGTCGAACTTGGGCGGCGTCCTGTAGGGCAGCACCACCGGCCGCCAGTAGGCATGGAGTTCCTTCCGGCCGCAGACCGGGCAGTGTATCTCGGGGTGTCGCTCCAGATAGCTGAGCCAGGCCTCGATGGAGAACCCGCCCTGGTCACGGATGATGTCACGCAGGTCCACTGGCAGTCTCCGCAGCGCAGTTCCGTGCATGTTGGGCGACTCCTGTCGGAGGTCGGTCATGGCCTCTGAGCACGAGAACCTCGCTTACGGCTATGGCATCGCGCTGCGGTTGAAGGCGCTGTGGCCGGGTTTGTCGGCGCGGACGCTGGAGGAGTTCCGGGTGTGGATGCAGACGGCGTCGACGCCGAGCGAGGCGTCGGTGGCCGAGCTGCTGGCGACGGGGGCGTTTGCCCTGCCGACCTGCCCGGGCTGCCGTCGCCCGCACCTGGTGATGCTGCAGGAGCCGGTCGCCGCGAGGATTCGGGGGATGCAGGCGCTGTCGGCGCTGGGGGACGGGTGATGGGCGGTCGGCCGAGCTGGCGGGTTTACGAGCGCATCCGGCGGCGGGTGGCGCGCCTCGAGCGCGAGCACCCGCTGGGCGACACGAGCTGGCACCTGGGTGTGGCGCTGGCGCTCGCCGCGAGTGCCGGCGGGACGCCGGCGGTCCATACCCAGACCGTACCGAAACCATACCCAGACCATACCCCGGCGGGCGAGGACGCCCGCGCCCCGAGGTTGGTGTTGCCGCCGACGGTGACGGTGCCGGCTGGTGAGCTCGAGCGTGTGCTCGACCAGGTGGACCGGGCGCGGTTGCGGCTGCGCGAGGAGTCGATTGGGGCCTCGACGGTGCCGGTCATGCCAGTGGTGACTATAGCCGAGAAGCTGCTCGACCAGGCGACGGACCAGCTCATCGTGTGGCTCGACGGCGCGATGGTGCCGGTTGAGGTCGGGTTCGACCCCGGCCGAGGCAATGATTACTCACCCGACCGCTCCCACCCGGCCCCGGTGACGGCGCCCGACCTAACCCCCAGCCCCT
>CAYONP010000167.1:0-4501 GCA_964405335.1 uncultured Fimbriimonadaceae bacterium
TACTCCCTCGAGCGGCTCTACCCGAGTTTCGGCAATCTGACCCCGCGCGACATCGCCTCGCGGCGGGCGAAAGAACAGGTCGATGCGGGGCGCGGCGTCGGGCCGCAGAAGAACGGTGTCTACCTCGACTTCGCCGACGGCATCGCGCGGCTGGGGCGCGAGGTGATCGAGCAGCGCTACGGCAACCTGTTCGACATGTATGCGCAGATCACCGGCGAGGACCCGTACCGCGCGCCGATGCGCATCTACCCCGCGCCGCATTACGTCATGGGTGGGCTGTGGGTCGATTACCACCTGATGAGCAACCTGCCCGGCCTGTTTGTGCTCGGCGAGGCGAACTTCAGCGACCATGGGGCCAACCGGCTCGGCGCCAGCGCGCTGATGCAGGGCCTGGCCGACGGCTACTTCGTCGCGCCCTACACCATCGGCGACTACCTGGCGCAGCGCAAGCCGGCCGAGGTCGAGGCGAGCCACCCCGCCGCGGTGGCGGCGGCCGAGGGCGTCCGCGAGCAGACGGAGCGGCTGCTGGCGGTCGACGGAGACCGGACCGTCGACAGCCTGCACCGCGAGCTGGGGCAGATCCTGTGGACCGACTGCGGCATGGCGCGGAACCAGGCCGGGCTCGAGCGGGCGATCGAGCAGATTGCCGCGCTGCGCGAGGAGTTCCAGCGTCGCGTGCGGGTGCCCGGCTCGGCCGAGACGCTCAATCAGTCGCTCGAGAAGGCGGCGCGGGTGGCCGACTTCTTCGAGCTCGGCGAGCTGCTCTGCCGCGACGCGCTGGCGCGCGAGGAGTCGTGCGGCGGCCACTTCCGCGAGGAGCACCAGACCGCCGAGGGCGAGGCGCAGCGCGATGACGAGCGGTTCAGCCACGTGGCCGTGTGGGAGTACCAGGCCGAGGGTCCGCCGAGCCGGCGGACCGAGCCGTTGACCTTCGAGCGCTGCCAACCGAGCCAGCGGAGCTACCAATGAAGTTGACCCTGCACCTCTGGCGCCAGGCCGGTCCCGACGCGCCGGGCGCGTTCGAGACGCAGCGAATCGAGGTCAGCCCCGACGACTCGTTCCTCGAGCTGCTCGATCAGGTCAACGAGCAGATCACCGCCGCCGGCGGCGAGCCGGTGGCCTTTGAGCACGACTGCCGCGAAGGCATCTGCGGCGCCTGTGGCGTGGTGATCAACGGCGTGCCGCACGGGCCCGGGCAGACCACCACCTGTCAGCTCCACATGCGCTCGTTCCGCGACGGCGACGAACTGTGGGTCGAGCCCTGGCGTGCGGCGGCCTTTCCGGTCATCCGCGACCTGGTGGTCGACCGCTCGGCGTTCGACCGGATCATCCAGGCCGGCGGGTACATTTCGGTGCGCACCGGCTCGGCGCCCGAGGCGAACCTCATCCCGGTGCGGCACCGGCTGGCCGAAAAGGCGATGGACGCGGCGGCCTGCATCGGCTGCGGCGCCTGCGTGGCGGCCTGCCCCAACGCCTCGGCGATGCTGTTTGTGAGTGCCAAGGTGAGCCACCTCGGCCTGCTGCCCCAAGGCTCGCCCGAGCGCCGACAGCGGGTGGCGGCAATGATCGCCCAGCACGACGAGGAGGGTTTCGGCCACTGCACCAACCACGGCGCCTGCCAGCGAGCCTGCCCGAAGGACATCGACATCGACTTCATCGCGGTGCTGAACGGCGAGCTGGTGCGGTCGGTGGTGGGGGAGGGGTAGGTGGTGATGTCACCGAAACTTCAGGCGCCGGGGTGCCGACCAGTGACCGGCCGACGTTGGATCTGGTGAGGACGCGCTATGGAATCCAGTGCCGGGAAAGGGACCATGGTCAACGGCGAGGACCTGATGCCGTTTCGGGAGTGCAACCTCCCGCGCGAGGAGATTGAGGCCTATGCCACCAAGGTGTCCAGGCACTTCGGTCTGCAGCCGGGCACCAGCCTGGAGCCGCTGGTAAAGCGGCTCGGCGGCAAGATCGAGTACCGCCGATTGCATGACCTGAGCCCAGACGGCGGCACCATCCGCGTGCAAGGCCGGAACGACTTCGTCATCCACTTGCCCCAGCACACGTCGGCGCAGCGCGATCGGTTCACCGTCGCCCACGAATTGGGTCACTACTTCCTTCACGCCAACCAAGGCGAGCGCCCCGGCAAGGCGACGCGCAGCGGCGTCTCGGAGCGCGCCGAATGGGAGGCCAACTGGTTCGCGGCCGCGCTGCTCATGCCTGCAGAGGAGTTCCAGGCGGCGTTGGAGGGCGGCAGTGAGCTGTGGCGCATCGCAGCCGACTTCAATGTCTCCGAGGCGGCGGCGAAGGTCCGCGCCGACTCGCTCGGGCAGCGCCGGAACTGACCGTGGCGGTCGACCAGCAGTACCGCTGGCGGCTACGCTTGTTGGCCAGCGTCGACCTCATCGGCAGCACCGACCTGAAGCACCTGGAGCCCTCCTCGGACGATGGGCTTCCGCTCTGGCGGCTCGTGCTGCCGTCCTTCTACCGCGAGTTCACAGCCTGCTTGCGCGGCAGGTACGGTGGCGGCACCGACCCGGCGCCGATGGAGCTGTGGAAGTTCAACGGCGATGAGATCCTGTATCAATCGGTCCTGACCGACCACCGACAGATCCTGCCTCACCTCCGTGCCCTGCGAGACGCCGTCAAGGGCTTCGGCGACTGGTGGGCACAGCAGCGGCACGGCGCGAGCAAGGAGGCCTTCCCATGCGCGCTCAAGGCCACGGCCTGGGTCGCCGGATTCCCCGTCACCAACCAGGAGGTCCAGCTCCTGCTGCCAGGGGCTGAACGCGCCGGACAGGACTTCATCGGCCCGCAGATCGACCTCGGCTTCAGGCTCAGCGAGCACGCAACCCGCGAACGGCTGGTGATCGATGCCGGTGCCGCACATCTGCTTTGCTCGGTCCTTCCCGAGTATCGAGGCGCGGACATCTATCTCGGCTACGGCGGCCGGCAACCGCTTCGCGGGTTGCTCCAAGGCCAGGCCTATCCCCTGTTCTGGATCGACGTGCCCTGGCCCGATACCGAGCTGGAGCGCGGGCTGGCAGATACGACATACCCTTGCGAGCCCGGCGCCGTGCTAAAGTTCTTGAACCACCTGTTCGCCACGACATCCGGCGTACGGCGACCCTTCATCGACGGCGATCCGGACTACGGGTTGTCGGGTCGTGAGCAGGATGAGTTCGAACGGAATCGGCAGCTCATTCAGGAGTATGAGCAGGGCATGGAGTTGGATCTCGGTTTGGCCGCACCGCCAACGGCAGCTCGGCCGGAGCCGCCCGACGACGAGATCCACGAGGCGCCGCCGCCCGCCGACTGAGCGGCCACACCTACCGCCGCGCGCCTGCCACCCGCACCCGCGCCTGGGCCAGCAGCAGCGCCTGGCGGCGCTCCTCGCGCTCGGTCTCGCTGGCCGACGGGCGCAGCATCGCCGCCTTGGCGGCATCCAACTCGGCCTCGGCCGCGCGCGGGTCGATCTCGGCGGCGAACTCGGCCTTGTCGGCGAGGATCACCGCCCGGTTGCCGCGCACCTCGAAGAACCCGCCGCTGATCGCCAGCCGCTGCTCGCCGGCGCCCTCCTCGACGATGCGCACCGGCCCGGGGCCCAGTGCCGCAATGATCGGCGCGCGGTTGTAGAGGATGCCGAACAAACCGTCGAGGCCGGGCGCCTGCAGGCTGACGACATTGCCCTCATAGAGCTTGCGTTCGGGGGTGGTGATCTCGAGCCGGAACGCCGGCATGGCTTACCCCTCGGCCTTCAGCCGCTCGCCCTTGGCGACCGCGTCGTCGATCGAGCCGACCAGGTAGAACGCCTCTTCGGGCAGCTCGTCGTGCTGGCCCTCGAGGATCTCGCGGAACCCGCGCACCGTCTCATCGATGGTCACAAACACGCCCGGAATGCCGGTGAACACCTCGGCCACGTGGAACGGCTGGCTGAGGTAGTTCTGCAGCCGCCGCGCGCGCGAGACGGTCACCTTCTGCTCGTCCGACAGCTCGTCGACACCCAGGATGGCGATGATGTCCTGCAGGTCCTTGTACTCCTGCAGCACCGACTGCACCCCGCGCGCGGTCTGGTAATGCTCCTCGCCGATGATGTTCGGATCGAGAATGCGGCTGCTCGAATCGAGGGGATCGACCGCCGGGTAGATGCCCAGCTCGAACAGCGGCCGCGACAGCACCGTGGTTGCGTCGAGGTGCGCGAAGGTCGTCGCCGGGGCCGGGTCGGTCAGGTCGTCGGCCGGCACGTAGACCGCCTGCACCGAGGTGATCGAGCCGCGGTCGGTGGTCGTGATGCGCTCCTGCAGCGCCGCCATTTCGGTCGCCAGGGTCGGCTGATAACCAACCGCCGAGGGCATCCGGCCAAGCAGCGCCGAGACCTCGCTGCCGGCCTGCGTGAAGCGGAAGATGTTGTCGATGAACAGCAGCACGTCCTGCCCGCGCTCGTCGCGGAAGAACTCGGCCATGGTGAGGGCAGACAGCGCCACTCGCAGACGCGCGCCGGTCGGATCGTTCA
>CAYONP010000168.1:0-4146 GCA_964405335.1 uncultured Fimbriimonadaceae bacterium
GGCGCGCTGCGCCGGCTGGATGCGGCGGTTGGTAACGCGCCCCGACCGAAACGCCGATGAAGGCCACCTGGCTAGACCTGCTGGTCGCCGCCGGGCTGGTCGGCGCGATGGCTTGGCTGGTCGGCTTGCCGGAACGGCTGGATGGGCGGTTCCGCCTCGTGCATGTGGTGCGCCAGCCTGCGCTCAGCCTCGAGGCCGGCCTGGGCTCGCGACACGACCGCGAGCTGGTTGCCTGGCGGCACCAGCCGCCGGCGCTGCTTCGGTGGCCAAGCCACGGTACGGTGTCGGTTGAGGAGTACGCCCGGCTCGGCGGGGTCAGCGACGTCCGCCTGGCCGTCGCACCGAACGGCCGAGCGTTCCTGGCCGAGGCCGCCACCGGGCAGATCCACCGCCTCGACGGCGTGGCTCCGCGCGTGGTCCGTCTCCCAGTCGGCTACCTCGAGCAGTTCGCCGTCGATCAGCACGGCTGGTTCTACGTGGTCGACCGGGACCATCCCGGCGAGGTCCGCCGGTTCGCCCAGGACGGCCGACTGCTGCGCCGCTTCGTCGGCTACTCGGGACCGCTTCACGTGGTCAACAACATGCTGATGGTGCTCGACTCTCCCGCCGGCGCGCTGTGGACGTGGAAACTGAGCCGGCCCGATGCGCAGCCTCGTCGCAGGGCGGTCGGCCGGCAGGTCACGGCGTTCTGTCCTAGCGGTAGCGGCAGCCTGCTGCTCTGCGTCGGCGAGAGCATTGAGGAGCTGCGTGACGACGAGGTCAGCGAGGTGGTGCGCCTGCCACGCCGCCACGTCGTCCGTGACCTGGTCGTGGTCGAGGGCGACCTGCACCTCCTGTGCCAGGCCGGCCGGCGGACGAGGCTGTTGAGCTACCGGCGGTGGCGGGTGCGCTGAACGCTACCGCTCGCCGCGAATCGACTCCACCACCACGGCGATCCCCGTCCCGCCGTTGATGGGATCGAGCCGCAGGCCGGTGATCGTCTGCCCGCGCCAGAACGGATGCTCGCCGACCTCGATCACCACCTCACGCAGCTCGCCGCCGGGCGGGACAGCGAAGTGGAGTACCTTCGCCTCGTCGTAGGCCGGGTGCGCGGCGGTGGTCCAGTAGAGCTGGCCCTCGCCGGCGCCGGCGACGCTGAGCCGGACGCGCACGCGGGCGGTCGTGTCCCCGTCAATGCGGCAGCCGTCGCGGACCAGGTAGGGATCGCCGCCGGTGGTGCGCAGGTGCAGCGCGCCGTCGCGGACGATCGGCTCGGTCAGGTGGTGGTGCGGCCGCCAGCCCTCGGACGAGGTGTCGAAGCCGAAGTCGATCGACTCGACCAGCGGCGCGCGCCAGACGCCCCGCTCGGCGCGCACGCCGCGCAGCTCGACGGTACAGCTCGGCGCCGCCGGCAACACCAGCCCGAGCGCGCGGCCGGCGGTGTGGTAACGATAACAGGGCTCGCCCAAGCCGTGCAGCGTGTCGACCGGCTCGACGGGCCGGCCGTCGACGAGCACCGCCTCGGGCGCCGTGAGGCCGGCGACCGTGGCCCGCACCGGCAGCGGCGCGGCGGGCTGGGTGAAGGTGAGCCGGATCACCTCGCCCTGCCAGCTTGCCGCCGTGATCTCGGCGGGCGAGCTGATGGTGACCGAGGCGGCGTCGCCGCGGGCGTCGCGAGCCAGCGGCTCGGTCGACTCCTCGCCCTCGGTGAGCAGCACGGTGCGCGGGCGTTCGGGCCGGCCGAGCAGCTCGTGGTGGATGGTCAGAATGCGGTACGGCGCGAACTCCCAGGCCGCGCGCAGCTCGGTGATCGTGTGCAGCGAGTCGGGCCACAGGCCGTACAGCTCCTCGTCGTCGGTGCGCTGCTGGTACATCGCCGAGACCATGATGCCGCGGGCGATATCGCGCCAGCTCAGCCCGCCCAGCGGCGGCGGCTCGTCGTCGAGGCGGTCGAGCAGCAGCAGCGCCTCGGCATAGGCCAGGCCGTTCCACTGCACCAGGTTGCCCAGCCAGGAGTGGCGGAACCAGGTGGCGCCAAAGACGGGGATGCTGCCGTAGCGCATCCACGGCTTGCCCGCCTCGTTCCACAGGTAGCAGAAGGCCAGCCCGCCGTAGGCCTGTTCGCGGGCGAGGTCGAGCCAGCGCTGGTCGCCGGTGAGCTGATAGGCCTCGCAGAACGCCTCGCAGGCCTCGGCCGCGGCGAGAATGTCCGGCGTGTGGACCGGCACCTCCCAAACCTGCGCCGCGCGGGGGACGGTGAAGCCGCTCAGGGCGTCGAGGCTGGGCAGCGCGTCGGCCACCAGCTCGTCGGCGCCGACCAGCCGGGCCGGCCGCAGCGCATCCATCACCCGCCGGGCAAAGAGGCCGTTGGCGCGCATCCCGGGTTCACCCAGGTCGAGGTAGTCGGCGCCCTTGAACACCCCGGAGCTCATCAGCGGCGGCTGGAAGCTCCACCCGCCCCACTCCTCGCGCGAGGCAAGTTGGCCGGCGCCGGCGGAGATGCGGCTCTCGACGTCGTTGAGCGGGTCGCCGGTGAGGTAGCCGTAGTCCTCGATCGCGCTGTAGGGCCGGCTCTCGAGCTGCTCGACCAGCGCCACCCGCTCGCGCGCCCGGGCCGCCAGGGGGTGGTTCGGCAGCAGCTCGGCAAAGGCGTGCAGGTTCCAGGCGTTGACCGGCGTGCGGCTGGGCACCTTCATCACGCTCGGGCCGAGCAGGAACGGCCACCAGAGCTGGGTCTCGTCGTCCCACAGCGTGTCGAGCAGAGCGCGGGCGCAGAGCGCCAGCTCGGTCTCGGCGTCGCCGCGCGGGTAGGGCAGGATCGGCTCGGGCTGATAGAGCCGCAGCCAGGCCGCCTGCACCGCCTGCGGGCTGTCGGGCTCGGGCTGCGCATAGAGATGGGCGCGCAGCGTCACCGGCTCGCCGGCGGCCAGGCGCAGCGGCGTGGCCGCCTGCAACTGGTTCTCGGTCAGCCCGCCGGGCACGTTCGGCGCCATCAGGCCGAGCCGGCTGGCCGTCTGGTGGGTCGCGCGGGCCGGCGAGTCGAACACCGGCTGCGGGCGATCGAGCCGCCGTGCCCAGACCTCATGCGCGTCCCACAGCAGGCCGACGACGCTGTCGTCGGTGGCCACCGCGGCATAGGGAATGGTCACCCGGTTCGGGTGCGGCGTGAGCCGCCGGCGCTCGGGATGGTCCCACTCGATGTCCAGGTCGCTGCCGCTGAACTCGCCCGGCGCGAGCCACTCCAGGCCGGGCAGCAGCGCTTCCTCGCGGCTGCCCGGCACCAGCAGGTCGATGCCGTGCAGTGCGGTCACCGCGCGTGGCCGGTCGCAGCGGATGATGCTCGTCAGGCGGGTCGCGCCGGGCACCGCGCTCGGCCGCGCGAACAACTTGAACGTCCAGGTGCCGCCGTGCGGGTCGCGCACCGTGGCGACCAGGTCGCCGCCGGCGTGGCTGAACTCCGTCGGCCGCACAGTCTGCCGCGCGCCGCCGGCTTGGTAGGTCACCTCGCCCAGGTGCGGCAGCTCGGCCAGCGTGCGGCCGTTGTAGACCAGTCGCCCGACCGCGCCGTCGGGGCTGGGCGCGACCTCGAGGCCGGGTACCAACACCTGCCAGTCGGCGCCGAGGCGGCGCACGACCCGGACCGGTACCTCGGCGCGCTCCACCTCCTCGTCGCCGTCGAGCAGCCGGATGTCGAGGCGCTGGTTGCCCAGCCGCGCCGCGCGTAGCGGCCAGGTGTAGACCGTGCGTCGCGGGTCGGCATCATCGGCGCGGCCGGAGAGGATGGTCGGCCCGGCCGGCTCGAACCCGAACGGCTGGCCGATCACCTGCGCCCCTGCCGCGGCGTTGCCGACGTTCTCGACGGTCACACTCACCTCGACCGGCTCGCCGGCGACCACGCGGTTCGGCTCGAGCAGCACGGCGGTCAGCCGCAGCGACGGGGCGAGCGGCAGGTGTTCGCTGCTCACCACCTCGCCGCTGCGGGCGGTGACCGTGATCGCCCCGGCCCGCCGCTCGCCGGTCAGCGGCCAGGTGATGCGCAGGAACTGGTCGGGCCCGAGGCCGGCCACGGTGCGGTCGGCCGGCCCGGCGGTCAGGCCGGCGGGCGGGTCGACTTCGAGAGCCACCGCACCGCACGGCGCGTCGCCCTGATTGGTGATGATCGCCGTC
>CAYONP010000169.1:0-4072 GCA_964405335.1 uncultured Fimbriimonadaceae bacterium
CGCGGTGACCCAGCGCACAGGCATCAACGCCGAGGTACGCCATCGCACGTCCGATAACATCCAGCCGCCGCGGGTCGTTGCCCGGCGCCTCGAGATCGAGCAGTTCGCCGATGTCGATCAGGATGAGGTCGGGGTGCTCGGCGCGCAGCTCAGCGACCATGGCGGCCCGCCGCGCCAATCCCCCGGCTCGCTGCCCGCCGCAGTTGCAGGGTTCGAGGTAGCCGTGGGTTTGGCCGGTGAGGGTGAGGGTGAGCCGGATAGTGTGAGGCCCAGGCGCAATCGTCGCGATTGCAGCACCGGCGGCCACGACCAGAACGAGCGCACCACTCGGCCGCGGAAGCCTCACTGACCGCCTCCGACCGCGAAGTCGTACTGGATCTGGTATAGCAGGTTGTGTATATTCAAGTCAGCATACTCACCGCACGCGGTGTGCATTCCGAAGGAGCTCTTCAGCCTGACGCTGATCGTGACAGTGGCGTCGCGCAGCTCCGCATCCGAGACTCGGTCACCGAGCCACCGAACGCCGCGGTCTGTCACGAACTTCATCTTCTTGACGCGCTCCGCGACCCACTCCAGTTGATCGGTAGTTAGGTCTGAGACCGACAGCGTATGTGTTGCTGTTCCGTCTTGCGCGAGAGCCGCGACATCGAACGGGCCGTCGGTAACAGCGGCGGCAACCATGGTCGGCCAGTGGGGCAGCACCACCGTGGCCAGATTTGGTATCCACTCCGGAGTTGGCGGATGAAGGCCGAGCACGAGCGTCCTCCCCTCGTTGGTGACCTCGGTTCGCCACACCAGCCCGCTGGCCCGCTGGACGGCCTCCTCCAGCAGCGCCGCGTCGTAGTCGCCCGCGCCGACGAACAGCGTCTCCTCGGCAAAGGCGTCCTCGACCGCATGGGGGCGCCAGCGATCGAGCATCGAAGCCAGTTGCGCCAGCGTGTACTCGCCTTCCTGGTCGATGACGACGCGTGGCAGCGGCGGGTCGGTCGCCGCCAGCAGGTCGAACGTCTGCGTGGCGCCGAGGTTCGCCGGCAGCTCCGTGAGGGGGATAATGCTGAGCGCATCGAACTGACCGAACGCCGCTGCTTCCATGCTCTCGCCGGGCAGCCAGGCCAGGTCGCGTTGGTTACCCACTCCCTGACGGCCGGCGTCAAGCAGCTCAAGGCTGACGTGCAGGCCCAGCGCGATGGTGGGCTGCCAGGGCAGTGCGGCGAACCGGAGGCGAAGGTCGAGCTGCCGGCTCTCGCGCTCCCAGATGGGCTGCCACTCCTGGTCCGACAGGTGCTGCGCTCGGCCTTGGTTGTGGACGGCACGGCGCTCCGCTTCGGTCGGGATGTGCGCTGGCGTGCCCATTCTGGGATCGTAGTCGAAGACCGATGGGAACCCGCTGCGCAGGTGGTCTACAGCCGCCGGTGTGGCCTGGTTCAGAAGCAGAACACGGCCGCGGGCCAGCACCTCCATCTCCTCCGGAGTCAGTGCCGCCAGAAACTGAGCCAAGGCTGGCTGCAGGCTCCACGAGTCGGTCAGCAGACCGCCTTCGCGGCGCTGCGCCGACTGGACCGCCACCAAGCCCCTGCGCTGCCAGATCTTCTGTTCGTTGTCCTCGGCCCAGGCCGTCAAATCGTCGGTCCGAACTGGCTCCGGAAGTTCGGCGAGTGCCGGCGGGCCAACGGCCAGGCTTGCGGCCGCCGGCACGGTGGCAAGGCCTCCGGCGAGCAGCAGCGCAGCCAAGGCGGCGGCCTTCCCAAGCGCGAGACGATTTCGGTCCGAGATGCACCGCATCCGAGACTCCTCCTGAGCGTCTGGCGGGCGGCTGATCGGCCGCCCGCCGTGACCGTGCGCCTCAGCCTGCCACACTCATGGGCAGGAGCACGGGTCACCGTAGTCGACGCTGACCGGCGAGCCAAACACTTCCATCTCGGCTTACCCGACACAGCATTCCGGCCCGAACAGACCGCAGTGCTGGAGCGTCCCACCGCCATCATACCGAATCTCGACATGGATCGAGGCGGCATAGCACAGGTTCGGGTCGGGGGAGTCGTACGGCAGGTCGATGATGCTGAACCCACCCGTGCCTTCGAGGTATGTTTCGCAGACTCCCTCGACGCACCGATGGCCATACCTGAGCGGTGCTGTCACCTGCATTTCGTACGGCCACAGTTCACCGCAGCCGAACTGGGCATCACAGTAGCCCGTCGCCCCGATCGGGCAGATCTGCGGCGGCGGCGGATCACCCGGTCCCGGCCCGGCCACCGCCATCCCCTGCCCCACCAACCCGACCACCAGCGCGATCAGTACGGTTCTCATCGCAACCGCCCCGCGTGACTCCTGTGGCGCCGTGCGCCCCGTCAGCACGGGTTGCTCGGAGTGTGGTCGATGGGAATCCGGCTGTCAAGTGGTTGGCCGTTCTCTTTTTTTGGGCTGGAGACGGACTCGATCGCCGGCGTGAGGACGGCCTTCGGATCGGCGCCTGGCTCATTGCCGGCCGTCCGCCTGCGTGGTACAACCCCGCCGCAGGAGCCTGGCATGGTCCGCTTCGGTGTGGTGGGTGCCGGTTGGTTCGCCTCGCGACGGCATCTGCCCGAGCTCGTTGCCCATCCCGAGGTCGAGCTCGTCGCGCTGTGCCGCCGCAGCCCCGAGCCGCTGGCCCGCCTGGCCGAGCACTTCGGCGTCGCGCGGACCTATGCCCGTTTGGACGACATGCTGTCCGACGCGGAGCCCGACGCGGTGCTGATCTGCACGCCGCACGACCTGCACTATGCCAACGCCGTCGCCTGCCTTGAGGCGGGCTGCCACGTGCTGCTCGAGAAGCCGATGACCATCCGGGCCGCCGACGCGGGCGACCTGGTGCGCCGCGCCGACCAGGCGGGCCTGCTGCTCGAAGTGGCCTACAACCCGCCCTACTGGAGCCACTGTTGCTGGCTGCGCGAGCGGATCGAGCAGGGCGAGCTGGGCGAACTGGAGGCGCTCGACCTGCGCTGGACGGGCGACGTGCGGGCGCTCTATGGCCGCGCCGAGCTGCCCGACAACCTGCCCGGCGTGGTCGCGCCGTCGCTCTTCCGCGGCGATGCGCAGGCGATGGGCGGCGGGCTGCTGATCGACGGCGGCTCGCACCTGGTCTGCGAGAGTATGTGGGTCACCGGCCACGAGTGGACCAGCGTCGCGGCGACCATGGACGCCGTGCCGGGCGACCTCCGTCATACTGTCCACTTCTCATTTGACGATGGTGCACTGGGCAGCATCGTCGGCATCGGCGACAGCGCGCGGCCGGGGCGGCAGAGTCTGGCGGTCTACTACGGCACGCGGGCGACGGCCTACGTCTCGGGCGCGCCGGCGACGGTGCGCTGGGTGGCGCCCGATGGCGCCGAGCGGGTCTACACCGACGACGACTTCCCCGTCGCGCCGCAGCCGGTGGTCAGCTTTGTCGAGACGATTCTCGGCCACGGTCCGCAGCGCTGTCCGGGCAGCGAGTGCGTCCGCTACGTGCGGGCGGTGGAGGCGGCCTATCAGGCGGCGGCGACAGGCCGTCGGGTGGCGTTGTGAGGCTGAGTTTCTGCCGCGAAGTCGAGCGCCTGCGCAGGCGAGGAGAGCGGCGCATGAGCGAGGGCAAGACGGTCGCCGTGCTGGGTGCCAGCACCGACCCGGACAAGTTCGGCAACAAGGCGGTGCGCGCCTACAAGGCCGAGGGTTGGGACGTCTATCCGATCCACCCGACGGCCGAGTCGATCGGCGGCCTGCCGGCCTATGCCAGCCTGTCCGAGGTGCCGGTGCCGCTGCGCCGGGTCAGCCTCTACCTGCCGCCGGCGGTCGGCTTGACGGTGCTCGACGAGATCGCCGCGGCGTCGCCGGCGGAGTTCTACGTCAATCCCGGCGCCGAATCGGACGAGCTGGTTGTCCGAGCGCGTGAGCTGGGCCTGGAGCCGATCCTGGCCTGCAGCATCGTGGCCATCGGCCGGTTGCCCGAGAAGCTGTGAGCGCCGCGTGAGTGGCGTGTTGAGCGGTGGGGGATGGGCGGGGCTCATACCCCCCCCCAAGCCCACCAACCCCCCTCCAGAGCAGATAGACCCGGCAC
>CAYONP010000170.1:0-4036 GCA_964405335.1 uncultured Fimbriimonadaceae bacterium
GGGCCGCCCGGGGGGCTGCCGATCTTTGCGGCGCGGTGCGCGCGCCGACTTGCGTGGGTTGGGCCCGGTCGCCGACCGGCCCGGCTGGCTCGGCGAGCCGGTCGGCCGGGCGGCCACGGGGGGCCGCCCCTACAACCTTCACAGAACGTGGCGCGCGGACGACGGCGAGGTTCGACCACCAAACCTGACTCATCTGCCTCGCCATCTCCTCGTTGACTCCCACCCCGCCGCGCAGTAGCATCATTTCGGTCGATCGTGTTACGGCGCCGCCATGCATCTGCCCGATGGATTCCTGAGTGTGCCGGTCAGTGCCGCGGCTTGGGTCGCTTCGGCCGCGGCCGTCGGCGCGGCGGTCAAACAGGTTTCGCGCGGCGACGAACAGGAGGTCGCCCGGCGGACGCTGCTGGCCGGCGTGTTGGCGGCCTTCGTCTTTGTCGCCCAGATGTTCAACTTCCCCATCTCGGGCGGCACCACCGGCCATCTCCTCGGCGCGGCGCTGGTTACCGCGCTGGTCGGGCCGTGGCGCGGCATCCTGGTCATGGCCGTCGTGTTCCTCATCCAGACCTTCGTCTTCGCCGACGGCGGCGTGCTGGCGCTCGGTGCCAATCTGTTCAACATGGGCGTGGCCGGCTGCCTGGCCAGCGGCATCATCCTTCCCTCCATCCGCCGCCTGCGGCCGAGCTCGCGGCTGGTCTCGAGCCTGGCGCTGGCCGTCGCCGCCTGGGTCAGCGTCGAGCTGGGCGCGCTGCTGACCGCGCTGCAACTGGCCGCCTCGGGCACCGTGCCGGCGCGAATCGTGCTGCCGGCGATGCTCGGCGTTCATGCCGTCATCGGCCTGGGCGAGGCGGCGCTGAGCGTGGCGGCGTTCGGCATCCTCGGTGCGCGGGGATTGGTCGCGACCGACGACCCGCAGACCGGCACCGAGGCCTGGCGGCTGGCGGCCGTGTTGGCACTCGGATTGACCCTGCTCCGGCTGGCCGCGCCGCACCCCGACGGGCTCGAGACGGTCGCCGAACAACACGCTTTCGCCGACGCCGGCGCCGCCGGGTTCGCCGCCGCGCCGCTGCCTGACTATGCGCTGCCGGAGCGCGAGGCCGACGGCTTCGACTATCTCGGCTCGTACCTCTCGGCCACCGCCGGCATCGTGCTCTGCGGCGGATTGATGCTGGCCGTCGGCGGCCTCGGTCGGCGGCGATGAGCGACCGGCCGGAGTTGCTCGCCACGGCGGTCATCCTGGCCGGCGCGGCGGCGTTGAGCCTCGGACGGCGGCTCTTCGCCGGCGACGCGGCGCGGTCGCGGCTCGAGCTGCTGGCCGGCACGCCCCGCGGCCGGCTGCGATGCGTGCCGGCGACCATCAAGCTCATTGGTCTGCTCGTCACCGCCCTGGCCGTGGTGCTCACGCCGCTCGATCGCCTGGCCTGGCCGGCGGTGATGATCGTCGCACTGGTGGCCGCCTCCGGCGTACCGCTGCGCGAGTCGCTCGGCCGGCTGGCCGATCTGCTGCCCTTCGCCCTGCTCGCCGGTGCGGGCGTGCTGCTGGCCGGCGATCTGGCGCGCTTCGTGACCGTCATGTCGCGGGCGGTGCTGGTGCAGCTCGCGCTGGTGGTGGTGATCTTAAGCACAAGCCTGCCCGACCTGCTGGCCGGCCTGCGCGCGCTGCGCCTGCCGGGTCTGCTGGTCGAGATGTGTGGCGTGACGCTGCGCTACCTGGCGCTCTTGCTCGACGAGGGCTCGCGCATGGGTCAGGGCTTCGCCGCGCGCGCGGTCGGCCGGCGCGACGGGCGGCTGCTCCGTCCGCTGGGGCGGGTGATTGGCTGCCTGGCCGCCCGCTCGGTCGAGCGCGCCGAGCGGGTCCACGGTGCGATGCTGGCGCGCGGTTACTCCGGCGCGATGCCGGTTCTGCATCAGCCGCGGCGGCCGACACCGGGGCAGTTGCTCGCCCTCGCCGGCTGGGCCGCGCTGCTCAGTAGCCCGTGGTGGGCTGCATGAGTGACGGCATCGTGGTGGCCGGACTCGATTTCGCCTATCCCGACGGGACGGCGGCGCTGCACGGGATCGAGCTCCGGCTGGAGCCGGGCGAGCGGGTCGGGCTGATTGGGCCGAACGGCGCCGGCAAGTCGACACTGCTGCTGCTCATCGCCGGCCTGCTGCGGAGCGCCGGCGCGGTCACCGTCGGCGGGCTCGATCCGGCGCGGCACGGGCGGGCTGTGCGGCAGCGGGTGGGGTTGCTGTTTCAGGATCCGGATGATCAGTTGTTCATGCCGACGGTGATGGAGGATGTGGCGTTCGGGCCGCTCAACCTGGGTGCTACACGCGAGGCGGCGGCGGCGCGGGCCGAGTCGGCGCTGCAGCAAGTGGGGCTCAACGGCATCGGCGAGAAGATGCCGCAGCACCTGAGCCTGGGCCAGAGGCGTCGCGCGGCGCTGGCGGCGGTACTGGCCATGGGCTGTCGGACGCTGCTGCTCGATGAGCCGACGGCGAATCTCGATCCGGGCGGCCGGCGCGAGCTGCTCGAGCTGCTCGCCGGCCTCGACGCGGGCCTGCTCCTCGCGACGCACGACCTGGAGGCGGTGCTGGCGCTCTGCCCGCGTAGTGTGCTGCTCTCGGGCGGTCGGGTGGTCGCCGACGGCGAGACGCGCGCGCTGCTGAGCGACGGTGCGCTGCTGGCCGCGCACGGCTTGGAAGTTCCGTGGCCACTACGGGCCGGGTGAGGCATAATGCAGGGGTACGCGTAGGCAAGCCAGGAGAGAGATTCTGATGATGCGCAAGATTCTCGTCGGCGCGGCGGCGCTGGCGGTGACGGCCGCGATGGCGGCGACGGTCGAGTTGGAGTTCCTCGGCACGGGCGCGATGCCGAAGATGGGCGGCTACATGCCGCAGCGACTGAGCCTGACCACCGAGGCGCCGGCCGGGCTGGTGACGCCGCCCGAGGGGCTGAAGGCGCCGCTCTATGGCGAGCTGAAGCTGGGGCCGAAAGACGACCCGACGGTCTACATCGTGATTGTCGACGAGCCGGCGGGCGAGCCGGCGCGGCTGTTTGTCGACGCCAACGCCAACGGCGACCTGACCGACGACGCCGAGAATGACTGGGCGCCGCGGAACTACAACGACAGCGGCGGGACGCAGCGGGTCCAGCACAGCGGCGGCACCACGGTGACGCTGCCCCACGGCGACGGGTTGGCCGCGCACGTGCCGATGTATCGCTTCGATCCCGAGGACACCGGTCGCGCACAGCTCAAGGACGTGCTGCTTTACTACACCGACTACGGGTTCGTCGGTACGCTGGAGTTGGGCGACAAGACCTACAACGTGATGCTGACCGACGATCTGTGCACCGGCGACTTCACCGGCGCCGAGGGCGAGCGGTCGGGCGTGCGGCTGATGATCGACGTCAACGGCAACGGCCAGTTCGACCGCCGAGGCGAGCAGTACGACGTGCGCAAGCCGTTCAACATCGGCGGCACGACGTATGAGGTCGGCGGCCTGACGCCGGCGGGTGGCACGTTCGAGGTCACCGAGTCGGCGCAGACGGTGGACGAGATTCTGCCGCCGCCGGATCTCAGCCCGGGCCGGCCGGTGATCGAGTTCGCGGCCACGACGCTGGCCGGCGACGAGATCGAGTTCCCCAAGACGTTTGCCGGCAAGGTGGTGCTGCTCGACTTCTGGGCCACCTGGTGCGGGCCGTGCATCGCCGAGCTGCCGCACCTGACCGCGGCCTATGAGCAGTTCCACGAGCGCGGGTTCGAGGTGCTGGGGATCAGCCTCGACCGCGAGAACATGGCCGAGAAGGTGAACGAGTTCACCGCCGGCCACAACATGCCCTGGGCGCAGGTCTACGACGGGCGGTACTGGCAGGCCGAGATCGCGCAGCTCTACGTGGTCGACAGCATCCCGCGGGCGTTCTTGGTCGACGGCGACACGGGCGAGATCCTGGCCGCCGGCAACTCGCTGCGCGGGGCGGCGTTGGCGCCGACCATCGAGCGCGCGCTGGCGGCGAAGGGGATGTAGCCCCGGCTGGGGCGCCTGACCTCAACGG
>CAYONP010000171.1:0-3921 GCA_964405335.1 uncultured Fimbriimonadaceae bacterium
CAGGTGGCATGAGGATCTGGTTGGCGGTCGGTCTGCTGGCGCTGTGGCTCGGCGGCCTGCCGATCGTCTGGCGCATCGGTTACCGGCGCGCCGCGGCCGCGGAGGCAGAGCTGAGGCAGGCCGAGGCGCGCAGCGTGTGGGGAGCCGAATGAGCGTCACATTCAACCGGACTCAGGAGGCGCGGCCGGGCTTTGTCCGGCGGATTGTGAGTGCCGCGCGGGCCGGGGCGATGGTCTTCGCCGAGCCGAAGCGGGCCGACCTGCTGCGCGAGCTCGGCATCGCCGGCGGCGGCTACGAGTCGGGCCTGCCGGTCGATCCCTACAACCCGGACCTGTCGGGCGCCGAGTGGTTCGCGAAGGTCGACGAGATGCGCAGGGCGGGCGGGCACTGCACGGCGGTCGAGACGGTCATCACGCTGCCGATCGTCTCCACCGAGTGGACGGTCGACGGCGAGAGCGAGGAGCTGGTCGAGCTGGTGCGGGGCAACCTGCTCGACGACACACACGAGCTGAGCATGTCGACGACCTGGTCCGACGTGCTGCGGCGGGCCTGCCTCGGCGCGATCTACGGCACCTGGGCGATGGAGAAGGTGTGGGACGACTCGCTCGGCCCGCTACGCATCCGCCGGCTGCCCGACCGGCTGCCGCACACGATTTCCGAGTACCAGTTCGGCGACGACAACACGATCCTGGGCGTGGTGCAGAAGGCCAACGACCGCGAGGGCAACGAGGTCGAGCAGGCGATCCCGATCGAGAAACTGCTGCTCTTCCCCTACCGCAAGGAGGGCGACAACTGGCACGGCTTGAGCGTCCTACGCGGTGCATACCTGCACTGGTTCTGCACGCAGATGCTCTACCGGATCGCCAACATCGGCATCGAGCGCAGCCTCAAGGGTGTGCCGATCGGCACGCTGCCGGCGAACTACCGGGAGGAGGACAAGAAGGCGTTCCAGGCTCTGCTGGAGGGCCTGCGGCGGCACGAGTCGGCCGGTCTCACGCTGCCGGCCGGCTACACGATCGAGGACCTCGGCAAGGTCGGCGGGGAGAGAGTCGACTTCCAGTCGTACATCGAGCATCACATCGCCTGGATCACGCGCACGGCGCTGGCAGATTTCGCCATCCTCGGCGAGTCGGCACGGGCGCTCGGCGACGTCAAGGTGAGGTTTTTCCTGATGGCCTGGGAGGGCCTGGCGAACGAGATCCAGGCGGGGTTCAACCGCCACCTGATCCGGCAGCTCGTGGCCTACAACGCGCCGACGGCGAAGGGCGACGACGTGCCGAGGCTGAGCCACGCGCCGATCGGCGGGATCATGCATCTCGAAGCGCTGGGCGACTTCCTCGACAAGGCGCTGACGGGCCGGCTCCTGGTGCCCGATGCCGAGCTCCAGGACGAGAACTGGATCCGGAGGATGATGGGCATGTCGGAGCGCGAGCCGTCGCAGGAGGGCGCGCCGGCGCCGGTGGCGGCAGGCGCTCTGGAGGACGAGGCGGGCGAGGACGCCCGCGCTCCGGAAGCCGAGCCGGAGCCTGAGCCGGTTCGTGCCACGGAGCGGCGATTTGCCGAGGCGGATGTCGACTCGGCGGTGCTGCGCGTGGCGGGCGCGATGGACGCGGCGGAGGATGCCTACGCGGCCGCCGGCAAGGCGCTGTTGGCCGAGCAGGTGCGCGCGCTGCTGCTGCAGATTGACGCGGCCGCGGGCGACCCGGAGCGGGTTGTCGCGGCGGTGGTGCCGGGCGAGCTGGTGGCCGAGTACGGCGGCTGGATCGCCGGCTGGCTCGAGGAGGTCTACCGCGTCGGCGCGGAGCAGATGGCCGAGCGGCTCGGCGGCGCGGTGCCCGATCCGCCGGCGGCGCTCCGGGCGCGGGCGGCCAGCATCGCGGCGCACCATGCCGAGGCGGCGCGGTTCGGGGTAGTCCAGGCGGCGCTGCGTGGAGAGAGCCTTGAGAGCCTGGCGGCGCGTTATTCGGCGACGATGGATGTGCGGCTGCGCGGCGACCTCACCGCCGAGGCGCGGGGAATCGCCGGCGAGCTCAACGGCCTCGGATGATGACGACGACCAGGCGTCCGACGCCGTGGTCGATGTCCAGCTCAAGCTCTCGCTACCGGCGCTGCGGGCGAAGCTCGGCGGCCGCGGCGGGCGCTGGCTGTCGCTGTCCGTCAGCATCGAGGTGACCAATGGCGAGTGACAGGTTCATCGGGTTGCGCTTCACGGTGGTGCGGTTCGGCGACCACTACTGCATCGACGACGGGATCGAGTTCACGATGGACATGCCGCCGCGGCCGGTGAAACCGGCCGCGTGGATGATCGACCTGCGCCGGGCGCGGGTGAGAGGCGAGTGAGGCCCATGCCGGCTGCCGTACAGGCTGACAGCGACCTGCCGCGCCTGATCGAGATCACCGGCCGGCTGCTGGTGACCGAGACGGTCAACGAGGCGCGGCTCGAGGTCGCCGCCGGCGCGGGCTCGCACCGGGTGCAGTTTTCCGCCATCCTCGACGACGCCACGACTCCGATCTGCCGGCATCTGGACGGCAAGATCTTCTGGGCGCGCGGGCCGCACGCGCACCGCTTCACGCCGCCGCTGCACATCAACTGCCGCAGCATCTGGATCGAGGTCGGCGACGACGAGGCCGGCTCGGTCGACGCGTTCGACCCGAACGACGCGGCGCTGCCGGAGCTGGTCAAGAGCGGGCATTTCATCGACGACAAGGAGACCTACGCACCGCTCCGCGTGCCGGCGGCGCCGGGCAGCCGAGACTTCATCTTCCGGCGCCGGCGGGTCGAGGGCGAGCTGGTCAGCGAGCTGGAGTGGAAGCGGCCGCGGTACGCGATCGAGGGCCTGCGCGAGGGCACCGTCGAGGTCGGTGTCGAGGAGACCGGCGCGCGGTTCGTGCCGCTGGGACTGGAGCCGCCGCAACCGCGGCCGCCGATCTGGATTCGCGACACGATGCGGGCGCAGCCGCGGCGCGGGCCGGTCAATCTGCGTGACGACAGCGATGTGATCGAGGTGGCGCCGGCCGAGCCGCAGCCGACGTATCGATTGCCGGAGCGGCCGGCGCCCGAGCAGGCCGACGCGGCAGTGGAGCAACGGCTGGCGGCGCTGTTCGCGGAGGCGCCGGCCGCGGACGCGCATCCGGCGGCCGTTGCGGCTTGGCGGGCGCGGGTGCAGGGCCTGATCGACGCGCTGCAGACCCCTGCGGCGCGGGCGCGCTGGTCGGCCCGGCTCGCCGCGCACGGGGGATGAGATGGCCACCGGCACGCTCCACTTCGTGCTCGAAATCGACGGCGAGCGGCAGCTCAGCCGCAAGATGCACGGCTACCTCGGCAACGTCGCCGATCTGAGCGGCGCGTTCGAGCGCATGGCCGAGGACTGGCGGCAGAGCCGGATTGACGTGTTCGTCGCCGAGGGCGCGTACGAGGGCCGGCAGGCCTGGGAACCGCTGGCTCCGTCGACGAAGAAGGGCAAGGAGCACCTCGGCGTCGACCTGATCCTCTACCGCACCGGCGAGCTCTACCGCGCGACGACGCAGCCCGAGACGACGATCGAGCCGCTCGAGCTGCGGATGGTGATCGACAGCGAGTACGGGATCTATCACCAGAGCCCGCGGCCGCGGGAGCCGAAGGCGGACGGCACGGGCCCGCTCCTGCCGCGCCGCGAGTTCGCCAGCCTCGGGCCGAAGCAGAAGAGCCGCTGGATGCGCTTCCTGCGCGAGCACCTGTTCCGCGAGGACTAGCATCTTTTGTAACCTCAAGAATCCGCCCGGCGCTGGACTAATACACACGCAGGTGTGTACAATGGGCGAGGAGACCGCGATGAGCGAGTGCGACACGATGACCGCGCTGGACATGCTGACCGAGTGGATCGAGCGGCTGGGCGGCACGATCCCCGAGCCGCCGCGGTACCAGCCGGCGCTCTACATCCA
>CAYONP010000172.1:0-3724 GCA_964405335.1 uncultured Fimbriimonadaceae bacterium
CAGCGCGCCGCTACGATCGGCAGCCGCGTGCGGCCATGACTCCCCCTTCCCGCCGCGGGAAGGGTAGGCCGCGCGCCCGGCAGACGGGCTCGCCGACCGGGCAGGCACAGGGGCCTGCCCCTACGCGTGTCACCCAACCGGATCCTCTTGACTCCCCCCACCACCCATCCGATACTAGTCTGCAAACAGATGTTCGCAGACGGCCATGGCACGGGGTGTGTTGCATTTGGAGCTGCCGGGGGTGCATGTCGCCGCCGCCCTTGAGCTGGGCTGGGCCAGCGACGCGGCGCCGGTGATTGTGCATCGGCGGCAGACCGTGATCGACCTGACCGAGCTGCCGGGCGTGCGGCGCGGCCAGCCTTTGCACGTGGCCCGCCGGCTGGCGCCCCAGGCGCAGTTCGTGCCGGCCGGCAGTCTGGTCAATGCCGAAACCTACCGCGCGGTGTGGGACCAGCTCTGCGCCGTCGGGCCGGTGGTCGAGCCGACCGCCCGCCACGCCGGTTATGTCGATGTCTCGGGCTGTCTGCCGCGGCGCGGTAGCCAGGTCTATCTCGCCCAGGTCGCCGCCCGGCTCGAGGCCTTGACCCGCCAGCCGCCGGCCTGCGGGGTGGCGACCAACAAACTGATTGCCCGCCACGCCTCGCCGCACGGGGTGATCATCCCGCCCAGCGAGGCGCTCGGTTTTCTGCACGGCCAGCGGCTGCGCGTCGGCGGGGGCCTGACTCGGCCGCTGGTCGAGACGCTGTGGGAGCTCGGCTGCCGCCGCTGGGGCCAGGTCGCCGAGGTGCCCGAGCCGCGGCTCCACGCGCTGTTCGGCGTGCAGGGCACGGTGCTCAGCCGCTGGTCGCAGGGGATCGACCCGCGGCCGGTGCAGGACAAGTACCCGCCGCCGGTCGAGACGGCCATGGTCGAGGTCGAGCCTGACGAAGAGGGGCAGTACCTGCAGCGGCTCGAGCACCTGGCCGCGATGCTCGCCGGGCGGCTGCAGCGCCGGCAGATGGTCTGCGGCGAGGTGGTCCTCTCGCTCGGCGCCAAGGGCCTGCAGCAGAGCCATCGTCGCCGGCTGGCCCGCGGCATCGACCGCCCCGAGCGGATCGCCGAGATCGCGCTCAGCCTGCTGCCGGCCGACCTCGACCCGCTCGCGGTCGACGAACTGCGCCTGACGCTCCGCTCACTGCGCCGTAAGGAGGCGGTGCAGGGCGTGCTGTTCAGCGACGACGAGGAAGAGCGCCGCTGCTTGCTCGAAGGCGCGATCGCCCGCGTGCGCAGCCGCTATGGCCTGACCAGCCTGGGCCCGGCGCCCGAGGTGACCGGCGCGCGCGAACGGCTGGCCGAGCTGGTCTGGCGGCTCGAGGAGGTGACATGCGCCGGTTAGGCCAGCCGATTGAGGTCCGCGCCAAACCGACCGGCGAACCCCGCGCGCTGCTCCTCGGCGGCGCCGAGCGGCCGGTGCAGCAGATCCTCGACCGCTGGGTCGAATCGGGCCGCTGGTGGGACGGCGAAGACCGCCGCCGCTACTTCCGCGTCGAGGCCGGCGGCCTGTTCGACCTCTCCTGCGACGAATGGGGCTGCTGGCGGGTTGAGGGGGTGTGGGATTGAGGCCGGCAGGCGGGCGGCAGGCGGGCGGCGGCAGGCGGCAGGCAGGCGCGCTAGGCCATGACTCCCCCTTCCCGCCGCGGGAAGGGGGTCGGGGGGTTAGGCCGCCGCCGCCGGCCCGGACCGCGTCATTGCGGCGTCAAGACTACCCGCCGCAGGTTGATCGGCGACCAGCCCTCGGCCACCGGCCGGAACTCCAGCGTTACCCGGCCCTCGCCCAGCTCGACCGTGCCCAGCTCGAGCGTCTCGAACTTGCCGTAGTCGCCCGTCACCGGCGCGGTGCCGGACAGGCGCTGGGTGCCGACGATCAGCTCGAACCGCGACCCGCTGTGCGCGGCGATGTCGGCGGTGACGGTGAACCGGCCGGGCCGCGTGACGCGGAACGGGAACTCGACCCACTCGGCCGGGTTGTTCCAGAAGCCGATGTTGTCGCGGTTGCCGCCCGCCTCATAACGCAGCTCGGTGCCGTGCAGCTCGGCCTCGGCCGCCGGCAGGGTCACCGTGCCGTCGGCCGCCTGGCTCAGCGGCACCTGCTCCACCTCGGGCGCGCCGACCACCTCGACCACAATCGTTGTGCTGATCGCATCCGGCGCCTCGCCGCCGCCCAGGTCGAGCCGCACGCCGTCGTCCTGCCGAGCGTGGCTCACCGCGCGATGATCGGCCAGCCGGTACGCGCGGACGATATCGTTGCGCAGCCCCGGCACCAGCAGCTTGCCGTCGGCCGGCCAGTTGAACACGTGGAGGTAGAGCAGCGTGTTGTCGCCCGCCGGCTTGGTCGTGCAGCGGCCCCAGCCGAGGCGCCGGAAGACGCTCGCCCGGGTGCCGTAGATCGCCTCGCTGTTGACCCGCATCCAGGCGCCGACCGCGCGCAGTCGCTCCTGAGACGGCTCGGGGATCTCACCCTCGGCGGTGGGACCGACGTTGAGCAGGTAATTGCCACCCTTGCTGGCGATGTCGATCAAGTTGCGCAAGAGCGTCTCGACGCTCTTCCAGTTGTGATCGTAGCTCTTGAACCCCCAGGTGTCGTTCATGGTCATGCAGACCTCGAAGTCACGACCACCGGGGTAGCCCGTCGCGGGAATGTACTGCTCGGGCGTTTCGCTATCGCCCGGGAAACCGCCGCCCAGGCGGTTGTTGGTGATGATGCCGGGCACCAGCTCGGTCAGCGGATAGAGCCGCGCCGCGCGTTCGGGGGTCATGTCGACCGGGGTGTCCCACCAGAGGATGGCGATCGGCCCGTAGTTGGTCAAAATCTCGCGCACCTGCGGGATGGCGATCTGGTCGATGTAGTCGTCCATCGAACCATCCTGCTTCGGGTCCCAGTGCCCACCGGCAGCGGCGCCGCCGGGGTGGTTCCAGTCCTGGGCCTGCGAGTAATAGAAGCCGAGCTTGAGCCCGTGCCGCTGGCAGGCCTCGGCCAGCGGCGCGAGCAGGTCGCGGCCGTACGGCGTGGCGTCGACCACGTCCCATCCGGTCACCGCCGAGTTGAACAGCGCGAACCCGTCGTGATGTTTCGAGGTGATCACCAGGTACTTCATCCCCGCCTCGACGGCCAGGCGGGCCCAGGCGTCGGGATCATACCGAACGGGATTGAACTGACGGGCATAGCCGCGGTAGACGTCGACGGGGATCTTGGCCTGGTGCATGATCCACTCGCCGATGCCGCCGATCTGCTGGCCGCGGTAGGTGCCGGCGGGCACGGCATAGACGCCCCAGTGGATGAACAGACCAAACCGCGCCTCGCGCCACCAGGCGAGCCGGGTGTCGCGTTGTTCGGGCGATTCCTGCATGGCATTCTCCGCGGCCCGCGCCGCCGGGCCCAACGTCACCAACACGGCCGCGACCAGAGCGGCCCACCGCTTGTGCATGTCAGCTCCTCATCACCAACGACGACTCCCGGTAGGGCGCGCCGCGCGCGCCGCTGCGCCAGCCACCGCCAACCGGTCGGTAGGGCGCGCCGTGCGCGCCCTGCGCTTCGGTCGGCGGTCACGTCGCCATGAGATACCCGGCAGCGGCGGGCACAGCCCGCCCTACCTCGTCCGCCGGCCGGGCGGTAGGGCGCGCCCTGCGCGCCGGTCGGCGGTCACGTCGCCATGAGATACCCGGCAGCGGCGGGCACAGCCCGCCC
>CAYONP010000173.1:0-3703 GCA_964405335.1 uncultured Fimbriimonadaceae bacterium
GCCGCCGCGGCCAGCCTGTCCGGCGCGCTCGGCGTGGCCGGCGTGGCCGAACAGGATGACCCGCCGCGGGGCGAGGAGTGGCTCCGCATCTTCGGCCCGCCGGCGCAGGTGCGCGGCGGCGACAACGACCTGTTCCACCTGGCCGACCGGTTGGTCGCCGGCGATGCGCCGCGCCCTCGGCTCTACTGCTGGTGCGGCACCGACGACTTCCTCTACCAGGCCAACCTCCGCTTCCGCGACCACGCCGAGGCGATTGGCCTGGCGCTGACCTACGAGGAGGGACCCGGCGGGCACACCTGGGACCGCTGGGACGCCGGCATTCGCCGCGTGCTGACCTGGCTCGACTTCGGCGTCGAGCCGGCGGTGTAGGGTCCGCACCGCGGACCAACCCCGACTCGCTCGTCTGCCCGGTCCGCGGTGCGGACCCTACCGAGCCGGCGGTGTAGGGTCCGCACCGCGGACCAACCCCGGATCGAGGGATGACCCGGTCCGCCGTGCGTACCCTACCGCGCCGGCGTGCGCGCCGCGCCGCGGCCCCTACAGCGCGGCGTCAGACTGACGACACGATAGCGGAGGCGCATCGTGGCCAAGTCAAAGACGCGCTGCATCGGCATCCTCACCGCCGGGGGCGACTGCCCCGGTCTCAACGCCGCCATCCGCGCGGTGGCCAAGCCGGCCATCTCGCGCTACGGCATGAAGGTGGTCGGCATCCTCGACGGCTTCCGCGGCCTGGTCGAGAACCGCATCCTGCCGCTCGAATCGGAGCACGTCAGCGGCATTCTGACTCTCGGCGGGACGCTGCTCGGGACCAGCCGCGACAAGCCGCACCGAATGCTCTTCGGCGGCGAAGAGCACAACATGATCGCCGCGGCGGCCGAGAACCTGGCCAAGCACCATATCGACTGCCTGGTCTGCCTCGGCGGCGGCGGGACGCAGAAGAACGCGTTGCGGCTGATGGAGCAGGGCGGGGTGAACGTGGTCACGCTGCCCAAGACCATCGACAACGACGTCGCCCGGACCGACACCACCTTCGGTTACGACACGGCGCTGACCATCGCCACCGAGGCGATCGATCGCCTGCACACCACCGCGACCAGCCACCACCGGCTGATCGTCTGCGAGATCATGGGCAACAAGGCCGGCTGGCTGGCGCTCTCTGCGGGCATCGCCGGCGGGGCGGACGTGATTCTGATCCCCGAGATTCCGTACGACCTGGCGGTCGTCGCGGAGTACCTGACCGGCCGCCGGCGGAGCGGCAAGCGGTTCTCGATTGTCGCCATCGCCGAGGGCGCGCGGAGCCGCGAGCAGCTCGAAGCGGGCGAGGAGGTCGGCCCGGCGTACCGCCAGGGCGAGGCCGAGGTGCACCTGTTTGCCGAGCCGATGGCCAGCCGTCTGACCCGCCGGCTGCAGGAGCTGACCGGCATCGAGGCGCGGGTGACCAGCCTCGGCCACGTGCAGCGCGGCGGCAGTCCGACGGCGGCCGATCGCCTGCTCTGCACCCGCCTCGGCACCCGCGCGGCCGAGTTCCTGGCCGACGGTGAGTACAATGTCATGGTCGGCGTCAAGCGCGAAGACTGCGTGCCCATACCGCTGAAGAAAGTCGCCGGAAAGTTGAAGGCCGTACCGCTGGACCATCCGATGGTCCGCGCAGCGAAGCTGGTGGGGACGTGTTTGGGGGATGAGTAGCGGCCGCGCCGAGTGAGACCCACGGACGCAGCCTCGGTCCGCCGGCTCATAGGTGACGATCTCGCCGAATGCGCAGCCCGCGGGCATTCCGCGCTCGGCTTGGCAAAATGCCGCGCCTCGTTCGGTGCGGGAGCCTGGCCAATCGCGCTCATCTCTCGGTGAGGGACTTGGTTGCGCAGGGCCCCGGTCGCCGGCGACGAAGTCCGGGTCGGTCGATAGCTGGTTTCAGGCATCGTGCCTGGTGCTGCACACAGCGATGAACGAGCCGGACCGCATCCGTCCAGAGATCCTCGAACGATGGCTGGGGTATCCGCGTGGGAGGAACGTCGGACATGGCGCGCCCCGGACCAAGTTCGACTGGTACCTCGTCGGCTTGGGTCTGGCACTCTCGCGCGCCGCGGTCGAGCTGCTTGCCTTCGCCGACTGGCGGGTGTTCGTCCTGGCTGTCGTGTGTGTGACCATCGGGACTGTCCTGGCCGGGCGGGCCATCGAGGCACGGATCTCCGGTCGGCCACCTTGCTCCGCCTCGAGGCGACAGCGTGTGCCGCCGCTCTACGCCGACGTGCACGGCCTCTACGTCGGGAGACTGCGCAGGCGCTTCGTCGCCTGGTGGCGGATCCGACGGATCGACCCGTCGGCCAGCATCTGGAAGCTGGAGACCGACGCCGGCACGGTCGCGTTCGACCCGTCTTTGCCCGGCAACGATGCCATCCGGCGGACGCTGACTGAAGTGCTCAACGCCCGCGCTGCCGGCTACCTGCTCCCCGACGAACCCGACCCGCGCCTCGAGGCGGTCCCGGATACCGCCCTCTCGCGCCTGGCCGAGGACGACGGACCCGAGGCCATCGATCGCGGCCTCAGCCTGAGTGACGGCTGAGTCCTGCAAGGACCCCTCGACCGCTCGCCGAATCCCCCGTCCGGAGCCAGGCCATGACCCGCGTCGCGCTGGCCGTGCTGCTGGTCGCCCTGCCCGCCACGGAGGGACGCACCGTGATCGAACCAACCGCCTACGCCGGATGGCCGAACTGCCTGCGCCTGAGCAATGGCACCGTCGAACTGATCGCCACCACCGACATCGGACCGCGGATCATCCGCTACGGCCTGGTCGGCGGCGAGAACGAGTTCTATGAGTTCCCCGCCGAGCGGGGCCTGACCGGCGGCGACGTCTGGCGGCCTTATGGCGGGCACCGGCTGTGGCACGCGCCCGAAATCCCCGGCCGCACCTACGTGCCCGACAACGGGCCGATCGAGGCGGCCGTCGGCGACGGGACGCTCACCCTGACCCAGCCGACCGAGCCGCCGACGGGCATCCAGAAGCAGATCGAAGTGACGCTCGACGCCGAGGGCAGCCACGTGCGGTTGGTCCATCGGCTGACCAACCACGGGCCGTGGGCGGTTGAGCTGGCGCCCTGGTCGCTGAGCATGATGAACCAGGGCGGCTTCGCGATCATCCCCTGTGAGCCGTATGGCGGCCACCAACAGAACCTGCTCCCGGCGCGGCCGATGGTGCTGTGGAAGTACACCAACCTGGCCGACCCGCGCTGGACGTGGGGCGAGAAGGTCATCCTGCTGCGTCAGGACCCGACCAACCGGTCGCCGCAGAAGGCCGGCTTCGGCAGCACGCTCGGCTGGCTCGCCTATGCGCGGGCGGGGCATCTGTTCGTCAAGCGCTACCCGGTCGTCGCCGGCGCGACCTACCCCGACCTCGGCTCGACCTGCGAGGTATTCACCAACGAGGCCATGCTCGAGTGCGAGACGCTGGGCCCGCTGACCCGCCTGGAGCCCGGCGCGACGGTGGAGCACGTGGAGGAGTGGTGGCTGTTCGAGTGCGCGGTGGAGGACAATGAGGCGAGCGTGGTGGAGAGGGCGCTGCCGGTAGTTGAGGGCACGGCGGGGTAGGGCGCGCCGTGCGCGCCGCCGGACGGGGGAGGGCGCGCCGCCGGCCGCCCCCGCGGCGGGGGGGGGGGGGGCCCCCCCGGCGGGGGGGGGGGTGGGGCCGGCCCCCCCCCCCCCCCGG
>CAYONP010000174.1:0-3530 GCA_964405335.1 uncultured Fimbriimonadaceae bacterium
GATTCCCCGCCGCCGCAACGGCGGCGGGGAATCGGGTCCGTCCCTATTGTTTGAGGTCGTGGACCAGGAACTGCTCGCCGGCGCGGGGGGCCTGGACCAGCCAGCGGCCATCGCGGCAGATGCCCGTTGGCGCGTTAACCCGTGGCTTGGCCGCGCGGTTGGCCGCCACCACGGTCACGCCGGCGGCCTGGCCGCGCAGTTCGGTGTTGCTGGTGTGCCAGTGCCAGTGCTGCGGCGACGAGCCGGACGAGATGGCGTGGAAGCAGACCTGCGCGCCCATCGCGCCGAGCTGCTCCAAGAGCCGCGTGTCGGGCAGGTCGGTGCAGCCCGGGGTCGACCAGAGGTCGTTGCAGATCAGCGTGCCGAAGCGCAGGCCGGCGGTCTCGAACAGCCGCAGCTCGGTGCCGACCTGGCACCACTTCCGGTCACCGGTGGTCGGCAGCAGCTTGTCGTGCGTGCCGAGCGGCTCGCCCGCGGCGTCGTAGATGCGGTTCTGGATGGTCACCCCGGCGGCGGTGCGGTCGCCCGTGCCGACGATCGTGGCCACTCCCGCCGCGCGCACCGCTGCGAGGATCTGCTCCAGCCCCGCATCGCGCTCGGCCAAGTCGAACTCGCCGTGGTAGCCGGTCAAGATCATCTCGGGGAAGAGGATGAACCGGCACTCTCGCTCGCCGGCGCGGCGGATGTAGGCGGCGATGCGCGCGGCGGTGGCGGCGATGGTCTCGTCGCCGTCCATCTGCACCATGGCCATGCGATAGTGGCTCACGGGCGGCTCCGCGCCGCGCGCGCCGGCGAGACGGTCACCGGCAGCGCCACGGTGAAGTTATGGAAGTTGCCCAGGCAGACATCGATCTCGCCGGTCAGGGCCACCGCCGCCGGCGGCCGCCAGTCGTCGTGGACCCACAGATCGAGCCGCAGCTCCTGGCTCTGGCCGGGCTCGAGCGTCAGGTCGAGCCGGTACGACCGGTAATCGTGCAGCTCTTTTGCTGGCGCCGAGGGATCGAGGTCGGCGGCCAACCGGCGCTCACCGTCGGCGGTCAGGAGCCCGGGCTTCTTGAGGTCCAGGTCGCGCACCACGAGCGGCGCCTCGCCCTGGTTGCCCAGCCGAATCGGCACGCTCACCCGGTGGCCGACGGTCAGCCCCGGTGGCGGTTCGAGCTCGACGGTCAGGTCGCCCGCGCGGCGGTTGGCCGCGCAGCCGGTGAGCAGCAGGGCGAGCAGCAGGGCGCGCACCGGCGGCCTCGCTACCACCACCGCGGCGGCCAACGGTCGTCGCGCGGGTCGCGCCGGGGACCGAACGGCGGGCGCGGCGGGCCTTGCCCCCAGCGGCCGCCGAAGGCCGGAGGGCCGAACGGCTGCTCAGCGCCGAAGACCGGTCGCCGCGGCGGGCCGAACGGGCCGGCGTCGGCCTGGGCCGCCGGCCGCAGCACCACGCAGTCGAGGCCGAAAAAGCACTTCGGCCCGCGCGACTGCGGGTTGGCGCCGACCACCTCGATGCGCAGCGTCAGGCTGTCGCCCGCGACGGTGTGCGTGCCGAGATCGATCGCCCCGGTCGGACGGACCTGCTCGCTGAAGCAGTCGATCTGCACGCCGGTGTCGCGGCCGTCGATCGAGAACTGGATGATGCCGTAGTCCCACGACTTGGTGGCATAGGCGACAACCTGCCAGGTCCCCGGCGTGGCCACCGGCACCTTCAGCTCGATGAACCCGCCCTGGCCACGCGGGCGGACCCAAAGGTGCGTCTCGTTGCTCCACTCACCGGCGCCATAGCCGCCGGTGGCCTGCGGCTCGTGCTCGAGCCCCTCGCTCATGGCCGTTATCTCGAGGTTCTCGCCCTCGATCGCCCCGGGCCGGCGGAACGGTTGCGGCGGCTGCGGCACGCCGCGCACCACCTCCTCGTACTGCGGCTCGCGGTTGGTGGTCAGGCCCGGCTTGCCATAGAACCAGGTGGTCACCGCGTAGGCCACGTCGACCGCCTGCCAGTGCCAGACCTCCATGTCGAAGCGCAGCGACTCGCCGAACGGCATGGCGTCGAGACTGCGCACCCGGTTGATGGTCGTGTGCCCCGCGTTGCCCGGCCCGTCGCAGCGCGGCTGGGCGTGGAACGGCGCGGTGAACGGATCGGGGCAGCACCAGGCGTAGCCGTAGTAGTCCTCGGTGCCGGTGCCGAAGTGGCTGGGGAAGCTCTCACCCTCGAGGTAGATCTTCTCGTCGCCCTCGCCCCACCAGGCGGCGGTGGGGTTCATCACCGCCAGCGAGTCACCGGCGTAGACGCCTTGGCCGGTCAGCTCGACGTAGTTCCAGTCGGCCTTCTCGGCGGTGTCGATGGGATGCTCGGACCGCCACGCGGCGTGGAAATGCATCGAACGATCGTCCCACGCAAAGGGCGCCAGGCGTGCCTCGGCTTCGATGCGGATCGGCTGGTCGGTGGTGTTGAGGATGGTCAGCCGGGCGGTTCGCTCGAACGGCATCGGCCAGCGGCTGATCATCGTCCCGTCGGCCAGCACTTCGGTCCACCAGCCGCGGTAGGGATTGGCGCCGACGCCGCTGCCGAAGAAGTCGCTGAGCGGCACGAAGACCGTCTCTTCACCGTCGAAGGTGGCCTGCAGCACGGTGCGGCGCAGCGTCTCCTCGTCGGCGTCGAGCAGGCGGAGGCGCATCTCGGTGAGCACCGCCCCGCCCGCCGGCGCCGCGAGCGAGTGGGTCATGAACGAGTTCGCCTCGACCTCGACCGTGCCGTACGTGTGCTCGCCGGTCGGGGCGCCCGGCTCGGCCAGCTCGGCTTGCACCGCGGCCAGCTTGGCCGACTCAGCCGCGAGCTGCGCTGGCGTGAAGCTGACCACCGGCGTGCCGGGGGCGTAGGTGCGGTAGTTGACCTGGTAGTAGAAGTCGTTCTTATCGCTGGTGATCTTGCAATGCTTGGCGTACGGGATGGGCAGGTAGCAGTTCCAGCCCCGCGAGCGGACCGCCGAGAGCGGCTGGCCGACCGGTCCGTCGCCGTTGGTCAGCGCCTGAAAGTCGACCGTCCAGCGCGGTGTCGCCTCGCCGTCGAGGTAGAAGAACAGGTTGCCCGACGGATTGGCCGACCAGATGCGAACGATGGCGCCAGGCCCGTCGGCGTCGACCATGACCCACTCGGTCCGGCCCTCGTTCTCTTCGGAGCGGAGATACTGCCCGCGGTCGCCGTTGGCGAACCAATCCTCGGTCGGCGATTTCGCCGCCCGGTCGTAGCTGGAGAACTGGCGACAGAGGTAGAACGGCTCGGGGTAGCGACAGATCGCTTGCCGGTCGACCATTTCGTCGAGCAGCGAGGCGAAGGTCACCTCCTGCGCCGCGGCGGCGGTGACGCCGAGGGTGAGCAGCAGCAGGAGACGAGGTGCGCGAGACATGACCAACTCCGACGGCGGAATGCGCCGGGTCGATCATACCCTACCGGCGCGGTGATTCCTACTGCGACCGGATGGCGTCGGTGATGGGTAGGGCCGCCTCGCCGAGGCGGCCGATGACGGCCCGTTCGGCGAACGGTCGCG
>CAYONP010000175.1:0-3212 GCA_964405335.1 uncultured Fimbriimonadaceae bacterium
GTCCGTCCTGACCCGCTCGTTGGCGGGTCGCGAACGGTGGAGATTGTACAGGGCGCCGCCAACGGCGCGCCCCGCACGCGCCGCGGCGCCGATGGACACGCCGTTGGCGTGGCCCTACCGGCAGGCCTCGGCGGCCAGCGCGGCAAAGCGCTGCAGCACGTATTCGAGCATCGACGGCCCGCACCTGGCGTGGTAGCTGTTCTCGTCAATCCACCACTCGGCCCACTCCTCGGGCCCGGCGGTGAAGCTCTGCCTGCTCAGCGTCGCGCCGTCGAGCGGACTGCGCCACAACGGCAGGCGAACCTCCCAGCCCGGTGCGTCGGTCGAGCGAAGGTCGATGCCCTCGGCCGCCTCCCACTCGCCGTCGGCCCGCGCGGCCAGCCAGCGGCCGAGGACCTCGGTGCCGTGCGGCGGGCGCTCGAGCCGCGCGGCGGCGGCCTCATCGCCCAGTCGCCACCACTCCGCCCCGACCGGCCGGCGATCGACCGCCGCCGCGACATCGCCGGCCACCGTGTGCAGCGTCAGCCCGAGGGCGAGGAGCTGCTGGCGCAGCGGCTCGAACAGCGCATCGCGGCCGTCGATGAGTGGCCCGCCCAGCTCGGGCAGAATCAGGTGGCTGCCGAGTACCAGTGCCCGGCACAGATTCGGCAGCAGCGGCGCGCCGTCGCGATAGAGCGCCGGCACGGCGATGAACCGGTCCCACGAGTCGGGCAGGCCCAAGCCCTCGGCCAGCCGCCGGCGCACCTCGCGCAGCGCCTGGTCGGCCGCCTCCTGCTCCGCGTCGTCGGCCTGCCGCAGCAGCTCGCCCGCCTCGGCGCAGCCTTGCTCGGCCAGCTCGGACAGCCGCAGCCGGGTGGCGGCGGGGCTGGGCAGCAGCACGGCGAAGCCCGGCGGCGCCGGGTCGGGCACGAACTGAACCAGGTCGGCGACCCTTCCGCCCGGCAGCCAGGAGAGATCGAGGCTGATCGGCGGCCACTGCAGCCGCTGCCCCGCGAAGAAGGCAAGCTGCTCGGCAGTGGCAGAGCCGTCGATCACCAGCCGCCCCTGCGGGAAGTGACGGCCGAGGTGGTCGACGCACGGCGGGCTGGCGATGATCCGGCCCGGGTCGCCCGGCAGTCGGTGCGGCCGTTCGCCGCCGGGCCAGGTGACAACGCCGAGCAGCGCCGCCGGCACGTCGCCGGTGACGACCTCGACGCCCGTGGCGGCGACCGCGCCGAGCCACTGCGCGTCACTCTCGTCGAGGGTCACCGACTGCGGCGGATCGAGGCTGGAGCAGAGGATGAACGGCGCCACGCGCAGCGGCAGCGTCGCGGCGGCCAGCGTCTGCCAGCCCGCCTGCAGCTCGACGACGAGCAACGCCTCCTGCCCCGGCACCGCCTCGAGCAGGCCCGGCAGCGGGGCGAGCGTCTCTCGCTCCAGGCAGGGCGCCTCGCTGGCCGAGTAGGTCAGCCCGTCGACCTCGATCCGCAGTCGCCAGGTCGCTCCGGGCGGCGGGTCGCGGTCGAGTTTCAGGCCGACCGCCGGCATCTCGCCGCCGGGCGGGAGGATCAGCCGCCCGCCGTGCCGTTCGGCCTCGAGGCGAACCGTCATCGGCGCCGCAGGTAGTCGGGCAGGGCGACGCCGTCGATCAGCCGCCTGTCGTCGACCGGCTCGCCGCGGACCAGGCTCAGCGGCACCACGCCGGCCCAGACCGGCAGGGCGTAATCGTCCGGCTCGTCCTTCGGCGGGCCGACGCGGATTTTGGCCGAGGCTTCATCGAGCGGCAGGGCCAGCACTTCGGTCTGGCGCAGTTCGGCCTCGTTCGGCGGCCGCGCGTCGGCGGCCCGGCCAGGCTGGATGTGCTCGACCAGGCGTTCGAGCGCAGCCAGCTTCTCGCTCCGCTCGGTGATCGGCACGGCGCGGCCCAGCACTACCACCGAGCGGTAGTTGACCGAGTGATGAAAGGCCGAGCGGGCGAGCACCAGGCCGTCGAGGATGGTCACCGTCAGGCAGACCTCGGCGCCGGCGCGCAACACGCGCAGCATCCGGCTGCCCGGCGAGCCGTGGAGGAGCAGCCGCTCGCCGTCGCGGGCATAGAGCGTGGGGATGACGAACGGATGCCCCTCGTCGACGAAGCCGACGTGGCAGACGAAGGCGGCGTCGAGAATGGCCCGGACGGTCTCACGGTCATAGGCGCCGCGCTCGGCCAGGCGCCTGACCGTCGTGCGCGGGCTGCTCGGCTCAGCCATGCTTGCTCCGCAGGGCACAGTATCGACCGGCGCGGTCGTTTCGGCAAGCGCGGTGCCGGCGTGATATGATCCGCGCCCACGGAGCCACGCCATGCACGCGGTGGTGACCGCCGGCGGACGCATCTCCGGCCCGCTGGCCGAGCAGACAGGGCAGTCGATCAAGGGCCTGATTGAGTTCGGCGGCAGCCGGCTGATCGACCGCGTGCTCGGGGCCCTGCACGAGGCCGAGGCGGTCGACCGCGTCTGCGTCGTCGGCCCGCCCGAGATCCGTGACACGCTCGACCTGCGGGCCGACGACCTCTGGCGCGACGAGGCCGAGACCGCCGCCGACAACCTGCTCGCCGGTCTCGAAGCGACCCGCGGCGAGGGGCGGGTGGTCTGCTGCACCTGCGACCTGCCGTTCATCGAGGCGGCGGCGATTGACGACCTGGCGGCGCGCGCGCCCGAGGCGGGGGTGGTCTATCCGGTCTTCACGCGTGAAGAGGTCCGCGCCCGGTTCCCGCACGAGGCGAACAGCTACGTGCCGCTGCGCGACGGCGACATGACCGGCTCGTCGGCGATGGTCATCGACCCGGCGGCGGTGCTCGACCGGCGCGACGAGATCGACGCGCTGTTCCGCGCCCGCAAGGACTTCCTCAAACTCGCCGGCCTGATGGGCTACGGCTTCTTCATCCAGCTCGCCCTGACCTACAAGCTGCGCTGGCGGCTGCTCAGCGTCGCTGCGCTGGTCCGGCGGTTCAGCCGCCTGGCCGGCTTCCCCGTCGCCGTGCTGCGCGGCTGCAGCCCGACGCTCAGTCTCGATATCGACCACGAACGCGACCTGGCCGAGGCACTGGCCCATCTCGAAACTGGCTCATGAAAAAGGACCCTGACCCCACCGGCGTTGACTTTGGGCGCAAAACCGCCTCTCGGTGCCACTGGCGGCTTGTCCGCCAGTGCCGCCGACGAGCTGCAGGACAGCACTGGCGGGCAAGCCGCCAGTGG
>CAYONP010000176.1:0-3172 GCA_964405335.1 uncultured Fimbriimonadaceae bacterium
GGGCCGGTCGCCCTACGCGTAGGCCGACCGTCCCGGTCGGCGCGGGTCGCGGTCGCAGGAGGGCATGGACGACAAGCCCCCACCCCCGACCCCTCCCCCTGGCGCGGCGCCAGGGAGAGGGGAGTCATCCGTCCGGCCGCGGCCCCCGCGCCTGCCCTCCGCCGCCCCCTCGACGCAATCCCACTTCCGGGTGATACTCCGGGGCTGGAGTGTGTCATGGCCGCAGACCGCGAGAGCCGGATCCGCGAGCACGGCGAGGCCATCTTTCGGGGCATGGCGCAGGCCGCGCCGTCGGTCTTCCGCAAGGACTTCTGGAGCGGCAAGCTGCTCGACTGGGCCATGGGCGACGAGCAGTTCAAAACCCAGCTCTTCCGCTTTGTCGACGTCTTCCCCGTGCTCCGCACGCCCGAGGCGATTGCCCGGCACCTGCAGGAGTACTTCGGCGACGAGGGGATCGAGACGCCGGCCTGGATGCAGCTTGGGCTGAAGGCCGCCGGCGGCGGCGGGCTGATCGCCCGCACCGCGATTGCCCAGGTCGAGAAGAACATCCGCGGCATGGCCCACACCTTTGTCGCCGGCGAGACCCCGGCCGAGGCGCTGCCGAAACTCGAGACGATGCGCCGGCAGCAGCTCGGCTTCACCGTCGACCTGCTCGGCGAGGCGACGGTCAGCGCCGCTGAGGCGCTCGAGTACCAGCGCCGCTACCTCGACCTGGTCGACCAGCTCTGCACCGCCGCCGCGACCTGGAAGCCCGTGCCGGCCATCGACGAGGACGACCGAGGGCCGATCCCGCGGGTCAACGTCTCGATCAAGATCTCGGCGCTCTACTCGCAGATCGACCCGGTCGACTTCTCCGGCTCGGTCGACGCGCTGGTCGAGCGCCTGCTGCCGATCCTCCAGCTCGCCCGCGAGCGCGGCGCGTTCTGCAACCTCGACATGGAGCAGTACGAGCTGAAGGACCTCACCCTCGCCCTCTTCCGCCGCCTGCTCGATCAACCGGAGCTGGCCGGCTGGGACGACCTCGGGCTGGTCCTGCAAGCCTACCTGCGCGACAGCCTGGACGATGCGAAGACGGTTGTCGAGTGGGCTCGCGCCACCGGCCGGCGGTTCACCGTCCGGCTGGTTAAGGGCGCCTACTGGGATTACGAGACCGTCACCGCCCAGCAGCACGGCTGGCCCATCCCGGTCTACTGCAACAAGCCCGAGACCGACGCCAACTACGAGGCGATCGCCGACCTGCTGCTGGCCGAGCATGCCCATCTGCGCGCCGCGATTGCCAGCCACAACGTGCGCACCATCGCCGCCGCGCTGGCCTCGGCCGAGGACCACCGCGTGCCCGACGGCGGGTTCGAGGTGCAGACCCTCTATGGCATGGCCGAGCCGCTGCGCCCGGCGCTGCTGCCCCGCGGCATCCGCATGCGCGAGTATGTGCCCATCGGCGAGCTGCTGCCCGGCATGGCCTATCTCGTCCGGCGGCTGCTCGAGAACACCTCGAACGAGGGCTTCCTCCGCGCCAAGTTCCGCGACGAGGCCGACTCGGCAGCCCTGCTCCGCCCGCCGCTCGACGGCCTGGTCGCCGCGCCCGACCCGCAGCCCGACTCCCTGTTCCGCAACGAACCGCACCGCGACTTCGCCCGGGCCGATGTGCGCGAGGCCTTCGCCGCCGCCCTGGCCGCGGTCGGCGGCCAGCTCGGGCAGGACTATCCGCTGCTCATCAACGGTAGCGCGCGCGCCGGCGATGAGTGGGCCGACTCGACCGACTCGGCCGCGCCGGCGATCGTCGTCGGCCGCGTCGCGCAGGCTTCGCGGCAGGATGCGCTCGACGCGGTGGCGGCGGCGAAGGCGGCGTTCGGGGCCTGGCGCGACCGCCCGGCGGCCGAGCGGTCGGACCTGATCCGCGGCGTGGCGCAGGCGATGCGCACCCGGCGCGACGAGCTGTCGGCCTGGATGGTCCGCGAGGTGGGCAAGAACTGGCGCGAGGCCGACGCCGACGTCGCCGAGGCGATCGACTTCTGCGACTACTACGCCGCCGAGGCCGAGCGACTGATGGCCGAGCCGCACCGCCTCGGCCGCTGGCCCGGCGAGCTCGACCACCTGTTCTACCAGCCGCTCGGGCCCGGCGTGGTCATCGCGCCGTGGAACTTCCCGCTGGCGATTCTGTGCGGCATGACCGTCGCCGCGCTGGTCTGCGGCAACACCGTGGTGATGAAGCCCGCCGGTCCGTCGCCGGTCATCGCGGCCAAGTTCGTCGACTGCTGCGCCGGCCTGCCGCCGGGCGTGCTCAACTACCTGCCCGGCCGCGGCAGCGTGATCGGCGACCTGCTGGTCGAGCACCCCGACACGCGGTTCATCGCCTTCACCGGCTCGCGCGAGGTGGGGCTGCGGATCCTGCGCAAGGCGTTCGACACCTCGCTCGAACAGCCCGGCGTGCGGCGCGTGATCTGCGAGATGGGCGGCAAGAACGCGATCATCGTCGATAGCGACGCGGACCTCGACGTCGCCGTCGAGGCGGTGATCTACTCGGCCTTCGGCTATCAAGGCCAGAAATGCTCGGCCTGCAGCCGGGCCATCGTCCTCGACGACTGCTACGACGCCTTCGTCCCGCGGCTGGTCGAGGCCGCGCGCTCGCTGCCGATCGGCCCGCCGACCGACCCGGCCTTCGCCTACGGCCCGGTGGTCACCGCCGAGGCGGCGGAGGGCATCCGGCGCTACATCGACCTCGGCGCCGGCGAGGGCACCGTCCTGCTCCGCCGCGACGACCTGCCGAGCGACGGGCACTACCTCCCGTTCACCATCATCGCCGACATCGAGCCGCACCACCGGCTGGCGCAGGAAGAGGTCTTCGGCCCGGTGCTGGCGGTCATGCGGGCGCGCGACTTCGACCACGCCCTGGAGCTGGCCAACGGCACCCAGTACGCCCTCACCGGCGCGGTGATCAGTCGCTCGCCGGTCAACCTGGCCCGGGCCCGGCGCGAGTTCAGGGTGGGCAACCTCTATCTCAACCGCGGCTGCACCGGCGCGCTGGTCTACCGCCAGCCGTTCGGCGGGTTCAAATACAGCGGCACGGGCATCAAGGCGGGCGGGCCGAACTACCTGCACCAGTTCGTCGAGGAGCGGTCGTGCAGCGAGAACACGGTGCGGCGGGGGTTCGCACCGGAGGAGTGACGCGTCC
>CAYONP010000177.1:0-3040 GCA_964405335.1 uncultured Fimbriimonadaceae bacterium
ACCACCAGGCGCAGGTTGGCCTCGACCATCTGGTGCATCGCCGCGTCGTCGCCGGCCTCGACACGCTTGGCCAGTTGCACCTCTTCGCGTTCGGTCAGCAGCGGGGCGCCGCGCAGGCGGTACATCCAGAGGCGCACCGCGTCGTCGATCATCGGCGCCTCGTCGACCTCACGCGGGTCGTCGGTCGGGTCGACCATCTGCACGCTGACAGACTGCATGCTCAACGGTGCGTCCATAGGCCTCGTCGGACCACTGGTCCGGCTCCCACGCGCCCCTGGGACCACGCCAGATGTCTGATCAAGCGAGCAGACGACCCGCGACGGTTCCCACTCGATGGTCCGGTGAGCGGCCCTTCGCGACAGATTGAGGCACCACCTTCCGCGACGGAAGGCGGTTTTGGGGCGGTTTGTCACACTCTCACAACATTCGACGCACCGCTCAGCGCGCCGGCGCGGTCGCCTGAACCGTGACCGTGCCCGCGATCTGCCGCGTGCCGAGGCCGCTGCCCGGCGAATCAACGGCGTGTACTGTCACTGTCACCTCGATCGACTCGCCGGTGGAGTTGCTCAACGTCAGCTCTGCGCGGTACTCGCCAGTCTGACGCGTCGCCGGCAAGCTCATCGGCGCGCCGGCGAGCAGCTCGCCGCCGGGCCCCGTGGCAAAGGCGGTGACCAACAGGTCGTCCGGCGACGTGTCGGTATCGGAGACAGTGGCCGTTACGGCCACCGTCCCGCCGTCGGGCACCGCCGCGCTGTCGACACCGGCCGACGTGATCTCCGGCGGCGTGCCGACAGGCTCGCCGCCGTCGGCGGTGACCACCACCGGCTCGAGCGGCGTGGTCTGGTGCTCATCCACCGCCGCCGACCGGATCTCGCGGTTGACCGGGCCGCCGCCGATGGTGACCGACACCGTTCCGGCCGGCGCGCGGAGCGAGAAACGGCCGTCCTGTCCGGTCGCTGTGGTGCCCGGTGCAATTCGGCTGGCCGGCTCGACGCTGACCGGCACGCCGGCGGCGGGCGTGCCGGCGACGGTCAGCACCAGCCCGGCGATGAAACCGTCGGCGAGGAGAACGACATCGCCCTCCCGGCTGGTGCCGCAGGCCAGCCCCAGCGTGGCCACGGCGAGACCGAGCAGACCGTCACGCACCCGACGCCAACCGCGCATCCGACAAGCTCCGCCGGCCGGCGCCAACGTAGCAGGTGGGCGGGGCGGTGTCAACGCCGCGCCGCCGGCACCTGCCGGCTATAATGGGGCCAAGAGACCGACATGGCGATCAGCAAATTGGCCGGCGCCACGACCGAGCCGCGGCGCATGAGCTTCGCGGCGTTCCTCGTTAGCGACGATGTGCCGGAGCACAGCGAGTGGGTGCGCGGGGAGGTGGTGCCGATGGCGCCGGTTGGTGAAGGGCATCAGGATCTCGGCTCGATGTTGATTGCCTCGCTCCGGCTCTTCGTGGAGCACTACCAACTCGGACGGCTGTTCTACGAGCCGTTCCAGATGCACTTGCAGCCGAGCGACACCAGCCGCGCACCGGATGTGCTCGTCGTCCTGACCGAGCACCTGGACCGGGTGCGGCAGAACTACCTCGACGGACCCGCCGACCTGGTGATCGAGATTATCTCGCCCGGCAGCCGCCGGAGGGACACAGTCGAGAAGTTCGGCGAGTACGAACAGGCCGGCGTGCCGGAGTACTGGATCCTCGACCCGGAGCGGCAGGAGGCGCTGTTCTACACCCTCACCGACGGCGCGTACGAAGCCCTCCAGCCCGATGCCTCGGGCCGGCTCGAGTCGCGCGTCATTCCCGGCCTCTGGCTCCAGGTCGACTGGCTCTGGGAGCGGCCGAGCGGGGTGGAGCTGCTGCGCGCGTGGGGGATCATCCCGGAGGAGTGATCATGTCGCCACGATCGAGTCCATCGACACCCACCGCGGCCGTCGCCGAGCCGTTGCGTATGAGCTTCGCCGAGTTCCTCATCCGCGAGGACGTGCCGGAGCACAGCGAGTGGGTGCGCGGGGAGGTGGTGCCGATGGCCGCCGTTCGGCGAGCGCACAGCAGCCTGGCCATCTGGTTGACCCAGATGCTGGACCTGTACTGCGAGGAATCGCGCGTGGGCGAGGTGCAGGCTGAGCCGTACCAGATGCACCTCGCCGCCGTCGGCACGAGCCGCGCGCCGGACGCGATGGTGATCCTCGACGCTCACCTCGAACGGGCCCACGACACACACCTCGACGGACCCGCCGACCTGGTGATCGAGATTATCTCGCCCGGCAGCCGCCGGAGGGACACAGTCGAGAAGTTCGGCGAGTACGAACAGGCCGGCGTGCCGGAGTACTGGATCCTCGACCCGGAGCGGCAGGAGGCGCTGTTCTACACCCTCACCGACGGCGCGTACGAAGCCCTCCAGCCCGATGCCTCGGGCCGGCTCGAGTCGCGCGTCATTCCCGGCCTCTGGCTCCAGGTCGACTGGCTCTGGGAGCGGCCGAGCGGGGTGGAGCTGCTGCGCGCGTGGGGGATCATCCCGTAGCCGCCCCGCCACAAATGACCGCCCCGCGACCGGTCGGTCGCGGGGCGGTGTGAGGCAGGTCTGGTGCCTGGATCAGTAGTCGGGATACCCGCCGCCGCCGGGCGCCGGGGCCTTCTCTTCCTCGGGCTTCTCGGCGATCAGCGCCTCGGTGGTGAGCACCAGGCTGGCGATCGACGAAGCGTTCTCGAGCGCGCTGCGGGTGGTCTTGACCGGGTCGTAGATGCCGGCGGTGATCATGTCGCCGTACTCCTCGGTCAGCGCGTTGAAGCCGACGTTGAAGTCGCTCGTGCGCACCTGGTTGACCACCACGCTGCCCTCGTGGCCGGCGTTTTCGGCGATCTGACGCAGCGGCTCTTCGAGCGCGCGGCGGATGATCTCGACGCCGGTCTTCTCGTCGTCGTTGTCGGTCACCACGCCGTCGAGCGCCGCCTGGGCGCGTAGCAGGGCCACGCCGCCGCCCGGCACGATGCCCTCTTCGATGGCCGCGCGGGCCGAGTTGAGGGCGTCCTCGAAGCGGT
>CAYONP010000178.1:0-2801 GCA_964405335.1 uncultured Fimbriimonadaceae bacterium
GCCAGAGCCGATTGCGCGAACGGCGGAGGAGCATCGGGGTCTCCCGGAGATAGACGAGTGGGGTGGGCGGAAGCGCGAAACGTCACGGATTCCGCCACAGAACCACATCGCCCAGTTCCATCACCTCGCCGCAGACCGTCGCCGGCCAAGGTGGCTGCTTGCGCGCCCGCCTATCGGCGTGATTGTCGACGCCGTCGGGTCCGATGCTATGCACGCCGAGCCTGCTGGCGCCGGGTTCGTACCGCAGCGGATGCGGATCATCGAACGGATCGGTCGGTACCGCGGGTAGATACAGGGGCACCAGCTCCGTCAAGCTCGTGGCTGCGCGGCCGTAGTCGAGCTCGAACCCGCGAAGGGCCAACGCGCACGCCAACTGCCGCAGCAACGCCTCCGACGCCAGCCACTGGATCTTGTGGCGCTCGTACATCGGCTCTGGTCGCGCGCTGCTCATCGATCTGAAGGGTTCCTGGTGCACCGGCGCCGTCGCGCTGTAGGGCTCGTCGCAGTGTGGCTCCATGTCGGCCAAGTAGCGTTGCCAGCCGTCGATGACGCCTTGCTTGCTGGCAAAGAGCTGGCGCGCTTCATCGCGCGCCATGCTCAGCGGCGTTCGCCGGCTCGTCGTGCCGACCATGTAGAACTCCGAGACCGTCCGGTCGCGCCAGTCTGAGGGCTTGAGCTGCTGGTCTATTCGGATGAGGAAGGTCAAACCGGAGCGCTGCCAGCAATCGCGAAACGAATGCCGTGCGGCCTGGAGGGCGGCCACACGCTCCGCGGCGGCACGGGCCGTCTCGGCTTCGAGCCGGGGGACCAGGCACGCGGCTGCTTGCAGCCCACGATTGAGCCGGGTGTGGCCCAGGTCGGCAAGCTCCAGTCGGTGACCGATCTCGACGACATCAAGGGCCACTTCCATCGCTCGCGCCACGTCGCCATCCGCCGCGGCAACATGGCTACGGCAGACCAGCATGAGGTGGCAGAGAAGGCGAAGCGAGCTGTCGTAGAGCGGCGTCAACGGGCTGACGATTGGCTGGTCCAGCGCGGACTCGGCCAGGTCGAACGCCTCGACGTTGGCGGCCGCCTGCGTGCGCTTCTCCGGCAACGCCCAATCGAGCTCTTCCGGCGGCAGGTTGCGGAAGTCGAAGGTGCCCATCCCCGGCAGAGCCACCGGGCCAACGACGTCGGTGAACGTCTCGGCGGCCGAACGAAGTGTGTCATACCCATTCGGCTCCGGCAGCACCACCTCGGGCAAAACCAGACGCGGCGGGCGACTCGAGAGCACGATCCGCCAGCCGAGCAAGCCGACCAGCGCCGTCGCCGCCGTGGCCGCGGCGATGCTCCGCCGCGAGATCCGCGCCGAATGCCGCATCGACATGACGCGCTCCTACCAGTTCGCCCCCAACACGAAATCGCCCGACGAATCGACCTGCACCTGCGCGCGGTGGGGCTCCTCACGCAGATACTCGCGCACCGGCCGGCCACCGTCGTCCTCGCCGTCCGGCCCGACGCTGTAGACGACCGGCTGCCGGCCGGGCCGGTAGCCCAGCGTGCGGCGCGGCGTGAACGGGTCGGCCGGCACCTCCGACAGATACTCCGGCACCAGCGCGGACAGGCCGGGCGGCGGATCGCCATGCTCGGCGCGCCACGCCTGGAGCGCCAGCGCCACCGCGAGCTGCCCCAGCGCGGCGCGGGTCATCAGGTGGTCGAACCGGCTGTTCTCGAACATCGCCCGTTGCCGCCCGCCGTACTCCTCGAACGGCATCGGGATCGGCGTGCCGCGCGGGTCATGCGGCTCGCCGACGTGGCGGGCGCAGCGGTCGAAGTAGCGCAAGTACTCGTCGATCACCTGCTCGCGGGTCAGCAGTTCGACCCGGGCCAGTTGCTTGACGCTCTCCTCGAGCTGCTGGCCGAGCAGGAACGTGTCGCCGTCGGGCAGGTCGACGTCGAGCAGGTAGTGGCGCCAGTGCGGCCGCCGCTCCATCAGCCGCGTCAGCCGGCCGAGATAGCCAGCCTGCTGCCGCTCCCAGACGGTGCCGAAGTCGGGCAGCTCGGCCAGCAGCCGCTCGACCCGACGCGCCGCGGCGCGGGCGCTGCCGGCGTCCAGTTCGGGGACGATGACCGCCAGCACCAGGGCCGAGCGCCGGCTGGCCAGTCGCCAACGACTCGTATCCCACTGCCCGCAGGCAACGGCGATGGCCAAGGCATCGAGGGCGGTCCCCGCGGCCGCGTCCCAGTCGCCGCCGTTCGCGCGCGAGGGTGCGCCGCAGAGCAGCATCTGCCGGTGCAGGTCGGCCAATCGCGGCGCACCGGCACCGGGCGGGATGACGATGGGGTGCGCCAGCGCCGCTCGCGCGCCCTGGAAGGCCGGCGCGCAGGCCGCGGCGATCGATTGCTTTGCCTCACCGTGCGCGGCGAACTCGGCCAGGCCGGCGCCGTCGCGCCACAGCGCGGCCAGCTCCGGGTGCAGCTCGGTGCGCCGTGGCAGCTCGCCGGCCGCCTCGACGAGCAGGTCGAAGCCGTTGGGCTCGGGCAGCACCAGCGCGGGCGGCGTCCAGGCGACGGGCCGGTCGCGGTAGCGGAAGAAGGCGACCAGCAGTGCCACGCCGAGCAGTCCAACGCCGCTCCAGAGCACCGCTCGCCGCGCGCCCAGCAGCCGGCCGACCAGCGACATCGCACGCCCCTCCGCCTCACACTCATTGTACGACAATCAGAGCGGGCAAAAAAGGGGACGGACCCCATAGGCGTTCACTGAGAGCCCCAAGACCGCCTCTCGGTGCCACTGGCGGCTTGCCCGCCAGTGCCGCCGA